>CAXBFD010000004.1:0-110864 GCA_963974925.1 uncultured bacterium | reverse complement strand
TCTCTCTGATTCATGGAAGAGTCACCAAAATGCTGAAAGTTATAAGCCCCTATCAATATAGCCAGCAGAGAGCCGAATACGACGCGGGTGTTGCGCGGATGCGTCATTCTCATTATATGGACTATCCCAGGCACGTGCATCTGGAGACCCTGGCCCGGTGTAATGCAAGCTGTAATTTCTGCCCGTATCCAAATCTGAATCGCAAACACGCTAAAATGAGTGACGAGCTCATCGATAAGATATTGAATGAACTCACCGAGCTTCCCCGTGAAATGAATTTCCAGATTTCGCCGTTTAAAGTGAGCGAACCGTTTCTGGATACGCGCCTGTTTCAAACTCTGGGAAAGATTAATGATTTGCTGCCGCAGGCGAAGATTACTTTAACTTCGAATGCCTCGGCGATTACGGAAGACAAGCTGGAAGCGCTGCAGGAAATTAAGAAGATCAGTTATCTCTGGATTTCCTTTAATGACCATCGGGAGGAAGAGTACGAGCGCGTGATGGGATTGAATTATCAGCGAACCATACAGCGTCTGGAGATGATTCACGACGCGTTTTCCGAAGGGGATGTTTATTTTCCCGTAGTGTTGTCACGCGTTGGCGATGGTACGAAGGCAGACGTTGAGTTCGTCGAATGGGCGGGGATTCATTATCCGCTATTTCAAGCAAGCGTTTTTCCCCGTATGGAGTGGATGGGACAGGTCGAAGGGCTGAGTGTGAATCCGGTTCCGAATATGGGCTGCGAACGCTGGTTTGAACTTTCGATTACTGCGACGGGGGAAGTGGCCCACTGCTGTGCCGACGGTCAGGCGGAATTTCCGATTGGCAACGTAAACGATCAGCATGTGCTGGAAATCTATAACTCGCCCGAATACCGCAAGCTCCGGGAAGCCACCGTTTCCCGTTTGAGCGTGCACCCCTGTAATAAATGTACTTTCATGTGATCGTACTTGATGGGGAACTGTGCTTGTTTCTGTCTGAGATTGCTTCACGTTTTCTTCTGGATATCTTCACGCGCGTACTGTCGGGTGAGCCAACCGTGGCATCCGGTGAGTTTAGAAAGACGCTTTCGAATCGTGTCGAGGTAGGGGCGAACCCATGTGTTCGCCCGCAGGTTACGGATTGATTTTGAATTCACGTTCGAACGATGATTCCGGTCCCTTTGCACGATTGTATCTTCAGTCGGCAGGGGGGCAGACACATGGGTACTGCCCTTACGTTTTGCTTTTGAGGTAAGGTTTCAGGTCGGGAACCTGCGTGGGGATTTCTTCTGCGACGAGGCGGGCAATTTCGCGGGCACCTTTTCCGGAGAAGTGAGTCCGGTCTGTTTCACTGGGGCTGAAGTCGGCACTTTTTTCGTCGCCCAGCCGGTTGAACAGCGCGACACTTTTCTGGTGCAGATCAATGACGGGCACGTTTTTCTCGCGACCGACTTTGAGCATCGCGTCCGCGTAGGGGCGCAGTGTGGTCCAGATCATGCCGTTTCGAAATCGTCTGCGTGTCATGGGGGTGACGAGCACCGGTTTCATATTGGCAGCGCGGGCTTCGTCGATGTATTGACGCAGATAGTCCTGGTAATCAGTGGCGGGATCGGTTTCACGGTCCCCTTTGCCGGGGCAGTCGTTGTGGCCAAACTGAATGAAGAGGTAGTCTGCTTTTTCCGCGGCCGCTTTTTTCCAGCGACCTTCTTTGATGAAACTTTTCGAACTGCGACCGGAGGCGGCGCGGTTGAGGATCGTGACATCATCGTTAAAAAATTCGTCGAAGATCTGGCCCCAGCCGGTCAGGTCCGGGCGGTCTTTGGGAGGCCTGGCATATGAGGCGACGGTGGAATCGCCAATCAGCAGAATGCGAATTGGTGGTTCGTCTGCCAATGTGAGGGCAGGAGAGAAAACGAGTCCGAAAAGCAGAATCGCGAAAACGATGTGTCTACAGGTGGGAGAGGGTTGCATGGATTGAGGTTTCCTGTCTGATTGAAATCTGGTATCGCTGCGATTGCTGTGGGGCCGTTTTTTCAGTTTAAATGGATCAGAGCCGCTTGAAAAGGGTGTTGACAGCAGAGAAAAGGCGCTTAAAATGGATGGGGTTATCCGATATTGGATTTGTGTCCCGCCAATCAGCAAAGTGCGCTGTTTTTGATAGCGCGTTTGTTTCCCGCCTTAATTTCCGAGTGTGACCCGTATGCATGCCGATTCGAAAAACGTTGTGATGAATGGTGTCTGGTTGATGGGACTGTTTTGTCTGATCAGTTTTCTGCAGTTGCCTGCGGTGCTGTTTGCGCAGGTCAGTTTTGAAGAAGCGCCGATCAATTATAACAAAGCGGCGCCCGAAAATCTGATTTCGCGTTTTCAAAAAAAGCTGGATCAGGGGCAGGTCAAACTGGAATATGACCGGGATAAAGGGACCGGTTATTTAGCTTCTGTGTTGAAGTCGCTTGAGATTCCGGTTTCTTCCCAGATGCTGGTTTTTTCCAAGACCAGTTTGCAGGTTAAACATATCGACCCTCAATCGCCTCGTGCGTTGTATTTTAATGATGATCTGTATGTGGGATTTGTGCAGGGGGGAGCCGAGTTGGAAGTTTCCGCCAGCGATCCCAAACTGGGAACGGTTTTTTACACGCTTGCACAAACACAATCGGCGAAGCCTGCTTTTGTGCAGAGAACTTTTGAGTGCACTCAGTGTCATGCTTCATCGATGACGCAGGGAGTGCCGGGGCACATCATGCGTTCGGTTTATCCTGGTCCCGACGGGATGCCTGTATTTCGCGAAGGGACTTATCGCAGCGATCAGTCCAGTCCTTTTCCTGAGCGTTGGGGGGGCTGGTATGTCTCGGGCACGCACGGAAAAATGCGTCACATGGGAAATCTGATTTTTCGCAAAGGGGACAGTTCCAGCAATCTCAATCGGGATCGCGGTGCGAACGCCGTCGATCTGGAGCGGTGGTTTGATACGAGTGCTTACCTGGGGCCGCACAGCGATATTGTGTCGTTGATGGTTTTGGAACATCAGGTGAAGATGCATAATCTGATTACCCGCGCCCAGTTTGAAGGTCGAATCACCGAGCGGGATGCAGAAGTGATGAACAAGATGCTGGAACGTGATGCGTCTTTTCAGAGCGACAGTACGAAACGGCGTTTTGAAAGTTCGGCCAATCGTTTAGTGGATTACATGCTGTTTACGGATGAGCTGGTCCTGGAAGATCAGATTCGTGGCGCATCCAGTTTTGAAAAAGATTTTCCGCTGTCAGGGCCCCGCGATCGCCGGGGGCGTTCTCTGCGGGACTTTAATCTGGAACGACGGCTGTTTAAATACCCTTGCAGTTATCTGATCTATTCCGAGTCGTTCGATGCATTGCCGCGGCCGATTCTGGATTTTGTGTATCGACGATTGTGGGAGATTCTGTCGGGCAAGGACGACAGTAAAGAATACGCCCATTTGAGCGCCGAGGATCGCCGGGCCGTTCTGGAGATTCTGATCGAGACTAAATCCGGTCTGCCTGATTACTGGAAGCTTTGATCGTTCTGGTACTTATGTCGATGACAGTTTTCCAGGTAGATCGCGGCTCAGTGCGTGCTTTCTGTTGAAAATCGGACTTATACCCCCACATCTGCTTTGATATTGGTTGTTTCGGTGCAGAAGCCTGCCTAGAATGACAGGATCACTGAGATTGGCTCTGAGGGGCATCCCATCTGCTGGACGGCGATTTTGAGAATGGTATTCCTGTGCAGGGGGCGACCAGTCGTTTTTCCGGATCAATGAATATCAGTCACTGAGCATAAATTACGAGGAGCTTACGGGACAATGTTACCCCGACGCGAAGTATTTCCACACGTTATCGAAATCAACTATCAGGCCAGACAGCGTTTAGGATGTTGTGTTTACCTTGTCTTTAACGATCAGAATGAATGGCTGCTGATTGATATCGGGTATGAAGATACCGTATCTGAAATCATCGAGATGATCCGTCAGATGGATTTTCCGCTGGCCAACTGCAAATATCTGATTGCGACGCACGCCGATGTGGATCATATTCAAGGGCTCAGTCGCGCCAAAGAACTGCTGCCGGGCGCGCAAGTGGTGGCGCATCCGAGTGCGGCCCGGTTGCTCGAAGTCGGCGATCGGATCAGCACTTATGCCGAGATCAGCGCGCAGGGAATTTCGATTGATATGCCGGCCTGTCAGGTGGATCTGGAAGTGAACGAAGGGGACGTGATTGATCTTGGCGGGGATGTGCAGCTGGATGTCTGGCATACTCCCGGTCATACCGACGGTCAGCTGGCGTTTCGTTTTGGGGAGCTGCTATTCTCTGGCGACAATATCTATCGCGATGGATGTGTGGGGCACATTGATGCGCACCACGGGTCTGACATTCCGGATTTCATCAAGTCGTTAGAGCGTATTCGCGACTGCGATGCAAAATGGCTGCTGCCCAGTCATGGTCCGATTTTTCGCAACAAAAAAGAACTGCTGCAGACGACCATTGATCGTTTGAATACTTATTTGCACATGGCGGACTTCGGCACCTGTGCTGTCGACTGGCCTTTGCAGGATGAATGGGACGAAGAACTGGCAAAGGGCTTTGATCCTGAAACCGCACAGTAAACCTGCGGGTCCTGTGGCTTTATGTTCATGCTTGGGCCGATTTTGCTGGTTATCTCTGCTGGACAGGCAGTCCCGGACAGCTTATGGAACTCCTTATTTCTGTGATTTTGTGGCAGATCCAGGCCTCAGAGCGGAAATTCGTGATGCTATAATCTGCATAATTGCTATCATGATCAGAATGTTTATCTCAAACATAAATGTTGTTTGTGTTGCGACAAGTTCAACCCGACGCGACGACGAAAAATACCGATATGCGGCGATCGTAAAAAGCGATCTCGGATGCGCGCCAGAAGCTGGCATTTCATTATTTTTGCACATTCGAGATTGATTCATTTAGCGAAAGAGTGACAATTCAGGAAATCTGATTTGAAACAGCCCCGAAATTTTCGGTAAGAAAGCTCAAGTCAGAGGGAGTTGCTGAGCAGTTTTGGATCAAACTATTTTCGATGAATTTCAACTCTCGTTCTGAACGGGCTGAGATTCATTAATTTGATAAAGCCTCTTCGGGCTATTGGAATTTTTAATGGCTTCGTTTTTTCAAAAGCGCGACCCCTGGGGACATCGTCTCTCGTTATGGGTTGTGGTTTTAATGATCTTCGTAACTCCTGTTCTCGTAGGAGTATTGCGGGAGATTCGGCAGGAAAATAATGTCGAGAACTGGCTGCCTCCCGATGATCCGCAATCGAAGGTGCTGGCCTGGCACCGTCAAAGTTTTGACATTGAAGATCGTGTTCTGCTCTCTTGGGAAGGGAGTTCGCTCACCGATTTGCGGGCAGAACGCCTGAAAACCCTGCTGTTGGGAAAACCCGATGAACAGGGCATTCGCCGTGGCGGTTCGCCTTATTTTCAGGACGTCGTGACCCCGCAGGATGCCATTCAGAAAATGGTGGAGTACCGGGTTGCACCAGATGAAGCGCAGGAACGTTTGAAAGGGGTTTTGCTCGGTACGGGGATGCTGAAAATCCGGTTAACCGCAGCGGGCAAAAACCGACAGGAACAGACGATTCAGGAACTGATCGACACAGCGCAGAGTGAGCTGGGATTAGAGCTCACCGTCAAGCCCGCCTTCAAAGACTGGGTGGAGATCGTTGATGAATCGCAGGAAGCAGAAGTCATCGATGTGCCTGCGTCGAACCGGGAAGAAGATCAGGTCGATTTTAAGGCGCTGGTGGCTGCGATGCCGGCCCATGATTTTCAGGTTACCTGGCAGCGCATGCAGCCGGAAGCCGCGATTACGAACCAGTTAAAAGAACTGGCACTTTCGCTGACGCGTCCTCAGATTCTCCCGGAGTCGTCAGCCCCCGATTCTACAGAGACTGATGGCACCGCTGCGACGCAACCTGCATTGGTCGAAGATTGTTTTTTTGCCGTCGGGACACCGATTGCGATTGCGATCACGTTGTCCGACACGGGCGACGCCGATCACGCAGCCGCCATTGCCGCTATAAAAACAGCGGCAACCGAAGCCGGGATTCCCGAAGCGAGCCTCCACATGGGAGGCAGTCCTGTTGCGGCAGCCGCTTTGAATCACATGGTCAAAAAATCATCCTGGAATACGGCGCATCCGGCGTGGCAGTTTCACAAACGGTCTGTGACCCTGTTTTCAGGTCTGATTGGGATCTTTCTGGCATTTTTCATGTTACGGAGCCTCAGGCTTTCCTGTCTGGTGCTGCTGGTTTCTTATTATACAACGTTTGTGGCAGTTTCGATTGTGCCTCTGACCGGGGGCACCATGAATATGGTTCTGGTGGTCATGCCGACGCTCTTGACGGTATTGACGCTGTCTGGTGCGATTCATGTTGCCAATTACTGGAAACATGCCGCGCATGTCGATATGAAAACCGCCGTGACGAAAGCCGTCGAAATGGCGCGGGCTCCCTGTATCATGGCCAGCCTGACCACAGCCATCGGTCTGGCATCCCTGATGACGAGCCCATTATCGCCGGTGCGCGACTTCGGCCTGTATTCCTCAATCGGTTGTCTCATCTCACTGTTGATGGTGTTGGTCGGCTTACCCTCGTTATTACAATTATGGCCTGCAAAGCCTCCTAAAGCGTCGGAGATTGATACCAAAAACTGGCAGCGGTTCGGGCAAGTTCTGTCGCGTCATCAGATGCTGGTTTCGATGAGTTGTCTGGTGATTTTCGTGGTCTCCTGTTACGGATTCAAATGGTTTCAAACGGAAACGAAAGTCATTCGATATTTTCCGGATGACTCGCGTGTGATTCAGGATTACTTATTTCTGGAAGAAAACCTTTCGGGGATCACCCCCGTTGATACGGTGATCTGCTTCGATGAAGATGCACGGAACAACCTGAATTTTGTAGAACGTGTAGAACTGGTTCGGAAGATTCAGCATAAAATTGCCGAGCACGCGGAAATCAGCGGGTCGATCTCGCTGGCCGATTTCCGGCCGGTCTCCGAGCCGTTAGCGGCAGGCGCAAGCACGTTTCAAAAATTGAAATATGCAAAACGGGTGAATGAAACCGAACGCCGCGTGAAGGAAACTCTGGAGTCGGGCAGTTCGAAATCATTTTTGTATATTGCCGATGGATCAATCGATCTGGAACAGGAAACGACAAACGGTCCCCGGGCTGTGGCTGTGAAAAAAGGGGATGAGTTGTGGCGGATTACGGCGCAGGTCTCGATTCTGAGCGACCTGAACTACGGCGATCTCACACGGGACTTGAATCAGATGACGCAGTCTGTGCTGCGAGATCATGCCGGGACGACCCATCTGGTGACAGGCACGGTTCCGCTGTTCCTGCGGACTCAACAGGCGGTGCTGGAAAGCCTGATCAAAAGTTTCGGACTGGCGTTCGCCGTGATTGCGGTAGTGATGATCGTTCTGCTGCGGAGCCCGACCGCCGGTTTAATCACCATGCTGCCGAACCTGATGCCAATTGGTGTCGTGTTTGGTCTGCTTTCCTGGATGAGAATTTCCGTTGATATCGGCACGATGATCACGGCCTCCGTGGCACTGGGGATCGCCGTTGATGGTACACTGCATCTGCTGACCTGGTTCAAGATCGGGATCCAAGAAGGCAAGAGTAAGAGTGAAGCGGTCGCTGCAGCACTGGGCCATTGTGGGCCGGCAATGTGGCAGACCAGCGCAGCGGTCGGCATCAGTCTGGCGATGCTCTATCCTGCTGAACTGTTGCTGGTGAGCCGTTTCGGCGTTCTGATGTGTGCGCTGGTGATTGCTGCTCTGCTGGCTGACATTATCTTTCTGCCCGCTTTGCTGGCAGGTCCGCTGGGCTCTCTGATTGTTTCTTCGTTGAAGAAAGAGAAAGAGGCGGCAGCGAATGCCCCGCGCCTGCAGGAAGGCAAAACAACCAAGCCGCATCTCACGCAGTCCATCAAGCGTGCTCAGTCTGAAAAGACGCTTGAGACCTGATCGGCGACGATTATGGAGTGGCTGAGGTGTTTCTGACGCTTTTGAGGAACTCGAAGATTTCCCGGGTGGGCAGGTCGTCCGGTTGCCCGATTTCGCGGTTGATCGTCATGTGAGTTTTGCCAGGAGCGGAAACGACTTTTACAGAGATCTGATTCGCTTTCAGCTTTTTCGCCAGGCTTTGCGACTGTCGTCGAGAGTCTTCACGGCTTGCGACATGCAGGATCAGAAACGGGGGGATCGATTGATTCTTACGGACGTAGGTCAGCGGAGAGGCGGCATGCCATGTTTTCTCATCCGTTCCAAAAACGGCCGTATAGATTTTTTTGCCAGTCGGGTTGGCTGTGTTGATTCGGTCGGCGATATCATAACCGGCTCCGTCGAGGAGAATTGTGCCTTTGATTGCTTTCAGCGACAGGGATTCCGCTTTGAGGTAAGCGGGATTTGTGGAAACGAGAGCGACGAGATGGGCGCCTGCGGAATGTCCCATGAGGAAGATTTCGTCCGGATTGCCTCCGTAGTCCTGCGCGTGTTCCCGCACCCAGCGGATGGCCTGCGCCACATCTTGTGCCTGTTGATCGTAGCTGGCATGGGGGTGCAGCCGATAATTGATGCTGACCAGGAGATAACCGTGTTCTGTGAAGGCCTGCGGTTTGCTGTTCACGCCGCGCTTGTCGCCGATTTTCCAGCCGCCGCCGTGCACCCAGATCACGACAGGATGCTGCTTGCCGGCAGCAGGTGTGTAGAGATCCAGACTCTTAAAATGTTTTCCCAGTCTGATGGTCGCGTCGTAAGGTATGTTCTGAAATGTTTTGAATTTCGGCGGAGCTGTCTGGTCTTCCGAAAACGCGATCTGGCCGGATGCTGTGCAAAGCATGATCAGGCAGACCAGCTTCCAGGCACGAGATCGGAAAACAGAACGGCGTCTCATGTATCCGGGCCTTGTTGTTTTTTCATGAAGTGCAGATCCATGCTGGATTTCTGCAGCAGGTCGTATTCTTCCCAGGCAGGCGGGCATTGAAACTCGGCATCGCGGGGTGCTCTCAGAATCAGATGACAGCCATCAGAGGAGACGTTCTCCCGCGCCAGACGCACCATCGATTCATACAATTTTGAACCGGGCTTAAGATCGTCGAGCATTTTGTAAGGCGGATCAAAGAAGATCAGGTCAAAGGGCACAAAGTCTGGAACATTTTTAGGGCGGAAGGAGGAGAGTAAGGCATCCGTTCTCCAGCACAGAGTTTCTGCTTCGGCGCCAATGCTTTCCACATTGCGTTTCAGCAGCTCGTGCGCTTTGCGGTCCTGCTCCATGAAAACAGCACTGGTGGCGCCTCTGCTGAGTGCTTCCAGTCCCAGCGAGCCCGTACCCGCATAGATGTCGGCCACACGTTTGTCTTTAACGGTTTCCCCCAGCCATTCGAAGAGGACTTCTTTCACAAAGTCGGTAATCGGGCGTGTGGTCTGACCGGGATTGACGTGTAGTTTTCGCCGACGATATTTTCCTGCAATAATACGCACTGCTCTGTCGTTTCAATAAAACAGGTGTGAAGCTGGTTTTCACACTGGTGGAGAATTTACTTTAAACCCGGATTGTATAAAGGCCCGGCGGCAATGAGAAGCATCATTCCGATTCCTGTTTTTTTTGTGCAACGCGTTCCCAGTGTTTTTTAATGATCTCAGCAGCTTCCTCGGCAATCGAGTGAAATTCTTTCCTGTCTTTGACGCTTTTGGGGGAAATGTGCGAGGCAGGTTCTGCAGCAGAGGCCGTTGATGCGGGGATAATTGTAGTATCGCCGGGGCCCGCTGCGGAATCGTTCATTTCTTCGGAGAGCCAGCTTGAAATGTCATCGTCAGACAGCGGAGCGTCTGTTTGCGGCGTCAGATTGCTGGGTTTTTTGATTTTGTTCTTGCTGGTTTTTCTGGTTCCGGCCAATTCAAACACCATCGGACCCACACGCAGCTGGTCTCCGGGGTGCAGCGGCGTCTCTGCCTGGATCCGAAGATCGTTCACACAGGTGCCGTTGCGACTGTTTAAGTCAACGACAGACAGTTCTCCGTCACGGATCAGGAGTTCACAGTGTTGGCGGCTGACGTCAGAATCGGCGACCCGAATATCACATTCCAGATCACGGCCGATCGTGATTTTTCTGTCAGGAAGTTTTAATGTTTTCCCCTGATATTTCCCTGTTTTAATAATGAATTTTGGCATGCCGGCCCTCAAAGATGAAACTGATGATATACAGCGGACGTTTTGAATTCCTGCTGAGCGGATTTGTGTTTTTGGTTTGAATCATTTGCTGACGTGATTGGTGTAACAGGGGAGACTGAGAGTGATTTCATAATATAACACAATTGATACGAAATAGAACTGTTTTCATTAATCATGCAGAGGGACCACGATGGCTTCATTGCAAACGGGACAGGTCATTGTGCGTCCCCGGTGTTTGGTGCGCACCTTCAGTTTTTTACCACAGGGGCAGAAAAAATGAATGCGTTCGTCTGACAGATCTTTGGACGGTGTCAGGTGTTCCTTCTCCCAAAGTTCATTGGAAATCTCTTTAATTAATTCCAGCAGTTCGGCAGGGTCAAAGGGTTTCACCAGGTAACCGTCTGCGCCGACGCGTGACGCTAACTGACGCGATTCAGGCGAGTCAATTGCCGTGACGATCAGAATCGGAGTATGACTTTCTTTCTGTTTCATACGTTCGCAGATTTCGAATCCGCTCTCCTGCGGAATGATTAAATCCAGGATCACAAAATCAGGTTTGTGCATGACGAATGCGGAATGCGCCTGACCTCCATCTTTCGCGAGTGTCACATGATAACCATGTTGTTCCAGCAGTGTTTTCAGAAAGAAAGCGGTATCCTGTTCGTCTTCCACAACGAGGATGTGGTTGACAATTTTCGCTGTCATATCCGAACGCATTTCATGTGTGGCCATCCGCGCGACTCCCTGTTTGAGTATCCCCGGTTCCAGCGGGTTCTTCCGTTTCTGATCGTGATTTCTGCAGAGAAATGTTTGCCGTTTCGATCAGTCAGGAAGATGAGGTAGTATGTAAAAACGGTAACCCGTCAAGAGAAATATGTGGATATTTTTTAAGAGTTGACAGAATAAAAGGCATAAATTGATTATCGCAAAGTTCCAAACAAATGGCACGGCAAAATGAATAAATCAACGGAAATGCCAAAAAGTCCTGAAAAACAGGGGTAAACACATTGACTTTTGGAATTAAGATCACTTTACTTACGCTTGGTTCGAAATGAGCGGCCTGTTTTTTTCGAGCCAATGCAGAATTGGCAACTCACGATGACGAGGTGGTACCCCACGTCTTTCATTTTCAAATTCCAGTATCAGGAGTTCACGATGGCAGCAAAGGCTATTACGAAAGAAAAGCCACTTACCAAAACAGAGATCCTCAATGCACTAGCTGAAGGTTCTGGACTCACTAAGAAAGAAGTTACTGCTGTTCTCGACGAACTCAGCGCACTGATTTCCAAAAACCTAGGGAAACGTGGTCCTGGCGTCTTTAACGTACCAGGTCTCCTCAAAATTCAGGTTCAGCGGAAACCTGCCACTAAAGCGACAACCCGCCCTAACCCATTCAAGCCTGGTGAAATGATGCAGGTTGCTGCAAAACCAGCCCGGAATGTTGTCAAGGTTCGGCCTCTCAAAGCACTGAAAGAGATGGTCTAAGCTGCTTTCAGCCGCCTTACATCTGAAACTAAGAACATGTAGATGCAGTTTCCCTTGACGGGGGCTGCGTCTTGCATGATTCTTGGATGCCGTTTAAGATACCCAAGGTTGATGAACTCCGTTGTCATACTTTCCTGGATGTTACTTGAATTATCTCAAGTTTTAGAGTCCTTTCAGGGCAATAACTCGAAAAAGCAATATTTATTTGAAATTTCGGGTTTTTTTATGGAGATGACTCTTTCTTTATCCGACGAAGCAGCCACGATCGTAAGTGTATTTTCCAATATACTTTACGTTTGAAGGGTAAAGCCTCAAACTGAAATGTGCTTCTTTTCTGAGTGCCATCACAGGCATGTACGCGCTCGTACTTCGCGCCAGCCTCTTGACGGTATAAATGTGGGCATGTAAAATCTCAACGTATATGTGATTGATTAGTATTAGTACTGATTGATGACAGTGGTGTTTGGCTTACCCGACAACACTACGTTTCTGTTTACAGGGGATGCATTAGGCATCCTGAGAGAGAAAATGGCATGTTAGTTTTATCCCGCAAGAAGAATGAGAAAATCGTGATTGATGAGAATATCGTCATCACGATCGTCGAGATCCGCGGTGACAAGGTTCGCCTGGGAATAGAGGCACCTCGCGAAGTGCCCATTCACCGTAGCGAAGTTTATGATGCCATCCAAAATGAGCAGAATTCCGTTGTTCCTGAATCAGAGAACGATACGACCGAGCTGCTGCAATAAGCTCCGGAATTGTGCAAATATGAATACTAAAGCCGCCTGCGGGCGGTTTTTTTGTCCCCTGATCTTCCCGGTTTTTGCCGTCAGTGTGGTCTATTCAAAAGTATTTTCAGAGAAGATGAATTCTATTAACGTCGGCCGCTTGACTTATCCGATGGAAACCTTAGATTACTAATTCGCATTGGCCCCATCGTCTAGTTAGGCCCAGGACATCGGGTTTTCATCCCGAAAACAGGGGTTCAAATCCCCTTGGGGTCAATTCAAAGCAGCAGGGATTCAACTGAATCCCTGCTGCTTTTTTTATGTTCCGGGTGTATCGCCGTTTCGATTATGGTCGCGACCGCAGCGGGCAGCGGTCGGGTTTCCCTGCTGGCTGGCTTCAAGGGGGCTGCGAAACAGTTTCAACCGGTATTCGGACTGGTAAACGATTGAATGATGCTCTCGGCGTGGTGCTGGATGCGAGAGACTGCCCGGGCAATCCTTTCCATGTTTTTCTGATTCGTCAGCAGGATCGGATGATGCAACACAACGAGGCTCTGATCGCAGGCGGTCGCGACTGGTAGCTCATTGACCTGTTTGAAGCGTTTTCGGCTGTGGATGGCGTGTAAGGCCCTGAATCCGGGGTACAAGGCAATCCCCTCAGCCTGCATCAACTGGCAGAACAGTGTTCGCGACAGACCTGCGAAATGTTCAGGGTGATATTGGAATCCGAGTTTGTAATAACCGGGGCAGGATGAATCGGTATTCAGGTGCTCCGCGTTGATCAATCCGGTCAGCCCGGAGTTGTTTCCGAGTTGAAGCAGGAGATGTTCCACATTTTCGCGACGTGTCTGATTGTGTATTGGCAGCGTTTTGAGCTGGGGGATGAGCAGCGCCGCCTGCAGTTCTGTCAACGGGTAAGCTTCGTTTCCACGGTAGGAATAGAGTCGGACCCGTTGTGCGATTTGTGGTGAAGAGGTCAATAATGCGCCTCCTCGCCCTGCTGTCAGTAATTTGCTGCCACCAAAACTGAGGACGCCGATATCACCTCCACTGCCGGCAATGCGTCCCTCAATCAGGGCGCCCGGAATCTGGCAGGCGTCTTCAATCACCGGAATGCCTCGTTTTTCTGCCAGTGCACATAGCGCCTGCATCGGCACCAGTCCGCCGTGCAGGTGGGAGACCAGAATGCTTCTGGTGGATGTTGTGATAGCCTGTTCGAGCAGGTTGAGATCCAGATTGCAGTTTCTGCTGTCGACGTCAACCAGCACAGGTGTGGCACCGACGGTCAAAATATTTTTGAAATTTCCTTCGAAGTCATAGGCGGCCAGGATGACTTCATCCCCTGTTCCGATCCCCAGTCCCCGCAGGGCGAGTTCGATGGCCGCCGTTCCGCTGGCGCAGAGAATTACTTCTTCTGTTTGATGCAGCGTGGCAAGTTCCTGCTGTAATTGTTCTGACCAGGGGCCATGATATTTGCCCCATGCGCCTGACTGTTGTGCTTCCTGTAAGACCTGATTGACGGCCTGGTCCGGAAAAGGCCAGTCGGGCGGTCCTTCCGGAAAACAGGGTGTTCCACCCAGACTGGCAGGTTTTTCGTGGGATAAACGGTTCATAAGCTTCGATAGCGGAATCTGGTTTTTATGTACGAAATCGGAATTCGTGAACGAGATAGTATTGTACTTAAGAATGTTTGAGTAAACTATGTAGAGCGTACTTTTGCAAACTGCGACCGGCCGGATCGAACGGTTTTGATGGTCGTGGTTCAAAAATCCATTTCAATTTTTGATGAGTGAGTGAGTCCAGTATGGCACATCAGATCAAATTTATCATGGTAGGCGGCTTTTTAGGAGCCGGAAAAACGACCACTCTCGGCAGGCTGGCCAGATATTATACCGATCAGGGATTGAATGTGGGTGTGGTAACCAACGATCAGGCGGCGGATCTGGTGGATACGAATGCGCTCCGCTCACAGGGGCTGCATGTCGGCGAGGTGGCAGGAGCCTGTTTCTGCTGTCATTTTAACGCGCTGATGGAGACGATAGAACAACTGGGGGCAAATTCAAAACCCGACGTGATTCTGGCGGAACCGGTTGGCAGTTGTACCGATCTGGTGGCGACGGTGATTCAACCCATCAAGCGCCTGTTTGACGCCGAGTTTTCCATTCATCCTTATACTGTTCTGATGAAGCCCAGTCATGGCAAGAAGATTTTGAAAAATGATAAAGGGTCCGGTTTTTCCCCGAAGGCGGCTTACATTCTGAAAAAGCAACTGGAAGAAGCAGATCTGATTCTGATTAATCGCATTGATGAACTCTCGACGGAAGAGGTAGATGAACTTACAACGCTGATTGACGAGAATTTTCCGGGAACGCCCGTGCTGCGAACGTCTGCACTCACGGGTGAAGGTTTTGAATCGCTGGTTCAGTTTCTGGAACAGGATGGCGATTTCGGAAGTAAGATTCTCGACATTGATTATGACATCTATGCAGAGGGTGAAGCAGAACTGGGTTGGTTGAACAGCAGCGTGCGTGTTTCATCCGAAACGGACTTCTCGCTGGATCAGTTATTACTGGATGTCATTTCGCAGTTGCAGGTTTCCTTTAAAGAAAAGGGAGTCGAGACGGCGCATCTCAAGACCATCGGTTTGTGGGAAGGCTTTTTTGGTGTGGCAAATCTGGTGAGCAATGACAGCGAACCCAAATTGTCTCTGGCTTCCGACTGTACGGTGAACGAGGTGGATCTGATTGTGAATGCCCGCGTGGCCTGCGATCCGGTCGCATTGGAAGAGCAGGTGATGGCTGTGTTGCAGAATTGTGCGAAAGCCTTGAATGCGAAACTGGAGTTTCGTCAGACGCAAAGTTTTCGACCGGGCAGACCTGTGCCAACGCATCGTTATGCCACACCGCAGTAATGTTTGCCCTCTGTTTTTCTCTCACCCGTTTAAGGGTTCATTCGCTGGAATTTCATGTCTGAGCTGGATGCGTTATTTGATACAAAACGGCGGCAGGAATTTCGTCGGCAGTTATTGTCGTGGTATGCGACTCACCAGCGCGATTTGCCCTGGCGGCGGCTGAATGATCCCTATGCGGTCTGGATCAGTGAAATCATGCTGCAGCAAACTGTTGTGGCGGCCGTTATTCCCTACTTCAAAAAATTTATGAAGCGTTTTCCCGACGTGCATGTCCTGGCGACAGCGGAGGAGAGCGAAGTGCTGCAGCATTGGGAAGGGCTCGGGTATTACAGCCGGGCGCGGAATATTCATAAAGCGGCCAAAATGATCGTGGGGGAATTTCAGGGCGAATTTCCCACGACGGTGGAATCGCTGCAGGCGCTGCCGGGAATCGGCCGTTATACGGCGGGGGCCATTTGTTCGTTTGCCTATGATCAGCGGGCTCCGATTGTCGAGGCGAATACGTTACGGCTTTACTCGCGGCTGATCGGGCTTGAGGAAGATCCCCGTTCGAAGGGGGGGCAGACTCAGTTGTGGGAGTTTGCGTCGCTGATACTGCCTCGCAAGTCGCCGGGGGTTTTTAATCAGGCGCTGATGGATCTGGGCAGTCTGATCTGCACGCCTCAAAATCCGGAATGTGCAGCCTGTCCTGTCAGCGCGGGGTGTGAAGCTTTTCTCACTCAGCGGCAGCATCAGATTCCATTGCCGAAAGCGCGGCCGGAGATCACGCCTCTGACGGATGCCAGTATTGCCGTTTTCTCGGGAGAGAAAGTGATGATTCGCCAGCGAATGCCGGGAGAACGCTGGGCGGGTTTGTGGGACTTTCCCCGTTTGACATTGGAAGACATGAATGGTTGCCCGCATCCTGCAGTGGTTCGAAAAAAAACAGACGGGCAGAAACTGCTGTTTGCCGATGAGGATCGTCGGCGGAAGCAGCAGTTTGAAGTTCCGGCGGGGTTGTCGGCAGCGGTGATTCCCCGCCTGGAGGCGTTTTTAAGGGAGCAGGCAAGGGTCGAGGCATCGGTTCAGCGTTTTGCGGCTGAGATTCGGCATAGCGTGACCCGCTATAAGATTCGTCTGCTCTGTTTCGTGGCGCAGGTTGAGTCGGCTGAGGTGAGCCGCGCTGTTGCTGTCGGCGAAGGAGACGAGGGGCAGTCTGCCTATCAGTGGGTGACGGTCAGCGAGCTGGAAGCGTATCCTTTGTCTGTGACAGGCAGGAAGTTCGCCCGGCTGCTGGCGGACGAAGTCTCGGCTTCTGAATGATCTGATTTTGTGGGGCGCGTAAAAAATCCCCATTCTCAAAATTGCCTGAGATTGAGAATGGGGAAACGTATTTGACCTGGGAAAAGAAAACGGCATCCGTGCCAAAAAGACCTTCCATGGAATTTAAGCCTTTAGGGGGTACCGGATGTGATGGGGATACTGAATGAGTCGCTCACTTTTCCTGTAGTCAAAGACGCTGAAGAACAATGTGTATTGTTGTCAGTTGGTGGGTTAACCGGAGAGTTCTTTAAAGAGTGTTCCAAATTCAGGCATATCCTGCTCGAGCAGATTCTGCCAGGCGACCGGATTCCAGATTTCAACGCAGATAACAGCGCCGATAATCATGACATCCTGATTTGGTTGAACGCCCAGAAACTCGCGAAATCCTTCCGGAATGGTACAGCGAGATCGATTGGCTAACTGAATGGTACGATTTCTGGTCGACAGTAATCGCCCCAGTCGTTGCACTTCGTCCCAACGATTTTCCAGACGGTGCGCCTGGATTTTTTGTTTGATCAGATCCACACCCTGCTGTTGTCGCACTTGCCAGTCGGCAGCCTTCCAGAGGCTGAGACAGCCAGCGCGTTCTTTCGTCAGCATTGTTTCCCCGGATTCGTCGGTGATGGCTTGAGCCATTTCTACGGGAAGTGAAATGCGAAACCGGTCATCGACCGTTCGTTTCGTTTCTCCCGTAATAAATGTTTCGCCGCTCATAACCAGCCTGCAAAGAGGGGAACGCGTGGATCAGATCTCAACAGTTGAGAACGAGATCAGTATTGTACTGGGCGGATAACCCACAATCAACTAGTTTTCAAAGATCAATTGGGTAAGAAACCCACATAGGAGAGAATCTACAACTGATTTCTCAAAAAGGCAATCATTGATTGAGTATTTCTCCCGATTTTGTCAATTTTTCTTTTTGGCGCTGTTTTTCCAGCGGTGAAACTGATGAGGCCCATTCCAGATATTCGGCATTCTTAAATGTAATGAGATCACGGGTTACAAACGTGTTATCCCCGCGTCCCCACACGTTCCCTGACGGAAGGCGATTTTCTCTGGGGGGAAGGGCGGGCAGTGCCACATCTTCAGCTACTACGTTGCCGGTGATATCAGTTACGATGTGAGTCGGGAAGTTCTGCTGTTCGCTGCCTGGGGATCGTGTGTGTCACGAGGCGGTTTGAGTCTGCTCTGTCGGAGTGATCTCAAGCAGGAGCGGCTGTACTGCATCGGCTCTGGTCCTTTCTGCGGGAGCAGGATTCAGCGTTCGTGATGACTGGACACAATCATCGTGAAGCGCACGAGGGGGTCAAGCTGTGATTCGGAAATGAACGAAAATGAAAATAGAGCGAAACTCTACGATGTTCTCTGATTGGTATTCGATCGTCATTGAAAGAGGCAGAAAAAAAACTGTATCAGTGGAACATGTGCAATCGGTTCACCCTCGAAAGGGAAAAAACAGCTTGTTTTTGATAGTGGCAGAATCAACAGGGCGCTGTTTTCATCGGTGAAAAAAGTCGTGTCCCGTGCGCGCGACGCTCAATTCGTAGTTTGTGGAAGTCCGCGACGGTGTCAAGCGGAACTGAAAATGCGAAAAATCAGGGAGGAAATGGAAATTCAGACAGTCTTGGATTAGTCAAGCGAATTTGATTGTGAATCAATGATGATGTTGCAGAGGAGCAGGGGGCAGGATGCAGATCGAAAACACCCTTACCGGGCGAACTCCGAGACAGGTTCGGAGTTTGCCCGGCGGTGGCTGTTTTCGGTCGTGTCTGAAGGCAGATCAGTGAATTTTAATATTCACGTGATTTCAGGATACCCGGGAGTGGAATCGGATAGGAGCCATCAGCGCGGGCCAGTACAGGAGCGGGCGAGTCCATGGTCAGTTTATCGACGTCGGGCGCAAATTCCTGTTCGCAGTTCAGCATATCATCGTAGGTTATGATTTGCCCTGTATGAGCGGCCATTCTACCCATGGAAGTGACCAGGCTGGCTTCGGCGCCACGTTTCGCTTCGTTGTATGGTGTGTTATTTCGAATGGCTGAGATCAGGTCATCCCATTCGACCTGATACGGATTCGGTTCTGGTTGTGGATAAGCCCAGAGCAGGTTTTCATCCGTTTCATTATAACCTTTGTAGATGCGGGATTTAGCAGGATGATGAGCCGATGTGGAGATCACGGCCAGGCCTTTGGTGCCATGTGCGAAGCTGGCAAACTTCTGACGGCAACCGGGAATGGTGCGGCCGCGGAGGAACATTTTTGTTCCGTCTGCGAACGTGTATTCCACACTGTAGCTGTCGAAGTTCTGGTCGACACTGTCGCCACGATAGTGGCGGCCGCCGGAACCATCGGCCTGAACGGGCCAGGCATCTTTCATCCAGCAGCTTTCGTCGATGTTATGAATCAGGAAGTCGCTGAAACCTCCGCCGCTGGCCCAGAGGAAGCCATGAAATCTTTGGATCTGATAGAGCAGTTCGCTCATTTTTTCCGGTTTGGGTCCTGTTGCAGCAGAACCTGTGGGGCCGGCCATGCGGTAGGCTCGCAGTTCCAGGATATCACCGATCTGTCCATCTTTGATACGATCGTGAAGTTCCTGTCGCGCCTTGCAGTGGCGACACATGAGTCCCACGCCGACTTTGAGATTTTTCGCTTCCGATTTTTTCGCCAGCTCAAACATCTTGCGAGTACTGGGGCCATCAACGGTAAGCGGTTTTTCCATGAAAACGTTGATGCCTTTTTCGATGGCATAACCAAACTGCACCCAGCGAAACGCGGGAGGGGTCACGAGCAGAACAACGTCTCCGGGACTGAGGCAGCTGATTGCTTTTTCGTATCCGTCGAAGCCGATAAATTTCTGATCATCGGGTACATCGACTTTATCGTCAAACGATTTTTTGAGACTGTTGTAACTGGTCTCCAGTCGATTATCGAACACGTCTGCCATTGCGACCAGTTTAATGGGACCGCTGGTGGTCGAGAGTGCATTTGCTGCAGCACCGGTTCCACGTCCGCCACATCCGACCAATGCAATTTTGATGGTATTATCTTCGGCGGCGTAAACGTGAGGGATGGCAGTCCCTGCTAAAACAGAAGCCCCGGCTGCGAGTCGACTTGAATTCTTTAAGAATTCGCGGCGGGATGAGACATTCTTGGGCGTTTCACTCATGTTGGGGCTCCTTGGTTAATCAGATGATAAATAGAAGATCTAAGTGGGATGTTGTTTTATCTGGTCAGTCGATTGAAAAAGGAATGCAAAATTACAATCGATTCTCTGCGTACCAGGCGGGTAAAGATGAATCAGATCAATACGTATGCTGATCTCTGATTATATCAATGGGACAGAGGCAGTTGCAACTTCTTAGTGCGTGTGGAGGGCCTGCGGGAGAGGAAAAGAGATCGTTCTGCAGCGGCTTAAAGTAAGAAAAAAAACCGAAGGCGAAAACGGAGCCTTCGGTTTTTTATTTGTAAGAAAGGTTAATATATCTGATTTGGCTTAGAAATTATAACCAGGATTTTTCGGATCGAAGTCCGCATCCGTCAACCCGGAATTCGTGCGAATGTTGGTGTAGGTGTATTCTTCGACCAGTTCCGGTGTGGGATTTCGCTTGGTCGGCCAATCATATTGCTCCACGCGAACTGGCAGATTTGTTGCTTTATCAATGTACAATCTTGTCATATGAAAACGAAGTCCCTGTTTTTGGTCAGGATAGCTGGTCTGGAGGACTTTGCACTGCATGCTGCCAAGTTTTGCATCGGGGAAATATTTTACTACAACTCCTGCATCGACTTGTCGTTCTTCTTTCCACTGCTTCAAAATCTGAAACAACATTCTGCGGATGCCGATGGTTGTGATCGGGTAACGGCTTTCATCCATCGCCTGCGGGCTGTTTGGTTGAAGCGAGATGGTTCCGACCAGTCCTTTGATTCCTGTTTCATGGGCGAGGATCTGATTTCCATTCCGGCCATGAAAATAAATCACTTCTCTTCCTGTATGTGGCTTCTGAAAGTTCAGATACACGCTTAAAGGCTGCTCACGAAATTTGATCTGCATCGTTTGTGTGGGTTGCATTTTTCGACCCACTTTTTCCCGTTTGATGAAGGTCGCCTGAAAGTCTTTGATGGAAGACGTTCCTTCATAACTCTGCATTGCGAGCCGAATTGCCGGATCGAGTGCATGTTCCGAGCCGGGGTCCGCCGCCATGAGTAAATTGGCCTGAGACAGGCATGCCGTCACTGAGAGGGTGAAAACCCCGGCGATGGCAGCGACCTTCTTCATCTGACGAACCAGTACGCTGTTTGTTTGGTAAGAATTGTGTTTTACCATTGAATTTCGTGACTCCCTTTGTCGAAATCCACTTGCTTTGGACTCATTTTTGACGCTAAGAATTGTCGCAAAGCCAGTAAGAAATATGGACGCTATGTAAGGGAACTTCGAAGTGAATCCCCTATTGTGAATTGATACGGTCTCAAAATTAAAATCGAGAACAAATCTTATCTGTGATTTGGCCCAACGCTATATCAATAATCGAACTAATTGACAAACCGTAATTGCTTAGATGGCAAGTTCTCCTTGTTTTTTTATAAATTGTCAAGACAGATTCTTTAGTTTATCTCTTTTGACATTTGGCTTGCTGCCCGTTTATTTTGAGGACGGGTATTTTTGTTCATTCTACATTAAATCGAGCCCAAAATCATCCGGAGACACTCTTGAGGCTTACTTATTTTCTTAATTGAGGAGATTTTTAGAAACTCCAATTGTTCCGTTTGGGGTAAATCGGTATGATCCGTCCCCTTGAGACAGGCTGAGGGAGCAATCACAGGCTCACCCTGTTTTTCTCAGGCAGACGTTGATCAGTGTTTTGCCGGTTCAGTTAACCAGGAGAAGGCAGTTCCTGATCATGAAGCTTGTGGTTGGCCAAGATGGTTGTCTGGTAACCCAAAACATTGAGAACAAGGAGTGTTCCCATTGTTCAAATCGGATATTTTCCGATAGCGTGATTGCGAACATGGAGGAGAAACGCAAATGCGCTCCAAATCAAATGACTTTTTTTCAACAATTTTAATGCTGATACCGCTGGTCGCCGTTCCGATGCTGGCTATCTTTGGCATTCCGGAAATTGCGCCCGTGAAAAAGTCTGCTCTCAATGAAAATGAAGCCTTCAGCAGTGAAGGAGCTTCTCAATCTCAATTCGAAGAAATCTCATTCGGCGCTTCATCACATGAAATTGGTTTAGGGGATGAAGGAAATCTCACAGGTCGATCCCGGTCAGGCCAGGGAAATTCCTTTGAGAAAATGGCTGCAGGTTCGCAAGGTTCTTCGAATCGCGAGCAATGGCTGCCTCCCGCTGGTGCATTGGAAGGCTGGGAACTGGATACGGCGCCCTCTAAAATTGAACCTGATCGGAAAAATCTCGGATTGGCCTCTGCGGAGCCGTTACCTAAACAGGAATTGGGGAACAATTCCATTCAACAGCTGGGTTTCGACCGAACACAGTCCTCTCAAGGTTCAGCGAATCCCTTTGAGCGGGAGATCCAACAGGTTGGGAACGAGCAAAGTCAGTTTGAACCAGCTGCGCCTGCCGATCAGTCAGCAGTGAAAGAGGTGGATGAACAGTTTCGCGTACGGGCAGAAACGATGTTACGGCGCGATCCGGCAACCTGGAGTGCAGCCGTTCAAAAGTTGAATGAGCTGGGCATCAGGGATTATCGACTCGAGCCGGGTGTGCGGCCAAACGAGTTTTTGTTTAGCTGTTCTTATTCTCCCCCTCATAATCCGCGTATCTCCCGGCGGTTTGAATCAGAAGCACTTGACCCGTTGAAGGCGGTGATTAGAGTATTGCAGCAGGTCGACGAGTGGAATCCAAATCGGTGAGCTGACACAGATACAATATGCAATCAGCCCGCTTTGAGAGTTCACTCTAAGCGGGCTGATTGTTTTTACGGATCTCAGTTTGCCGGTAATCGAGATGGATTACGCTTCATTTTGCTTCTTTTTCTTCTTCTGTTTTATGGTTTTCTTTTTCTCTTCCATCTTCTTTCGCAAATCTTCAGACCTGGGAGGAGCTGCGCGTTTGAGTCTGGACTGATCTTCAGCCGCTTTTTCCGCCTGCTCAACCTGGCCACACAGATCCGCAAGGGAAATTTCAACATCCTGTTGTCGATAAGAAGAAGAGGCGGTCCAGGCGCGACAGCTTTGGTGCCCTTCAAAATGATAGCTTTGATCCAGGCTGCGAATGGCGTGGCTGAATTCCACCATTTCGTCATTGATGGCCGTGGAAGCGGCACTCAAGCCAACCGTGGCGCCAAGCACGCCAATCGTACCCAGCATGACGAGTTCCGCAGACATTACCAGACCGGCTTCGTCGCACCAGAAATTATTTAACAGATTCATGATCAGACCTCTCAAAAAGTGATGACAGTTCAATTGAGAGTGAGGTGAGAGTGAGTTCCGCCTGTTCCGATTGTATCAATTATTCGGATTAAGCGGATTGTACCGATTGTTTTCGTAATGTAAACATAGGTAATATAAATAACATGAAAAAACATGATTCTGGTTGATTGGATGCCCATAAGTCTAAATTTATTATAGGGATACGTTATATGTTTTTTCGGGTGCCTGTACAAAGAGGCGATCGACTCCGGCAGTGGTTTTGTATGGGGAATGAAACGAGGGGGCTTGCTGGAAGGGCCAGTTTTCGTGCGCGGGGACAAAGTGATTGCTGACTGACAGACGTAAAATGAGTGAAGGGGCAGGTCTTGCGAACAGTCATTCGAGAGAAATTCGCGGGAGTGAATCCCTTTATCCTTGCCTGATTTGAGGTTTCGGGACATGATCGTACCGATCAAAGATCCCAAAGTCTCAGTATTCCGCAACAGATCAGGAGAAGGGTAAGCCCAGCATGTCATCACAGCAATCACCTTTAGTTATTGGTATTCGACTCTCAATCATGATGTTCCTTGAGTTCTTCGTATGGGGAGCCTGGTATGTCACCGTGGGCAACTACATGGGTGCGAACGGGATGGGGGATGCGATTTACTGGGCCTATACCGTGGGTCCGATTGCCGCCATTGTTTCACCTTTCGTGTTGGGCATGGTCGCAGACCGCTTCTTTTCTTCGGAAAGAGTGCTCGCGGTGCTGATGATTCTGGGGGGAGTCGTCCTCTATTTTGCTCCCAGTGTAGTGGGCGAAAATGGGGAAGGGAGTACCACATTTATCTTGCTGCTTTTGCTGCATATGTTGTGTTATATGCCAACATTGGGTCTGACAAATACGATTGCTTTTTCCCATTTGAAGAATCAGGAAGTCTGGTTTCCTCTGGTGCGTGTGTTCGGAACGCTGGGCTGGATTGGTGCCAATATTCTGGTCAGTAAAGTGATGGGAGCAGATATGACGCCCAAGCCGCTGCTGGTGGCGGGGGGCGCTGGTGTGCTGATGGGGCTTTACAGTTTAACCCTGCCTCACACGCCACCACCCTCTAAGGGAAAGGCGATCTCTGTCCGGGATATTCTGGGACTGGATTCGCTGGCCTTGTTGAAAGACCGCTCTTTTCTCGTCTTTATGGTGAGTTCACTTTTAATCTGTATTCCTTTAGCCGCCTATTATGCTTACGCACCAGTTTTTGTCGCTGATGCGGGTATCGAAAATCCGGCGTTTAAAATGTCTTTCGGTCAGATGTCCGAAGTTCTGTTTATGGTTTTAATGCCGCTCTTTTTCAAATTTCTGGGTGTGAAACGGATGCTGCTGTTTGGTATGTTTGCCTGGGTCGTACGCTATGCCTTGTTCGCAGCAGGTGCTTCTGACGGGGTTTCCTGGATGATCATTTCCGGGATTCTGCTGCACGGCATCTGTTATGACTTCTTCTTTGTGACGGGGCAAATCTATGTTGACCAGAAAGCGGGTCCTGCGATCCGCGCTCAGGCGCAAGGGTTTTTAGTTCTGGCGACACAAGGGGTGGGGATGCTGGTCGGAGCATTGATCAGTGGTAATTTAATCAATGCAATTGTGACTGGCGAAGGGCCTGTCAAACTGGAGAACTGGAAAGATTTCTGGATCTATCCTACCGTGGCAGCATTGGTGATTATGGTCATCTTTATGATTCTGTTCAAAGACGACCCGAAAGCCGCCCAGAACATGAGCGAAGAGGAGATCGCAAAAGCAGCCAGTAAAGAAGAGATGGTCTAAGCCGCTCTTTCATGATCAAAATAATAAAAGCCCTCTGTTCTTTGCGAGCGGAGGGCTTTTTTCAATGAGTTTTGATTTTGGATTACTTATCGACCGGGGACGGGAGCAGCCTGCAGCCGAACCGGCATCATGGATTCTACCAGGATGAATTCACCCCTTAAATCGGATCGGAACCAGCGTTTGCCTGTGACTCCGACAGGGCGTCCCTGGGCGGCATCCAGATTGATTTGAGGTGATACCGGTTGCAGATAGGCAAGAAATTGTCCATTGGGGGCTGTCAGTGCATGGGTTGGCATACCCTGGCGAACGTTGCTTAAACGCCGCACGATGCCCGCTCCCGAGAACTGTGGTTGGGTCTGTTGCGGAGGTTGTTGTGTGGTCCCTGGTTGCGGGACCGTCGGTTGCGGGGCACTTGGCTGAGGGAGTGGTGTGAGTGGCAGATTAGATGGTGTTGATTCCAGCGCGGGTTCGGGAGTGGGGGGGAGTAAGCTGCCTGTTCCCGGGATGATGCTTTCGGTAACCGTTTCCGGGCTGGGATAACGACTGGTTTTATTTTGATCAGGGGCCATGGAAACCAGTTCGGCATCACGTTTACTGGTCTCTTCTGCCAGTTTGAGAAAATCCTGGTATTCCGACTGCACTTTTCGATAGCGTTGAACGGCTTCCAGTCGTAAGTCAATTTTACTGGCGATGGCCGGATGTTTGATTTCCTGCTGCAGGGTTTTGTAGTCCTGCTCTAAAGCAGCCAGATTCCAGGCCGTCGGCTCTGCTTCAATCATAGTCCGAAACTGGGTATCAATGGTGGTGATTGCCTGCTTGGCGGCGGCAATCTGTTCTTCTTCCGGAACACTGCGGCGTGCTGAACCATCTGTAGGAGTTTTAATCATCTCCTGCTGAGGGGCAGCGGAATTATTTTGTGTGATGCTCTGTGTAAAGGGGTCTTTTCCGCCGCCCGCGATCGGAGAATCGAGAGAGGCAGGGGCGCTTTTTCCGGGTTGAAACTGGTCGGCGGGAAGCAGTAAATGACCTTCTACCCACCGCCATTCACCGACAGGTGGCTTGATCTGATACATCAGAACGTTGCCAAACTCTGACTGTGCGTTTTTACTTCCCAGAATTGTGACTTCATCATTTTTTGAAAGACGAATCTGCTCGACATCGCGGGATTCGCTGAACGCACTGCCTACGCGAACCACAACGCCATTTTCCGTAACCCGGCCCCGGTTGGTGTCGACTTTTTGAACGTATTCAGCTCGAACCCAGCTGAAACTTCCCGGGGGAGGCGTAATCATGAACCAGCCACCCGGATCGTGTCGATGCACGGTAACGCGGCCGCCTCTTTTAAGTTTGAGGGTGGGATAATAGCGGCTTCCATTGCCGCTTCTAACCAGCGCTTCGTCTGCATTCACGACAGCTTCGTAGGGAAACGTACGTTTTGCTGCATAAGCATCATCAGCAAGGCAAAGCAGTAGCCCTGTCATTAATAAAGGTGTCAGGATCCAGCGGTCTAACGAACACATGGAAATAAGCCTCCGTGCTGACTTGAAACAGCCCATTTGAAAAGTATTAATTATTGAGGTGTCGAAGGTGATTGAGTAAACAGAAATGTTTTGAATCACGAATCGAAATAGATTCGAATGAGGGATAGGTAGAGGTAGAGCTTTTGAAAGAGGAGCGTTAAATAATGGAATTTCAGATTTGAAGCAAGACCAAAAAATGAATTGAGTGCGAAAAAGTGTTGATGTCCAGTAAATTACTTCAGAAAACGCAGGCGGGCAGTTTTTATGAAGGTTCTCGTCTTAAAATAGTAGGTGAAAGCCTGCTTTTTCGTATTGACGTAAAATTCAAACTATGCAAAATTATCGTTCTCTCAGTATGGTCGGTGTGATTCATATGACATGAATTCAGCTGCCCCATCAAGAAATACAGCATTTTCAAGAGATTTTGATTACGAGTTGTCCTCCAGAAACGGTGGTCAATTTCGTTTCCAAATAAAGAAAATTCAGTTCGTTTGATTACCACTATGGAGAGTGGTCCATTCTGCAAAGGAGTGCTTCGGTCGTGAAAAAAATATTTACTTCAGCTACGGTTCTTGCCATTGTCGGTTGTTTTGCCTGTTTCAGTGGAACAGTGTCTGCACAAACCACCGCACCGGCCGCTGCAAAAGCAGTGGAACACAAAGTGGGCCTGATCGATATGGCTCATATTTTCAAACATTACGAAAAATTTACCGCACTGCGTGAGGAGCTGAAGACGGAAATTCAGCAAAGCGACAACAAAGCAAAAGCAATGGCTGAGCAGATTCAAGCCGTGCAGAAAGAAATGCAGGATTTCAAACAGGGGAGCCCTGAGTATCTGGCACGCGAGAAGCAGCTGGCTCAGGCCGCTTCAGATTTTGAAGCATTCCGTAAAGTTGCTCAGCGTGATTTCCTGCGGAAAGAGTCACGCATCTATCACACCATTTACATGGAAGTGACAGACACCGTCAAAAAGTATGCCAAGATCTACAATTACACTTTGATCATGCGTTTTAATCGGGAAGATCTCGATACCGACGATCCGAAGAAACTGATCCAAGGCATGAATCGTCAGGTGGTTTTTCACCGTGCCGACGATGACATCACACTGTCTGTTCTGGATTACCTGAATCGAAGCTACAAGCCAACTGCATCCGCTACCGGACCTGCTAAACCTGGTACTCAACAGCGCTAATCCGATTGCTTTGATCACCACTCTCATTGGATGCAGTGCAGGTGTTACGACCTGCCTGCATCCTTTTTGTGATTTTTTCAGCACTTCATGTAGTATGCCGTCAGCGAAGGAGTAGGGGCGATGCGAACTCGAAATCAGAGAACGCTGGCCAGATCATTGGAATGCACCGGGGTGGGGATCTTTACCAACTCTGATGTGAAGATTCGATTCTGTCCGGCTCCAGAGAATCATGGAATTCAGTTTATTCGAACTGACCTGACCGGTTCAAAGCCGATTCCAGCACTGATTGAAAATGCGGTTTTCAAACAGAGGCGGACGGCCATTGAATATCAAGGGGCCTCGGTCGAAATGATCGAGCACGTCATGGCTGCCTTAGCGGGCTTACAAATCGATAATTGCCGCATTGAAATTAATGCACCTGAGGCGCCTTGTTTTGATGGTTCATCGCTGGAGCTGTCTCAGGAGCTGCTGGAATCAGGCATTGTAGAACAGCCCTTTGAGCGGGAATTGATTTGCATCGAACAGCCCGTGTCCGTCGAAGACGAATCGGGAAGTTTTATTCAGGCCAGGCCTTTGAACCGTTCCGTCATGGCGATTGGCTACTATCTGAATTACGGTGATGATTCGCCAGTCGCACCACAGTGCCTCACGCTGGAAATTAATCCGGATACCTGGATGAATCACCTGGCATTTTCCCGGACTTTTGTTCTGGAAGAGGAGGTCGCAGCCATGCGCGGGCTGGGTTATGGATTGCGACTTTCTGCAGAAGATTTACTGGTGCTGGGGCAAGAGGGTGCGATTGATAATGAATTAAGAACATCAGATGAATGCGTTCGTCATAAAATATTAGATTGTCTGGGTGATTTTGCGTTGATTGGCTGTGACCTGCACGGTTATTTCAGCGCGCATCAGTCGGGGCATGCTCTCAATCGGGAGTTGATCAAAAAAATTAAATCAACGCATCGTTCCGCTTCAGCTGAAGCAGTATGGAAAGTTGCCTGAGGTTTCAAATTGCGGCTGCTGTTCGGCAGCCGTTAATTCACGTTCTGATACATCATTGACTGCAAACTTTTTAGGATGTCGAACATGCCGACAAATATTTCAAATCTTTCCTACGTCGATCCTAATGCAGAAATCGGAGAAGATGTTACGATCGGACCATTTTGTTACGTCGGTCCGCATGTGACAATCGGAAATGGTTCCGTGCTGGATAACCATGTTACCATAACCGGGCATACAACCATTGGAGAGCGAAATCGTTTTTTCCCCACGTCGGTAATTGGGGCAGAGCCACAGGATGCCGCGTATTCGGACGCTCCCACCATGGTTGTGATCGGCGACGATAATCTATTTCGAGAAGGTTGTACGATACATCGCGGAGCCGAAAAAGAGGATCACTGCACACGCATTGGAAACCGGAATACGTTTCTGTGTAATTCCCATGTGGCACATAACTGTCGGATCTTCGATGATGTGACTCTGGTCAATGGAGTATTGCTCGGAGGCCACGTGCATGTACATGATCGGGCCATCGTTTCAGGAAACACGGTCGTGCATCAGTTTTGTACGGTCGGGACGCTTTCCTTTACCACTGGTGCATCACGGGCGACTGTGGATATACCTCCCTTTATGATCTGCACGGGCGCAGATGAATTCCGGATTCGTACCGTCAATATTGTGGGTATGCAGCGTGCCGGGATTTCTGAAAGCTCCGTGGCTGTCATCCGACGCGCACATCGATTGATGTACCGGAAAAACAAAAAACTGGAAGAAGTGCGAGACATTTTCAGCGAAGAACTGGAAGGCGTCGTTCCCATGGCTTTACAGACCCTGTTCGATCATTTTGAAGGTATCAAGGGAAGTAAAGCCGGTCGAGGCCGCGAAGAAGCAGCCCGAAACATGAAATTTAATCCGCAAGAGAATAATCAAGAATCAACACGGAGAGCAGCATGAGTTTGTTGAAAGTCGCCGTCGTCGGAGTCGGAGCATTAGGCCGTCATCATGCCAGAATTCTGGCCGGCATGGACGGAGTGAACCTGTTTGCCGTTGCCGATACCAATCCGGTACAGGGGCAGGCCATTGCAGAACAGCATGGCAGCCGCTGGGTTTCTGATTATCGCGAATTATTTCAGGAAGCAGATGCCGTTTCGCTGGCTGTCCCCACGCACGCACATCTGGCGGTTGCCAGTGAATTTTTATCCCGCAGGATTCCGGTTCTGGTCGAGAAACCGATTGCCTGTAATCTGCAGGAAGCAGAAGAACTCGTGCGCATCGCCGAAACGCATGATACTTTGCTCCAGATCGGGCATGTGGAACGGTTTAATCCCGCGACGCAGACAGCATTTGAACGTTGTTCGAATCCTCGTTTTATTCGCAGCGAACGAGTCAGCCCTTATACGTTTCGATCGACGGACATTGGCGTCATTCATGACTTGCTCATTCACGATATTGATCTTGTGCTTTCTCTGGTGAACTCTCCCGTTAAAAGTGTTGAAGCCTTTGGGGTTTCTGTGATGGGAGAGCATGAAGATGCCGTTCAGGCGCGACTGCGATTTCAAAATGGTTGTATTGCCGACCTGACGGCCAGCCGGATTTCGCCCACCGCCAAGCGGACGATGCAGCTTTGGGGTGCCTCGGGCTGTGTGACCGTTGACTTTACCAGTCGCGAAGTAACTTCGTATCGACCATCGGAAACGCTGCTCTATGGAACCCCGCCACTCGAACGCGCGCGGAAAGCGGGTGCAAATGTTGAGGCATTGAAGCAGGATGTGTTCGGAACCTTTTTGAAAGTAGACTCTCCGGAAGTCTCGGCAGCAGATGCGTTGACTGCCGAGCTGGATAGTTTCGTGGAAGCGATTCGAACCAATACGGAACCACTGGTCGGAGGCAAGCAGGCGCTGCAGGCAATGCAGGTTGCGGAACTGGTTCTCGAAGCGGTGAACCGCCACGAGTGGGATGGAAGTCAACAGGGAGCTGTCGGACCGTTTATTCAGTTTCCCGCAGAACAGCGCCGACTGGCCGGTTAATTCAGCCAATCGGCGTGACAGACGTCATTGCCGGTCTCTCATCGAAATTGAGTTCAAACCAGTTCTTCAAGGGCTGCGGTGACTTCGTCGGCGTGTCCATTCACTTTGACTTTCGGCCAGGCAGCAGCGATTTTACCATCCTTGTCAATGAGGAACGTAGCGCGCTGAATGCCCATGTATTTCTTGCCGTAATTCATTTTTTCAACCCAGACGCCATACTTTTCTGCAATCTCATGATTTTCATCTGAGAGCAGGATGAACGGCAGTTCGTACTTGGTCGCAAATTTTTCATGCGAAACGACCGAGTCCGGGCTGATCCCCAGGATCACAGTATTATTTCGTTTGAAGTTGGCGACCCGATCGCGAAACTCACAGGATTCGGTTGTGCATCCCGGCGTATCGTCTTTAGGATAAAAATAAAGGAGTACATTTTTTTCGCCTTTGTACTGACTCAGACGAATTTTTCCTTCGGGGTAGGCAGGGAGATTAAATGCAGGAGCACGTTTGCCAACTTCTGGTACTTTGCTTTCAGCAGCCATTGTAGAATCCTTCAGCTATTGTTGTAGAAACGGGATCGTATTCCGTCGGAAATCGTGTGGTTAAAATATCCTGGAAACGCAACAGGATTCAGTCTAACAACGCCTCACGCGATTGCCTACTGGAGCGAATCACATTTTGCCATCGCGTTTCTCAATCTATGATGCCCGATCCAATTGGCCTGAGAGATGCTACAATAAAACTGGACACATTCCAGCAGGCAGGCTGCCGGCTTTCAACAGAGCACAGTGGTGCGAATTCAAGGCAGGGGTGAAATCAGGATCGCCAGTATTGCTGGTGATATTTCGTGATCGTTTTCAAGGCGGGTTTGGGCTGACCATCGAGGTTGATTAAGCCCGAATGCGGAAAGCGGCGTGTATCCTGATCGCGGAACCGCGACCAGTAAACTCCTGTCACAGCGGGCTTGGCCAGGAGCAAAGGCAGGTACAAGTCGATCCATTCTGCCTGTGCGGCTTCGCTCCAGTCTGTTTTCCACTGACTTGTCTGCACTTTTGAAATCGTCGCATTTCTCTCATCAACAACCGTGTTATTACTCGGGAATGACAGCGTGATGTGTAAAGGCAGATTCAATGCACTCCATTTATCAATCAGCTTGGAGATATCCAGCAAATCGTGATGGTGGGAGCCATTCGGATAGTAGCCGATGCTGAGTTCCAGATCGATTCCGGACAGGCCGACGCCCAGCCGATCGATTGCGTCCACAAACTGCATTGGTGAGAGCTGGTGCTGTCCTTTGGAAAGATAATCACCCCAGGGCTGTTCCACTCTGATGAAACACTGAATCGAATCATCGGTCTGCTTGGCGACCTCAATCGCCCGCGCTGTTAACGTGAGGCGGGTCTCTTCATTGAGCCCGAACACGCCGCCGGTATTCATAGAGGAAACCAGCGTCCAGGTCCGGATACTGCCGGTATACCGCGTGATGGCAGTCTCGATAAAATGCGAAATGATGCTCTGGAAGTTGACCATATCCAACTTCCAGGATTCAAGCCAGTCAGGCAGTCCCTGTGGTGCAAAATCAAGCAGGCACCCGCCGCGAATCAGCAGATGATTCTTTTCGCACCAGTCAACCTGTTGATCGCACAAATCCCAGTTCTGATCTCCCTCATAGGGTTCGATCATTTTCCAGTTGATCAGATCGGTATTGGCGGCATCGAAGGCCTGGCAGATCTGCTGCGTTTCCTTTGTATTCGGAATAAACTCACCCAGATTACAGCCCAGTGAAACGGGCAGTTTCATCGACTGAGACCTCTGGTGGAGAATGGTCAACCGTTGCCGGGCATAAATCTGGACCAGCATTTCCGCAGCCGCATGTGCTTTCTGCAGCGCTACGCCTGCCAGTTCTGAGCACTCTTCCAGTTTATCCTGGATCACAGCCGCCTGCGCGAAGGTAGAGAATGCTTCGTCGTGTAACTTCCAGAGCGCTGCGGGAATATTCAGACCGGCGATTTGCCACACACTGAGCTGATCTTTCAGAGTTGAAATTTTCCCGCGGGCCAATTCAAGCATCAGAATGTAGGGTTCTTCCCGTTCCGGAAGCGAAGCCGTTCTGACAACGGGCCGGCCAAAGTCGGTAATATTCCAGACGATATTGAGTTTGCAGCTTTGCGAAGTCTGGCGGCGAAAAGTCAGAAGATTCCCGTCCACTTCGACGCGCGTTGGAAAGACGCGACCATCGACGGCGTTCAGATAGGCACGATGGAGATCAGACCAGTCTTCCGGTACTTGAGTCGGTGCAATTAAAAAACGCAAATTGCCCATAAAACGGGTCACAATCGTTATCTGATTTTTCCATGATGAAATTAACTTCAGGCCTATTAAACCATTATCACGTTTGAGGGGCATCAGGCAAGTGTAGACTCGTATGTATGTACATTGAGGAGGGAGAGAAGTTCGGGGAGGCAGGAACCTGACGATCACTCATTTTGTACGGGATTTACGGGTTATGATTTTTCGTCAATTGTTTAGCACGCTGGTTCTCGCTACACTTCTCAGTGTTCAAATTCATGAATTTTTAATTATGGTGGTCACGTTTTATGACTTCAGCAGCACTTATGGAAAGTTCGCTTTCGGGCATCCCGGTCAAACGGGGTAAAGTTCGAGACGTGTATGATTTCGGCGATCGTCTGTTATTCGTGGCGACAGACCGTATCAGCGCGTTTGACTGGAATTTGTCTCCCGGGATTCCGGATAAAGGCAGGGTGTTGACGCAAATCAGCCGCTTCTGGTTTGAGCGTTTTGATAACATTCCCAATCATCTGCTGAGCATGAATCCTGCCGACTTGCCACTTCCCGAAAACGCAGCCCTGGAAGCACTGTACGGTCGCTGCATGGTCGTGAAAAAAACAGAAGTGGTGCCCTTCGAGTGTGTCGTTCGCGGTTATCTTTCCGGTTCCGGCTGGAAGGATTATCAGGCAACGGGAGCCGTTTGCGGAATTGATCTGCCGGACGGCCTGCAGCAGAGTGATCTGCTTCCTCAGCCATTATTTACGCCGGCAACGAAAGCCGAAACGGGGCACGATGAGAATGTCTCTTTCCAGGCTATGAGTGATGCCATCGGTCAGGAACTGGCAGAGACACTGCGGGATCTGAGCATTCAGATATATCAACAAGGGGCAGAGTATGCGCGCCAGCGGGGAATCATCCTGGCAGATACGAAGTTTGAATTTGGTCTGCTGGACGGAAAGCCGATTCTGATCGATGAAGTGTTAACCCCTGACAGTTCCCGCTTCTGGCCTGCCGAACATTACCAGCCCGGAGGCTCTCAGCCTTCTCTGGATAAGCAATTTGTGCGTGACTGGCTGGAAACCACGTCGTGGGATAAAAACAGCACTCCTCCCGCGCTGCCCGAAGAAATCGTGTCGAAAACACGCGAAAAATACTTTGATGCATTTCGGATGCTGACAGGAACGGAATGTACCTGGTAATCAGGTCGAATTCTTTTCCAGGATAAGAGGAAATAATGGCTATTTCCCCCCGTTCTGTTTATACTGAGCGGTGCAGGTTTGTCGGGAGAGGCGGGTTGCGTACCCGTCTTTTCTAATCATCATTTCGTTCTATCAACATCCTGCAAGATGAAGCGGTAGCTGCAATTATATCTTTTTATTCATTGATGTTTTTCTCTGCGGGCTCAACAGGAGAATGGAACAATGTCTTCATCAGAAGCCTCACCTCAAAAAGGGGCCGCATCCTCGGCCAAAATTACTCATCTGGGAGAATTCCGGCTGAAGCGTAAGCTGGGAGCCGGAGGCATGGGAGATGTCTATCTGGCAGAACAGGAGAGTCTGGATCGTAAAGTGGCCGTCAAGACGCTGAAGAAAAAGTTTGCCAACGATCCTAATTTTGTAGAACGTTTTTATCGTGAAGCCAAAGCGATGGCCAAGCTGGACCATCCGAATGTGGTTCGCTGTTACGCTGTGGGTGAAGATCACGGGTTCCACTATGTTGCCATCGAATATATCGATGGTAAAAGCATGCAGGACTGGATGAATGACCTGAAGAAACTTTCCGTCGGCGATGCGACATTCATTATTCTCGCCTGTCTGGATGCCCTTTCGCACGCGCATGAGTCCAATCTGATTCATCGCGACATTAAACCCGATAATATTCTGGTCACCAGTAAAGGCGTGGTGAAAGTCGCCGACCTGGGGCTCGCCAAAGCCACCGATGAAGATAACTCAATGACACAGAGCGGCACCGGACTGGGAACGCCCCTTTATATGCCTCCCGAGCAGGCGCGGAATGCCAAACACGTTGACCATCGGACGGACATTTATGCATTAGGCGGGACATTCTATAACTTCCTGACAGGCAAGTTTCCCTTCACTGGTGATTCGGCCCTGGAATTGATTATGGCCAAGGAGTCAGGGAAGTTTGAACCGGTACGAAAACTCAATCCGGAAGTTCCCGAAAAACTGGATCTGCTGATTGAAAAAATGATGGCGAAAAATCCGGACCACCGGTTTAACAACTGTGCCGAGATCATGGCGTTACTGGAAAACATGGATCTGGAATCGCCGTCGCTCAGCTTTATCGATTCCGGTGAAACGGCCGGCGGCTCGCGCGTCCGTCGCAAGGGGGGGAGTAAAGTCTCGTCTGTAACCTCTCCAAAACGCAGCAGCGGACATGAAATCAATTCTGCAAAGGATGCAGCACAATCCGCGAGCAAAACAAAGGATGTTGTCGAGAAACGGGTCTGGTTTATTCAGCACCAGAACGCCGCCGGCAAAACAATGGTCAGTAAAATGACTGTTGCCCAGATCAAGCAGGGGGTTAAGGCCGGGGTGATTAACACATCGGCAAAGGTGAAACGAGCTGCTGAGGGGCAGTTTATTTCGCTGGCGCAGTGTCCGGAATTCGATTCAGTGATGCAGGTCCGCACGATTAAAGATAAAGCCGACGCGCGTGCGGTGAATATGGAGGATAAAATCAAGGAAATCAGCCGTGATTACGATCGCAGGCATCGGCGGCGGTTTTTTAAGAATCTGGCAGAAGGGACCTGGGGCTGGATCACACTGGTCATTTATCTGGGCGTCATAGCCGGAATATGTTACCTCGGTTATCTGTATATTCCGGAATTATGGCGCTGGGTTGCCGTAAAATTGAATTTATCCTGAATTTTTACCAATGAACGGATTCGCGAGACGTAGGTAAAAGAGAAGGATTTTATATTTCTCAAATTCCAGCAGTCAGTATGTCGATGAAATCTGTATGACTGTACGATTATTTCCTGAATCCGTTTCCCGCTGTCGCCGCGTGAATTACCGTTTGAAACGAGCAGGTAGCGTTCTGTTCGCGTTCCTGCTCTTGATCGGGCAGGCTCTCTCTCCCGTTAACGTCGCCCGGGCGGGCGAAGTGGAACTGAAACACGGCACCATCATTCAGGGTGAACTGGCTCCGATATTAGGACTGACCGACGCTTTGGCTGCCCGGTTGAAAGGCAAAGGACCCGAAGATCCGGACCTGGCAGCACCGATTATCATGGTTGATAATGGAATCATTCGCTATTTCGTGCCGCGCAGAACGGTCGCGCGTTTCAACAATGACGAGGATCTTTCCCTGTTCGAAACATTCCCGCTGAAACAGCAGGTGACAGGCCGCGGGCAGATGCTGAAAGAAGTGGGGTCTTACATTGACGTCACCGATTTCGATGAATTTGGTCGCCGCACCGTGACGCTCAAAACGAGCAAAGGCAATCTGCCGTTGCTGCAGGGAGTAACAGAGATTACTCCGCGCTATCTGAAAATCACCGGGTTAAAACATCAGTGGGATCTGGGAATTCGAACGACTTCCGTGAAGGAAGAACTTCTGGAAGCAATGCTCAAACGGGCGATTGATCCGCTTAACCCCAATGAGCGGATCGCTGTCGCACGGTTTTATATTCAGGCAGGCCTGTATCTGCCGGCCGCCGAAGCCTTTGATGCCATCGAGCGGGATTTTCCGGAGTACAAAGAGAAGATCGCCGCGTTCGTGAAAGACCTGCGGACGCTCCATAGCCAGCAGTTGCTGGACGAACTGCAGCAGCGTCGCAAAGCCGGTCAGCACCGGTTGGCGCAGGAAGCGATTACGAGGTTTCCCACAGATAACGTCGGCCAGGCAATTCTCAGACAGATCCGCGAAGTAGAAGAAGATTATCTCAAGCGCCGTGAGGAGATCGAAAAAGCACAGTTCCGTCTGGGAGAACTCGAAGCAGAGATCAAAGATCAACCCACCAGAGATCTGCTGCAGGCCTATCGCCGGGAAGTCATCACTCAGCTCAGTTATGAATCTGTAGGTCGTCTCTCTGCTTTCCTGAATCTGGAAAGCGACAATTCGCTGTCAGCCCGGGAGAAACTGGCAATTGCTTATTCCGGCTGGATTGTCGGGGCCGCGAATGTGGTCACTGATTTGGATAGCGCGTTGAATTTATGGACCGCACGCGCCCAGGTGCTGGAGTACCTGCGTGATGCAGATGACCAGCAGAGCGATTCCAGGATCGAGACCCTCACAAAGCTGGAAGGCATTTCGACTGCTGTTGTGAAACAGATGATTCCGCTTTTGCCGCCGATTCTGGATGCTCCCGTACGAGACAATACTCAGACATTCCTGATTCAGGTGACCGATCCGGGGGCAGAGGTCCCCGTGTCCTACTCTGTCCTGCTGCCAATCGAATATAACCCGCATCATACCTACCCGATGATTGTCGCGCTGCGGCCCTCGCATCTGACGGCTGAATCGGAGTTGAACTGGTGGGGTAAGTACAAAAACGGTCCGGGGCAGTCACAACGCCGCGGTTATATTGTGATTGCTCCCGAATATCTGCAGAAAGACCAGGAGGAATATTACGACAACGTAACCGCCCATTATGCCGTGATTCAATCCATTCGTGATGCCCGGAAACGTTTTAATGTCGATTCTGATCGCGTGTTTCTTGCGGGGCATGGTACGGGCGGTGATGCTGCTTTTGATATCGGCATGTCTCACCCCGATTTGTTTGCCGGTGTGATTCCCATTGCGGGAAAAACGAGTGCGTTTAATCTGCACTATTGGAAAAACGCAAAAGACTTACCGTGGTATATAGTGGGAGGCGAACTCGATCGCGATACGCTGGAGCATAATTCACTGGTTGTGAATCGCATGATGCGCCATGGTTATGATGTGATTTATGCCGAGTACACGGGCCGCGGTTATGAGAACTATTATGAAGAAATTCACAACCTGTTTAACTGGATGGAACTGCAGCAGCGTTTAAAGTATCCGAAAGAGATCGAAGAGAAAATTCTGCGTCCGATCGATAACCGCTTCTACTGGGTGCGTACCGAAAACTTTCCGCCTCAAATAATGCGGCCGGTTGTCGTAAACGGAAATCATCGCATTCAGGCCAAGCCCGTTTCGTTAAATGTCAGCGTGAAAGAGGGAAATGTGATTTATGTCAAATCCGGAGGCAAGGTCAACACCTTATGGCTCACCCCGGAACTCGTTGATTATGAGAAACGTCTCATGGTTCGTATTGGTGACAAGCAGAAGTTCAATGACTTTTTGCGTCCTGATATGAAAGCAATGCTGGATGATTTTCGGAATCGAGGCGATCGGCAGAAACTGTTTGATGTCCGCCTCGATTTCTTTTAGGCGAGGTTTAATTGCCCACAAAGTACATAATGCGGGCGGCGTGTCCTTTACCGGATGACTTTTCGCTTAAGCGAATCTTCGCCTGATGCTTGCCCGGTTTTAACTGGCTGTCAAAGACAACCGAACGCGGGTAATGCAGACCTTTGCTGTAATTATGATACAGATCGACTGGTTGAAACGGTCCTTCATCAAAACTCACTTCCAGAATGCCGGCATCGGGGCCGGCAACGGTAAAGACGCCGAGGGCAGTCCCTTCAAAAGCGAGTTCCAGTTCCGCGCCCGCTTCTGTAGCGCACAGCATGGGAATGCTGGTGAAGCGACTGCGTTTACTGCCGGGGATGGAATCCCACGGGGGAACTTCAATCGTCCAGCCTGATTTTAACTTCGCCTGTTCGATTTCGATCAGGCGGCCATTCCGAAAACTGAACGGATCGAGGGGTTCCCGGGGAGTCGCGTGTTTCGTACGTGAACCTTGTTTCTGCCAGGCGTTGGTGAGCAGCTTATCAATCATCGCGGCACAGATGGCGTTCCCAAACGGAGCCGGATGTGTGCCCCCGAATTGTTCCCAGGTCAGTTGTTTTGCAGCGATGAGTCGCGCGACTTCACTGGCAAGATCAATGGTCGAAATCTCATAATGCGCGGCAACGCGTTCGTGGCTGGAACTGGAGAGCGGCTTTTTTTTCTGCTGAATCGTTTCCAGCATGGATGGGTTCACGAAGTGGACCATCACAATATCAGCATAAGGATTATGACGACGGATTTGTTCAATCACACCTTCCATGCCACGAATGGCGGCTGTTTCAGAATGTCCTGCGTCCTGGTCGTCGTTGACCGCGAATTCCACAAAAAAGAGATCAACGGGCCCCTGGCTCAAGACATCGCGATTCGTTCGGAACGCACCCGTATTCGAACAGGTCGAAGAGATGCCGGCGTTCGTAAACTGGAATTTGGTTTCCGGAAACGTTTTTTCCAGAAACTGACAGACCATCGGCCGGTATCCGTTCATTTCAGTAATTGAACCACCCAGAAACGCGACATGTCCGGTCTTTTCCATTTCAAATTTCTGTTTGCTGTTCTGATAACTGCCTCGCTGATGAATATGTTCATCGGAAACGGCGGGAATTTTCAGCGGGTTTTCTGCATTCACGTTTGTCGTAAACGAAAGCACAACCGTCAGCAGGATACCGGAAAACAGGGGGAGGCTCGGAATGTTGTTCTTCATGCGGCTCATAAACTCTATAAAAGAAGTCAAATGGTAAACGGAAGTAGGATCTCACAGATTTCTGTTTGTTCCAGCATGCAGAATCTGAGGGGCAAGGTCAAGAGTTCTCCCGTTCAACAATTGATTTCGGGTCCCCTGATTCGATACGATAAGGGTTGAGTTGAAGTTAACAGTCATACTTCACGCATTAGAAGCCTTCAGCACTGGCAGGTGTATTCATGAAACTGTTGTCTTATTTCCTGATCTGTTTTTCCTTGTTTTTGCTGGGATCGACGTTGGTAACTCAAACGCAGGCGGGCGAGAAACCGCATGTGGTTTTCGTAACCGGCGATGATGAATACCGTTCCGAAGAATCCATGCCCATGCTGGCAAAAATATTGAAACGGGACTATGGTTTCGATGTCACTGTCTGTTATTCGCTTGATGAAAACGGGAACATTGCCCCGGGAAACCAGAAATCGATCAGCGGGCTGGAAGCGCTGGACGATGCTGACCTGATGGTCCTGTTTACCCGGTTTCGAGATCTGCCTCCCGAGCAGTTTGAACATATTTTGAAGTATGTCAAATCCGGAAAACCGGTTGTCGGCTTTCGAACTGCGACGCATGCGTTTCTGTTTCGGGATCCCAAAAGTCCCTACAAGGACTGGAATGGTAAAAAGATTGCGGATCTCGTTGGTCAAAAGTGGATCACCCATCATGGTCATTTTGGTGATGGACACGAACATCTGACGAACGTCACAATTGATGACGCAGCCAAAGCTCATCCGATATTAAGAGGCGTCGAGCCGTACAAAGCTTATTCGTGGTTGTATCACGTGGATGGCGGTAGCGACGGACACAAGCTGGCCGGCGACAGTCAGCCGCTTTTGACCGGGCATTCGCTCAAATCAAATCATGAGAAGCAGGGAAATCTGAAGAAGTATCCGATGAGCAATCCCGTTGCCTGGACGAAGACCTATGCAGGGGAAGAGGGAACAAAAGGGCGTGTGTTTTTTACAACAACCGCACATCCTTTTGATTTTAAAGATCCGAACGTGCGAAAGCTGTCTTTGAATGGCATTTTATGGGCACTCGGAATGGAAGACAAAATTCCGCCGCAGGGAGCTAAGACAGACATCGTCGGAGACTATGAGCCGAACAATTCGGGAGAAGGTCCGCAAAAGTATAAAACGGGTCAAAAGCCGGAAAAACTTTAAGCCGCAGCTGACAATCAGATCAAAAACCTGGAGCACGAGTGTCATCGGGACTGGTGCTCCTTTTTTTTCTGCCGTCAATAGTTTTTCCAGAAGGAAGGCACAAACAGCACCAGAATGGCAAAAAGTTCCAGTCTGCCCAGCAGCATGAGCACGGTTAAAATGATTTTACCTGACAGGGTAAAGTCGGCATAGTTTTCGGTGGGCCCTAATTCTCCGACGCCTGGCCCGATATTATTCAGTGTGGCGACAACGGCACTGGTGCAGTCAATTAATTTCTCAGGTTTGTTCAAGCGCCATTCCGTATTTGGTTCAATCGCTGTGAGTAACAGGCTGCTGAAGATGAAAATTACCAGTACCAGGCTGAAATAAACGGTGACATCGTTTCGGATACTTTGCTCAATATTGGTCGAGCCGAGACGTACAGGACGGACGACATTCGGACGGAACGATTTTTCGATTTCGCGCCAGATGATTTTGCCAAACAGCACAAATCGAATGACTTTCATGCCCCCGGCGGTCGAGCCGGCACAACCGCCGACAAACATCAGCAGCAGCAATAACATTTTGGAAGATTCGTTCCAGGTATCGAAGTCTCCGGTTCCATAACCTGTCGTGGTCATGATGGAAACGGCTTGAAATCCTGCATAGCGGAAGGCTTCAGGAAGATTATCGTAAATCTGATTGCTCAATAAATTGTAGGTCAGAAAGAGAGTTGCAGAGCCTAATATGATCAGATAAGTCCGAAACTCAATATCATTTCGCAAGGGGGCGATATAGTGTTTCCATGAGTGATTCTGTGATCGGATATTTTTTAATGAGAGAAAATACAGTGAAAAGTTCGTGCCGGCAATGACCATAAACACTGCGATCGTAAATTCGATGAGCGGACTTTTAAAGTAGCCGACACTGGCGTTATGCGTACTGAACCCCCCGGTCGCCATCGAGCCGAAACTATGACAAAATGCATCAAAGACACTCATTCCCTCCAGCCAGAGAATCAGAGCCAGAAGTAGCGTGAACGTCACATAGATCGTCCACATGACTATGGCAGATTCTCGCACGCGCGGCCGAACTGCTTCGCTCGTAGGGCCCGGAACTTCACGTTTCATCAATGCTTTTCCGCCTGCGCCGAGGTGACTCAAGATGGCGACGAACAACACGATGATTCCCATGCCCCCCAGGCAGTGGGTGAAACTGCGCCAGAACAGAACCGAGCGGGGAACCAGTGCCGGGTCTTCCAGTTCTCTGAGTACGGAGGCACCCGTCGTTGTGAATCCGGAAATCGACTCAAACAGCGCATCGGGGACTGTCATCGGGATCTCAGAAGTGACCATCGTTCCTGAAAAAAGAAAAGGCAGGCAGCCGAGTATGCCGGAATAAATCCAACTCAGCCCCACAACGGCTAAAGCCTCTTTTCGTAAGATTGTTCCGCGTTCATTACGTCCCAGAAGATACAGGAATGAACCGGAGCCCAGGCTGCAGGCGATGGCGCCGCAAATACCCCAGAAGCCTGCGAATTCAAATTCGCTTGTTTCACCAAAAACAGGAAATGCCCAGGGGAGGCTGAATACCATTGAGGCCCCGACAAGCATTCCCACGAGTCCCAATAAACGACAGAGAAGCAACCAATTCATTATATTTCAACTTATTGATTCAGTACTGATTTGAACGACTGGAATCTTCCAGAGCATTAGAGTTAATATAGTAAGACATAAATTCTTGAGATTATAGCACGTCAGTTCTGTTTGAACGATAGTTCTCATTCCGTTTTAGGAAATCAATTATGGTCGCTCAGCATCTTTTTCGAACAGTTTGTCAGTGTTGTTCTGTCGTCTTGATTCTTTCAGGAACTTTTTCGCTGAAAGCGCAAGAGCTGAAGCAGTTGACCTATCACCATCCACAGCTTGAAGTGGATCTGGGGGTCGGGTTGTGGGCCTGGCCTCTTCCCATGGACTATGATGGCGACGGCGATCTGGACCTGCTCGTCTCCTGTCCTGACAAACCTTCCAACGGGACATATTTCTTCGAAAACCGATCGGACGGGAAAGAGAAAATGCCTGTCTTTGAGCCCGGTGTGCGGTTGGGGAAAGGGTATCATAATACCTGTCTCTCATATGTAAATGGAATCCCACGGGTTTTAGTTTCGGGACGCGAAGTGGTCGATTTTAAATCGAAGGGTTTTGATAAGCTGGTCCCTTTGCCGGTCGAACAAAACGTGCATGGCACAAAAGTCCGTGCGAACCAATGGTCCTATGTTGATTATGACGGCGACAAAGATCAGGATCTGATTGTGGGGGTCGGCGACTGGAGCGATTATGGGTGGGACGACGCCTATAATGCGGAGGGGCAATGGACCAACGGGCCGCTGCATGGTTTCGTTTACGTCCTGAAAAATTCGGGCAGCGATGAAAAACCGGAATATGAACAACCGACTAAAATCAAAATAGGTGAACAGTCTCTGGAAGTGTATGGCTGGCCGACTCCCAATTTTGCCGACTTCGATCATGACGGCGATCTGGATTTGATCTGCGGTGAGTTCCTGGATCAATTAACGTATTTCGAAAATACCGGAACGCGCACCGAGCCCCGTTATGTGGCCGGTCGTCGTTTAGTCAGCAATGGTCAGCCTTTGCAGATGGATCTGCAGATGATTGTGCCTGTTGCGATTGACTGGGATCAGGATGGCGATATCGATCTGGTGATTGGAGATGAAGATGGTCGCGTTGCTTTCATGGAGAATACGGGAGAATTATTGGGAAAGCTGCCTCAGTTTCTTCCGCCGCGCTACTTCCGGCAAAAAGCGGACGGGGTCAAGTTTGGTGCGCTGGCAACCCCGTATGCTTATGACTGGGATGGAGACGGGGATGAAGATCTCATCTGCGGAAATACCGCCGGTTATATTGCGTTCATTGAAAATCTGGATGGCAACCCGCGTTCACCCCGACTGGCTGCACCAAAATATCTGCAGGCAGGAGAGCGGCCGATTCGCATTCAGGCGGGCCCGAATGGATCGATTCAAGGTCCCTGCGAAGCGAAATGGGGTTATACCACGCAGACTGTGGCTGACTGGAATCAGGATGGGTTGCCTGATTTGCTGGTGAACTCCATCTGGGGAGAAATTCTCTGGTATCAGAATATTGGTACGCGCACAGAACCAAAGCTGGCTTCCGCCCGGACGGTCGATGTAGAGTGGGACGGGGCAGCCCCGAAGCCGGCCTGGAACTGGTGGGACCCGCGCGGCAATCAACTGGTCACGCAATGGAGAACCACGCCTGTCGCCGTCGATTATAATCAGGACGGATTGACTGATCTGGTGATGCTGGACCATGAGGGGTATCTTGCCTTATTTGAACGGGTTCGTGAGGGCAAGGAACTCAAATTACTACCGGGGCAGCGCATTTTTGTGGATGAAACTCTGAAACCGATTCAGCTGAATCCCAAACGGGCCGGCGGCAGTGGTCGCTATAAACTGCATATTGTTGACTGGGACGGTGATGGTCGGCTGGATCTGCTTGTGAACAGTATGAATGCCGATTTCTTTCGCAACGTAAAAACGGTTGACGGAAAAGTGGTCTTAAAAAATCAGGGTCCACTCAGCGAGCGGAAGCTGGCCGGTCATACAAGCAGTCCCTGTACGGTCGATTGGGACAAAGACGGCATTCGTGATCTGATTGTCGGAGCCGAAGACGGTTATCTGTACTGGATGGAAAATCCGCGCTCAACGAAAAAGTAGCTTCACCGCTTTTAAGTGACCTGTAGATATGCTGACACAGAATCAAATTGCGTTTAAAGAGTGGGGCGCTGTCTGCGCTGCATTAGGGCAGGGGCTGCAGTCGGTGATTGTTCGGAAAGGGGGCATTCATGAAGGGCAGCAGGGATTTCGCGTTGATCATCGGGAGTTCTGGCTCTTTCCGACCCGCTTTCATCAAGGGGTCGAGCAGTTGCAGCCGGAATACAGCGATTTGCTCACAGCACCGATTGCGAGGGAACCTGCTTCAGGAAAGATCAAACTGGCGTTGTATGCCTTTGTTGAGCAGGTTCTGGAAATCAAAGAACCAGCTGCGCTGCCTGGTTTGAATTCGATTCAGGTTTTGAATCAGGAAACGATTCAGCAGCGGTTTGAATATAAAAATCCGGGGCTGTTTGTTTTACTCATGCGTGCTTACCAACAGCCTCAACCATTTGAAGTGGAAAACGAATCACGTTACGCCGGCTGTCGAACCTGGGTCGAACTGTCACGTGAATTTTCGACCGGCAATCTGACACCGGTATTGACCGACGAACAGTTTCGGCGGCAACAGCAGGCATATGAAAAAATTTCTGCATGAGCCCGGCAGATCAGAGTGGCATAACGAAAACAGCCCGATTCGTTTGAACCGGGCTGTGGACACGAAACATTGCTTAGGCTTTGAAGATTTTTTCCCGACCTTGTGTGACATTTTTGGTCGCGTTGCGCGTATCCAGAATCATTGGCGCATGTTTCACGATAAAGTCATAATCATAGGCACTATGGTCGGTGGCGATCAGCACACAATCCTGTTCTGCCAGATACGCGGGCGTTAATTCCTGGCTTTCCATGGCGGGCACGTTGTGATGCCGCATCTTGGGGAGGCTGGGAATATGTGGATCATTGTAAGTAAAATCGACTCCCCGTTCGAGCAGCAGATCCAGCAGATGGAAAGAGGGGCTTTCGCGCGGGTCGTCTACGTCTTTTTTGTAGGCAACTCCCAGCATGCAGATTTTGCTCCCTTTGAGGGGTTTCGACTGCTGATTGAGAAATTCAGCCAGTCGGTCAATGACATATCGGGGCATTCTGGTATTTACTTCTCCCGCTAATTCGATGAAGCGTGTCGTGAGACCTTCTTTGCGGGCGAGCCAGCTCAGATAAAACGGGTCGATGGGAATACAGTGCCCGCCCAATCCGGGACCGGGATAAAAGGCCTGGAAACCGAAGGGTTTGGTTTTTGCTGCATCAATGACTTCCCAGACATCGATGTCCATGCGGTCGAATAATGTTTTGAGTTCGTTGACCATCGCAATGTTGACAGCGCGGTAAGTGTTCTCCAGAATTTTGCAGGCTTCGGCGACTTCCACTGAAGACACCGGGACGACATTCACTACCGCATGTTTATACAATTCACAGGCAATTCGCAGGCTGTTTTCTTCCATACCGCCGACGACTTTGGGAATTCTCGCCGCGGAAAAATCCGGGTTGCCGGGATCTTCCCGTTCGGGGCTGTAGGCGAGATAATAATCTTCGCCAACAGTCAGCCCTTTGGCGTCCAGAATCGGCAGCAGAACGTCTCGTGTGGTTGTGGGATACGTGGTGCTTTCCAGCACCACCATTTGGCCGGGACGCAATGTCTCTGCGATGGCTTTTGCCGTATTTTCCACATAGGTCAAGTCCGGGTCACGGCTGGTCGTGAGCGGGGTGGGCACGCAGATCAGCAATGCATCCGCTTCTTTCATACGTGATAAATCGGTCGTCGATTCAAACTGTTTTTTTTCCAGCCAGCCAGCCACCGTTTTGGAGGGAATATGTTGAATGTAGCTTTTGCCGGCTTGAAGTTGATCGACCTTCTTCTGATCCACGTCAAAACCCAGCGCTTTGAAGCCACTATTGACAAAGGCATCTATCAGCGGGAGCCCGACGTATCCCAGGCCGATGATTCCAATAATTGCAGTCTTATCTTTAATTGCCTGCTCAAGATGATTTGCCATCAAAGTGCCGTCCTTGTTTAAGTCGTAAGTGCAGGTGAATTGTGCCGTTGAATTCGCCGGATCATATCAGTCGAACTTATTTCCTGCAAGCATTTTAGCGCACAGGCAGGAATTGCCGGTTTTGGGAAATCAAAGCCCGGTTTCAGTCCGAATTGTGTGTCCAGCGCCCTGTACAAAGTGAGTAATTGAAGCGAGGGCGCTGTGTCGTAATTTAATCAAAATAGAACGTATTCTGACTGCTGACACTTAAAGTAAACAACAGATGTCTGGATAAAATCAGAGCTCGATTAATGAATCAGGCTGGCATCATAGCAGTCCTGTATGACGTAACAGTGGTTCAGGGCTGGGTTCGCGGCCCCGGAACTCTTTAAAGAGATCCATGGGATGGCGGCTGCCCCCCATCGCAAGAATCGTATCACGGAAACGTCTGCCGGTTTCAGCGACTGCCTGTTCATTATCAAGGCCCGCATCTTCAAACGCACTGAATGCATCGGCACTCAGGACTTCAGCCCATTTATAACTGAAATAACCGGCCGCATATCCTCCGGCAAAGATATGCTGGAAGGAACACAGAAAACGATCTTCCGGGAGCATGGGTAGTACCGATGTGGTTTTGCCGACCTCACGCTGCACGTCGAATATGGTTTGCGGGCCATCCGGATCAAATTCGCTGTGCAGTTTCAGGTCGACGACGCCAAACTGGATTTGTCGCAGCATTTGTGTTCCGGCCTGAAAATTTCGTGCCGCCTTGATTTTTTCAAATAATTCATCCGGCAGGGTCTCGCCGGTTTTAAAATGTTTGGCCATGCCCAGCAGGGTTGGTTTATGGTAGCACCAGTTTTCCATGAACTGGCTGGCCAGTTCGACCGCATCCCACTCCACGCCATTGATACCGGCCGCATCGGCTTCGTTGATGACGGTCAACATGTGCTGCAGACCATGACCGAATTCGTGGAAGAGCGTTTCCACTTCGCGGAACGTCATCAACGATGGTTTTGATCCCACCGGCGGAGTCGAATTACAAATCAGATGTGCGACCGGAATTTGTACATTCCCGTTAATGATTTTGCGGCCGAGGCAATCATCCATCCAGGCACCCCCTCGCTTATCTGCAGGTCGCGCGTAAGGATCGAGATAAAAACCGGCAATGGTTTTTCCTGCTTCATTGGCAATACTGAAATAGCGAACATCTTTATTCCAGACAGGAGCCCCTTCCGGTGCTGGCGTGACGGTAATTCCAAAAATTCGATGCACGAGTTGGAACAGGCCATCCAGCACTTTCTCAAGCGAGAAATAGGGACGCAATTCTTCGTCGGTATAACTGAATCTCTGCTCGCGCAGACGTTCGGACCAGAAAGCAAAGTCCCATTGGATGATCGCTGCGGTTTCACCCTGTTCTGCGGCGAAAGCTTGCAGCTCTTTCAAATCCTGCTGTCCGGCGTCCCATGATGCGATGCGCAGTCGTTCTTCCATTTCCAGGACTGCTTCGATGCTGGGCGCCATTTTTTCGGTCAAACTGACTTCGGCAAAGTTTGCATATCCGAGTAACCGGGCTTTTTCCTTGCGCAGTTTCAGAATCTGCGGGATCAAAGGGGTATTGTCGATTTCACCTTCCGACGCCCGTGTGATGAAGGCCCGGTAGACTTTTTCCCGCAGGCTTCGGTTCCGACAATGTTGCATGAACGGGCCAAAGCAGGGAAAGTCCAGACTGATTCTCCAGGGGCCGTTTTCTGGAGTCGCCTCGGTTTCCGCCTCTTTCTGATCCCAGCTATTGTAGGATTGAGCCGTCAGTTGTTTGAGGCTTTCCGGAAACCCCTCTACTTCGCTGGCATCCGTAATGATCAGGGTAAACGCTTTTGTCGCGTCCAGCACGTTGTTGGAAAACTTATTGGCGACGCGCGATAATTCGGTCGCAATTTCATTGAATCGCGTGAGTTGGTCTCCTGAGAGCGCGATGCCGGCCAGTTCGGCTGAGAGGAGATGTTTCTCCACGATCCTCTGTTGCGCATCGTTGAGCTTGTCCCATTCGCTGCTGTGACGCAGCGTTTTCATGGCTTCATAAATCGGCTGACTTTGTTTTACCTTCAGCGAGAAAGCGACAATCTCCGGTAAAACGCTTTCGTAGGCTTCGCGTAACTCGGGGGTGTTTTTGACTCCCAGTAAATGGCCGACCGGTCCCCACGAACGTTCCCATGGGCGATCTAATTCTTCGAGAGGCTGCATCAATCCATCCCAGGATGGTGCTGCCTGAGCTTCGATTTTTTTCAGGTCGGCTTTTGATTGTTCCAGCAGTGCTTGAACCGCTGGTTGAATGTGGTACGCTTCGATGCGATCAAAGTGGGGCAGCCCTTCTGAAATCATCAGGGGGTTATCTGCTAAAGTATGCTGCTGGTCCATTGTTGAAACGATCCTTCCTGAGGGAATCTCTGATATTCAAAACGAGGGGCATTCCCTGCTGAGTTCACAGTTCAGTTGTGATCAGAGGAGCCATCCTAAAAAATTGTCGGACTTCTTTAAAAGGCATTCTATATATTCGCCGAATCGATACAATGCCTTGTAGAAGTTTACTTAATAAGTGACTGTGTTCGATACCGCGGATGGCGTGAAATGCGAAATCTTTTATCTGTCTGGACTGGAATCGCTCTGCTGGGCCTGTTTCCGACGATCGGCGGAGCGGATGAGCCGCACGAAACGACTGTGCAGAAGGAAATTGAGGAAATCCAGAAGAAAGTACTACTTATGAAAACAATGGGCGGTCGGCAATTCTGGGGTGATGTACAGTTTTTTCAGGGTTGGAAAATACAGCAAAATGTGATCAGCAAACACTATCGCCTGTTAAATTCTGCAGATCAGCGCCATGCCAGTGGAACGCTGGAAGGATGTCAAAAACGACTGGAAGAAATCAAACAGGCCGAACAGCTCAAGCCTATGCAGGGAAAAGCAGTGATTCTGATTCATGGCATTATTCGCTCTTCCAAATCCTTTGAAAAAATGAAGAGTGCCTGTCAGCAGGCTGGCTGGATGGTGGTCCCCTTCGATTATCCCAGCACGCAACTCACGATTCCGGAGAATGCAAAGTATCTGGAACAGGTCATTCGTTCGCTGGAAGGAGTCGAACAGATTGATCTGGTTGTCCATAGTATGGGGGGGCTGGTGGTTCGATCATGGATTGCTCAGCAGGCAATCGTCGATCCCCGAATCGAACGGATGGTGATGCTGGGAGTGCCTAACCGCGGGGCGGATATGGCAGACCGGTTTCGCTCGCATTTACTGTTTAAAGTCATCTTTGGTCCGGCTGGTCAACAACTGGTGACTGAAGCCAATAGTGATTTTATCGCCGCTCTGCCTACGCCTCCTTTCCCTTTTGGCGTGATTGCCGGTGGTCGGAATACCTTGAAAGGATATAACCCGCTGATTCGCGGTGATAATGATGGTACAGTCAGTGTGAGCAGCACTCGTTTGCCGGGGGCTGCTGATTTTATTTTACTCCCCGTACTACATTCCTTTATGATGAGTGATGCCGAGACGACTGCCAATACGCTGCGTTTCCTGGAAACCGGTCAATTTCGTGAATCTGGTGAAGTACAGCCGATTCCTGTCGTAGAAACAGCGACTGCTCCCTGAATTCGGCCGATATCAATATTATCCTGAACGATTAAACACAGGCTGCATTATTTCCGAACTAATAGAATAGCATGGACTGAAAGCATGGATCGAGACCAACGACATCTAAAGATACTCTCCCAATTCCAGATCCTTTACGGGATTTTGAATCTGTTTGTATCTTACTTCTATTATCAGGAAATATTCCTGATCGTCGACAAGATTCGAAGAGCGCTCGAAGAATCGCATCCTGAACTGGAAGTCGCATTGTGGCTGGGCTTCGGTTTTGTATTTTTTTTAATTGGGATCGTAATTTTATTTTGCATCATTCTCACAGGTCAGTCTCTGGCTCGATATCAGAATTATCATTTTTGTCTCATTGTGGCAGCACTGGAATGCCTCATCATTCCCGTGGGAACGATCCTCGGGATTTTTACAATTCTGGTTCTACGACGAGATTCTGTGAAAGCATTATTTGCGGCTCCCCAAGAGGAAAGTGACGTCAGCTAACCGGTTGACTTCAATTTATTACTTGTTTTAAATGGTCTAACGAAGCACACCTCCTTTATGTCTACTACGCAAGCCACTCCTTCTTCAAAACCGATTTCGGCGTGGGTCTGGCAATTGATTAAATGGGGATTACTCGCGCTGGTTCTCTATTTCGTAGGGCGTCAGGGGTATCAGCTTTATATGGAGCAGGGAGCGTCCCTGGCAAAAATTCAGATCAAACCGGGCTGGCTGATCCTCGCGGGAATTTGCAATTTCGTTGCCTGGCTGCCTTCGGTCTGGTTCTGGCAGCAGTTGATGATTGCCTCAGATGAACGTCCCGGCTTCTGGCCAACCGCACGCGCTTATTACTGTGGTCATTTGGGAAAATACATTCCGGGCAAAGTATCGGTACTACTGATTCGAGCCGGTCTGTTAAAAGAATACGGTGTACGTGTTTCCGTGGCCGCGTTGACAGCCGCCTATGAGACATTGGCGGTGATGGGGGTGGGAGTAGTGGTTTTTCTGGCGCTGGTCCCTTATGTCATCCACACAGAACAGCTCGCCGAATGGCCTGCCTGGATTCAATCCATTCAATCGCGACCGTTGTTAGTACCCAGCTTGTTTTTGTTCGCATTGCTTGTCTCTTTACCGTTCTTATCCCGCTTGTTAAACCTGTTTTCGAAAAAACTATCGAAGTCCGAAGTCGAGGCAGCAGTGTCGGGGCCACAGGCTTCATTTTCGATACGCTTGCTTTACGCCGGAGTGTTTGCTTTTCTGATCAGTTGGAGCTTACACGGTTTAAGTCTGGGGCTGGTAATTGCTTCGCTGGGGGATTCAGGGCTGGATTGGCAGCAGTGGCCTCTTTGGATCGCGGCCATTTCCGCGGCGTTTGCTTTAGGTTTCGCGGTTTTGTTTGCACCGGCAGGACTGGGTGTCCGTGAAGGACTGATTGCGGCAATTCTTGCCGGTTCCCCGGCGATCGGGCCTGTGAATGCCTTTGTTGCTGCGTTATTAATACGAATCGTTTCATTTGCTAGTGAAATTCTGGCTGCCTTTGTTTTATACTACAGCTTCAGGAACCGTGCCGAAATGGATAGCAGTTCGGTACCAGAAAAGCCCACCCCTGATATCAACTGAAAATGCTCCAGTTTCATCTGCCGAGAGAAAGGTCTCTGTCGTGCTCTCAATCATGATTCCTGTTTTGAATGAATCCGAAAGCTTACCGCAACTGTACCAGGAAATCTGTGACACGAGCCAGAAGCATAATATCGATCTTGAAATCATTTTTATTGACGATGGTTCGACCGATATCTCCTGGGAGGTCATTTCCAAGCTGGCTGCCAAAGATGGTCGTGTTTCCGGGATTCGATTTCGCAGAAATTTTGCCAAAGCAGCAGCGCTGACGGCAGGAATGCGGGCGGCACGCGGGTCTGTAATCATGATGATGGATGCGGACCTGCAGGATGATCCGAAGGAGATACCCCGGTTCCTGGAAAAGCTGAATGAAGGTTATGACGTCGTGAATGGCTGGAAAGAACGGCGGCTTGATCCCTGGCACAAAGTCTATCCCAGTAAAGTCTTCAACTGGATGATCGCAAAACTGACCGGATTACGACTGCATGATCATAACTGCGGCTTGAAATTATTCCGCAAGGAAGTCGCAGCCGAGATTCGCATTTATGGGGAATTACATCGCTTCATTCCGGTACTCGCGGATGCCCGCGGTTTTAAAGTGACGGAAATTCCCATCCATCATCGGGAACGCCAGCACGGTCAATCCAAGTATGGCGTTCGGCGTTTCCTGAGAGGTTTTCTTGATCTGTTAACAGTTCGCTTTTTGACCGGTTACGGACAGCGCCCCCAACATATGCTGGGAGCGGTAGGCCTGGTCTGTCTTTTCTTAGGCGTACTGGGGCTGACGTATCTGGGTTTTGTCTGGATGTTGACCAATGCGTTTGGGATGAATCTGGGACCAATCGGCAACCGGCCTCTGCTGGCCTATTCCATCGCAGCGACGATTCTGGGGGGCCAGGCAATCAGTCTCGGTTTGCTGGCCGAATTGATAGTCGCTTATACCGGCCGCCATCAGGATTCCTATAGCATCTCCGAACGGACGGGCAGCGCTGCACCGAATGATCAGGAAATCGTTGTCTAAGCTGTCTTCCTGAATTCCCGTTTCACCGGGCGGCGATCTACTGTCATCCCGTAAGCCGGTTTCTGTTGTTTTGTCTGGAAATGAATTTTAGATGAAAATTACTTTTCTCGGAGCAGCCGGCGAAGTGACCGGAAGCCAGCATTTGATTGAGACCGATTCACGACGAATTCTGCTGGACTGCGGCCTGTTTCAGGGGCATCGTGAAGAGTCCTATCATAAAAACAGTCAGTTTGCTTATTCGCCGGAATCGCTGGACGCGATCTTTTTGTCGCATGCGCACATGGATCATTGCGGTAACATCCCGCGCCTTTACAGTAAAGGATTTCGGGGCCCGGTATTTTGTACTTCGGCAACAGCTGACATTGCTGAAATCATGCTGAAGGACAGCGCCCGTATTCAGGAAGAGGATGCCCGCTATCTGGCAACGAAACTAAAAGAGAAACATCCACCAATTGAACCGCTCTATTCAGAAGATGATGTGAATCGAGTGGTAAAACAGTTTGAACGCCTGGAATATCACGAATGGCACGAACTGGGAGACGATGTGAAAGTCCGCTTTCTGGATGCGGGACACATTCTGGGCTCGGCCATCATTGAAATGAAGATTAAAGATCAACGGGAATGGCGACACATCATCTTCACAGGCGACTTAGGCCGACGGAATGTGCCGTTACTCCGCGATCCCGAAACAATCGCAGGCTGTGAGGTACTCATTTCGGAAAGCACCTATGGAAACCGGGTGCATGAAAAGGCGTCTGATATCAAAGAAGAACTCGCTCAGATTCTGAATGAAGCCTATCGCGTGCAAGGACGCGTGATTATTCCTGCTTTCAGCCTGGGGCGGACGCAGCAGATCATTTATTATCTGAATGAACTGTATAACGAAAAACGCCTGCCTCATATTCCTGTGTTTGTGGACAGCCCTCTTTCAACCAGACTGGTTTCCGTTTACAGGCATCATCTTCATGAAATGGACGATGAAGTCAGCAAACTGATGGAGACCGACAGGGACCCCTTCGGGTTTGCGATCCTCGATTACGTTTCGACGCGTGAGCAGAGTATTGCCCTCAATAAGCGGGAAGGAGCGTTTGTGGTCATTGCCGGGAGCGGGATGTGCGAAAACGGTCGCGTGCGGCATCATCTGAAAAACGGGATCGAACACGCCGAGACCACAATTGTTCTGATGGGATATCAGGCTGCCCATACATTAGGGCGGCGATTACAGCAGCGCGATCCCAAGGTGAAAATCTTTGATCGTTACTATCAGGTCAAAGCCAAGGTCGTTCAATTGAGTGGATTGTCCGGGCATGCGGATGTTGAAGATTTTAAATGGTGGTATGAAGCGTCGGCAAAACACGGCAACATTGGTCAGGTTTTTCTGGTACATGGCGAGCCGGAATCTGCGACCGCACTCGCTGCATTGATCCGCGATCAGTGTGATCTGGAACCCATTATCCCTCAGTATCAACAATCTTTCGAAGTATAAGTCTGCGATGACAAAATCAATCAAACATCCGGACAAAAGTCTGCCTGCTCTGGGAATCAGGCAACCCTGGGCTGAACTGATTTTGCGTGGCATGAAAACGATTGAGATTCGTTCCAGCCAGACAAAGATCCGTGGCCCGATTTATGTGTATGCGTCGAAAAAACTGGCGAAAACACCCCATGCTGACCAGGCCACTGAGTATGCAGGAATCGATGTGGAAACGCTGCCCACCGGTGTCCTGATCGGGACAGTGGAGATTGTAGACTCGTTTCCGGCCACTCAAAAACATGCCGCCGCTTCGGGAGTTCCAGCAGAAATTCTGAACGGTAAATTCGGCTGGGAGCTGGCGAATCCTCAACGTCTGCAGAGACTCATCGTGCCGGAGTTTCTGCCTTATGGTGTCTGGTTTTATCCCTTTACACGCAAGCAGTCCGGCGTTCGCAAGAAACAATAAGAATCCCAGAGAACCGGTTTCAGCCTTTCGTGGCTGCCGCCATTTCGCCTGCGTAATCTCCGATGGCTTTGAGGACAGCGTTGCGGTTTTGAGCGGGATCAGAAAACGCAGCAAATTGTTTCACGATGGCCGAACCAATGATGAATCCGTCTGCTTTGCCGCGCAATGTATTGACGTGATTCGGGTTGCTGATGCCAAAACCAACGGCCAGAGGCAGGTCCGTCAGATTACGTAATGATTCCAGATGTGCCGTCAATTCCGGAGGGAGTTCATCGCGAACTCCTGTCGTGCCTGCAACAGAGATGCAATAGATAAATCCGCTGGCAACTTGTACGATGCGTTTCGTACGATTTTCCGGCGTCAGTGGTGAAACCAGTTGAACCAGATCCAGTTTCGCCGCTTTTGTTTTTTCTGCCAGCTCTTGTGCTTCATCGCCGGGTAAGTCGGGGACAATTAATCCGGAAAATCCAGCCGCTTTTGCTTCATTCAGAAATTTATCAGAGCCGTAACGAAAGATAATCGCGTAAGACACCATACCCACGAGCGGAGGCAATGTGATTGACGGATCTGCAGACAGCGTTTTTAAAGCTTCGAACAGGTCGTGTACGTGGAAGCCGTTGTTTAAAGCGCGGGTGTAAGATTCCTGAATCACAGGGCCATCTGCGATGGGGTCGCTATAAGGAAAACCAACCTCAATCAGATCCACGCCGCGATGGGCCAGCTCTTTCAAAACGGCTACGGTGGTATCGAGATCAGGATCGCCGGCAGTGATAAACGGCATGAAAGCCATGCGGTTTTCCGAGCGGACTTGTGCAAATTTTTCAGAAATGGATGTTGTCACGGTTCGTTACAATGCTTTTATGGGAAGAGGAAGGACATTTGGATGAACAGTATTTGGCGGAAGTCAAGAAATTAAATGTCGCGATCCAGCAGGCGAGCCACTTCATTCACATCTTTATCGCCTCGGCCCGACAAACAGATAACAATGATCTCCTCAGGGCCGGTATCACGCGCGACTTTCAGGGCATGGGCCACCGCGTGTGATGATTCGATGGCGGGAATGATACCTTCCAGTTTGGCCATGGTCTGGAAACCTTCCAGTGCTTCATCATCGGTAATCGCCGTATAGTTCACGCGTCCCGAGTCTTTCCAGTAACTGTGTTCCGGGCCGACACCAGGATAATCCAGACCGGCAGAAATCGAATGCACGTCCGACGTCTGACCATCCTCATCCTGTAAGACGTAACCGAAACTCCCATGCAGGACCCCTTTGGCGCCGTAGCTGAGCGTGCTGGCATGCTGACCCGGCTCAGGACCTCTCCCGCCGGCTTCCACTCCAATCAGTTTCACAGACTCATCATCTACAAACGGATAAAACATCCCGGCGGAATTGGAACCGCCTCCGACACAGGCGATGACCTGATCGGGGAGTTTTCCCGTTTGCGCCAGGCATTGTGCGCGTGTTTCCTTGCCGATGACAGATTGAAAATCGCGGACCATCATCGGGAAGGGGTGTGGCCCGATGACCGAGCCGATGATGTAGTGCGTTGTCTCGACGCTCGACATCCAGTCGCGCATCGCTTCGTTGACAGCGTCGCGTAAGGTGCGGGAACCGCTGGTAACAGCTCTGACTTCGGCTCCCATCATTTTCATATTAAATACATTGAGTTTCTGACGACGGATGTCTTCTTCGCCCATGTAAACGACGCAGTCGAGACCGAAGCGGGCACAGGCAACCGCTGATGCGACGCCATGCTGGCCTGCCCCGGTTTCCGCGATCACGCGTTTTTTTCCCATCCTCATCGTCAATAATGCCTGGCCGATGGTGTTATTGATTTTGTGGGCTCCCGTGTGATTCAGGTCTTCCCGTTTGAGGTAGATTTTGCCGCCGCCACAATGTTGAGTCAGGCGTTCGGCAAAATAAAGCGGGTTCGGACGTCCGACATAGTGCTTCAACAGGTCATCCAGCTCCGCCTGGAAGGTCGGGTCCTGTTTTGCTTTCTCATATTCCGAGGTCAGTTCTTCCAGGGCGTGCATCAACGTTTCAGGCACAAATCGTCGGCCAAATTCTCCAAATCGACCTGCAGAATCAGGCACGTTCGATAAACTCGTTGTCATAATAGGCTCAAATATAGTAACTGTAATTCAAAAAGGTTTGCTTTGACCATTATTGAATTCCCGGTGCCGATGGTCAATGCCCGCCCCTGGGACGGTTGAGAATCGGGAAAGGTTCGTCTCAAAATTCACAAGTTTGGCAGGATGGCAGGTCGTCATATGTACTTTGATATCATGCGTTTGAGACGTTTTAGACTCAAATATTGAACTGTCCAGACAGAATTTTGTAGGATTTTACTGAAAAGCTCGATAAAATACGTGATGCGATTAGTGGAGCAATCAGTTTCACCGGATGAATGAGGGGGGAAATTATTATGAACACTTCAGATGAAAAAATAGTAGAAGCATTCGATTGTGACTCAATTCACATTGATGAATTAGAACGTTTTTGCCTCCTGGAAACCAAACCGCGCGGATATCAGAATCTGGATGACAGCGACATTATCATTCCTGATTTTGGCAGTGCGCTCCGCTCCGCACGTCGGGAATTGAATGACTTTGAGTCACCCGTGGGTTAATGATCTCTCTGGGAAAAAGAGTTTCAGGGAGCCACCGGAAATATTTGAGCCGTGATGAAGTAGCGCTCACCTTCTCGCTCCACAATCAGTTCCGGAGCCCATGCCAGTATTTCTTCTTGTTCGTCTTCCCGGAAAGAATCGAATTTTCGATAACTGGACCGGTTGGGTATTGCGGGTTCCAGAACACCTTCTTTTACAAGTTGTTCAAAGCGTGCCGGTGTGACGTAATCAGTGTAGCCATAAGAGTCTGGCAGGCGATACCGTAGTATTTCTGCCCAGTTCACATAGACGTAGGCGATTCGTTCTGCCTTGAATTTTTGCTTGATCTCCTTTGCAGGTCTCATTGAGAGTTGTTTGTCCTGTACGCTCGGTTCTGATTTCGACGTCCATTGCTGGAAAATATCATGGTCGAAAACGGTATTGTAGATGACAGGGAACTCGGCATTAAACAATTCTGCATCACCTACAGAGAGTACCACCTGCTTCCGCCCCAGCTGCATTTGATTCAACTGCAAAATTTCGGGGCCGGTGATGGATGTCGTAAATTTCCGCGCATAATTCAAATCATCCAGGTAGGCGTTATTTCCCCCAAGACCACTGGTGGCGACGCAGAGATTAAACAAAACAGCGAATAACAGGGCAATGGTCAGACCGGTTTTCCAAAGACGCTTTGAACTCCAAGTGGCGCCGATTCCCGCCAATACCGAAACGACGGGAATCATCGGAACCCAGAAGCGGTCAATCCGATGGGTCAAAACCCACCATGAGAAGAAGAGAAATCCGATATAAATCCACAGCCAATTCACCAGCCTGTGATGCTGCCGATTCAGAAATGCGAGTGGTGCCAAGCTAAATAGCAGGGGGCTTAGCCAGTCACTTTTCATGGTGACGTCAATTACATTCCTTGCCAGGTACGTCAGTCCAAGCGGTTTCGTACCATGGCCGCCTTTCCATTTGATGTTGAGTTGTTCGTTCAAATCAACACCGCCAAAAACAGAATAGAGCAGTGGGTAGACGGGATTGCCGGTCTCTGCGATATTTTTCAACAGCCACGGACCAATGGTGAGTAGCGTACCGATCGAGAAGATAACTCCCAATTTGAGTGTGACGGAGACTCGTAATTGCTTCTCTTCTTTCAGCAGCCACCAGCTGAAGCCCAGTAATGTAAGACCGAGAGGAATCACAACAGACAGAACGCCCGGATATTTACAGGCCATCGCAGATCCGGATAACAGACCCGTCAGACAGGCATAACTCCATAATGTTGGGCGTGACTCTATTGATTCGATCGATTCGTCTACTGGCGCGGACCAGGTCCTGAGTACCTGGATCGTGAGGATCAAACTGAACAGGCTGGCCATCAGATAAAAAGAAAGTCCTCCTTCGGTATACGCGATAATCGACATGCGATAGGTCCAGGGAGTGGTCAGGAAAATCGTTGCCGCCAACCAGCCGGCATTCGAGCCAAACCAGCGTCGCGCTGTGGCAAAGACTCCGAGCGCCGTGAACAGGGCAAAGCTCATCAGGACCAGCTTTCCTGCGAGAGCGCCTAAGTACCAGTCGGCTTTGAGCGTCATCCCCAGTAGGATCAGCATCTCTGTCAGGAAGGGGAAACTGGTATAAACATTATGTGGCAGAAAACCGATGTGGCCTTGTTGGTAGTATTCTTTCGGCCCACCAAAGTGGTATTCTAATACATCGTAATCAATGGAAGGTAACATAGATCCCAAAAACATGCTGAGCACAAACGGAGCAATCAACAGGCAACATCCGACTCGAAATAGTAATTCAGGGGTGATGGTATCTGGTAGAGTCAATTTGAAGAGTAGGGCAGTTCCCGTTTTTGATTTCGACTCACTGCATGCGGAAAGGGCTCCTATGACTGCAAACAAAATCAGTACCAGATAACTGAGCCACTGTGACAGAATCCCGATCAGGCCTCCTCCCAGAGTGAGCAGAGAGACAGCAGAGAGACCGACTCCATAGGCGAATACAGTTCGCTCTGCAGAAAAGGGCGCTAACGGAACTTTGATCAGCCTGGTGATGAGTTGGCCTAAGCCCCAGGCTCCTGCGAGGATGACCAGAGCAATCCCGATCAAAGGAAAACGCTGCGGGAAATATGCCCAGCCTGATGGGTGCGGGTTTTCAGCTGGTAGTGGATCGATCAGATCTAACATGAGAAAAGGGAGTTGTGTGACAATATCCCAACGGCTGATAGGAGAATTGTTGGGAAGAGTAAAGCTGATGAAAGCGATGAAAAACAGCAGCAGCCAGAGTAATGCCCCGCGCCCGAGGATCGGAGACTCCTCGGGAAGTGAACTGACAGGTTTCTGTGCAGCCGATTTGTTCATGAGCAATTATCTAAACGGGGTGAAAGGAGGTAATTCAAATGCAGAGCCAGCTTCACGTACGTCGTTTCCAGTCGAAGCCGATATCCAGTGAGACGGCAGAATGCGTGAGCGCTCCCACGCTGATTCGTTCCACTCCTGTTTCTGCGACACAGCGCACTGTTTCCAGATTGATACCTCCCGAAGCTTCCAGCAATGTGGTCGGCGACTGTTGGTCTCGCATCTGGATTGCCTGTTTCAAAATTTCCGGAGGCATGTTGTCCAGTAGAACAATTTCGGGTTCAGCCTGCAACGCGTCAGCCAGTTGATCGAGTGTGTCCACTTCGATTTCAATCCCTTTTTTCCCGTTGACTGATGTCCGGGCCTGTCTGATGGCGGCTGCGATTGTGGGATGTGCATTGCGCGTGGCCCAGGCGGCAAGATGATTGTCTTTTATCAAAACGCCATCATCGAGGCCCATGCGATGATTTGTGCCTCCGCCGGCGGTGACCGCATACTTTTCGAGGATGCGCCAGCCCGGAAGTGTTTTTCGAGTATCCAGAATCGTGGCGCTGGTTCCCTGAATGGCCTGCACGTATTTTGCGGTCAGAGAGGCGACTCCGCATAAATGCGTCATGAAGTTCAGGACTGTGCGTTCGCCGATCAGGATCGACGCCAATGGCCCCGAACAGGTGGTAATCACCGATCCAGACTCTAAGAGATCACCGTCAGATAAGTGATGTTTGCAAATGACATCAGGATCCAGTTCGGAAAAGATAAGCGAAGTGATCAGAGAGCCCGCCAGAACACCCGTTTGTCGGGCAACAATTTGAATCTCTGCCTGGTCTGTCTCTTCGATCAACGCCTGGCAGGTGAGATCACCTGTCTGATGCAGATCTTCCTCCAGACTCAATTTGATCAGAATCTTTGCTGCGGCTGCCTGGATTTCGGTAAATGGAACGGTCACTGTAAATTCTCTGGCTTTCTTGGGATAGTACCTTTGCCGGAAACGGATTGGTCTGGTTAAAATTCAAGCATGTTGTTGGAATCAGACGAATAGTATAAAACAGCATGCGTATCAGATCATTTATCGTATTATAGCAGTCTGCAGTATTACATGTAATCGGGAGAAGACCATGATTGTGGGGGTGCCTCGTGAAATCAAGCAGGATGAATACCGCGTCGCTTTGATACCGGTGGGAGCAGAGGAGCTGACGGCGGCTGGTCACAAAGTCCTTGTGGAAAGTGGCGCCGGGCTGGGAAGTGGAATTCCCGATGAACTCTATGAAGAAAATGGGGCCGAAATTGCAGGATCTGCCGAAGAACTGTTTGCACGCTCTGATATGGTGATCAAAGTCAAAGAACCTCAACCGGTTGAATTATCTTTGTTAAAGCCGGGACAGATTCTGTTTACCTATTTTCACTTTGCTGCCGACGAGGTTTTAACGCGCGGGTTTCTGGAAACAGGGGCGACAGCTGTCGCTTATGAAACACTGGAAGGCCGCGGTGGACAATTACCGCTGTTAACGCCAATGAGTGAAGTCGCCGGACGCATGAGTATTCAGGAAGGCGCCAAATATCTGGAACGGCCACAGTTGGGGCGCGGCATCCTGCTGGGAGGAGTTCCCGGTGTACCACCGGCGCATATTGTGATTCTGGGTGGCGGTGTGGTCGGCAAAAATGCGGCGCAAATCGCAGCCGGCTTTCAGGCGGATGTGGTGATTCTCGACATTAATGTGGATCGGCTGCGTTATCTCGAAGATATCATGCCCGCGAATGTGAATACGTTATATAGCGACCGACACAATATTCGATCCGAACTGGAACTGGCTGATCTCGTGATTGGCGCTGTGCTGATCCCCGGAGCCCGGGCTCCCGTGTTAGTGCCTGAGTCAGCTCTGAAAATGATGAAACCAGGGGCCGTGTTGATCGATGTCGCCGTCGATCAGGGAGGATGCATTGAAACGACACGTCCGACCACACACTCCGATCCTACTTTCGTGGTGGATGGGATTGTGCATTACTGTGTCGCTAATATGCCAGGCGCGGTGGGACGCACCAGTACTTACGCCTTATGCAATGTAACGCTGCCCTATGCATTGAAACTGGCCAATCACGGCTTGAATGCAGCCTGTGCTTTGGATCAGGGCCTGCTCACAGCCGTCAATATTTATCAGGGACGGATCACCAATCATGCCGTCGCAAAAACATTCGGTCTCGAGTTAAAAGAATTTCCGGCTTTATAAAAAAAGCGAGGTGAGAATCTGGTTCTCACCTCGCTGATTTCAAGACGGCTCTGATGTGACAGCGACCTTTTAGACCAGTGGTCCGGCCCAGTCAGCAAAGAGGCTGTCAAATTCTTCATCAATGATCTCATTCTCGACGATATCTCCCAGTTCGAAATCATGGGCGAAGTCAAATCGAGATGATGTCTCTTCCATTCTGATTTTTCCGAACTCATCAAAGGGAATCTGTTCTGTTTCATAAGAATTGTCAAGCAGGGAACCAACCAGTTGATCCAGGTCGGTTGCTGATTCAGTACTCATGACAGAATTTTGGAACATATACGAGGGAGCATCATTCCATTCAGATTGTAGTACCGATTTCACAGAGGTTTCCTGATTGACAGGTTGAACGACAGCCGAAGCAGCAACTGATTCTTCAACAGCGGGAGCAGCCGGAGTGCTGCTGGCTGAAGAAGCAGCCATCAAGGGGGCACTGAGCGGCGCAATCACAGCTCCTGCTGCATCCGTATAGGCGGCTTGCAGAATCCGAACATCAATCGTTGAGATCATCTTGCGTGTTGATGGATCAAGGGTGGCACCCATGACATCATCCGGATAGAAGTTTTCATCAGTGTGCAGTCCATCGTCGCTCAATGGGGCCACAAAGTCCCAACCCACAAACTGAACCTGTCCTGAGCCACTTGTCTCCACATGATCGGAGAAGGCAGAGTAGGCGGTAGTGAATCCGGCAGCATGACCGATTTCATGCAGGAGTACGGTGTAGAGATCGTAGTGTCCTTCGGCTGCTGAGCCCGCGATGGCTTGACCGTTGCTGTCAAAGGAGAGACTTTCGATGGAAGAGTACCAGCCCAGACCTGCTGCATCGATATCGATATAGACGCGGCCTTTCACAGGAACGCCATTTTCATCGAGTTCGAGAATCTGACCTTCACCCAGTTGCTGGCCGCCGAGATCTGTCACGACAACCTGAACCGCTAACTGATCATTGCCGGTTGCCGTTTTCCATTCTTCAACGGCGGCGTCAATCAGACTACTCAACGAATCTTGACCTTCCGTTGTGATTGCAGAGCCGTACCATTCTTTGGGGAAGTTGGCAGGGAACGAAACATCTCGATCGCTTGACTTGGTAATATTGTAGTTCGCCGCCAGATAGGTCAGATCATGATAGTTAATTTGACCGCTCTTATCAAAATCCAAAGACCAGACGAGGCCGGATGATGCGTTGATGACCGACGTACCATAAAACGAGGCGAAAGTCTGCAGGTCCCTGAAGTTAATCGCTCCATTGTCATCCAGGTCAAAAGGAACGGCCCACAGGTCGGTGGTCGGTGATTGTCCAACCGAAGCCGTTACGCCTCCCACATCTGTAATGTCAAGCTGAGCATTGACCACGCGGATTCCCAGGTTGTGTGGGCCTAAGAATCCTGTGGTTTTATCAATTGAGACTCCATCATTACTTAATGATTCAAACTTGACCCTGGCCAGCAGAACCTGTTTCCCGGAACCGAGTGTGCCAACACCATTTTGGCCGCTGATGCCTGAAACGGTTCCCGCCTGATCGTCAATCGAAGATGAGCCGGCATTACCAAAGGCAGAACCATACTCAACAGCGGTCGCTGAAAAGTAGCTGGTATTGTATTCCAGGTCGAATGTTCCGCCACTGATTCCCGATCCGTCACTCGTATTTCCCCAGACTTCTACCCAGAAACTGTCCCATTCATCGATCCACTTTTCGCTTTCAGGAACAGAGCTGGTTTCACCATTGACGTCAGTTGAGGTGGGGGTCGCTACAAGCGACGTACTGATCGTTGTATTGGGAGATGCGGTACCTGTGAGTGGCGCCCCGCCCGGGTCAAGAATGGTTCCGGTGGCAGACGTTGAGGGGAAAAATTCCAGAATCTGTAATCCACTAAAAGTATCGGCAACAAATGCCAGCGTGCCCGTAACATGCAAGCTGCGAGCACTTCCCATGGTATTAAACGTGTTGGCCAGGATAGGCGTAGTAGGATTCGTGATGTCGACAACCAGTAATCCGTTCACACCATCTGCGACATAGGCAAAGTTGCCTACGACACGAATACCGGTGGCGATACCGGGAGTATTCAAGCTGCCGACGATGGAAGCAGTTGCAGGCGTGCTGATGTCAATGATTTGGAAGCCACCTTCACGATTGGCGACATAAGCGTAGTTGCCGACCACATCCAGACCAATGGCGGCACCCCCTGGTGTTGCAACATTATGGATTTGAACCGGACTCGCAGAATTGGCAATATCCACAATTTGCAGACCATTGGTTCCATCTGTGACATAAGCAATATTGCCAATCACTTTCACACCACCGGCCAGACCACCGGGTGTGGCCACGCCAAAGCTACCCAGAATGGCCGGGGCAGCCGGGTTTGTGACATCGATGATTTGGAGACCGCCACCGTTACCACTGTCATCGGCGACATAAGCCAGATTGCCAATTACCTGCACGCCGCGGGCACGGGCGGGGGTCGTGATACTACCGACAAAGGTCGGGTTGGCCGGGTTCGAAATATCCAGAATTTGCAGTCCCGCTTCGCCGACGGCCAGATAAGCCAGATTTCCTACAACGTCAATTGCCTGAGCAATTCCTTCCTGGTTGAAGTCGTATGATCCTACATGGAATGGATTTGACGGATCGGCAATATTAAAGATCTGCAAGCCACCATCACGGTCGGCGATATAGGCAAAGTCACCTTCAACATCAACGGCGACAGCGGCGTCTAATGTAGGAGTACTGCTGAGAGCCGCGATACTTGTCAGGAAGACGGCGCGGCCGTTTGGTAAGAGATTTTCCAGCAGAACTTCAAATGTTTCAGGGCCTTCCGTAACACCATCATTAAATACCGTGACATTCACATATTGTTGTGTAACTAAAGGATCGAATGTCAGTGTTTGACCGTGAATTCCCTGGAAATCAATCGGCACTGTAACAGAACTTGCCGTTCCATCCACGGTTGACGCGTCGACAGTAATTGCGATATCGACCGGATTGGAAAGTTCGACGAGGAACCGGAATGGACTGTTTGTTTCGGAATCAATGACCGGTGTAATGGACAGGGTCGCGATATCGTCATTTTGAATCGTAGCCAGACCACCTCCGCCTCCAATTGTGACATTCCGGTCACCATTTTGCAGGCTCATCGCTTCTAGGAACGTTGAGAAAAACTCGTCAGCTTCCACGATGTTGTCGTTTGCGATATCGACAGTAAAAGTCTGAGTTAATTGGCTGCCGGCGACAAACGTAATGACTCGATCGCCGTTATTCAAAGCGGTATAGTCCCCATTAGCGGCAATCGCTGTTCCATCCATTGTTTTGACATCAACAGAAACATTCGTGTCGACCTGATTCGAAAGCGTGACAGTAAATGTGACAGGACCATTGGATTCCAGATTGGAAACATTGTTAATGGTCAATGTGGCCGAGTCATCATTGACAATTTTAGCTTGAGCGGCTGGTCCCAATGTGACATTGCGGCCATTGCTGACAAGACTGCTCATGATCACATTGAACGTTTCGTCGAGTTCCACTTTGTTATCAGGATTGACGTTGACAGTGAAAGTTTGTGTTGTTGTTCCGGCTGGGAAATTGATGATCTGATTCAGAATCGGATTAAAATCACCGTCGGCTGCAGTCGCGGTTCCATCCTGTGTCGAGACTGCAAAGCTGATGTTGGTATCTACCGCCTTGGAAAGGGTTGCAGTGAAAGTGAATGGTCCCCCATTTTCAGAACCGGACACATTTGCGATTGTGATTTGAGCTGCATCGTCATTTCGGATCACACCGGTGCCGTTGGTGCCAAGAATCACGTTGCGGATCAGCGGGTTGCTTAGATTTCCAAGAATCGCCTGGAATGTCTCATCCAGTTCAACGATATTATCAAGAGTGACTTGTACATCAAAGGTCTTAAGTAGAACATCACCAGGATTAAAAGTAATAGGCGGCAGATCGCCGAACATGATTGGAGTGTAGTCATTTCCGGCAACAGTGGCTGTTCCGTCCTGAGTGGCGACATCAACGGCGATCGGAACGTCAACGGGGTTTGACATGGCTACCGTGAATCGGAAGACGCCCGCTCCGGCACCACCGACATTCGCGTTTTCAAGTTGAGAAACATTTCCAATGCTGATGACCGCCTGATCGTCGTTCAGGATGGTTCCTTTACCTGTCGCTGAAATGTCCAGCGAACTTTCACGGCCAGCTGCATTCAGATTGTTGAGGATGGTTGTGAAGAATTCATTGGCTTCGACTTTGTTGTCGTTCGTGATGTTGACTGTAAAGGTTTGTGATTGCGGTCCGCCACTCACAAAGGTCAGTTTTTTAACACCTGCGTTGATCGGTGTGTAATCATTGTCCGAAACCAATGCCGTTCCATCGACGGTCTGAACATCAACAGTTACGTCAACATCCACTGCATTGGACAGCGAGACTACAAACACAAAGGGGCCATTGGATTCATTCGCCGTGACATTACTGATCGTGAATGTTGCTAAATCGTCATTCGCAATCGTACCAGTGCCCTCAGCTCCGCCCAATGTGTCAATGATGACATCGAATCCATTCGCATTTAGATCGCTGAGAATTGCAGAGAGTGTTTCGTCCAGTTCGACAGTTTGATCATCATTTACCGTCACAGTGAAAGTCTGCATCGTTGTCCCGGCGGTAAAGGTGAGGACTTCGCTGTTTGAGTCATAGTCGTTATTGCCGGTAGTGGCTGTCCCATCCTGGGTTGATGCCAGGACGCTGATGTCACCGGCGACTTCAGCCGAGAGTGATACCGTAAACGTCAGTTGCCCTGTCTGTTCTGAAGCGGAGACATTATTGATTGATAAGATTGCCTGGTCGTCGTTCACAATTGTGCCAGTGGCATGTTCATTGTTTGCACCGAGTGGCCCCAGGACAACATCATGTCCGTTGGCACCGGTGACAACGAGACTGCCGAGGAATACAGAGAAGAATTCATCCATTTCGACTTTGGAATCGTCATTGACGTTAACGATAAAGGTCTGAGTCAGTACGCCTGTGTTTGCCGTAAATGTAAGTGTCTGGTCTCCCAGGTTTACCTGGTCATAGTCGAGATCGGCAATCGTTGCCGTTCCATCTGCCGTTGCAAAGCTAAAATTGACGTCGCGATCGACTTGATTTGACATGGTGACAGTAAATGTAAACGGTCCATTCATCTCATCGTCCGAGACATTTTGAACTGTAAGTACAGCCTGATCATTGTCAATAATCGTCACTTGAGCTGTATTCAGAGCGCCAACTAATGCGTTATCGACAGCTGCGATTGTGAGATCGATCGTTTCGTCTGCTTCGACAATATCATCCTCAACAATTGGAATCTGCACCACAACGGTTGCTTGATTGGCAAGAAACATCACAGGGATTGCGGTCCCGTCATAATCATCAGGCGAGTTGGCTGTGCCGTCTGCCAACGATACCAGAACCGTTGATGTTGCTGCGGTGGCATTTCTCGTCAGTGTCACATTCAGGCTGGTACCATCTTCGCTGACTGAGTAAGTGGCCGAGCTGAATTGAACTGTTGGCGGGTCATTCACTGTGATGTCAATGACATCCACGTCTGTTTGAGGACCTGCGCCATCGCCGGTTGCGATGGAGCCATCGAAGTTGGCCAGGTCGCTGGTGGTCATCGTCAGGGTTGCTGGAGTTGCCAGTGGAGCCGCAGAGTAATAAGTGGCATCGGGAGTCCAGGTGGTTCCCTCCAGGGCGGTGTTCACATCGTCCAGGAGTCCGGTAAATGTAATCAGTGTTTCGCCACCTGTTCCCGTTCCAGTGCTGAATACGAGATTGCTGATCGAACCAAGTGCCAACGTTCCATTGACTGTTGACAGAGTGACTTTAACTTCACCTGTCCCCAGAAACGCGTCAGAGTCAGTAATTGTGAGTGCGTTTCCAGTCGCGGCTGAGAAAACGATTGGTACTTCGGAATCAGTCGTAACATTTGTGTTGGGAGCACCAGGGAACGGTATTCCATCAAAGTTATTTACTGGTGGATCATTGGTTCCATCGGTGACGACGATTGTAAACGAAGTTGATAAGTCCGAGGCCTGATTAGGCTGCAGTGAGTTACCTGCCAGATCTTTAATTCCCGTTAAAGCGGAATTGTCGACATCAATCGTATAGAGCGTGTCCAGACTGAAAACCGCAACGGAAGTGAAGATGGCTTCATTCGTGTTGGAATTATAACTGAAGAGGTAATCAATGCCTTGAACCAGAGTACGCTGTGTGGAACTGGTTTCTGCCGTGAGTATGAATTGCGATGCGTTGACCAGAGCATCATCAATACCGATTCCTGTGTCGCTTAGTTTGATAATCATGGTTGTAAACAACTCAGGATTGGCGACATAAACTTTGGTAGGGGTGTTGTCGAGGTCCACACCCGCAACGTCATTGTCAGCCGGCAAAGTAATTCTGGCGGTGGGTCCCACAAAGTCAGCCCGTTCAATGGCACCACGATCCTTGAAGACGTTTGATCCCAGACCCGGAGGGGGAGATTGGGTCGGATCATCAACACGCAGTTGTCCGTAGACGTCATAACCGGGAGCAAAGACGTCTGAGGCTGGAATTCCCAGTGGTGTTTTGACGGCTGTGAAGAGGGGACGATCTGCCAGTCGGTTGAGAGAACTGTCAATGGCTTTGGAATTGTCTGCCAGATAGAAGTTTCCAGCAGCAGCATCGACAAACAATGCTTCTGTGTCCAGCAGATCGATCCAATGGGTGCCCATCGTTCCATTGGTTAGGTTCCCTTGGAACAGGTTAGCGTCAACCACTACAGTAGCACCACCTGATGTCAGAACCGAGATTCCACTAACAGTATTCGCGATGATGTTATTGACAATGGTCGGACTGACTCGGGTGAATACATTGATTCCCTGCAGACCACCGTAGATGGTGTTGTTCACCACCTTCACTACCGGGATGACACTTTCCGGAGAAATGATATCACCGGTAATGTCAATTCCAGAGAATGTGGAATTGACGATCAGGTTGTTCTGCAGCACAGCTCCGGGAGCCAGTTGCTGTGTGTTCAGGACAGGCAGTACCCGTGCTCCACCCTGATGGGGGAACCAGCCTTCAAAAACATCACCTCGAACCGTCTCGACGACAATACCGTTTCTGGAACTCAGGATCTGATTTCCTTCAATCAGAATCATACCCTGTTCACGACGGAAGTTGTCATCGCCCAGCAGGCCATCTTCTTCCACCAGACGGTCATTCGTGTCAAACAGTGTTGCGATGACAATAAACGGATCTGTCGGGCTGGCGAGAACTGCGTATTCCGTAGCACGCCTGATTTCCAGGTTATAGCTGCCCGTCAGGATCTGATCGGCGGCATCACCTGGTTCATTGTTACCGGCTCCATAGACATCGAAAAATGAGGAAACCAGTGTGCCGGCGTTGGTCACCATTTCACCACGTTCGGCAAAACCAATAATGATATCATCAATGTAAAAGCCTTCGCCCGTATTGTTCTGACCACGGCGATTGGAATTGAAGGAGGTTGTGACGTCACCTCTGACATCACTTTCAAATCCGTTCAGAGTGCCAAGTGTACCCGCGGTACTATAGTCGAATCGCAGCATGATGTTGTCTTGACCCGCAAAGCTGGAGAGGTCGATTCGAGCCTGACGCCAGACGCCGGTATTATCAAACAGCTCCTGCACAAAGTCGCGACCAGTATCAGCGCCATTGGTATTTTCCGATGCCGTGTGTGTGATATAGGTAGGCAGTTCCCAGTCGTTAGCAGAGTTCGATTTAGTCGAATTATTTGTAGCAACCAGAATCCAGGTGGCTCCGTTGTCCAGGGAGATAAAGGCCCGGGCACTGTCCCGCATCTCTACATTCACAGCTGAATTAGTGCCTTCTGTTTCCAGGAAGTAGCTGAAATACAGGGTGGGCGCATCTTTAGAGGCGTAACCAGCCAGGCTGAAGGAATTCGTCGTCAGGCTTCCCAGTGCACCACCAGGCAGATTGACGTTGTTGCCAATTGTCGAATTATTTGTCAGGTCACGTAAGACATCATTGTTATAGATCCCGTACTGCGAATTATCCGCTCCTGATATTGGGGCACCGTCATAGGTTAAATATGTGTTTTGAGTGGATGTTCCCGGCTGGTGGAATTGTTCCAGACCAAAGTAAAAGCTGACGGCTCCGTCTTCCTGTGAGAAGTCATTATTTGAATTTTCTTTATCGAGTGTAAGCTCGATTGCACCAGGAACGCGGCTGTTATCAGGAGCAGCGTTGATCCCATGGCCATCAGTTGTTCCCTGACGTTGTGTGGTATGCCACAGGTTGAAGTCCAGTGGTGAGAACGCAATGCCGTGACTGGTGACGGGAGCATCCGTCGATTCATCACCCCCGCCTGTACCATCATCGGCGACTGCTGTTCCGAATACGCCTTGCAGTGTACCTGAACTGTCAAAAGCGATTAATAGCCCATTTGTAGTTGTGGCAAATACGTAGTTGCTGTATGCGGCACCATAGAGGTTTTGTGGTCCCAAGGCAGCTCCACCGAAACCCAGTCCTTCGAAGACTTGACCAACGCCATCGTTGATGAGAGTCATCGCACCCCGGTCAACAATACTCGCATCAATACTGAAAATTTCACCTCCACTTGTCACACCCAGTAGCGGAGTGGAGTTCACGTTGACGTTAAAGTCATCAAAGGCCATCCCCGTCACCAGACCATTAAAGCTGGGGGTTCCGAGTGCACCACCGGTCGTAAGAGTATCACCACTAAATGCCTGGAAGCCATTCGTGGCAGCATCACCGAGCATTCCCGCCTTGACATATTGGCTGGCGACATCATTGTCGTTAATTGCGGCAACGATTTGACCTAAATTCCAGGCGTTCGCCCCTGAACTGCGATTGTCGAGTCTGACGGTAATTGTTCCTGCTGAAAAGATAATGTCGTCGTTTGCTGCATGATTTGTAATAACGACATTGATTCCATTCCCACTTTGGCCAGGGACGACAGACTGAATGTAAAGGGTTCCCGATCGGGGCGTAGTTGCAGAATCGCTTTGAGTCAGAGCAGCACTACCTGTAGTAGCGGTTGTGTCATCGACGAGATAACCTCTGAAACCATTTTGGACCGTGTTATTATTGTTTACTTCAAAGTCACCGATAATGGCTCCCGTATCAGGATCAGCTTCATAAAGTTTCTGGAAGGTGACAGTTGCACCTGTATTGTCTCGACCGGTTTCTGTGACAGCATAATACAGACGATAAATCGGCTCATTTGTATTCAGGTCAAAACCGGTTCGTGCGAAGGTCATGGCTTCAATACTGGTGATCGTGGTGCCGGTTCCTCGATCATTCAGCAGGTTCAAATGGGTCCGTAGATTATTAAGGTTCGCTGTATAGTCGGCAGCGACTGTCTGATTCCCGGATATCGTCGTGATATTGGTTGTTCCCACGGCGGTTGCAGTGGTCGTGGGATCCGATCCGGCGACTCCAGCCGTGCTGATTTCCACGAGTTGATTGTTTCTGATACCGAACAGTCGCCCATCCGACCGCATTACGATATCTCTGATATGCGTGTAGCTATTACTGTTTGTACCACTGATGTCTCCCACATCGGTTTCATAGTCACCTAACTGCGGGTCGATCGTGGAAAGATTTGTTCCGTTTGTTGTGAAGAGCACCACATCAGAGAGATCGAATCCGGTGACATGCGTACTGATACCATCCTCGGTGATGTCAAACAATTGGGTGTCTGGTTCGATATCAACTCCGTTTGACGAGTAACCCTGTGAACCGATATGATCTTCCACAATTCGCTGCAGCGAGTTGATGGGTTCGAGTCGAACCAGGGCATTCGAGTTGGATCCGTTGTAAGTCGCCTCTAATGCAGTGGCAAGGCGGGTGTTGGATGAGACAGCGACATAATAGGTGCCGGCTTCCGGAAGATGGACACTGCCGATGTAAGGATCCTGAGTTCCGAATGAACCCCGGGTAAGGTCGTCTGCATCCGCGCCCTGACCTGCGCCAGGCTGATCATCTTCAACGTTCGATTCGCGGCTCACGAAAATGAGTCGTCCTGAGGAATCGAAGACAGACAGTGTCGTATCGGCTCGACCGAGACCGTCTGCATAATCGATATCGAATACTGTTGCCCAGGTTTTGCCACCTTCATTTACACCAGGGATCGACTGAATGTCTTCGATCGTAATGTCAAACTGATAAAAATCGATGTCACCCTCTGATGAGAGGGTCCCGCTGACGCCAATTGTATTGCGGTCGCTGGTCAGCAGATTTCCCAGGTTCTGTGTGGCGAGGCCCGGATTGGCATCACCGCTTTCCACCGTTTCGTTGATGAGAGGTGAGTGAGCGGGAAGTCCCGCCAGATAGATGGCGTCCGTTGCATAGCGGATGTCGGAATTGCGTACGGTAGAACCCGGCTCTTCATCGACCTGTCGCAATCGTACCTGCAACTGGTATTCGCCGTTCGATTCACCACCGTTGACATCAGAAAGATTAGTGGAATTACTGCGAACCCGAACGAAATAGGTTGTCAAGATCCCATTCATACCAGGGAGCACAATACGCATGCCTGCATCGTTGGGATTACTGGAATAGAAGTCACCACCAAAATTAGGATTTTCAATCAATGGGTTTGGTGTGATCGTCGCCGCAGAGGGAGCCGTGCCCCGAGCGGCATCGGTGTTATTGTTGGCGACTGCAATGACACGTCCGAGTGGGTCCAGCAGTTCAATCACTGTATCCAGAGCGAGACCCGTGCGGTCGATGTCAATCCAGATTTGAGTACCAGCTTCGGCATTGAAACTATAGATATCTGCATCACCAGAGTTATTGCTGGCAATAGAGCCATGGACTTCGAAACCAAGTCGTCGGTTTTCATCACCACTTTTTTCATCTGGCGCCAGCTCTCCGAGGAACTGAGCTTTGCGGATGATACCATTGATGTCCCCGTTACTATCAAGAACCGCAAGCTCGTTTTCATTGAAGATGGCAACATTGCGATCGTGGCTCATTTCAAGAAACTGCAACCCGGTCCAGTCCCCGGCAGCGGGAGCCGTTGAAACGCCAGTGACCGTTTCTGTCACGCTGTAGCCATCCAGACTAATTCCGGAACCAATGGTATCATCATAGATGGATGTTAATACGACCGGGTTTTGTGGGTCACCCAGAATCTGCACGATACCACCAATACGGTCATTGATATCCAGTCCGTGACCCGTTGCAATAAATCCGGCACCAGAGCCTAATTTTACAACCAGACTGGCGTCTGTCGAACTCTGTAATCTTAAGCCACCATAGGTGTGGAAATTATCAACGGTAATTGTGTCGTATAAAACATGGTCGATGTCTGTATCATCCCAGACAGATTCGACTGTCAGAAGCTCTCCACGAACAACCATTCCATTGGTACCATTATTTTCAAATCGATTCAGGCGAACTAGTGGTCCGGCATTACCAGCCAGATTATCAAAGGCATCGTTGATGCCCGTTGAACGGCCAAAGTCATCCAGGATATCTGACTTGAGTGAGTTGGCGTTGATGTCAATCACACTGCCGCCGTTATTTACAAAACGATTATTAACGATGATGGGTTGGGCACCACGCACAAAAATAGTGGTTGCTTCATTTCTGCCGAGGCTGTTGCGATCTGTGGATGATGCGACTCCCGCATTGTTTTCGAACAAGGTGTTGGTGACACGCAGATCTGCCTGATGGACTTCGATGGCATTGAATGAATCCGAGAACCCTTCAATAGGGACAATACCTCCTCCAAATGCAATGATTGCGTGGTCAATTGACCCATGAGAGGTCTGGTTGAGGATAATACCACCCCAGTCTTCTGCCTGAGCTTCTCGTTCATTAGCACCCTGGATGTCGTTGTTGGTTGTGTCGAAGGTTCCACCAGCACCGTATCGATCATCGAACAGTGAAGTGAAGATCACAGGTGCTTCCTCTGTCCCTTCTGCAATAATGCCTGCATTTCCTCGTCCTGTCTGGATCCGGGAACCGCCGAGCTTCACGACCATGCCAGCATCAAACACGACACTGCCACTGTAGCGTGCCTGCAGACCGGATCCGGTCGCGACAGGACCACCCGTTCCGGCTTCGATGAACAGGTTTTCTGTAATGATGTGGACAATGTCAGTATCGTCAAAGCGTGCAGTGACGTTGACTGTATCAATTGCCTGACCAAACAGTGTTTCAGTGCGGATGAACAAACCATTAAGTGAGTTGTCAACGATTGTGTTTCCGTAGATATCGGGACCAATTCGCTTCAATGTCTGGTCATGATTAAAATCGCCTCCCTTCATCACGGTTGCATCAAAGCTGTTGGGGTCTGCTGAGATGGCGGCATTGGCACTGTAAGTAATCGTATTATATGCCAGCGTGGGACGGGCTCCGTCGATATGTATGGGGGCAACGGACTGTAGCACAGAGTCTATATAGACCTGACCACCACCGTAACTGATATCGGCATTAGCGATATAGTTCAGGAAGATGGCATCATCTTCATAATCTGAATCAGCGTGGAAAATGATTCCGCCCCAATCGCCTGGATTAGCGCCGTCTGAAGGACCATCATCGTCTCCTCCGACCGCATCATTACCATATGCGGTAAGAACGACCTTTGCATCAGGTGTCCCCAAAATCTGCAAGGCGGCTTGGTTGCGAATGTCAAGGGTTGAAGAACTGCCGACGTCAATCACGGTATTCTGCAGTTTAATAACGGCACCCTGATCGATGACTACGGTAACTCCCTGAGGTACGATGATTGATTCACCGTCTTCCAGCGGATTAAAGTTATCATCGTACCCAATCAGGTAACTGTGGCTGTCATTAGTTGTCCTGAGATTACCATCAATACCACCATTACCCAGGATACGAATGACCTCTGTCGTAGCAGTTACATTATTTAAAGCTTCAGAAATCGTCGAATATGCATTCCCCAGTGTCCCGTCACCGACAGCGTCATTGGTCTTATCGACATAGATTGTGTTCGAAGCGTCGCTCGCAATAAACCAGAAATCATAGGCACCGCCTGGAGTCCCATCGGAATCACCATCGAACTGAGTTCCCGTTTCATCAAGCAGAATTTCAATGTTCGCAGGATCGACATCATCATCGACGGGATCAGGTGCGAAGTTCAGTCTCAACTCATATACACCGTCTGTCGAACCATTATCACCGGAGTTTTCAATTTCGGGATTGTAATTGTCATTGCCTGTGCTGGTCACACCAATAAAGTAGGTTCCCGCAGCCAGATTCAGTTCCAGGAACGAATCATTACTGAAGTAGTCATCATTACGGGCAATGACATTATGGTCTTCATCAAATAATGTGATTACGCTGTTAAGGAGACTGGAATTCTGAAGTCGCTCGGCAAAGACTTCAGCGCGAAAGGTACCTGATTCGGCGAGATCGAATTTGTACAAATCGATATCGTTGGCGTCAGTCCGATAAAGTCTGAGCAGATGAGTGATGTCATAATCGCCTGGGTAGACGGTCTGACCACCTGACTGAGGCAGGGCATCACCCATCACGGACGGAATATCTAAGGCATGACCCAACCCGATTGAGTGCCCGATTTCATGGAAGGCCACATTCATCCAGGAACCGCCGTAGACATCGTCTTGAGGATTTATAAAGTCAGAATAGTCCATGATGACCATTGGGCCCGTCGAAACACCGCCCACTCCTCCTGGGCCGACAGGCAGACCTGGGTCTGCGACGCGCAGGTCGCCGGTGACAACAGTGATACCCTGGCTCGCAGATTCCACGAATTCGATACCCAGATAATAAGCATAGATTTCAAAGATCTCGCGTGTGCGCTGTTTTTGCTCTTCATTAATGGCGTTGTGCAGCTGATTGCCTTGTACATCAGTGCCATACGCATCGCGGAAATTATAGTAAACGACTGAAACTGATCCCCCTACGACAGGGCTGGTGCCGCTGCTGCCGATGTGAGTGTCCAGCGTTGCCGGTAACTGTCGATGGCCCGGTTCGTCATTTCCGCCTGGCAGGGGAGGTAAACCGATACCCTGTGGCTGAATTTCAGAAGTGATGACGAACTCTTCAGTACCGGCATTCCACTGGTGAGTGACATCAGTCAGATCGGTTGCAGTATCAAATGAGGAGTTCTGATCTGGTAAGTTTTCAACACGCAGCAGCTGACTAGTGCCATTGAAGAAATAGGGGGTATTCCCCGTTCCAATTGCCAGGCTGGTGGGGGAATCTAAAGATGCTGTGATAGCAGGCTCACCATCCACAACGGGTTCGGCCACTCCATCCCCGGCAATGATTTCAACCGTTCGCTCGGAAGGATCCGCATAGGGGGCTAATTTGACGATGTATCCATCTGAGTCCGAATAATAGAGATTGCCATTGCTATCGAAACTCATGTCTGTGACTGTGGACAGGTTAAGATCAGTTGCCGGAACTCCGTTAGCGAGGGGAGTGCTTCCTCCACCGGCTACAGGGTTTAGTAAATCCGTCGGATTAGCCGGATCAAAGGACAGGTCAAGGGATACGCCACCGTGAAAGACTGAATGGCCTGACTGGAAATCGATGTAGTAAATTCCTTCATCTAAACCTGGAAAAGAGATTATTGGTATTGCAGGAATGCCAGGGGTGAGAATGAAGAGATTTCCTACAGGATCTACTTTCAGATCAGTTATACCTAAGCTAAAAGTGAAAGGCGAGGAACCAAAATTTGTGGGAAGGGATGCAAGAACAAGACCAGAATGTCCGTCTATCAGAATCAACTGACCAGCGCCTGAATCATGGAAATAAATATTTCCGTCATTATCAATGGTTAACTGATCTGGGGTATCCAACAGCAGGTCAGTGGGAACATCACCAGTATCGGGAGTATCATCAAATCCTCCCCCGGCGATTACCGTTACCAGTTGTGAGATCGCATTGATTTTCAGGATATGTGCACCATCGGTAAAGTACAGGTTACCGTTTGCATCCAGGACGATATCACGAGGGCCTGAAGGAGACAGTTGCAAATCACTCGCAAAGATCCCGTTAGCAGGCGCCGTTGAACCATTTCCGGCGATGACTGTAATTATGCCGGACTGGTGATTTACTTTAAGAAGACGACGCGTACCTGAGTCATTATGAACAAAATAGTAATCACCGGAACCATCGACGACGAGACTCGATGGATCATTCAGGTTCAGATCAGCAATGGTTGTTACGCCACTGATGGGTGTAGAAATCGCTCCGCCGCCTGCGAGGATAGAGATCGTTTCACTGTCGGTACCCAATGTAGTATATGTGTCCTCCGTGATTTCATCGGGAGTGTTGGAGACACCTACGCGAAGGCGGTACTGTTGTCCGGCTGTGAGTGGAGTTGAGAACTCAAGAACGGTCACATCTGACAGGGCATCATAAGTGGCAGTGTAATCACTTGTCGGCAGTGGAATATCTGTGGAGGTCGGAATGATCTGATAAAAGCGCGGATCATTTGCCAGATCGGGATTCAGGTCATCATTATTGAAATAAACCAGGATCTGATTGTCGCGGGCCACCAGATTGCCATCCGCACTGGAGAATGCGGGATTGGCGGGGTCAACAATTGAGAATGAGATGGCAGGTGTGAATGAATCACCCGAAATCGTCAGATCTGCACCACTTCGTGACATCGTCGCATAGTCGTCGGTTGCCAGGAGAGAGCCATTAAAGACTCCCAGGATGGTCGTTGCGATATCGGAGGCAGAATCAGCGGCAGTATAAATTACTTGGAAATTATTTGAGTCGTTTAAACCACTACCATCCAGGTCCATCTCAAAGGTGGCAGAAGCACCTCCGACAGTGATGGTAAAGGTGTCTCCATCCTGCAGATTGGTCACATCACCTACAGATAGAATCTGTTCCCTCAAAACAGGCTGCGAAACAACAGCAACAACCTTGGCGCCAAGGTCGAGTTCGAAGTTGATGACCTGGTCCACGCCGTCCTGGAAGGCTTCCATATTCTGGTTGAGCAGGGGAGTAACGCCGGTACCGAAAATTGTGATCTGGTAATGATCGTCAGGCAAGGATTCTGCAAAACGAACAATGACTTCGTTGGGATTGTCGCCGATGCCAATATAACCTGGTTGAACCAGCACTTCATTGCCGTCACCAAAGGTGCCATCCAGTCCACTGCGGACGAATTGAATCCCGCCTAAGGAAGCTGGATCAATCTGTTGTCCAGGGGTGAATTTGAAGGTGAGTTCTTTGGGGGCTTGATTGTAAACCTCTCCTTCCGTGAGAGAGATATCGATATTCGGTTCGATATTTACCAATGAAGCACCAGCCAGAAGTGTGCGGTCTTCAAGCTGCTCGGTCGTGGAGTAGGAACTCACAAAACCACGCAATTTCTCGCGGCTTTGGCGTTTGTTTTGACCTCTCCGCAGGCAGTTCAACAGTGAAATTGGTTGGCGAAATGATGACACGAAGGATAGACGGCCCATAACCATGGTTTTCAGTCTCTCTAGCAAATTAAAATCAGAATCTTAGATTGGGATTCTAGACGTTACAGATTGGCCAAAAATATTATTGATTTTCCCTCAAATTATTACAAATGCAGAATCATGCATTTCTGATAATAGGGATTACTTCGATGATTCACTAAATGTTAAATAAGCTAAAATGGTGGATATGAGTAGTCAATACGAATCTACACATATAAAGGCTTATCTCTTTAAAAACAATTGTCAGGGGATGGTGTTTTTCAGAAACATCAACGCTGAGCAAAAAAATTAGCCAGTCATAAAGTTTTATCTGATAACAAGATGAGACTTAAGAGTATCCCTGCTTAGATTTAAGAAACCTTCGTACAAGAAGCAGGAACGATTCAAAAAACAGACATGAAATAAATGTACACAATTATTTACCTGATTGCCTGTCTCTCACACAGACGCCTTGTTTTTTAAAATCTAACTGTCTATTTCATTTCTCTCAAACAAATTATCAGAACGCAGAAATTAAGCAGATTGAAGACTTTACTTCCATTTTTGTTCCGTTTTGATTAAGCTAATAGAAAAAGAAGAAATCATAAGTTCTTTATTATTAACAGTTTCAGTGACGGCGAAGTCTCATGGTCAAACCTCTGGTTGTCATAAATGTAGTGGGGTTGACCCATGAAATGTTAGGAGATCGGACGCCACACTTGACGCGTCTTGCGAATGACGGGTTTTCCAGACCCATGGGAACGATACTTCCCGCGGTGACCTGTTCCGCCCAGTCGACACTCCTTACCGGCCTGATGCCCCGCGCGCATGGAGTTGTGGGTAATGGCTGGTATTTCCGCGAACTTTCTGAAGTGATGTTCTGGAAGCAGTCAAATCAACTCGTACATGGTGAGAAGGTGTATGAGACTGCAAAACTCAGGAACCCCTCTTACACCACAGCGAAAATGTTCTGGTGGTATAACATGTATGCTCCTGTAGACTGGTCTGTGACGCCGCGCCCCAGCTATCCGGCTGATGGCAGAAAGGTTTTTGATTCTTATAGTCAACCTGAAAGTCTGAAAGACGAATTACAGTCTGAGTTGGGCGTGTTTCCCTTATTGAGATTCTGGGGGCCCGGCGCAGATATCTCCAGTTCACGCTGGATCGTAGATGCGTCAATCAAAGTCTTTCGAGAGAAGAAACCGAACCTCACATTAGTTTATCTACCTCATCTCGATTATAACCTGCAGCGTCTGGGAGTGAGTGATCCAGCCATTGATCAGGATATTCGGGACATTGACCGGGAAGCAGGTCGCTTGATTGATGTCGCTCAAACTGCGGGCGCTGATGTCGTCGTACTTTCTGAGTATGCCATTACAGACGTTTCCAGGCCTGTGCATCTGAATCGAATCTTAAGAGAACAAGGGTGGCTGCAGGTCAGGAAGGAGGCTCTTGGTTGGGAAACTCTGGACTGTGGCGCTTCCACTGCGTTTGCAGTTGCCGATCATCAGATTGCTCATGTTTACGTCCAGGCCCCGGCTCAAATTGCAGCCGTCAAATCTGCACTCGAAGCTGTCGATGGCATTGAAATGGTACTTGATCGAACACAACAGGCCGAATTTGGCATCGATCATGAACGGTCGGGAGAACTCGTCGTGATTGCGGCCCCCGGAGCCTGGTTCACCTATTATTTCTGGTTGGATGATCAAGTTGCCCCCGATTATGCACGGACTGTCGATATTCATCGCAAACCGGGATATGATCCTGTTGAACTATTCGTAGATCCGAAAATACGATTTCCGAAATTGCGAATTGCCCACAGGCTGGCTCAGAAAAAACTGGGTTTTCGCTACTATATGGATCTGACCGGTCTGGATGCGCGACTGGTCAAAGGCAGTCATGGTCGATTACCCACGCCGGGCAAAGAAGAGTCAGAATCGCCGGTGTTTATCAGCTCTTCTCGATCCATCGAGCGAGATCAGATTCCGATGACGGCTGTCAAAGACCTGCTGCTGGAACTGCAGTTCGGATCATAATCGTCCCCAATCCTGTTTCCTGAGTTCCCCGCTGACGCAGTATTTGACGTAGTTCAATCTGAGAACGGGCAATTCCGAATTATTTGGTCGCAGCACCATTCAGACTACCCATCTTTACAGAATCGGCATTGACTCAAATCTCCATTCTGATGATGATTCTGCCGCCTGTAAGAATAGCAGATCGCATTAACTGAACTGGGTTTATATCAATATCTGAAACGTCTGATTTATGTCTTATCATTTAATCAATACCATTCAAAAATTAGGGCACCCCAAAATTCTGGTCCTGGGCGATTTGATCCTGGATCGATATATCTGGGGAAATGCTGAACGCATCAGTCAGGAAGCGCCTGTGATTCTGTTACGGGAAGATACTCAGGAAGTTCGTCTTGGAGGTGCCGCGAATGTTGCCAATATGCTGATTGGTCTTGAGTCTGAGGTAACCATGGCGGGGGTAATCGGCAGCGACCTGGATGGCGCCGTGATCCGAGAGGCGCTCATCGAGCGAGGCGTCGATTGTTCGGCGATGATTAATGATGTCAGCCGTCCTACCACTGTCAAACAACGCTTCATGGGGCGCGCACAACAGAGGCACCCCCATCAGATTCTGCGTGTGGATCGCGAAGTAAATACTCCGCTGGATCAACCCACGTCGGAAGCATTGCTCAATCAGATTCTGCCGGTCATTTCAGACTACCAGGCAATTCTGGTGAGCGATTATGCCAAAGGAGTCTGCACACCCGAGGTTCTGGCTCGTGTATTGGAGGAAGCGCGAAGGGTCGGCGTCCCGGTCATCGTTGATCCCTGTCCGGGAAGGGATTATCAGATTTATTCCGGCGCAACGGCAATCACTCCTAACAGGCTGGAAACATCGCGAGCAGTTGGCTTTGAAGTGCAGTCACAAGAGGATGCATTTCGCGCCGGGAGGCAGTTATGCCGCGAGCTGAATCTGGATTATGTATTTGTTACGCTCGACAGCGATGGGATTGCTTTGACGAAGGCCGATGGTTTTACAAAACTCCTGCCAACGCGTAAACGGGAAGTGTATGACATTACCGGTGCCGGAGATATGGTGCTGGCGATGATCGGCGTGGGTAGTGCAGCCCGATTCGATCCCGTTGATCTGGCTCGTCTGGCGAATGTAGCCGGCGGTCTGGAGGTCGAACAGATTGGTGTGGTATCGATCAGCCGTGAAGAAATGATCGCCGACCTGCTGATGGGGTCGCGTGTGACCAGCGAAAAAGTATTGCCACTGGAAGAACTGAAACGGCACGTGCTGGCGCGTCAGAAACTGGGCCAGAAAGTTGTTTTGACGAATGGTTGCTTCGATGTGATGCATGTAGGACATGTGACCTATCTGGAGCAGGCGTCCGCCGAAGGAGATTGTCTGATTGTGGCCGTCAACAGTGACAATAGCGTACGTTCCCTAAACAAAGGTTCGGACCGCCCCATCTTTGGACAGTCTCACCGTGCTTCCATGCTGGCTGCCCTGGAAGGCATTGATTATGTTGTCATCTTTGATGAATCGACACCCTGTGAGTTGGTCCGAGCACTAAAGCCCGATCTGCTGGTAAAAGGGGGCACGTACAAAAAAGAAGAGATTGTGGGCTGGGAAATTGTTGAGTCTTATGGAGGCCAGGTAAAAGCGCTTGGAATCACCCCCGGTATTTCCACCACACAGGTTCTCGGAATCATTCGCAGTAATCAGCAGGAAAATCAATCTGCTGCCTCTTCGCCCAATTCTCCTATTGAACCTCCGAAACGAAAAGCCGGATGAAAATTGCTGTTTTTTTACCAAACTGGATCGGTGATGCTGTAATGGCAACACCTGCGCTGCGGGCAATTCGTCAACAGTTTGCAGACGCAGAAATCGTGACGATCCAGAAGCCTTATGTCGCCGACGTAGTGGACGGACTGAATTTGGTTGATCGCAAGATTTCCTTGCAGAGCGGACAAAAACTTGTTTCTCGATTTCAATTTGTAAATCAGCTGAGGCGCGAGCGGTTCGATCTGGCAGTCCTGTTTCCCAATTCATTTCGTAGTGCCTGGGTCTCCTTTCTGGCAGGAATTCCCCGGCGCGTCGGCATTAATCGTGACGGACGAGGCTGGTTGTTGACTGATCCGCTTCCCGCGAAAGACAAACTGGAACCCCATCCCGCGATTGACGAATATTTGCGGATCGCCGCTTATCTGATGGAACGAAGTCAAACGGAATCAGAGGTCTCGCCGGCATTATCCCGTTCAACAGAATTGGCAGTGACAGATGCCGACCAGAAACGCTGGCGCTCGTTTCTGGAGAAGCAGTCGGCCGAATTCAAAAGCCGGTCTCTGATCTGTCTGAATCCAGGAGGCGCTTTTGGAGCCGCCAAGCATTGGCCGACGGAGCACTTTGCTGAATTAGCGCGCCGCATCGCCACGGAACTGCAGAGGTCAGTTTTAGTCGTCTGCGGACCGGCTGAAAAAGCAGAGGCGTTGCAGATTGTCAATCAGGCTGACCATCCATTGGTTAAATCCCTGGCTGCAGAACCACTTCATTTGGGCCTCACGAAAGCAGCGATTCAGCAGGCCGAATTGCTGGTCACAACCGATTCAGGGCCGCGACATTTTGCGGCTCCTTTTCAGGTGCCGGTAGTGACGTTGTTTGGACCCACGCACATTTTGTGGAGTGAAACGTTTTATGAACGTGGTCTGCATTTACAGCTTGATCTGGATTGCGGGCCCTGTCAGCAACGTGTTTGCCCTCTGGGACATCATCGCTGTATGAAAGACCTTAAAGCCGATCAGGTATTTCAGGCAGTCGTAACCCTCTTAAAGCAAGAACGGGAACAGGCGGCCTGAAAATCAATTCAAGCCGCCAGGGATGAATCCTGGACTGATAAATTGCCGGAATCAATCTCCAGATCTTTCAGACTCAGTTCAGCCCGACTCTCAAAATAGATAATCTGCCAGGCCATCAGTGGAATGATTCCTGCAGGTAAAATCGCAGGAGACCAGGTCGCGATGGGCAGGAGCAGACGCTCAACTCCGCCGGTACCCAATGGAATTAACAAAAGCCAGGCGACGGACGCCAGTAGCGGGTGGCAGTTTTCTTTAATACTGACAATCAGCGCCCAACTCGCAATCGGGGCCGCCAGCAGAAATGTCAGTCTTTCAGTTCCCGGACCGACCAGCAATTGCCAGCAAACCCAGGTCGTGAGTACGCCTGTAAAATAAGCTTCGGTGGAAGTGGAAATTTTAGCCAGTCTGAGGCACCATATTAAGGCCAGTCCGGCCAATCCCAGTTGCATGAGTGTATAAACTCGGTCATCCACATAGGTGCCGAAATGTTCGGCGAGCGTATAAGCATCCCGCAAGCCTGCTTGTCGGAGTGTCCGGTAGGGACCCGTTAATAAGGCATACCAGTCCTGATACTGCTGCATGACAACTGGTAAAGGACGTGTAAAGAAAGGGGGGATGAATAACAGCGCACAAGCGGCAGCGAAGCGGCCTGTCAGTTGTCGGGGAAACCGGGCCATTAGTAACAGGGCCAAAGCGGCCGGCCAGAGTTTGATATGCACGGCAGCAGCCAGAATAAAGGCAGCGGCCCACCAGCGTTCTTTCTTCATGGAAACAGCAGCGAAAACAGCCAGTGCGAAAACGAGCGAATTGCTTTGAGCCGACCAGATGGCGCGCGCAGAACCGGCCAGTGTCAGTATCAGGAAGCAGGCCTCCTGGAACTTCGACCAGTCGCCCGGAAAAATTTCTTTGACCAGTAATCGCAGCGCATAAACAAGCAGTACGATATTGAGTGCAGACCACAGCATGCCGCCGAATGTCGCAGGCAGGATGGCAAAGGGAGTAAAAGCTAACGCAAATGTCGGACTATAGCGAAAGCCGGTTTTCTGAACTTCGTTATCGTACAGGCTGCGGTCGGCCCACCAGTTGATAGAAGAGTCCGCAAAGCAGGGATAAACGGATTTATTCTCAGGTTGAAGAACGAATTTCACGCTGACCGCAATCCAGAGTACCGCCCATAAAATCAATGCTCTTTTGAGCCAGATCGCACCGGATGTTTCCACAACCAGTGGGGATTTAAAATTCAAGGGATTTTGTGAGTAATGATGCATGCCAGACCTGATGAATGAGTGTCTTACATGGAAAGACGGAGGGTGATATCGAAAGCTTGTAACAGGCTGTGCTTTTATTGCTTTTAGCTGTTTGGGGCAAGATCAATCATTCAGCGGCACCTTGATGAGTCGAATTTTGCAGCTGTTTTTTTAACATTCGAAAGAAACTTTTTCGTTGTGGGCGAGATAAAGATTTGGTCGTATTGCGTATACAAATGACTTGAAGGGAGCGAGGGAGCGGGATTTTTTCATGAATCGGCTGAATCGCCAGGCGGTCAAGCATATAGATCATGGCATAAAGTGACGAACGGCATGAGCGAATGCCTACCGGATCAATGAGCCACAACGTCGGCTGTGGTTGAGATTCACTGGCTGGTTTGACGACCACGTTTTCCAGTTTCAAATCCCGATGGCGTAATTGCGACATCGCCAGACGGCGGACGATTGTTCCCAGTTCTCTCGCGATCAGACATTGTTCCGCATGCGAGCAGTCTGGGTCGGCTTTCAGCAGTTCCAGTGCGGTGGCGCCTTCGATGAAAGGCATTTCCAACTGGAAATAATGATCCGAACGATAGACGGGAGTCACCGGTTGTGGTGTATTCACACCTGCGGTTAATAATTTCCAGGCACCCGTCAGTTGCCGCTGAGGCTGAGACTGGTGGAACAGCGATTTCCAGCGGAGGATCCAGGTAACTGGCCAGCGTTTGAGTGTCGTGAGACCACGCCCTGGAATATCAATCAGCCATACGGAACGTAAGTCTTCTTCTTTAAGACAGCGAATTGTCGTATAAGAGGCACTGGCATCAAACAGTTTGAAGCAGGGTTTCTCTTCGAAATGGGATTCAGACAATTTCACCGGGGCTTTTCATGATTTTGTTGATTGCCCTTTTCGAGACGGCAGATTCCTGCCAAACTCTTGGCAATCTTGATGGAAACAGAGCAGTTGATCATAATTTGAATCGACCAAGTCCCTTCTTTTAGCAGGAACGCGCGCGGTTGACAATCTTGAAAATTGTTCAACGATCCTGTTAAGTGTTGCATATACTTAAAAAGTCAGCTTTATGTCGTTATCAGTTATTATCATTGTAAAGAACGAAGAGTCATCGATCCGGGAGTGTCTGGCTTCGGTTGTCTGGGCAGATGAGATTATTGTCCTGGATTCCGGCAGCACCGATCAGACCGTCGCGATCTGTAAAGAATATACAGACAAAGTCTACGATACGGATTGGCCCGGTTTCGGCCCGCAGAAAAATCGCGCTTTACAATACGCCACAAAAGACTGGGTCCTCTCGATTGATGCCGACGAGCGGATTTCATATGACCTGCAAACCGAGATCAAACGCTGCATCCAGGTGCCGGGGCGGTACGATGCCCACACCATGCCGCGCCGATCCAATTATTGCGGCCGCTATATGAAGCACAGTGGCTGGTGGCCTGATCGTGTTGTGCGACTCTTTCGAAGGGGTAAAGCAAAATTCAGTGACGATCTGGTTCACGAGCGAGTTCTCGTGGAAGGCAAAATCGGGAAATTGAAAGAACCCATCATTCATGAATCGTTGCTGACTCTGGAGCAAATCCTTAACACCATGAATTCCTACTCTTCCGCGGGTGCGAAAATGATGGCTGAGGAAAAACAGAAAGCCGGGCTGACAACGGCCATTCTCCACGGACTGTGGACATTCATTCGGACTTATTTCTTTCGTGCCGGTTTTCTGGATGGCCGGGAAGGCTTTATGCTGGCAGTTTCGAATGCAGAGGGTACCTATTATCGTTATCTGAAACTGATGGTCATTAATCGCGAGAATCAGGAAGAAATCTGATTATTTCATGGCTGGATTAGCTGTCATCATCACGACTTATAACTGGCCTGCCGCTTTGGAGGTCGTTTTAACGGGGTATCTCTCTCAGCAGCGGCCTCCCGCTGAATTGATTATCGCCGACGATGGATCAACCGAGGACACACGAGCCGTCATCGATAGGTTTCGCGAACAGGCGCCTTTCCCGGTGAAACATGTCTGGCACGCGGACGAGGGGTTTCGCGCGGGTGCGATTCGCAATCGGGCGATTCAGAATTCAGAAGCGGATTATATTGTTTTCACAGACGGAGATTGTATTCCTGCGCCCTGGTTTTTGCAGCAGCATCATCGTCTGGCTGAACGAGGCTGGTTTCTGTCGGGCAATCGGGTTTTATGCTCGCAAAACTTCTCACAGGAAGTGCTCCGGGAAAAAACGCCGCTTCATACCTGGAACTGGCGTCATTGGCTCCGCGCCCGTCAATACAAACAGATTAACCGCCTGTCACCATTATTCAAAATTCCTCTGGGAGGCTGGTACCGACGACGACTGGCGAAAGAATGGGAAGGGGCGAAAACGTGTAATCTTTCCGTCTGGAAAGAGGATCTGCTGTCGGTGAATGGTTTTGATGAAGATTACACCGGTTGGGGCATGGAAGATTCTGATCTCGTACTGCGTTTGATCAGAAACGGGGTTTACCACAAAAACGCCCGGTTCGCTGCCCCTGTGTTTCATTTATGGCATCCGGAAAATTCACGTGACCAACTGGAAGAAAATCAACGGCGTCTGCAGCAGTTGATCGAGACGGACCGTATTCAGGCCAGAGTTGGTATTGCACAGGCTGCGTCTGTTTGATTTGAAAAAACGAAGCGAAACCAGCTTTGGGAATTATTCTTTCCGGAAAACCTCGACGAAGAAGGCCCCGCGCGAGACACCGTTCCCTTCATCCAGCCAGGTTTGCAGTTTTTTCTGTCCCCGTGGAAGCTCGATGGTAAACGTGGTTGACAGGTCTCCTTCTGCCACGTTTTGCTCCTGTTTCTGATCGCCGACTTGAATGCGGGCGATCCCTTTTTTCAGTGGGTGATGAGCCGATTCCGGGCGGCAGCGCAGTGTGATTTCATAGGTGCCCGGTTCCGTAATATCCACGATCCAGAAGCCGTTGGCAATCGGATTTTTGGCAATCAATTGATGATTCCAGGGAACTTGTTCAATGGGAGCATGCCAATCGTGACACGTCAGATGAGCGGGGTTTTCTGCCTTCGAACCGATGCCGATCGCGACATAGCGACTGAACATCGGGGTCAGGCTGTTCCACCATTTTTCATATTCGGCGGTGAGATATTTCACCACGCCGGCATACTCGGCAGCGACATTTTTGGTTTGCCCCGGATCAGACAGAATATCATACAGTTCATTTTGACCGATCAGTCTCCAGCGTTCGGTCATGACAGAACTTTTTCTCCATTTTTCCGGAGTTTCAATGCGCTGCGAGTGAACAATCAAGGTGCGGTTTCGCAAGGCCTCTTTTTTTCCGTTCAGGATCGGAACGAGGCTCGTACCATCCAGTTTGAGTTCACTTGAAATGGTGAGCCCGCATAACTCGGCCAGCGTCGGGAGCACATCGATGTGAGCGGTCAGTTGATTGATATCTCGTCCACCAGTGAGTTTTCCACCGGGCCAGTAGATGTAACAGGGAACCCGGTGTCCCCCGTCATACTCAGAACCTTTCGTGCCCCGCATGCCTGAGTTGAATCCGGGCCAGATGTCAATCGTGACCGGCTTGCCTTTGGAAAGTCGGCGTTGCTGTTTTTTGGAAAGGTCTGCTTGCTTCGGACGCAAAACGCCGGCTGCGGTGCCATTGTCTGTCATAAAAATCAGAATGGTATTCTCTTCCAGATTCCATTTTTTCAGGTGGCTGAGCAAACGCCCCATATTTTCATCGAGGTTGGTAATCATGCCATAAAAGGGAGCCATATTGCCAACAACACCTTTGTCGGCATAAGGCTCACTATATTTTTTATCAACCAGATAAGGGCCGTGAGGCGCATTGGTAGAGATGTAGGCGAAAAAGGGTTTTGATTTGTTGGTCTCGATAAAATTCAGCGCTTCATCAAACCAGATGTCTGTACAATAACCCTTGAATTTTTCCGGCTTTCCCTGACGGAGATAGGTATCGTCAAAATAATCATTCTGCCAGTCATCAGGGGTTTGCCCCACGCCCCCGCCGCCATGTTGGACAACTGTTTCGAACCCCTGGTCTTGTGGACGCAACGGGTAATTATCGCCCAGATGCCATTTTCCAAACAGGCCGGTTCGGTATCCATTGCTCTTGAGCACTTCTGCCAGCGTGACTTCATTGGTATCCATCAGGGAACGTCCCATGATGGTATGCCAGACGCCAGTGCGGGTTGAATAGCGGCCTGTCATCAATGCAGACCGCGTGGGTGCACAGGTGGGATCAACATGAAAGTTCGTTAATCGCAGACTTTTTTGATGGAGCTGATCCAGGTTTGGTGTTTTGATCATCTGATTGCCATGAGCGGCAATATCCCCGTAACCCTGGTCATCGGTGATGACCAGAACAATATTTGGTTTCACCGCTGCAGGATTGTCTGCCAGGCAGTTGATCGGGGTGACCAATAACATCAACAAGATGAAGGTCATAAGGTGCAGAATCGGTCGCATAGCCTGCTCGTCAAAGTGTTTTGATCGTGGGGAATTCAGATATAAATCGATTTTGGCAAAAATTATCAAGTTTCCAGTTTAACTATCAGTCACAGGGAAAGGTAGCAATATTTAAACATGTCTTAGATTTATACAGTTGTTACCGGGGGTTTGTTGGACCTGATTGCCTTGATTACAGCTGAATCAGAAAAGAAAAAGCGGGAGAGAACGGATGAATCGATCATTTCCCTTTAATTCATGTCTACGCTATGATGGCCCGGAATGAAAGGTGGGTCTCTGCAGACGGAAAATTTGCCGGCGGGGCTCTTTTGACAACCGAATCAATTTTAATTACTGAAAAGAGCTATGGAAGCTGGTATTGTTGGCCTGCCGAATGTAGGTAAATCGACGTTATTTAATGCATTAACCGCGGCGGGAATTGCGAGTGAAAATTATCCTTTCTGTACGATTGAACCCAATGTGGGTATTGTCAACGTGCCGGATCCGCGACTGGAAATCATTCATAACTTTATCCCGACAGATAAAGTGATTCCTGCTATTTTGAGGCTGGTCGATATCGCCGGGATTGTGCGTGGTGCCTCGGAAGGGGAAGGGCTGGGGAATAAATTTCTCTCTCACATTCGGAATGTCGATGCGATTCTGCATGTCGTTCGTTGTTTTGAAGACAGCGATGTGATTCACGTCGAAGGCAAAGTCGATCCGATCAGTGATATCGAAACGATCGACATTGAATTAATGCTGGCCGATATGCAGCTGGTTGAGTCTGCCAAAGTCAAGGCGGCCAAAACAGCGCGGTCGGGGAATGCCGAAGCCAAGACGCGTTTGATTGTGCTGGAGGCCTGTGCGGCCCGACTGGAAAAAGAGCAACCCCTTCGCGGTCTTGCCTTTGATAATCCGGACCAGCAGAAAATCTTAAAAGGCTATCAGTTTTTAACAGCCAAGCCGGTACTGTATCTGGCCAATGTGGATGAAGATGACATTCACGGTGAAGGGGAGCTGGTGCAGCGGGTCCGGGAACGTGCTGCTCTGGAAGGTGGCGATGTGGTTGCTGTGTGCGGCAGCCTGGAAGCGGAAATCGCGGAACTGGAAAAAGCAGATCAAAAGGAAATGCTGGAAAGCGTGGGATTAGAGGAGCCGGCTTTGGCAGCCGTGGCCCGCGCCGCCTACCACACACTGGGGCTGCAGAGTTATTTTACTGCCGGAAAAATCGAGATTCGCGCCTGGACGGTTCCCATCGGGGCGACCGGTCCTCAGGCAGCCGGAGTGATCCATTCCGATTTTGAGCGGGGATTTATTCGCGCCGAAATTTATTCAGTGGCAGACCTGGAAAAATATCAAACGGAGAAAGCGATCCGAGAAGCCGGTAAACTTCGCGTGGAAGGCAAAGATTATGTGATGCAGGATGGTGATATCACTCATTTCCTGTTTAACGTCTAAAGCAGGGGGACCTGGCCTGTTTGTAGAGATTCTCCTGTCAGTTGCCAAAATCAAATGGTGCTCGATTTTTTCGAGAACTCTTGCCGGGATTGACTTGTCTTATTTCAGGTTCTATTCAGGAATTCCGATGAACGGGCAGTCGGGCCAATACTTTCAATTTTTTAGAGATCAACAATATGAGTCTGTTTCGTCCCCAAGTTCAACAGATGGAAGGTTATACTCCGGGAGAGCAACCTCAGGAGTCTGGCTGGGTCAAGCTGAATACGAACGAGAATGCGTATCCCGCCTCGCCTCGGGTCAGGGAAGCGGTGCAGCATGTGCTCGAAGGGCGTTTGAACATTTATCCCGATCCGCTCGCAACGGAATTTCGCAAAGTCGCCGCGGAACTGTTTCAGGTTGATCCGGACTGGATTCTGCCCGGTAACGGCAGTGATGAAATATTGACGATCCTGATGCGCGCTTTTGTTGACCCGAATGAACTCGTATCTGCGCCTTACCCCAGTTACACGCTTTACGAAACCCTGGCAGAAATTCAGGGTGCCCGCTTTCAAAGAATCCAACTCAACCCTGACTGGGAATGGCCTGTTGCTGAAGCGATCGAGCTGGCAGCCAAAAGTAAAATTCTGTTTGTGCCCAATCCGAATGCTCCTTCCGGAAATCGCTGGTCCGATGAAGACCTGATATCATTAATTCCCAAGCAGGGAGTGCTGGTACTGGATGAAGCTTACGGAGATTTTTGCAAGAGACCACACCGGTGTGAACTGTTGAAGGCGGGTTTTGGAGCAAAAATTGTCGTCACCCGTACCTTGAGTAAGTCGTACAGTCTTGCCGGCATTCGATTCGGATTTGCGGTCGCTCATCCGGATCTGATCAGGGGCATGCGAAAGGTGAAAGACAGTTATAACTGTAACGCACTTTCTCTGGCCGCTGCGACTGCAGCGCTGAAAGATCAGGAATGGATGCTGGCCAACACGAATCGCATTCGTGCGACGCGCGACCACTTGGTGCTGGAACTCAGAAAGCTTGGTTTTGAAGCGGTAGACAGCCAGACCAATTTTGTCTGGTGTACTCATCCGGATGGCGAACATGAGCGCCGCTACCAGGAGTTGAAGCAGCGCAAAATTCTGGTGCGCTATATGAAGTTTTCTCTGCAGAATGGATTTCTCGACGGGTTGAGAATTACAGTGGGAACCGATGCTGAGATTCAACAGGTACTGGATGCCTTGCGTACAATTGGTTGAATAACTGTTACATCAATCTCAGTTTCACTTTTGCCGAGGTATGATTACAGCGGTTATCCATTTCACAACGGCTGGCAGCGTTCGAATTTGTGACAAGTCGGTCTGGGGCTCTGAAGCGTTTTTGAGAATCAAAAACCGGGCTGTAAGATTATAGATATAAATCATCATGTTCTTCTTTTACGAATGAGTTTCCTGAGATGAGCCGCAACGCATCAATCAAACGTGACACCGCCGAAACACAGATCGAACTGACTCTGGAACTGGACGGCAGTGGAAAGTCGGACATTCAGACAGGCATTGGTTTCTTCGATCATATGCTGACGCTGTTGGCGCGGCACGCGCTGTTTGATTTAACAGTGAAAGCGAACGGCGATCTGGATGTTGATTATCACCACACGGTCGAAGACGTCGGCATCTGTCTGGGTAAAACGCTTTCTGAGGCAGTGGGTGATAAAAAAGGAATTACCCGCTATGGCTCCATGACGATCCCCATGGAAGAGACACTGGTAACGACTGCGCTCGATTTGAGTGGTCGTTCGCTGTTTGTGTTTCAGGTAGAATTTCCAACAGAGAAGGTGGGGCAGTTCGATACGGAACTGGTGCGGGAATTCTGGCAATCATTTTCCTCCAACGGATTATTAAATCTGCATCAGGTGCTGCATCACGGCGCCAACAGTCACCACATTGCAGAGGGTCTGTTTAAAGGGACCGCACGGGCGTTACGACAGGCGGTAACTATCGATCCCCGTCAACAGGGTATCCCGTCCTCCAAGGGTATACTATAGCCGCGCAGGGTTCACCGTTGTGCGTAGCCGCGATGAAAACAGACTGGTGTTTTGCAGTCTGTTGATTGCTTCACGAACGCTAGTGTCAATGTTCGGTAATCTGTCCCGGTAGAAAAAAACGAATTTATTTTTCGTGCGATTTTTCCTTTGATCTTTGTTGACTCTTTGTGAAGAAAAGTTAACCTGAGAATTAACTTTGGTTTGTCTAAGTGATCGACTCTGTTTTGATCTAAGACTCATGACAATCGCTTGAATAATCCATCGCCAGTAAACTTATTATGATTACCATTCCGACGTGGACTGTTTCCAGTCAAACCTTAATCAATATCTTCGTCTGATGAAATTGCTCTTTGGGGAACAACTTCAGAACAGTCGAAGGTGTTTCGCTCACTCTCCGCAAGTTGATAGAACCTGTCTGTCTGTGATTTTTTGTCAGAGATTCGTGATCAGGTTCTCTCTGTAATTGCGGTATAGTTGGTAAGACATGGTTTGTGACTGATTCCGTTCTGGATTGGTGTAGTAAATCATCATAGGGGAACTCCCGAAAAAACCGCTTGTGCCAATACGGATGGCAACTTGGGTTGTTTTGACTGCCGAGATGAGAGTGGCCTATATGTGTCAGCGGCAGCCTAGGACTTAATGACTCTGTACGGATTTTGAGAAAGTTGGTTGGTAGTCAAATCTATTGTGATTGAAGCTCACAATTCTTGTTTTCGGGAGTTCCTTTTTTTTCAGGCAGCAGCCTGATGCTCATCTGCGATTACGTAGAGTAACGCGTTTTTTTCTTTACCCGCTAAGATAATCGCCCCCGTATTTCGCAGGCAGTACGCCATTTTCTGCGCGAGCCAGCGTGGAATGCCAGCCGCTTTTGCCAGATCCTTTGTATGAAATGGCGAAGGAAGTTTTTCCGGAATCAGCGCCAGTAGATCAGCCGCCGTGTTCAATTCGATTTGTTCTTCGACCGAACGTAACACACGATCATGAACCCGGAAATCTTTTCCTCGCCTGTGACGTGGCTTGCGGGAAATGCGATGTTCTTCCTGAATCGTCAGCGCCACTTCCAGAGTCAGGCGCGGATGCGGAAACACATTCGTAAAATGAACCATGTCATCAAACAGATCGAATACCGAGCCGCGCCGGGGACTGAAACGGGCTGAGATTGTTTCACCATTTTTTTTCTGCCGTTTGATGAGATATTTACGGATGGCAATCGGCTTGACGACATGGACATCGTAATTTTCGAGCAGGCGCCGGACCTTATCACGGATGGCGCCCAGAGAACCGTGCTGAATTTCAATGAGTCGATCGCCGTCGACGGCATCAATGCGGTAGGAACCCAGGGTGATTTCCTCGCACTCTGCATTCGGTGCATAAAACGATTTTAACTGGCGATGCAGAGAGGTTTCCATACCAGGTGCATGTTCTGGTTAAAGTGGGATTGCCGGGGAAATTGTCTGGAAAAATTGTCTGGGGAAAAGAAGTGCTGACAGACGCGCATAGTAAGACAGAGCGCAAATCGTGTCTATATGAATCTGGAATGCAGAAAGGCTGCTCACCTTACTGGATGAGCAGCCTGAATTGATTTCAGATTCACCATTCCGTCTGTTTGATTATGCATCGATAACGGTCAGGCGACCTGTGCTGTCACCAAATGAGGTAACCGGGGCACCCGCGCGATCGAGCATGGAGACAAACAGATTGCTCAGCGGTGTTTCGGTTTTTACTTGATGATGGAAGCCGGTTTTAATGGTGCCACCCCCTTTGCCCGCCAGGATAATCGGCAGATCATGATGCGTATGGCGATTCCCATCGCCGATGGCGCTGCCATAACAGATCATGGAATTGTCCAGCAGATTGCCGTTGCCTTCAGGCGTTGATTTGAGCCGATCCAGGAAATAAGCGAACTGTCCCGTCAGGTACTCATCAATCTTCTGAATGTCGGCCATTTTCTTTTCATCATTCTGATGATGGGAGAGCTCGTGATGACCGGAATTCACACCGACCATCGGATAGGTTCGGTTACTGCCTGCATTTCCCACCATGAAAGTGGCGATGCGTGTGGTATCGGTCTGGAACGCCAGGAGAAGCAGGTCATACATCAGCCGGATGTGTTCCTGCAGCTCGCTGGGAATGCCATCAGGCAGTTTCATTTCCGGCGGTTTGATTTTTTCCTGATGTGTACTGCGTTCGATGCGCAGTTCAATCTCGCGTACGCTGGAAAAATATTCGTCGATTTTTCTTTGATCGCTTTTGCCGAGTTGTTTTTTCAACTGGTCGGCGTCATGTTTAACCAGGTCCAGAATACTCTGACGATCTTTCATATGGCGTGCGCGCTGTTTTTCTTTTTCGGCCCCCCCACCGAACAGACGTTCGAATGCCAGTTTGGGAACAATTTCTTTCGCGGTCGGAGTCGAAGGAGTCCGCCAGGAAATATTGGATGAGTAAGCACAGCTATAGCCGGAATCACATTGTCCCGCGTTGCGTCCCCGCACCATTCCCAGTTCCAGAGAGGGAAGTCGTGTCCGATGTCCTACCTGCTGAGCCGCAACCTGATCGACAGAGACACCGGCTTTAATGTCGGCACCACTGGTTTTGGTCGGGTGCACACTGGTGAGATAAACCGAAGCACAACGGGCATGGTCGCCTGCACCATCGCCCAGCGCTCGCGCATTGATCTGGGCCAAACCGGAAATTACATTGATATCCGATTTTACATTTTCCAGTGACTTCAGCGATTTAGGCAGCTGATATGCTTTTCCCGTAGTTTGAGGCATCCACGAGGGGCCGATGACACCATTCGGAAAAAAGATGAAAGCGGTTCTCACAGGAGGTTTGCCGGCAACCGTTGCCGCAGAAAGAAGATTCTGGTGAGGCTGCATGATCTCCAGCAATGGCAGCGCCATCGTGGTTCCAATCCCTTTAAGAAATGTGCGGCGTTTCAGAAGATTAGTCATTTTGAGAACCTCTTTGACGTTTCAGGAAAGGATCGCTTAATACGATTTCGGTGACGAGCGCCGAAAAGCGATAACCTCTGGCGGTAAAGTTCGCTGTGATTTCATCAATGGCACACTTGTCGTAGAATTCGACTCCACGACCAATGGCATAAGTCAGCATCTTCTCTGTTAAAGATCGGCAGAATCCCTGTTTCTGCTGTTCCAGAATCGCAATTAATTCTACGGGACTCTTAAAAGACTGACCACTGGGTAATTGACCAGAGGAATCAATTTTATGCTTGCCCTCTTTATCTCTCCAGCGGCCGATCGCGTCAAAATTTTCAAAGCCCAGCCCCAGAGGATCCATTTCATCGTGACAGGCCGCACAACCGGGAATATTACGATGTAAAGCCAGTTGTTCGCGTAAGGTGGCATTGGGCTTGGCTTTGGCGGCAGCTTCAAGCTCGGGCACATTGGGCGGCGGTGCCGGCGGAGGCGTTCCCAGAATATTTTCCATAATCCATTTTCCCCGTTTTACAGGCGAAGTCCGTCCGGGGTTTGAAGTCAGCGTGAGAATACTGGCCTGGGTAATCAGACCCGCTCGTTTTGTTTTATCGAGATTCACTTTCTGAAATGCTTCCCCTTTAACCTGATCGTTGCCGTAAAATTTCGCCAGACGCTCATTCATAAACGTGTAATCAGCGTTGATAAATTCGACCACGCTTCGATCTTCTTTCATGATGTAGGAAAAGAATTCTTCTGTTTCCTGTCGCATGTCCTCTTTCAATTGCGTATTGAAGCCACGGAATTTTTTGGGGTCGGGTGTCAGTTCTTCCAGATTTCGCAGGTTCAACCATTGGCCGGCAAAGTTTTTGACGAACGCTTCCGATTTGGGATCCTCCAGCATCCGTTTGACTTGAACCTGTAAGGTGCGGGGATCGTCAAGGCGGCCTTGTGCAGCCAGTTCAAATAATTTTTCGTCCGGCATGCTGCTCCACAAAAAGTACGACAGCCGTGCAGCAATTTCATACTGATTCATTTTCTGCACGTCATTTGAGCCGGCACGCTGAGGGTTCCGGATGCCTTCGATGCGAAACAGAAAATGCGGTGAAACCAGCACCGCCTGGACGCCGACCTGGATCCCCTGCTCGAACGACCTGCCGGATTTGACCGTCGCTTCTACCAGTTCTACGATCGGTTTGATTTCTTCCCGCTCGACGGGACGTCGAAATGCCTGTTCTGCAAATTCTTTCAGTATTTTTTCCGCACAATAATGAATGGAGCGTCCGCTGCCCGGCGTGCAGGTGATAATCTTATGATGTGAAGCAGGCAGGTCGGCGGGGAGTTGTCCCAGAGGCCCTTTGTAAGAGACATCATACACATACAGGTTTCGGTCTCTTTCTTTTGGAGGCCCTTTGGGATCATAAAAATCGTTCAGAAAGGAAATCGCGAGCACATGTTTGCCTTTGGGCAGTGCTATTGCTTCCGGCAGAGTATATTTTTCGGGGACATCAACGCCCGCTTTCACGTCGTATGTTTTCAGCAATTTACCATCCAGCTTGACTTCCATCTTCGCCGGTTCTGTACCGGCGGGGGTCTGACCGGCTGTAATGCGGAATTCATATTTACCCGCCTGCTGCAGATTGATCGTTCCCAGGATTGTGCCTCGTGAATGAAAGCTGGCACTGCGCTTACCAATGTTGACTGCGCCCTGTTTTTCAAAGTTTTTATCGGGGATTTCCGTCCACGGGTAACTGTCTGGCGTATTGGCGAAAATCGCCTTCTCAGCGATCTGTTCTGCCGCATCCAGATACTTTTCCATCAGCAGCGGAGGTAATGAAAGTACATCGCCGATATTGTCAAAACCATAACCGACGTCATCCGAGGGAAAGTTGTTGGCGGGTTCGAAATCAATTTCCACCAGATCGCGAATCGTATTATTGTATTCATTGCGATTTAAACGTCTGATGGTGACGCGGCCGGGGTTCACATCGCCGGTGCAGTCTATTCCGTATAATGTATCGTCAAACCACGCCAATGCTTCTTCACGTTCCTTATCGCTGGGCAGGGCGGCGGCATCTTTGGGGGGCATGGATTGGATCTGAATCCGTTTCACAATTTTTTCCCAGGCTTCCCGTTGTTCCAGAATGCTGGCGCGGGTCTGGAATTTTTCAAGAGACAGACCTGCTTCCGCTTCTTCACCTGTGTGACAGTCGAGACAGTATTTTGTGATGAATTGTTTGATCCGTGATTGAAACTGTTTTTCAGATTTCTCGACGTCGGGCGGCGCTGCATTGGCCGAAACAGCGTTTGTCAGTAACAGCAGGCAGGCCAGAGAAGAGATCATCCCCCCGGAACGTGGATGTTGTAAGAAATGGAAAACGATTTCAATCATTCGCATTACACTCAAACCTCAGGGTGGGATACTTCTCAGCGTGATTTCTTTCGAGTGGCTGCGATTCGAAAGTAGTGAGCGCGACTATTACACACGATCAAACTGAGGCAGGTAGTTTTCAGGCAGGATTATTTGCATATAGACTAACCTGTCAAGAGACCGCTTTGCAAGATCAGTCAGCATCGGATCTCTTGTTCTCATACAATTTTAAGATGCAAATGCCTGCTTTCCTTCATTCTACTCCGTCCCTTCGGAGAGAGTTTTAGAATCTCAGTTTATTCAATATTTAGAGGAACTTGAGGAAACCGGCGACTGCTGTACTTCTGGTTGTTGACAGGCAGTTTCTCTCTCTGCATCCTTTTAATAACGAAACCAGCAGTTCTTGCGGGTTATCCCTTAAAAACATCTGAAAAACCCTTTCGGTACTGAACTGATGAATCAATGCGCGCTTGCCAACACGACAGTTCGATTAATGCTCCTGCAGCTCAGCCTGATCCTGGCGGCGGGGTGTTCTTCTGATTTGGCGGAAAATTATCCGGATCGGCCGATTTCCATTATCTGTCCCTGGTCTGTCGGCGGGGCGACTGACCGCACGTCGCGGCAGTTGGCTGTTTTTCTGGAGCAGGAACTTGGCGTACCCGTCAATGTGATTAACGCGACAGGCGGACGGGGAGTCACCGGTCACAGCCGCGGCCTGAAAGCCCGCCCCGATGGATATACGCTGGCGATCATTACCGTCGAATTAAATATGCTCCACTGGCAGGACCTGACTTCCATTTCCTCGCAAGACACCATTCCCGTTATGTCGTTCGTCGACGGGGCGGCCGCCATCTTTGTGAAAAACGATTCCCCCTTTCATAACATGCAGGAACTGCAGGCTTATGTAAAACAGAATCCCGGCAAGTTAACTGCGACGGGAACCGCCAGCGGAGGCATCTGGCATCTGTCTCTGGCAGGCTGGCTCGATTTCAGCGGCTTGAAAGCAGACGACATCAAATGGATTCCCATGAACGGCGCGGGGCCTTCATTGCAGGAACTGGCCAGTGGGGGCGTGGATCTGGTGTGCTGCAGTCTGCCGGAAGCAAAAACCCTGTACGACTCCGGCCAGGTTCGCTGCCTGGGAGTCATGGCTGAAAAACCGCTGCCGGAGTTCAAAAAAGTTCCCACGTTTATTTCGCAAGGCATGAACTGGAATATCTCGGGCTGGAATGGTCTGGCTTTACCCCCGGAAACCCCGCAGCCGATCGTTGACAAAGTTTCAAACGCCGTCAAAAAAATCACCAGTGGTAAAACGATTGTGCAGGGGAAAACGTTTCCCGAGTTCATGCGGGCAGCCGGATTGAGCACCCGATATCGGGCCGATGATCAGTTTGCCCTGTTTCTGAAAACAAATGATGAAACGCTGGGGAAACTGTTAACCAGCGATGCGTTTCGGAAAATGTCTTCGCGGGGAACCGGTCCGCTGGTTTTTCCCGGCTTACTGGCAGCCGCCATGTGTGTGATTTTTGTTTGTCTGGCAGTTCAGAAAAAAGTGCCCGCGCTCGCGCCGGATGTTTCCAGCGATACGGTGACTTCGCGGGGCGTCGTGAATACCGTGCTGGTTCTTTCATGTGTGGTCGCCTATCTGCTGTTGGCAGAAAAATTGGGTTTTCTGCTGACGGCCGGATCAATTCTGTTTCTGCTGTTATGGAAGCTCGGCACCCGCTGGTGGATGAGTATTTTGATCACGCTACTTTTTATTCCGGGAATTTACACCTTATTTGCTCAGCTCTTACGCGTTCCGCTGCCGCGGGGCATGTTTGGCTGGTAAATCTCTCAAAGTGACCTCGTTCCTATTCTGCCAGTCGTCAAGCTCAGTGAAGTAACAACATGGAATCGACATTTTTTACCGCGTTACAGAATATTGCCTCACCGGAAGTGATGCTGGTGATTTTTCTGTCTGCCGTTTATGGACTGTTTGTAGGATCGATTCCGGGTCTGACGGCGACGATGGCGGTCGCGCTGTTGATCCCGCTGACCTTTTACCTTGATAATCTCTCCGCAATTGCCGCGATTGTGACGCTGGAAGCCTGCAGTATTTTTGCCGGCGATATCCCCACCACTCTGGTTCGCATACCGGGGACCCCGTCCTCCGCCGCTTATACTGACGACGCTTATTCGCTCACCCGACAAGGCCTGCATGAAACCTCGCTGGGGGTATCGCTGGTCTTCAGCGTCGCCGGCGGTTTGTTTGGCGCGCTCGTGTTGATCTTCGCGGCACCCCAGCTGGCGAAAATTGCATTCCAGTTTACCACCTACGAATACTTCTGGTTGTACGTGCTCGGCCTGAGTTGTGCGGCCATTGTTTCGACGGGCTCGCGCCTCAAAGGGGCACTGGCTTTGATGATCGGCCTGATGTTCTCGACGGTTGGCTTGAGTGAAGTTCACAGTGTCCCCCGATTCACATTTGGTTTCGATGAATTATTTACCGGTATCAATTTCATTCCCGCGATGATTGGTCTGTTCGGTCTGTCGGAAGTCTTTCGAAATTGCCTGACTTCGAAAACAGAGGAAGGAACCGGAAAATTAGTCTCGGCGGTCGTTGCTGAAGACGACCATTCCCTGTTCAAACATTTAAAGCCCGTGTTTGGCGGGGTGCTGCCTCGATTATGGAAACAAAAAATGGGCTGGTTCCGTTCCAGTTGTATCGGCGCGACAATTGGCATGATTCCCGGCGCCGGTGCCGACATCGCCGCCTGGATCTCGTATGCCGTCTCGAAAAAATGCTCAAAAACGCCGGAAGAATATGGCAAAGGTTCGCTCGACGCGGTCGGCGATGCCACGAGCGCGAACAATTCGGCTCTCGCGGGTGCCTGGATTCCGGCGCTGGTTCTGGGAATACCCGGTGACTCCGTGACGGCGATTGTGATTGGCGTCCTGCTCATGAAAAACATTACTCCCGGCCCCGCGATTTTTGAAAATCCTGATCAACTGGTTCTGGTACACGGTATTTATCTGACATTTATTGTTGCCAATCTGTTATTGATTCCACTCGGTTTCCTGGCCATTCGCAGCGGCGCGCAACTGGTGCGTGTCCCCCGCCGCATTCTGATGCCCCTCATTCTGATGTTCTGTGTCGTCGGCTCCTATTCCATTAATGGCAGCTATTTTGATGTCTGGGTCATGCTGGGCATGGGCATCATCGGTTTCGTACTCGAAGTTTTCGCGATTCCGCTCGGCCCCGTCGTGCTCGGCATCATCCTCGGCGGCCAGCTGGAGCAGACCTTCGTGCAGAACTTGACCAAAGACGACAGCTTCCTGTCTTTTTTCAACCGGCCAATCTCCGCAGGCCTCGGAATTTTCTGTATTGCCCTCTGGCTCGTGCCGATGATCATGCCTCTCCTCAGAAAAAAAATACAGAGTACAACATAGTGGCCTCTCATCACTGCGCATTTTCTCCCCACTGCGTTAACTCTGAAATCGGTTCAAAAAATTCGCTTGACAGGGCCGGCTCTTTTTTCTGTCTCGAATTCTCTCCTGAAACACAGGCTTTGATGACCGCTTGACTTCACCGCACCGATCGCGAATATGCGTTTTATGCGTCGCGCGCGAAGAAATACTTTCTGCACTAGAAACACTTCGCTCCCTGTCGATTCTGACACCCTCCGAAACAAGACGCTTTTCCCGTTTTCAATAGGCACGGCTGGTTCTTGTGGCTGATGATCACCACACTGATTCGAGCCGTTCGCGCACCAGACGCACATGCCCGGTGAACTGTCGTGCGCGCTGATCAGGAAATTCTGCCTCGTTTCGTCCTGAAATAAGCGGTCCTCGATTCTGGTTGACTGCTGCCCGCCGTTCGCGAAAATCTTTCGCAGCCAAAAATATTCAGGTAACGGAATTCATTCAGGAACAGGACTCTCATGCACGACTCTCCTTTATCAGAGGTTTATCAGAGGCAGGCAAAAACAACAGCCGCATCAACGTCTGCGAACAACTTCTTTCACACATTCGGTGCGAAATCTGCCGCAGAAAATTGTACCGGATCGGCGCCTCTGCGCGAGAGATGAACATCACGCACTCCCCTGGTCCCACGGATCAGACGGCACGGCGCTGCATCAGGAACTGTCCAACGCGCACGACACCCAGGCTGATCAACGCCAGTGTTGGCAGCAGCAGCGGCATCAGAAATCGTTCACCGGCGGCGATCGGCAGATACCAGGCGAACTGCAGCCAGAACAGCAGCATCCAGATGAAGTACAGGCGTCGTGGCGGACCGGTTTCCGCGAGCAGGCCCATCATCAGAAATGGGACCGCCATCACGCCGAAAAACAGCCGCCCCTCCTCAAACGGGAGCGGCCCCAGACTTCGCAGAAAAATGAGCACCTGCCACAACAGACCTTTCACTTCCCGCTTGACAATTTGAGAAAGCGAATGTGTCTGCAGATACTTTTGCGCGGCGTCTCGCAGGCTGCCTTGTTTCGCCAGTGCATGCGGCTCGCTGAATTCATCCTGAAATATCAGAAACGAATTCGCATTAAACGTTGGTCTGCCATACACGCGCACATTGCGAACAAGTAACGGTGCAGCGATCAACGCAAAACTTGCGATCACCAGTGCCAGACTGGCGAAAATCGTTTTCAGAGCGACGGTTGTTGCGTCGGTTGGTTTTGTTTCCGGCGTGGCGGCATCGATTGGGGTACTTCGTTTAAATCGAGAGAAGCAGCGGCGCCAGTCCACCGCATACGAACAGAACCAGAGCACAAGTCCCAGCAACAACTGCAGTGCGGTTCCTTTCGTCAGCCACGCCAGCCCCAGAAAAAGACCCATTCCGATCAGAGGCAGAGCAGAGATGTGAGACTGCCGAAGATCGGGCATGCGTAACACGATCAACCACAAACCGGCGACGAATAACAACAGCAGCCCTTCACAGACGGCACGCCCCGTCAATTGACAATAAGCGGCGTTCACACTCAGTAGCAGCCCCGTCAAACCGCCGGTCAGATTCCCATACTGGCGGGCGATGCCGACAGAGAAAATCAGCAAAGCCAGTAAACCGCACATCGCCGACAGCCGTTTGCCCGTTTCGTAGTCGGGGAAGAAGGAGAGCAGCGCGACATACAGCGGATGTTGATTCGCCTCCTGATATTCTCCCATGAACAGTTGGCGACTCAAGGCAACAGGTCCGCCCATTTCCTGAACTGCTTTTGCCTGCTTGAGAAAAGCCGCCTGATCATTATTCGCGGGCCCTGGTTGTTGCGGGATGACATTAATCATCACCACGAAATAGACGATCATCGAAAATGAGAGCAGCAAACTGCCCGACCAGTGATCGGCGGGTTTCGCCGACTGCGAAAACTGTGTTCGCACGTGCTTTCCTGTTTGCAGCACTCGTTCCCAGAAACGGTTCGGCATCAGACAGCCGACAGCTCCCAGCATCACAGCAGTCACACAGCCGGCTGCCGCTACGGATGCCAGCGAAGGCTGTTGAATCAGGGCGGCTCCTTTGAGTTGGAAGATTTCCCACAGTGCCAGACCTGAAAATCCGGCGATGGTCCCCGAAATCAGCCGCGGAAGGAGAGTGTTCATCAGGAGTTCACGCTTTCTGAAGTGAACAGTAAAAAAAAGGGATCACTTTAAAACGCTTCAAGAAAACCGAATTCGGACTAGGCTTAACCTGCGGAATGGTCTATCTTTCGGTCTGACTATTATAACAAATGAGAACCAGATCCATTCTGAAATCACGAAAATCTTGAGAACAGCCATTTCAGAATTCGGGAGTATTGAGTCACTTGAATCCAGTTATCGCTTATCTGCAGTGGGACATTAACCGCGTTCTGTTTGAACTCGGCCCGATTAAGATCCGCTATTACGGTCTCTTTTTCACAGCCGGCTTCATCTGCGGTTATCTGCTGCTGCGCTGGATGTATCGTACGGAAAAAAAGAACATTGATGATGTCGATTCCCTGCTGATCTATATGGTGATCGGAACCATCATCGGCGCCCGGCTGGGGCACTGCCTGTTTTATCATCCGATGGAATATCTGCAGGATCCGATTCGATTTCTGCAGATCTGGCGTGGCGGACTGGCCAGCCATGGTGCCGCCATTGGAATTACAATTTCCGCCTGGCTTTATTCACGCAAGCATCCGGATCAATCGTTATTATGGCTCATGGATCGTTTAGCGATTCCCGTGGCGCTCGCCGGCTTTTTTATTCGAATAGGCAACTTTTTTAATTCGGAAATTCTGGGTCGCGCCTCTGATGTCCCCTGGGCAATCGTGTTTCTGAATGGTCTCGGGCTGGATACACTTGAAGAACGGATGCAGCCGCGACATCCTGTTATGCTTTATGAGTCATTCAGTTATGGCTGCATTTTTCTCGTGCTTTTTCTGCTGTACCGCAAGTATCGGGAGCAAACGCCCCGCGGCCTGCTGATCGGACTCTTTTTTATCATGGTCTTTTCCGCCCGGTTTGTGCTGGAGTTCTTCAAGCTGCGACAAGCCGATTTTGCACAATCTCTGCCGCTCAGCGTCGGGCAGATGCTCAGTATTCCGCTGGTGATTGCCGGGATTGTGCTCCTGCTTTATCGTAAACCCGTCCCCCCGACTGACGCCGGTTCTGCTCCGGAAAAACAAAAATAAACCAGGGAAGTGACCTTCTGTTCATTTTTGTGAAGTTAGAAGCTCCTTTATCAAACGTCTGTTAGAACACGCATTTTACATCACGGATGTATTCGTACGTATATTTGCGGGAGTCATATTGCCCTAAATCAAAGATCCTTGTAAAGTCCGCGGGTAAAATTCTCTGATTTTATTAATGATCAGACCGAATTCCTCTTTCTGGAATTCAGATTTTTTTTGCAACACGGATGATTGACTCCGGTGTATAATGAGATGCAGGCTTAACTCGCTTGCTACCCTTTGGTAGCTGTTTACTTGCTACCCTTTGGTAGCTGTTTAATTGAATTGAGGCGATTTGTGGCTCTCACAGATATTGATAAGAATTTGCTCAGACGCTGCCTGACTGAAGAGCCGGGTGCGTGGAAAGATTTTGTAGACCGGTTTATCGGCCTGTTTACTCACGTAATTCATCATACCGCCCATGCCCGCAGCATTCGCGTCAGCGACAGTGATGTGGATGACCTCCTTTCCGAAGTTTTTCTGGTTCTGCTGGCAAACGATTATCGCGTGCTGCGAAACTTTCGTGGTAACAGCTCTCTGGCAACCTATCTGACTGTCGTCTCCCGTCGTGTGGTGGTAAAAAAAATGGTGGAGCGCCGCATGGCTGAAGCCCTCGGGCATGTTTCCACGAAATCGAAGCTGGAAAATATTCCCGAAGAATCTACACGCCAACAGCAGATGGCAGACGATCACGAAGAAATCCAGAACATGATCAAGCAACTGCCACCCGCAGATGCACAGATTGTCGAACAGTACCATCTGCAGGGAAAGTCCTATCAGCAGATCAGTACCGACCTGGATATTCCCGAAAATTCGATCGGCCCCACGCTTTCACGGGCACGAAACCGAATGCGCGAAAATAAATCCAAAACACGTACGCTCTGAACATTCCAGGCTCCCTCTTTCTCTTTGACTGAGTGTCTGGTCGGATTGTTTCTCCCAACTTCGTTTTTCCTATTCGATCATTCATAAAAACCGGTTTACGGATTCCGGTCTCGTGACTGTCCTCCTCCCGGTTTTTGGCCGTTGCGTCCCTGATTCTGTCCCTGCTGACCGAAGTCAGGGGGCGGGCCTGGCGGACCAAAACCCGGTGGTCCAGGGCCGCGTCCCGGTCCCCCTGGTCCAGGCCCTCGTCGCTGGAAACTGTTGTCGGGTGTTCCCCGGTAATTGCGGGGAATAAACGGAAAGTCCTCCGTCAGATAATAATGGTAAGTCCCTTCCGGGTAATCGGGGGTCACACCGAAACGGCCATTGCATTCATCCAGATTACCGGATTCAGCGACATACTCGTAGTCGGCACCAAACGTGCCATCATAACTTCCACCCGGACCGTCCGGGCGACTGCCCCGTTTGATCTGATAACTGGATTTCATTTTTCGGATTTCGCTCTTGGCATCATTCGCGTCGGCGTAACCGTACTGCGAATAGATCGGAAATCCATCCGCGGCCACACCGATCAGCGTCACCTCATTGGCTTTTCCGAGTTTCGAAATCAGTCCCACAGGTAAACCGTGATAATGATAGCTGCCGGTCGGCTGAACATGGGCATTACTGCCATCGAGACCGAGGTTGATTTTTCCGTTGAGCGCTTCATAATTCCAGCCGGAACGACGATCACGATTCCAGAATTCGGCCGTTCCCGGATCAAACACCACACCGTTCAAGGCGACGCCAAACGGAGAATGCGAGAGCGGCGTGATATTACGGGCGATTTTCGGCTGGGCGGGAACGCGAAACTGATAACGCTGTGGTCGTATTGCATTGGGGTTGTTCCGGTTCGGGAACTGACCCGGTTGATGGTCGGGAATTCCGTTGGAATAGATATAGCGGTAACCCCCTTTCACGACAAGCTGCACCTGATTGGCGGGCAGAGGGCCTGCAGGCGGAGGTCCGAAACCGGGGGGCGGAAACCCGAACAGGGGGACCGAACTCCAGAACAGAGCGACGGAACAGAGTGTCAGCAGGCGGATCTTCAAAGCGTTACCTCTCAATCGTTTTCTGGCTGAACTCTGCCGGCGTAGTCCTGCCGGGAAAATTCACGAATTTTTCGCATCTCAGTAGATAACGGGTAGCAGGCAGACGAATCCACACGGTTTCTGCCGGTTTTGAGAAAAAAAGATCCCAAGTGTCGCGTTCAGGAATCGCCTGTTATCACGACGGGATACCGGCGTTCTGTTGACAGTGACGCGTCGGCGAACAAAAATCGACGTAATGAAAGTCAGTCGCTGTTAAGAATGATCGGCGCTGTTTTCTTTCAATCACGGATTGAACCATCCCCAAAAATGATTCTGCGGAATCTGGAAACGGATTGTAGCCATGCAAACAAAACGAATATTATTCAAGTTTGCGCTCCAGTGGACTCTGTTGCTCTCAATTGCTTTACTAGGCCCCGCGGCTGCGCTCAAGGCACAAACGGAATCGGTCAAAACGGGTTTTGTGAATGCCGTTTATAAAGATGCGGCGGGCGAGCATCGTTACGTGGTGTTTGTTCCTAAAAATTATTCACCCGAGAAAAAATATCCGGTGATGCTGTTTCTGCACGGTGCCGGCGAGCGAGGCAACGATGGACTCAAGCAGACGCAGGTTGGTTTGGGGCCGATCATAAAACAGAATGAAGAAACATTCCCGTTCGTGGTTGTGTTCCCTCAGGCAGAAAACATGGAAGAGAGTCTGCTGGCAGGCTGGCTGGCAGAAACCGACGACACCAAACGCGCGTTGCAGATTCTTGATACCGTGATGAAAGATTATTCGATCAACCCTGCCCGACAGATCTTGACCGGCTGGTCGATGGGCGGTTATGGCGCCTGGAGTCTGGCAGCCGCCGATCCCCAGCGCTGGTCGGCAGTCGCTCCACTGGCGGGGGGCGGAAAAACCGAATGGGCCGCGAAACTGAAAGAAGTGCCGATCTGGGCCTTCCACAGTGCCGACGATCGCGCGATTCTTCCCGCGGAATCAGAGAAGATGATCAACGCGATTAAACAGGCCGGAGGCACACCCCGTTTTACGCTGGTTCCTGAAGCCGGTCACAATGTCTGGAAAGTCGCTTACACACAGCCCCTGTTCGACTGGATGCAGAATCCGTCTCTCACGCTGGATTCAACAGCGCCGCTCCTGGTCAGGCCGGATCAGAAACCGCCGGCAGCGTTCGACCCGGAAAGTCCGTTCGTGCCGGCCTTGATCATCGATGACGCTGTCTCGGTCCGCCTGGGAAATCGGTTCCTGCAGTCACTGGCCGACGCGGTTCCGAGTATGGTTCCCAAGGATATGCTGGAAGGGACCATCAATGACATCTACGACTCAACGGTCGCACAAGGCCGCAGCTTCAGCGTACAGTTCTCTGGAATCTCTTATCGAGGGGAACTGGCCCGCGCTGCAGTTGAGGCGTATGCTGCAGGCACATTGAATATTCAACTCGGCATTCAAAATGTCGACCTCTATATCAGCAGCACTTACGTCAATGGAAATCGGCATGCTGCTGTCGCGGGGCCGATTTCCGTCAGCGTCGGCCATCAGAAACCGGTCTGGTTGAGTTTTGATGTGAAACCGTTCATCCAGAACAATCGCATCAGACTCCAACTCTTACGCACACGTTTCAATATTCCGCAGGATAACTGGTATGTCTCCGGTCCCGCCGGCGTATCCACGCGCGGCATCGGCATGACGGCAGACCGCGTTTCCAGCGGCCTCGTCAATGGGATTTACGGCAGTAAAGGGCGTATCGAAGAAGAAGTCAAAGCCATCGTGCCGGGGCTCGTGGTAGAACTCGAACAACAACTCAACTTCGACGAAGCCAGTCAAATCGTCAATGCCATCTGGCCTTTACCCGTGTATCATCCGCGCATGAAACTCGGGGCGAGTCAGGTCGTTACTGACAAACAGGGGATTTCATTAAGCTTCGATCTCAGCGTTGCCGCTCTGGATCCTTCTGTCAGACCGGAGAAAATCAACCGGCTCACCGATATCGGAAGATCGGTCAATGAAATTCCCAAAGTGACGGACCTGCAGGTCGGCGTTGCCCCCAGCATTCTGAAACCATTAACCGAGATGCTGGTTGTCGCTGATGTCGCGCGAATTCCCGTGCAGGATATACCCGGTCATTCTTTTGCCTTACTGGCAGATTCTAAAACATTGCAGCAGGTATTTCCCGACCTGAAACAGTATGGAAATGATGTGCAAATCTGGTCGGAACTTGTTTTAACAAAACCGATACAGGTGGAAGATGCCGGCAAATCGAAAACGGCCGACGGCAACCAGTTCAAGTTTGTCGTGCCTCAGGCGGCGATTTCCATGGCCATCAAAAAATCAAAAGACGAAACATTCTGGATTCCTTACGCCGAGTTTTCACTGTCCGTGAGTCAGAAAGTCGAACCGCAGGTTGTCGATCGCAGCTTTTCCAAACGGGCTCTGCGCCTGGATTGGGAAGGGGCCGCGCAGCTCGGCGGAAATACCCGCTTCGCTCCGGAATACAAACCACAGGATGCCACCATCAACCAGGAAAAAATAAAATCCCTGGCGCTCACCGCCTGGACTGACTGGACCAGACAGGGGCCCGCCTCCCTGGCAGAAATTCCTGATATCGAACTCGGTTTCGGCCGCTATCGCATAAAGTCGGTCAACTGGTCTGCACCAGAATTAATGGCGACGTATTCGGTTCCGGAACTTAAGATTACAAATAATACCAGGGTCGAAATGGATTACGAACTGAAAAGCCCTTACAGCGATTGGGGCGGCCCTTACAAATTGAAGCCGGGAGAATCGCACGCCTACGATACGGCGACTCCGCTCACCTATCGTCGGCTCATTAACAATCGCATGCAGGTTTACACATTAGCCGCCGGTTCCCATTATGAATTTGTTCCGGCGAACGGCGATCAGAGTGGCACTCTTTTCGAATCAGCCGATAACTGATCACTCTTCGACAGCGGGCGTTTCGATGGCGGGAGTTTCTATCGCACTGACGTTGATGTCTTTGAGCGGGAATAAAGTCTCTTCCAGCAGGGTGGTGGGAGAGATGCCTGCCAGGACGAGCAGCAGCAGGGCAGGGCTGCAGGCGAGCCAGACCGTTCCGCTGTTTTCAGTCGGGAGCGCGTTTAATGTACCAGCGGGAGAACGTGGTTCGGCGTGGTCTGTTTTCACCAGCTGCCAGAAAACGCGGATCAGTGCGAGGTTGAACAGCAGTGTACCCGGCAGATAACACAAAACAAGCAGCAGACTCTGGTTTGCCAGACTCCAGAGAAAACAGAACTGTGCCGTGAACCCACCCAGGCCGGGAACGCCAATCAGTGTCAGGACCGACAACCCGGCGATCCAGATCAGCAGCCTGTCCATGCGGCTGTCCGTCTGTCGGGAAATCAGAGGCACAATCAGTAATAACAGACAGCAGGCAAGTCCCTGAATCACATTCAACAAGATGAAATGAGGCACGGTCGCAGAATCCGCCGCGAATAAAATCGTCAGTGTCAGCGAAGTCTGCCCGATCAGGAACCAGACCACAATCTGCAACAGATCGTTGCGGCACCAGGCAATCAGTGCTGCGATCAGAAATCCGGATGTGCCCCAGAAAGCCAGTCCGGAAAACAGGCTGGCGCCCAATGCAAAATTCAACGGCACCATGAAACGAATCATGCCGTAGATGCTGATTTTTGTGATCAGTGCCAGCAGCACCAGGTTCCAGCCGACCGGATCGAATGTCGATCGGGCCCGCGCTGGTTCCCGCGTCAGCCACTGTGTCAAACCGTAGTGCACCGGAAACAATGATCCTTTGATGATAAAACCGGTCAGAAGCAGCAGGAAAATCCAGGGCGAAACCATATCCCAATACGCCTCGGCCAGTGGGTAATCGACGACATCATTCACGGTTCCCTCTAAAATATCGCGAAATTGAAATGTGCGAGGTTGTGGCGTCTCAAACAGAATGCCCTGCATCCACGTGTAAGTGGTGGCCGCCAGGAGCAGCCCCGCGAGAATCAAAGCGTCACTGAGAAACTGCAGATACATCGTGCTCTCAAACACAGCCTGCGAACGGGCGCCGCTCCAGAGGCGCATTAAGCAGAGCAGGCAGAACGTCGTCAGGATCAAAAACGTGGCGAAGCTGATCAGATCGTGTGAAACCAGAATGCCTGCCAGCAGCGCCTGCAGCATCAGCAGCAGAAAATAGTGCAGCCGACCTGCAGCGGGAATCCGGTTTGAGAACAGAATCATCACAGGCCACAGGCAGGTAGGCAGCAGCAGGAACCAGACCGTGTCAGTATCGAGGGCCCATCTGATGGCGTGGAGGGACGCTGCTTCCGTGCCGGCATCTGTGGCGGCGGGAAGATTCAAACCTACGGAAATCGCGTGAGTGGGACGTGCGTCCTGATCGTCCCGCAGAAAAGGCGCAGACATCACCGCACCCAGAATCAGACAGGAGACCAGCGTATTGGAAAACGCGGTCCAGCGATTAAATTCCAGTCCCAGCCGGGAAATGCCCCAGCCAAAACAGGCGCCGATCACTGGCATCACTACCAGTAACACAGGCGACAGGGAGATGAGGGAATTCAGAAAAGCGTACATAAGTGGCTCTGAGCAGAC
>CAXBFD010000003.1:0-138908 GCA_963974925.1 uncultured bacterium | reverse complement strand
ACCAGCACCGTCGGACAAGCCGACGGTGGCACACACTAGCGTCATCAAGTAAGGGACACACAATAACAAAAGCGGCTCACCGTGTGCCACGGACCGGCTTGTCCGGCCGTGCAAAACACTTCACGCGCACCCAGCAAAATTATGTAGGGTTCGCCCCATGTGTCGACCCGCAGTATCGACGTGCTTTTAGTTATGACGTTCTGAACGTTGTAACCAACCCCATCGCAAGCATGATACAGAATCGAATACCACCAAGCGGGCAAGCACATAGACCTGCCCCTACAATAATCTAGATCGATCTCTGATACTGTCATCGACCACGTCCACTGACAACCCCGAATAAAATTCCGGGTTCCCCGAAGATCGAAATAATGGGACAAATTATATCATCTCGCACCAGCACCGTCGGACAAGCCGACGGTGGCACACACTAGCGTCATCAAGTAAGGGCACACAACAACAAAAGCGGCTCACCGTGTGCCACTGTTGGCTTGCCAACAGTGAATGTGAAAACGCGATCCTTACACCGCCTACCGCGTCGTATGAATAATCAATTCCGGCAGCGACGCTGAACGCGAACCGCTCACCGGCGGATTATCAGCAGGCCGAAACGTATACACCGCCGAGAACTTCGGCTGATTCGTAAAATTCCGGGTCGCTGCATGAAACGTCCGACAATGGAAAAACAGAACATCGCCCGGATGTAATTCCGCAGAGACACTCGTATTAATCAGCCCCTGATTCTCGGGAACATCGGGCCGCAGGAAAATCCGCTCATCCAGACGATGGGAATCAAATTCCATGCGGTGCGTCCCAGGGATGACCTTCAAACAGCCATTCTCCTGATTTTCCTCACCCAGCGCCACCCAGACACTAATCAGCTCTTTACGTTCAAACGACCAGAACCGGATATCCTGATGCCACATCGTATCGCTGCTGAATTCAGGCTGCTTGGTCATCACACAATTATGATGCGCTAAAGGCATCACATAATCGGGCCCCAGTAGTTGTGCCAGACGCCCCACCAGCGCCGGATGATTGATCAGATCCGTAAAGCACATCCCCCGACTGTGAGACTGCAGTAACCGCCGCACGGTTTCGCCGCCCATCACATTCCGCGACTGAGGCGAACCCGGGTATTCCACATCGGCTTCATACTCGACCGGCTCCACAACCCGCGACAGCCCGTCTTTCGTCGCCGCCAGCATCTCCTGCCGTAGTGACTCGGGGCACAGATTACGCAGAATCAGGTACCCATCCTGCTCGAATTTCTCATATTCTTCGGACGTCAAGCGGTCATTCGTAACAGACTGTGAAGAGGAAGCCATAGTTCTCAAACTCTGATCAAAAAGGACTTAAGTCGGCACTCGATCAAAAAACGCATTCATCGGTCCGACCAACGCCTGTATCATACAATTCAGGGTAGAAAATTTAAAGTAGCCAAATCACCTCGGTCAGGAATTCAGTAGGTGCAGTGAGAAGAATCGCTCAGAGATCCCGATCTCTTTCGCAACGAGCTGAATACTCAGATCAAATGATGTTGATAAAAGCAGACTTACATATCCTAAGCCCCATCGGAGCTCTTCCCCAACCACTTTGCCTTGAATCGGTCGCTCGATTTCATCAACAGAAACACCGGACCATAAAACAGCACGTAAAACCCCAACCCTAAAACAGCCGCGATCCCCGGCAGAGGATTGTCAACCTGCCCCTCCTCCACAGTGCCCCATGTCATGACAAGCAGTGTCCCCCAGAAAGATAAGCTCCCCAGGAGAAACCCCAGATCGCTCCAGACCGCCATTAGGATTAAAGGCACTACCAGCAAAGGCACCACGAGATAACTTCGATCCGCCATCAAGTACGAAAGCAAAAACGGCGGCACAACGGCGATGAACAGCAGCAAAAACCCGATACGTGGAGAAATTTGTCGTTGAAACGAATGATTCATATCACACCTGCCCTGTTCCTTATGGTCTGGCGAGCAGCTGTAAGTCACCATCGACAAAACCAATACCCAGTCCTTTCGCACGTTTTAATCCAGTGACTCCAGCCTCATTGGATTTAAGATATTTCTCCACAAGTACTATCATGGTTTCTAAGCATTGTTCCCAATGGCTTCCCGAGTAATCAATGGGAATATCCAGCTTCCGCTGTTTTGGTTCAAATATCTCTTCACAAGCCCAATCAGGGTTCTCTTCATCAAACTCAGAAGTTCCAACAAGTTCGACACCAAAACCGTGAACCGTTTCATAAAGGTTGAAACAAAAACCTTCTACATCTGCTGGCAATTCTTCGGTTAAGCATGAATTGAGCCAATGATTAAAATCAGCTTCAAAGTCCATATTTTCTATATCACTCATGTAATTGCCGCCTCACGTTTTTTATATACCGGCCATCGACTCCATTCAGCGTAATCGTTTCCTGCAGCGAGATCCAATAGAATTCAAACATAATCGGCTCCCGAGTTTGATTTCAGCCTTCATTGCTGCAATCTAGGTTAGTCCTGGATCTCGATGAATAATCAATTCGAATCCCGGCCTCGGATTCACAATGTGTTCTTTAATAAAGTCCGGCTTGAGAACCATATCACAGAGCCTTTCTCGCGGAATCCATTCAAACAATTCATCGCTGCCTTTTCGCGTACTCTGAATCTCACCAGCCGACCATGCGACTTCATAGAAGGTGCACAGTTCATGAAAATGGTGGCCCTCTAATTCGAAGAAATTTTCCGCCGTGATCACCGGACGAATGACGTCGAAACCAACGCCAATCTCTTCGTTTAATTCCCGCTGGATCGCAGTGTAAGAATCTTCATTCGTTTTCACTCTGCCCCCCGGCAGGAACCAGCAATCGAATTGCGGCAAACGGCACAACAAAACGTCCGCCCCGTGCGTCACAATCGCCGCCACCCGCAGGTTCACGCGATAGCCATTCAAGTCAACGGTGATGTCTGTCATAACAAACCTTCGAACTTCCTGAATTATCGGCTCTACTGAAGCTAACTGTCACATGAGTTTTGAGGAATCTTCAGAATCTTTACTCAGCAGCGAAGTGAAAGCATAAGAATCATCTAAACCCAGAAACCTGGCGAATTGAAAACCCAATGGAATCACCCAGAACGGTGAATCCTCGTCAAACGGCGCAGGTGAATCTCTACTGAACGGTTCAGTAGGGAGCGAGAGATTGAAAAAAGTTTTTGCACAGATCTCTTCAAATGAATATTGAAATTGAGAATGCGCATCATGGGTTCGATCAGCGACTAATGTTTTTGCCCTGATACGACTAAACAGATCATGTGCCTTGGACCATTGTTCGTCATTTTTGCTCATCGTTAAAATTTCATTTAACGTACTTTTGTCATCACAATACGGTAAAAAATAAGAAACCATCTCGCCAATCAAAGCAGCAGTGCTCATAATTGTCCAATCCTCTAACTTTTTATATCCATCTAATGTCATGCTAAACCAGACTACTTCGACAGCAATTTCATCACATGTTTCCAGCCAAAGATGCGAGCCAGATCCAACGCGGAATCACGTTCAATGCTTTTCTGATTGGCTGTGACAAGACGGACAATATATACTAAATGCTCCAAAATCACTTGGTTCCCTAGTGACCGTCCATCCTACCTGCAAGGCTTTCCTGACACACGCTTCGGGGTCCGATTGACACATTAACTCTTTCTCAAAGCAGGTCGTACAGACGAAGGTTTTCATCCTTTTGGCAATTTTCATCATCAGTTTGCGTATATTAGGCTCTACTTCGGGTTCTTGAGTTAGCTTGATATTGCCAATGTGTTCAAAAGAGGAATTGTCGATCACATAGCACCCATCACCATCAAAGTGTTCTGCAAGTTCTCCCCCAGCAACCAAATACCCAAAATCAATCTGGAGTCTGTCTCGTAATTCATTAAAGTAGTCATAATCAGGCCATGCACCACGAACGGGATCAAATACGCTGAGAAATGATTCCAGGAATGCAAAATCGATTATAAAGATCTGCGCACAATCCACTGAAAATAGAGATTCCGAACCAGAGTCTCCTTCCGATGCTGTTTTAATTGCATCGACGGAAAGCCGCCAGTTTCCTGGTCTCGCATCATCTAAGACATAGATTCCCGGATCATTTGCAGGATCGAATACAACGACTTTATCCGTTTGCATTTCAAAATAAATGTATCCATTTTCATGATAAGGCAATGTCATATTGTTTCATTACACTTTCACTTCGATAGCAATTTCATCACATGTTTCCAGCCGAAGATCCGGGCCAGATCTAAAGCGGTATCGCCGTCCGGGGTTTTTAAATTTTTATCAGCGCCATGCTTCAGCAAGATTTTGACAATCGTCGCATTGCCTGCCAGCGCATCGCGGTGCAGCATCGTCCAGCCATCCTCGTCGGTCGCGTGCAACATCTCTTTCGACTCTTTGAGCGACGCTTTCAGTGATTCCCCCATGTTGATACTCATGGGATGCTCGATCTTCGCCCGCCTCTGGTCTTCCGGGTCGATGAATGACTTTTTGCCGAACAACCCCCGTTTCTGCTGCGGTTCGACATAAACCACCTCGATCTCTTCTGGATCGCCAAAATCCAAACCCCAGGCTTGATCGTGTTCTTTCCTCTCTCGAGGAGACATCCGCGAGCGGAGCAGGTTCACGGTATAGGCACCATAAACTTTTCCCTGAATTGCAAACATCCAGTCACTGATTTCGGACACGGGTTCACACACCGGATCACCGGCACTAATATTGGTCAGCCATGCCGGCTCATTGAGCAGGGCCCCTATGATCTCTTTGCCATCACATTGAATTTCGTTGACCCACATATGCTCGGTATCAGGATCGCCGGGCGCCACGTCCAAATCGGTAAACGCCACTTTCACCGCTGCCAGATCCAGACCGGGAACGATACGACGATATTCCCACGACATCTCCCGCCAGAAATAGCGAAACGTTTTTCTCGCCTGTTTACTGGCAGCTTCCATCTCCGGGTCATCGCCTTGATTCATCACGATGTTGTCTTCATTACTCACAGCGTGCTCCTTTGCTTGAGGATCAAGATGTCAATTCTTGTCAGTAACCCTATTATTACGATTCACTTTTGATAATCACAAGCAGCGAAACCAACTTTGTACCCGCAACTCAACAGAAAAGGAGTTCGAGTGGAAGCCAGCGCGCAGCATTGACAATGAACCTGGTGAAGACATCGCGGCGCAACCTCTTGTAAGCGCGCCTGACTGATCACGGAAAATCAAGAAACCTAGCGCGTATACGTTCCGGCCGGTTTTCCATTCGCCAGAATTGTTACCGTGCCAATCTGCACATTGACGTCGACCGCTTTGACGGCAGACTCAATTGTCGCAATCGGTTTCCCATTCACAGTCACTTGTTCGGGAGCAACCATAATTATAAATTTGGGAGTTTTGATCTGTGCGGAATCCCCCGAATACATGGTTTCTAAGTACCACTCATCGGTACTCACCGTTACGGAACGACCACTGGCAAGCGTACCACTGGTTGAGCCTCCGGAAGTGGCCGCCTGAATGAACACTCCCGCCACAAACACCATCAACGTCAAACAGAAAACAATAATGCCACGGACAAACCAGCCAGACTTCTGAAAACGCACGGACATCTCGACCTCCCTGTGAAATGAGTGACTCACCGAGGGTGCACAATAAGCCATCCCCGAAAAAGAGTCAATCACAGTTCAAATCAGGAGCATTGATCGCCCGATTCTCTTCAGCCCCCAGTACGATAAAACTCAAGTGCATTCCCGGAAAACACACGGCTGGCGGCTTCTGCTCCCAGAGTTTCCACGACGAGCGTAAAATCGTCATCCTCATAAGGCCGCGGTGCGCGGGTGGAAGGCACATCTGTGCCGAACATCAGTGCCCCGGGATTCGCAGAGTCGAGATCCTTTAACGCGGCCCGCACATCAAAATCGACCCGACCAAAGCCGGTCGCCTTCATACGCACTCCCTGTTCTGCCAGGCGCAGTAATGTCGAAAACCCCGCCTGTGACAATCCCAGATGATCAATGCTGACCGCGGGTAAGGCCAACAGAGTCTGTTCCAGCGCGTCCAGTTCACGCGAATCGACATAGAGTTCCACATGCCAGCCGGCAAGCTCATAAACTCGCCGCGCCATCCGATCTAACTGAGACAGTTCTTCTGAACCGCCCCGCTTCAGATTGAACCGCAGCGCCCGTACGCCGGCAGAGTCAAGCTCCTGCAGTTCTGCGTCACTCACCGAAACCGGCACCTGTGTGACTCCCACAAAACCAGGACCGAGTTTCTTAAGCGCTTCAACAAGATACGTCTGGTCAAACGCCTGAAACGAACCCGAAACGACCGCTCCGCCACACACGTTGTAATCCTGCATCCGTCGCGAGTAAGCTTCAACCGTAAACGGCTCCGGCAGGTATCCCTGATTGGGAACCAGCGGAAAATGATCATCAATGATATGAAAATGGGCATCAAACAAAGGGAATTTTTCTATCACAGTCCATCCTTGAATCTCAAATCAAAATTTCCTGAACAAGCAAGCCTTCTTCCATCAGGGGAACCTGCGATACGACCTCACCCCCGGGATCAATCAACGCCGTCGGTCCGTAGGAAATCTGTCCGTCCCGTTCGCCGGTCACGTCGGAAGAGAGCAGCCAGAGCCCCGTCTCCCGCGCCCGTTCTGCCCGGATCGCGTTGTGTTTCTCTTTCCACGTTTCTGCGTTTTCGGGATGCAACATATTGTAACAGGGACAGACCACGAGTGACGCTCCCTGATTCGCTACTGCCGCTGAACGTTCTGAAAACTGGAGTTCGTAGCAAATATTAATCCCGAACCGCAGCCCGTCCACTTCAAAGATCGGCGTCTCTACACCTGGCGCAAACGGTCGCTCGAAGGACGCTAGACGATTCTTGCGATGATGCCCCAGTAGCTTCCCCCGTTTTACCACCACCGCCGTGATATGCAGACTCTCTCCCGCCTTTTCAATCATCCCGATCACCAGTGTCGGCTGAATCGGCTTCAGCTTCTTGAGAATCTCGGCAAACTGCCCCGACGCCAGATCAATGGCCCGCCGCCGTGCCTGCCGTTCATCCAGGATATAACCCTGCAGGTAACATTCGGGAAAGCAAACGAGCATCGCCCCCTGTTCCGCGGCATGCGTCGCATATTCCATGATCTCTTCCAGCGTCTGCTCGAGATCATCCTGCACATCAAACAACTGACAGGCGGCAACGGTGAAATGTTGTTTCATGTTTTATTCGCGATCAATCGAATGGTAGAGCGACTGTGAGCTACAAAATCGAAACACTAAACCGGTTCTAATAGAAATCTCCCATAAGGATTTTCGAAACATTCCAGACCTGCATTGATCCAATCCGTTTTTTCCCGCAATCGAAAATAGGGTGCATCGGCACTCGTCGAGAAGGTATGTCCTTCCTTGAATTCTGGAGATTCAAAGATCTGGTAATGATTAAACTCGGTCAGCAGATATCCAGCCTGACGATTATCGATGGTTACAGGCACTGCGGTGTCAGGTAGGCCGAAAACATGCATGCCCGTACTGTAATAATAATGCTCATCCCCAGTTAGCATGACATGCGCCTGCATTAATTCCAGAGTATTTTCATGGAAATTCATTGCTTCCCACGAATGGTAAGAATGTGCGACTCCTGAATTTTCAAACTTCACTCCCAAACCGCCACACTTCAGACATACTTTGATAAACGCATGCAGCCGATGCAGTTCCGTTAAACCGGGCTGATCCCAAATCAGATACAACACAGACCGATGTGCTGCGATCGCAGCAATCTCATCTGTCGAGACCGTCCCCTGCCCGCCGATTTCAAATGCTTCCGCCATATTGGGATCAGGGGGATGGATTTCGCATTTGATGCTAACCTTGTCTTCAACCGACATTAATATCAATCCTGCAAACAGATATGTTCCATCAGTGACGGAAATCACCTGTCTGATAAATTCCTGCTGTCCCTCCAGCGACATGGGAATACAGACCACGGTTTCCATGTTCGTCTCTTTCTTATTTTGAGTCATCACAACAAGTTATCTTTTCTGATCTTTACGTATCATAGTCACCGCTATCCCACGGCTCAAAAAATGCCATATAGTTCCCTGGCAAAAGTTCTACCGCCCAGACATCCTCTTCGTCTTCCGGCTCGCGAACGATCAGACCGATCTCAGCTCCCTTATACTGAACTGAAAACGGTTTCACTTCAATCCGACAGTACTTGACCTCACCTAATCCACTAAGGCGTGCCTGATATTTCTCCTCTGCCTCCTCGTTCGAAAAGGATCCTCTTGGCCCCAATTCATCGATTTTTGATTCCACCAGATTCCCTTCAAGATCAAATTGAAAGAGAGCGATATACTCCATCCCGGAAGAGGTATCAGTCGCGGGATCAAAGGGAGTTGTCAGAAAGAACTGCCTTCCCTCCGCAGTTCTGCCAATTTGTGATGCATGATAGTCATCGTGGTTAATTGCAATTTTCTGAGGTCGTCCCGTAGCCATTTCTATTTTTTCTTTTCTGAAATACAAACATTACATGATCTGACATAGCCAATCATGCATATTACTATCCTGTCATGCAATTAAAAACAGACGCCATTCAAACATCCTCATAAATTTCCCGAACGACTCGCCATTGTCCTCGCTCCACTCGCGCACCGTCTCACACTCAGTTAAACCAATTCATCACCGTCTAAAATCTTCCACGGCAATAGTCCTCTTTGTTTCGCATAGGGAACTTCATTACCATCGGTGTCTATTTCAAAACGAATATTTTTTCGTTGCCGATAAAATCGCCAGCACTGCAGGCACCGGTAATCGAACTGATCTGGTGGGCTCCCTTTTATCCCAATAAAATCAAAACAACCATCTCTATTACATCCACAACGACACTGCGGATGTTCTCTGACGAAGAAATAGTTCCAGATCCCAATTACATAAAGCAACCCGACAGGAGTCCAACCGACCACGGAACCCCAAAAGACTCCCAGCTCCAGGTTACCTGACGAAATGCCAACGAAAGCTCCACAAACGGTACAGACAATAACCCAGGCAGGAAGCAGTTCAACCATAGTGATTAGCCACCCTTTTAAATGGATCTTCAGGAAGAGTCATCATTTCAGATCTCCCCTGCCCTCAGTCGATCCAGTTGCTCGATTACTGCGAACACAAACCGCGTCTTCTCATCATTGAACGGCACACGATGTCCGATCGTCCTCTCGGCCCAGCCGCGTGCGCTGCCGCCATCCTGGTTGAACTCCAGTGACATCGCCGTCCAGTCACAGACCATTTCGATCAAATCCACGTCTGTCATCTCATTCGGATCGCTATGAAATTCAGGATGGTGCCGATTGCTGGTGACATGATGCCGAACCGCACGCTGCACCTGCTCTTCCATCCCCTCCGGATATTCAAACGGCAAATTGCGCCAGCGGCAGCGATGATATTCCGTCAGCCAGATATAAGGCACCCGTTCCTCGGGTCCAAATTTAGAAGCATCGTGCAACTCGGCCCGTTCAATCAGTTCTATACCACAATCCATCTCAGCAGCCAGTAAGGTCAGACATCGATGAACACGCGCGATATGCGCATGCGTCCGGCGTTCATAAAACACAATCATTTCCGGCGTAGGCTGTGACAATGCTCTCTCTTTTACAACGATTTATCGACTGCTGATGAATAAATAACCTGCATCAGGCTGTAATTCTCATACTACAAACCAAACGCGAACATTTCAGCAAAATTTCTGAATCAGGCTATTTTTCTATCAATCGATCATGCCGTTTGCGGATTTGTGACGTCGTTTCCGGAAACTGAAATTTGCCCTGCACCACATCTTCAATCGCAGCCCGTACCTGTTTTGCGCATTGAACGGGAGGGAGTCTACCGACGCCGGTTCCCAATCCCGGCAGCAAAACGGTTTTGACACGTTCGCGCACCGGTTGCCCCACATATTGTCCCGACGGAATGATCCCGTCACGAATTAACAGGAAGATCGCCCGTGCGGCCAAAAACGCATTGATCGACGATTCCACCGGCAACGGCACACGCATCGTCGGTGCGGCGATCAGAAACGGAATCGATTCATCGTCTGTCTCCACAATCGTCGCTGCTCCAACCAGCAACTCACCCGCATGATCCTGCTTAATCTGTGTCTGAACACGATCCTGCAACACTGTCCCGAACCGTTCTAAATACAACCGATCGATACCGCCATCCATGAAACCGAAACTGTTAGCCGGGCTGACAATCGCATCCGCCGGTTGATTGAAGATTGATCCCTGATGAACACTCACAAAAGAAAGATCACCACACCAGCGCTGCCACGCCTGGAATAGCCCTTGATCAATCGCAGTCAGTCGGATTTGCAGTCGGAGCTTCTTCTGAAAATGATCTGTTGGCATGGGAACGTTCCATCTTGATGATAAAGCAATGTTCTAAAAACCTTTATTGGAAGTTCAGAGCTGACACCAGAACGATATTCCAGGTTCGAACCAATTTTGCGATCCAATATCCAGGACCAGCCTGACCAGTTTCAAGGAGCCTTGATTCAAAATCAAAATATTTCAAAACGCACTACGCGTCGAGCTGCTTCAGCCATTTTGAAAACCATTCGGCGGGCAGTTGGACTTTCGAGAAATCCAGGTTTTGCAGTTCTTCCAGGGAGTAAGCATTGCTCAGATTCATCTGCCATTGGATGTGCAGATCGAAGGCCACGTCTGCGACGGCCGCTTCGATCTGATTTTCATTGTCGAACTGCGCCATATGAAAATTGTCGGCCCACCAGGCGATTTCCTGATGCGTATACGGTGACTTTGCGGCATCCTGAGCGCTACGCAATACCAGAACCAGCGACTCTTTTGTCAGCGGCAGATCGATCACACCACAATTCGTTTCAGTCCATGAGCCGACATACTGATTTCGACCGGGTCTCTTCGGATCGGGTTGAAAATTGTAACTGGTCATCCCGGAATCGCCTCGACGTAGACTTAGACAGTTGCTTCAGACAGAACTGGCACAAAGGCCGAACCACCGCCTATGGCAGTTCGGTGGCTCCCATCAGGTAACGGTCGCATTCACGGGCGGCGCCGCGGCCTTCGTTGATGGCCCAGACGATCAGACTTTGACCCCGACGACAGTCGCCGGCGGCAAACAAGCCTTCGACGTTGGTCGTGTACTGCTCATGCTCGGCTTTGTAGTTTGAGCGGGCATCTGTTTCCAGATTAAGCTGCTCGCTGATGATGTGCTCGGGGCCGACAAAACCCAGCGCCAGGAAGACCAGATCGCAGGGTAGTTCTTGTTCCGAACCGGGAACCACGCTGAATGGAGGGCCGTTCTCGACTGGTTTGGACCAGTCAACTTCACAGATCTTGATCGCTTTCAGATTGCCTTGACCGTCGTCAACAAACTCGACCGTCGACATCTGGAACATCCGCGGATCTTTCCCCAAAACAGCAGCCGCCTCTTCATGGCCGTAGTCGACCCGGAAGATTTTCGGCCATTGAGGCCAGGGGTTATTTGCTGCGCGTTCGTTGGGTGGCTGAGGTACAATTTCCAGGTTAATCACACTTTCACATTTCTGCCGCAGCGCGGTCCCCAGACAGTCATTCCCCGTATCACCACCGCCGATCACGACGACTTTCTTGCCTTCGGCGTTGATGAAGTTTTCCACGGGTGAATTCTTGTAGTGCGTGTTTTCCAACCCGGATTCCAACAGGCTCTTGGTATTTTTCGACAGATATTCCATCGCGAAATGCACGCCTTTGAGATTGCGTCCGGGAATCGGTAGATCGCGAGGCTTCGTGGCACCGGTACAGAGCACGACAGAATCGAAGTCTTTCATCAGTTGGCTGGCGGTGATATCGACGCCAATCGACGTGTTCGTGATAAACTCGACCCCTTCGTCGGCCAGCAGATCAACGCGACGCTGCACAATCCACTTTTCCAGCTTCATGTTGGGAATCCCATACATCAGCAGTCCGCCAATCCGGTCATCACGTTCAAAAACGGTGACACTGTGACCGGCATTGTTGAGCTGAGCGGCAGCCGCCAGTCCAGCAGGACCCGAGCCTACGACGGCCACTTTCTTGCCCGTTCGCACTTCAGGAGGATTCGCGACAACCCAGCCTTGATCGAAAGCATGATCGATAATCGAATTCTCGATATTCTTGATCGTCACAGGTGGTTCATGAATTCCCAGCACGCAGGCGCCTTCACAAGGAGCCGGGCAGACGCGGCCGGTGAACTCGGGAAAATTATTCGTCTTATGCAGGCTGTCAATCGCATCCTGCCAGCGACCGTGATAGATGTGGTCGTTCCACTCTGGAATTAGATTATTGATCGGACAGCCCGACGCCATGCCGGCCAGTGTTTCTCCGGTATGACAAAAAGGAATGCCGCAATCCATGCAGCGGGCACCCTGATTTTTAAGTTCGCCATCTGTCAGATGATCGTGAAATTCGTTCCAGTCCAGAATGCGCAATTCGGGTTTCCTGTCGGCACCCAGTTCTCGCGGAAATTCCATAAAGCCCGTTGGCTTGCCCATAATTCTATCTCACTCTTAAAAATGTGTTCGCTTTTGATTCTCAGGAAGAAATCTTGTCTCGGGAAGGCGTTCCTGTCTCCCGGATTCAGATCAGACAGGAACGCGTTGTTTCGCTAGACGCTAGCAGCTGCTTCCGCCTCTTCCGCTGCCATTTCCAGCAAAGCCCGTTTGTAATCGACGGGCATGACTTTCTTGAATGACTCAAGTTCGGTATCCCAGTTATCGATGATCGATTTGGCAACGGTCGAACCGGTAAATTTACGGTGATTATCAACCAGCGTTTTCAGTTCGGCAATATCATCCGGCTCTTCCACTTGTTCCAGTTCGACGGTTTCCAGATTGCAGTTTTGCAGCAGCAAACCTTCGGGATCGTAGACATAAGCCACGCCCCCCGACATCCCGGCAGCAAAGTTTCTACCGGTTTCACCCAGGATCACGACGCGACCGCCGGTCATGTATTCACAACCATGATCGCCGATGCCTTCTACAACGGCTCTTGCTCCCGAGTTTCTGACACAGAAACGTTCGGCGGCTTGACCGCGAATGTAAACTTCTCCTTCGGTGGCACCGTAGAGGTTCACGTTGCCCACGATGATATTGTCTTCCGGCTCGAAGGTTGAGTCTTCAGGCGGGTAAATCACAATTCGCCCGCCACTGAGACCTTTACCGACATAGTCGTTGGCATCGCCTTCGTGTTCAATCGTAATCCCGTGAGCCAGCCAGGCTCCCAGACTTTGTCCCGCGGAACCTTTACTATTGATGTGGATTGTTTCATCAGGCAGTCCCTCAGCACCATGATGCTTCGAAACTTCATGACTCAACATCGTGCCGAAGGTACGGTCTGTATTCTTCAGTTTCACATCGACTACTACCGGCTCACGATTCTGAATCGCAGGCTGACACTGATCGATGAGCACGTTATCCAGAACCACTTCCAGACCATGCTGTTGATCCCGAGTACAATACGTCCCTACATTCGGATGCGGTTTTTCAGCCAATCGCAGAATGGGTGTCAGATCCAGGTGCTTCGCTTTCCAGTGTGCGACGCCTTCATCCAACTGCAACACATCACTGCGGCCCACCATTTCATTCATATTGCGGAAGCCGAGCTCTGCCATCAGCTCACGAGCCTCTTCTGCCAACAGGAAGAAGTAGTTCACCACGTGTTCCGGCTGACCGGCGAACTTCTTGCGGAGTTCCGGATTCTGTGTCGCAATTCCCACAGGACAGGTATTGAGATGACACTTACGCATCATGATACAGCCCATAGTAATCAGCGGACCGGTTGAGAACCCGAATTCTTCGGCTCCCAGCAAACTGGCGATCACAATATCACGGCCTGTTTTCAACTGACCATCGGTCTGCAGTCGGACACGGCTGCGGAGATCGTTCATCACCAGCGTCTGGTGCGTTTCGGAAATCCCGAGTTCCCAAGGCAGGCCGGCGTGCTTAACGCTGGTCAGAGGAGAAGCCCCTGTCCCACCGGAGGCACCGGAGATCAGAATATTATCCGCATGACCTTTCGCGACACCGGAAGCAATCGTACCCACGCCGACTTCGGAAACCAGCTTGACGCTGATCCGTGCGGAAGGATTCGTATTCTTCAAGTCATAGATCAACTGCGCCAAGTCTTCAATCGAATAAATGTCATGGTGTGGAGGCGGACTGATCAGCCCGACACCCGGAGTTGAATGACGGACCGAAGCAATGATCTTATTGACCTTATGCCCAGGCAATTCGCCCCCTTCTCCCGGCTTCGCACCTTGAGAAATTTTGATCTGCAATTCATCGGCGTTGGTTAAATACCAACTGGTCACTCCAAACCGCCCGGAAGCAATCTGTTTGATGGCAGATCGTCTGGAGTCGCCATTCTCCTGTGGTTTGAAGCGTGAATAATCTTCGCCACCTTCGCCGGTGTTACTCTTGCCACCCAGACGATTCATAGCAATCGCCAGTGCTTCGTGTGATTCCGCCGAGATCGAACCGTAACTCATCGCCCCCGTACAGAAACGCTTGACGATTTCGGTAACAGGCTCGACTTCATCCAGTGGAATCGATTCTCGTTTCTTGAATGCCAACAAACCACGCAAGTGACATTCGCGAGTCGTCTGCTCGTTGACGGCTTTCGCAAACCGCTTGTAAGCATCTTTGTCACCAGTACTCGCAGCAGCCTGGATGTTCGCAATGTTTTCAGGAGACCAGGAATGCTTTTCACCATTGGCACGCCAATGATATACGCCGGGGTTAGGCAGACCGGGAACACGATACTGCTCTCGGTGAGGATAACCGATGTCGTGCCGCATTTCACATTCTTTGGTAACCACATCAAAACCGATTCCCTTGATTCGGCTGGCGGTGCCAACGAAACAGGTGTCGATGATTTCCTTATTCAAACCAACGGCTTCGAAGATCTGTGCGCCTTTGTAACTTTGCAGCGTCGAGATGCCCATTTTGGCCATCACTTTCAGCATGCCTTTTCCAACCCCTTGACGGTAAGCGGCTACGATGGAATCCCGGTCCCATTTCGCAGCATTCAGTTCACCCGCGTCCAGAGAATGCCACAACGCTTCAAATGCCATATAAGGATTGATGGCATCGGCACCGTAACCAAATAGCAGACAGTGATGATGCACTTCGCGGGCTTCACCCGTTTCGAGTACGATCCCGATCTGCGTTCGCTGTTCGTTACGCACCAGGTGATGGTGGATCGCACCACAGGAAATGAGCGTCGGCAAACCAATTCGATCCCGGCTCACCGCACGGTCAGACAGGGTAATCAGACTAAATCCGTCGGCGATCGCCTGCGAGGCTTCTTCCCGAATTCGATCCAGGGCAGCACGGAACCCGGCTTCCCCTTCTGACTTGGGATAGGTCACATCAATCGTCTTATTTTTCCAACCACGATAATCCATCGATTTAATCGCAGCCAGCTCTTCATTGGTAATGATCGGCTCAGGCATCAACAGCCGGTGACACTGCTCTTCTGTTGATTCCAGCAGATTTCCTTCCGGACCGATATAACACTCGAGTGTCATAATCACTTCTTCGCGGATCGAATCGATGGCCGGGTTCGTCACCTGAGCAAACAACTGGTGGAAGTAATCATAAAGCAAGCGTGACTTATCACTCAGACAAGCCAGTGCCGCATCGTTGCCCATTGAGCCAATCGGATCTTTCTTGGCTTTAATCAACGGAATCAGCATGAACTTTAGAGTTTCATACGTAAACCCGAATGCCTGCATCCGCGACAGTAAGTCTTTTGCGGGAACCTGTTCCACTTCCTCTGCAGGCGGAATATCATTCAGACGAATTCGCTGATCCTGCAACCATTCATGATAAGGCCGCTTCGTCGCATACTTTTGCTTGATCTCTTCATCGGGAATCAGACGGCCTTCTTCAAAGTCGACCAGGAACATTTTCCCCGGTTGCAGGCGTCCTTTTTCTTTAACGATTTTCGGATCGACTTCCAGCACACCGACTTCACTGGCCATAATCACCCGGTCATCGTGCGTCACATAATAACGACTGGGGCGCAGACCGTTCCGGTCCAGCACAGCACCGATACATTTACCATCGGTGAAGGAAACAGACGCCGGCCCGTCCCACGGTTCCTGCAGGGCAGAGTGATATTCATAGAAGGCACGCTTCGCGACCGAAATCGAATGGTGATTCTGCCAGGCTTCGGGAATCATCATCATCATGACTTCCGGCAGCGGTCGGCCTGACATCAACAATAATTCCAGTGCATTGTCAAAGTTTCCGGAGTCCGAACAGTGTGGCTCGATGATCGGAAACAACTTCTTCAGGTCGGTTCCAAACAGGTCGCTGGACATCATCCCCTGGCGGGCATACATCCAGTTGGCATTGCCGCGCAGTGTGTTAATCTCTCCGTTATGAGCCATGAAACGACATGGCTGAGCACGATCCCAACTGGGGAATGTATTCGTGGAGAAGCGGGAGTGTACCATCGCCAAGTGGCTGGTAAAGTCTTCCGCCTGCAAGTCCGGATAGAATGGCATCACCTGATCGGGGGTCAACATCCCTTTATAAACGACGACCTTACTGGACAGTGAGCAGAAGTAGAACATCAACCCTTGAGGCAGACTTCCTTCACGCAACAATCGGCTGGAAGACTTCAGGATGATATACAGCTGGCGTTCCAGATCTTCCTGATCGGCGATTTTGCCGTTGGAAGTCGAGATAAAGACCTGCTCCATGTGAGGCAGCGCCCGCAGCGCGGAAGGACCGATATCAGCTTTGTCCGGGCAAACCGGCAATTCACGCCAACCCAGAACCACCAGTCCCTGATTCTGAACGGTTTCGGTAACGACCTTTTTACAATGTTCCCGCTGGGCGGCATCGGTGGGTAAAAAGACAACGCCCATACCGTAATGGCCCTGCTCAGGCAGATCGAAATCCAGGTCCTGTTTGACAACACGGCTCAGGAAATCATGCGGTATCGAAACCAGAATCCCGGCACCATCGCCGGTATTTTCTTCGCACCCACATGCCCCACGGTGAGTCATATGACGCAGCATTTCGTCAGCATCCAGCACGATCTGGTGCGAACGTTCGCCTTTAATATGGGCGACAAATCCGACACCACAGCTGTCATGCTCGAATTCCGGATCGTAAAGCCCATGGGCTTTCGGTAACTGCCCCACTTGAAAAATGGAGTTGCGTGCTTTGTTTTCGGAATCAATTCCACGTCGAACGGTTCGACTCGTCATCTTACTTCACCATTCAAACTAATGTTTAACAAAATCGATGCCAGTCTGGCATCCTGTTATCGCGAACAAACGTCGCACTCTTTTTCATGCTGGCACTCTGCCCTGGAGAGACAAATGCCTTATTTTCACCAGCGTTTACCGGCACGTTTTCTGTCAAAGATCTACTAATGAATCTTCTGAGTCGCTCTTCGGGAGAGTCTTCTCCTGACTCAGAATCGCTGGATCCATCCGAAACAAGAAAAAAACACCTGCAGAGAAACAACCAATTTACTCTCGCGCTATCAAAGGACCGAACGAAAACGCATCCCGATTCGAAGAATTCTCTCCGTCAGATGCATTCACCTCGGCCGATTCTCTGCGAGCGTGAGAGAAATTCGCGGGGTCTTCATGCAAGACTTCTATGAACTTCGATACCACATCGGGCATCGATTTCTGTTTTCTTTGAATGATTCCAATTGGACGGTACCATTCGACTTCTTCCAGGCGTACCACTTTCAGCGACTGATCCTGAACTTCTTTCGTGACTGTAGGCAAAGGCAGAATCGCAATGCCGGCTTCTGCTTCTACAGCCCGTTTAATGTTTTCAATATTATCAAACTCATGAATCAACTGAACGTGAGTACCAGCTTTTCTTAACCAGCGATCTATCTTTTGTCGAACGACTAATTCTGATGTGAATGCCACAAATGGCTCATCTTCAATGGCACTGACCGGACAATGCTCCCGATCAGCCAACTGATGTCCCGGGGGGACCACCAGCACCATCGGCTGTTCCTGCCACAGAATGCTGGTAAGATCTTTGTCTTCCTTCGGAAAGGAGACTAAACCCAGTTCGGCCTGGTTTTCACAAACCCGCTGGTAGACTTCGTCCGGATGCAGATAGTCCAATGTAATCATGACATCCGGATAAAGAAACTGAAAGTGCTCTACATAATCGTGCATTTGCGCTAATCCGACTGAGTAGATCGCAGCGATCCTCACTCGGCTTTTGGTTCGACCAACTGCCTGTCGTACGTGCTCTTCGACCTGCTCGAACGACCTTAATAACTGTTGGCAACCATCAAAATAAATCGCACCGGCCGGTGTCAGCTCGAACGGACGCTTAGATCGATCAATCAGTTGAGCCCCTAATCGCTTCTCCAAGGCATGCACTGCCTGACTGGCTGCCGACTGGGACACACGACGAACCTCAGCAGCTTTGGAAAAGCTGCCTTGCACGACGACATCACAGAAAAGCTCGGCATTACGCAGATGCATGGAAGTGAAACCAGTCTGATTTATAAGGAAAACTAATAATAGCCGGTTTGAAGTATTTCAATTTCGAATACCGCACAGTTTAGGGTTCAAAGACGCACGAAGTCAAGCGCACGCAAGATTGAAAATAGATCCCTGTAAACCTTACGAAAACAACATTTTACGCAAGATCAATCCAATTAAACACTTACAGATACACTACTCAATGAAACGTGAGAGCAAAATAACACCGGTCTTGAAAGAGACCCGAATATCCTGATGAGAACAATGATAAAATATACCCTTTCCTGACCACTTTGCTTAATCCTGACACTAATTTTACACGTTGGTTGTATTAATTTCCCTAATAGTACACTGGAAGAGCGGGCTCAATTCTAATTCTGAACTATGCTTGTCATAAACTGAGTCGAAATAACAGCAGCGATCATCTGGAAAATACAGACACACGAACTCAGCGAATGTACAAACACCAATTTAGAAATCTGAAAAGACAAAACGATTCGCAAACCTACTCAACTCGCCCGTGCAAAGCTAAAATCAACACCTGCTACTGCAAAAGAATACAGTTGGACGTGTTCACATCCCGTCTTTGTCTTTCAATCAAATAAAGGAACTCCGATGAAGAAGTCATTCTCATTTCTCCCCCTGCTCGTGCTGGTAGTAACGCTGCCTCTCCTCTCTGGCTGTGGAAATTCTGCAGAACAAGGCGCACCAGAAGCAGGAAAGCCGGCCAAAGCATTAGGCCCAGCAGAATCGATGCAGGCATTGATTGACGGCGTCAACAACCAGCAGATGCAGGCCGTCTGGCATTTTCTGCCTGACAGTTACCAGACAGATATAAATGGCCTGGTACATGAATTCTCCACGAAAATGGATCCGGAAATGTACAACGGTACTTTTCAAACTGGCCAGCGACTTGCCAAACTCCTCAAAGACAAGAAAGAATTCATTCTCAAAAATCCAATGATTCAAGGGCTACCTGTACCTCAGGATAAAGTCTCACAATACTGGTCCCCCACAATCGACATTCTGGCGGCGATTGTGAACAGTGATGTTTCCAGCCTGGACAAACTGAAAACATTTGATGGCGAAAAGTTTCTCTCCACCACCGGTAATCAATTGGCGAAAGATATGGTCTCTTTCTCGGAATTGATCCCTACCAAAGAAGGGGAACTCAGCCTTTCCGAAAAAATGAAACAGACTAAAGTCAGTGTTGTTTCCACCGAAGGGGATACTGCGACGATTAAACTCGAAGCCCCCGGCGAAGAGCCCAAAGAACAAGTGATGGTCAAAGTTGAAGAAAAGTGGATTCCCAAAACTCTGGCAGACAAATGGAAAACCCAGATGGAAGACGCTCACAAACAATTGGCCGAAATCACACCGGAAAAAGTGACTGCCAAGAAAGAGCAGACACTGGCTGGTCTCAAGAAGACGAATGAGGTCCTGGCTCAGCTGGAAAATGCGAAAACCGAAGAAGAGTTTAACAAAACACTCTCTCCCATCCTCGCTCCGGTTGCCATGCTAGCCCCCATGATGATGATGCAGCTGGGTGGTCAGCCGATGATGGGTGGTCCTGGAACCCTCAGCCTCGGAGAAAACGAGCCCGTTGATCCGAATACACTGGTCACCATCGTGATCGCCAAAAAACTGTCGAATGCTGACCAGGACCCCATTATCGAGGAACTCCTGCAATCAGCCGACGATTCTGACAACATCAATGTTGTACCGACCGTCGAAGGAGAAACTACGATTTTCGAGATTTCTCCTGTCACGGATATCGAAGGATTTGCCAAGAAAATCAAATTCGGTAAGGCCACCAAGGTCGATCCTAAAACCCGCTCGATTACCGTGGAACTCAAAAAATAAGCTCTGATTCCACTGCTACACACAAACGGCAAACCGAAAAAAGGCCACTTCCTGTGAACAATAGGAAGTGGCCTTACGTCTTGCTGGTTTGCTCAGCAATCATTGAATCGTCAAACGGAATCAGGCAGCTTCTGACAGATCTTCGTCTTCTTCGCTACAGGCTCCCACTTCGGAATCCACTTCGCCGTCTTCCTCTTCGTAAACGAGATAATAAATCTCGTTCATCGCTTCTTCCAGATGCGAACGAATATTTTCGCTGTCTGTAGACTCGATTAAGGCTTCCAGTTGTGCGACAACACGATCAACTTCTTCACTGGTGATTTCTTCGAATTGCTCTTCGGTTTCTTCTGACATTGTTACCTCCATGTCCTGTGATTGACTACCATAAGCAGGAAAAGCACGAAATTATTTATCGGTCTTCCAAGCTTAAAGCATTAGCACTGCCCTGTGCAAAAATTACCAGACGAATCGACGAATTCTCAAAACCCGGGATTCACCTCACGGCTCAAACTTTCAACTGACTCTGTCGTAAAAGAAGCGAAATGCATCATGCTTTCTTTTTCTTTTTCGAATCCTTTTTAGCGGTTGTTTTTTTCTTGGTTTTCTTCTTTTTTTTCTCTTTCTTGAGGGCCTTGTCACTAAAGATTTGGTCCCATCCTTTCGAGAAATCATCTGTCGAACCTGTGTGGACCGTATATCCCGTCACTTGAGCTTCCTCCCTTATGAAAAATACAATTGAACTCGAGTTTGCGTCTTAGGTAAATTATTTATGAAAGCAGAATTTGTAGCAAGCCTAAAAATCAGCAGGTAAATTCGCCACAAACTGCCTTCGATATAATAGCAATAGTGTCCCTCAGTAGCTCCCATCCAGGCTCCCATCATGTACGAAACACGAAAAACGCCCTGTTATGCTGTGATTTTCACATCGACACAGACCGCAACCCAACAGGGATACGCGGAAATGGCGGCCCGGATGGAGGAATTGGCACAACAACAACCCGGATTTCTCGGCCTGGAGTCCGTTCGTTCACCAGAGGGGAAAGGGGTCACCATCTCATACTGGCAGGATCTTCCTTCAATCCGAGCCTGGAAAGAAAACCCGGAACACCAGACTGCACAACAACTTGGGAAGCAAAAATGGTATCAGGACTTCACCATTGAAATTGCCAAGATCGAGTCCGTCTCCCACTTTTCTAAAGACTGATCCTGCAACACCAGAGCTACTTTTGGTCCTGTTTTTTTTCTTTGTCCTGAGCCGCTTTGTTCTCTGCTTTTTCCTGCTTGATTTGCTGTTGCTTCTTCTGCATCTCGTTCTTCGACTTTTTCGATTTTTCCAATTGGAAAAAGGATTTGTCGATCGTTCGGGGGAATTCATTATTTGAAAGCTGCGTATCGGCGGTTTCCCGATGCGGATCGAGTGTCAGACTTTTGAGAGGTTTTTCCGTTAAAATCAATTTGGAAAGACTCTTATTATTCAATCGCCAGATCTCTGCCGGGATCCGTAGCATCTGCGTCGTGCCATCATCAAACGTCAGCTGTAAAATCACCGGCATGACCAGCCCGCCATGATTTTTCAAATCGACCAGATAAAAATATTTCTGCGTCTCCAGTAGTTTCTTTTCATCGGCATCCAGCTGTTTGAGATGGGTCTCGAATTTTTTTCGATCGGCATCGGTTACATCCAGGTCATCGTATTCGTTATAGAAATCTTTTAACTCTGGAAACTGGTCCGTTCTTTTAGGAAGTTTTTTATTTCGAATTTTGGACAGTGATTCCGGTTCTTCCTCTCGTTTCTTTTTGCGTCGTACCTTATCAACATAGGGATCACCGGTTTCCAGCAGATACTGTTTGACATTCTCGACCGATATATCGGTATGGTCGGTCGTATAAAACCAGCCACGCCAGAACCAGTCCAGGTCCACACCCGAAGCATCTTCCATTGTGCGGAAAAAGTCGGCCGGAGTTGGTCTTTTGAACATCCATCGCCGCGAATATTCTTTGAACGCATAATCGAACAGTTCCCGCCCCAACACCGTTTCGCGAAGTACGTTCAATGCAGTCCCCGGCTTGCCGTAGGCGTTGTTCCCGAACTGCAAAATCGACTCGGAATTGGTCATGATCGGAACCTGATAATCGCTTTTCATGTATCCCACAATATTGCGTGGCTCGCCGCGGCGCGAGGGATAGTCGGGCTCCCACTCCTGTTCGGTCAGAAACTGCAGAAATGTCGTGATGCCTTCATCCATCCAGGTCCACTGCCGTTCGTCGCTGTTCACAATCATTGGAAAGTAGTTATGCCCCACCTCGTGAATGATGACCGAAATCAACCCATACTTGGTCCGCTTGGAGTACGTCCCATCTTTTTCCGGTCGGGGACCGTTAAAGCAGATCATCGGGTATTCCATCCCTCCCACAGGACCATTCACAGAAATCGCCACCGGATAGGGATAAGGAAACGTATATTTCGAAAAGACATTCAGCGTATGAATGATGGCATGCGTGGAATACTTACTCCAGAGCGGCTCTCCCTCATTGGGATAGAAGGACATTGCCATCACGGGGTCTTTCTTCCCTTCCAGCTGATGTCCCTGCGCATCCCAGATAAATTTACGCGAGCTGGCAAACGCGAAGTCTCGCACCCGCTCAGCCTTAAACACCCAGGTCTTTTTGCCTTTCGGTTTCGACTTCTCATTCTTTTTGGCTTCTTCCGGCGTCACAATAAACATCGGTGTTTTCGCAGTTTCGGCCTGCTTCAACCGTTTCTGCTGCTCTGTAGTGAGTACTTTGTCCGAATTCTGTAACTGCCCCGTCGCCGCCACAATGTGATCTTCGGGCACCGTAATCCGCACCAGATAATTCCCGAACTCGAGCGTAAACTCGCCGCGTCCCAGAAACTGTTTATGCTGCCAGCCCGTGTTATCGGTATATGCCACCATCCGCGGGAACCAGTGCGCGATTTCATACAGAAAATTTTTGTCTTCTTTAAAGTATTCATAGCCCGTTCGTGCAGGCCTGCTCTGGGAATCATTGATCAGATAACTCCAGCCGACTGAGAACTGCGTGCTTTCGCCGATGACCAGAGGTCGTGGCAGATCAATCCGCATCATCGTTTTGATGATGGTATAAGGCAGCGGTTCCCCTTTCGCATCGCGGACCGCCTCTATTTTCATACTGCCGTCGAAAGATTCTTTCGCCAGCAACTGCTGCATCGATTTGTATCCCACTTTACCCAAGGGGGAACTGGTCCCGGTCAGATGCGCGTCCGAATCGAACGACAGAATGTTGGTATCTAGTTGCAGCCAGAGATAGCTCAGCGCATCGGGGGAATGATTGGTATAGGTGATCTTCTCCGAGCCAATAATTTTCTGAAGTTTGTCATCCAGTTCGACATCGATCTCATAATCGGCCTGCTGCTGCCAGTATTTTTCTCCCGGCGCACCAGAGGCATTTCGAAACCCGTTCGGAGTTGGCAGCACTTCGTCTAACTGCCGGAATTTATCTTCCTGCTTGAATTTCCCATTGCTGACAGCCTGGCCATACACGAGGGATCCTGATGCCAGCAACAGTGCCCAACACATCAATCCAGTAAAAGGAGTCCCTCGAAGAAGAGACAGACTATTCGTTTTCATGAAGCTCATCACGGTTCGTTTTCTTTCAATCACGCGTCAGGAAATACAAGCGAAGAGACTAAAAAAATCATCACTGGCCCATTCTAACCGGTTGAATACGGTAAATTGCAAGTGATTTCCCCTCGTCAGGTCGACATTCCTCCTGAAGTCTTACGCCGCCAATCCCAATTCAGCGGGTAAGAATTTTCAGGATTCCTTCCCAGGGCTGCATATAAGTTAAAAACGGAAGTCCATCAACGGTCGCCTCTCGCTGTTTTGTCACACCGTCGACCGCATGGGCTTCACGCACCATCGCTTCCAGAACATTTTGCTGTTCGTCTCTCTGCCAGTTGAATAGAATCCCCGTTTGTTTTTTCTGAAGTGCGACAGCCGCCGCCAGCGCCGAAGCACCCCAGTTGCTCGTTCCCGCAACAATATTCCAATCCGTGGCGATCCGGCAGGGAATCAGCCCCGAATGATCAGAGGCAATCCGGCGGTCCAGTTCTTCCCAGGAAATCGCCCCCATTCCGATTTCATTGCCCCCATCACCCACGCCAATCGTCTGGGCTTCCGGAAAAAATTCCGGTAATCGCTCAAACAACTGATGCAGGGGAGCCGTGAACGCATCGATGATTTCGCCCCGCATATTATGACAGCGGTCGAAATGAGCCTCGGGCACTTTCGAATGAAAGTCAGTGTCTCCGTCGGTGGATACGTTCTGCTGTCCTGCCCAGGAGTCCGGAGTATGGCTCGGTCCCACGCGTTCCACCGAAATCAGATGACTGACATTTTGTCGACTAAAAAACGTCTCAACCCAACTGTCGTCTTCGGTTGGTAGCACTTTCAACTGTGACGCAGGATAGGAATACGCGTCCACGGCAGCAGCCACCACAGGGGCACACAACTCATCAGTAACGACTGATGTGTTGATCCCGCATTCTTCCAGCACCAGCGCCAGCAGGACCGCGCCCGGCGGGCCATCCGTTTCTGCAGCGGGAATTTCTGCAGAAGGAACGTAAAAACCTGTCGCAATCACGACTTGTGAAGATTTTTGCACCAGCGACCTGGTTGCATCCAGTAAATGATCCCGACAGAGAGGCCCGAACTGAACTTCTGAGTCAATCAGCCCCCGTTTCCCTGGATCGCGACGGATCAGGCGATCAAATTCGCGAATGATGTCTGTCTCTGAGTTGCCCATTCAAGCCCATTCACTTGCACAGACGTGCGGAAACTGGAACGATCCGAGAGATCAAAGCCTGACCAGAAGTCAAAGCCAAACCACTATCGAACCAGAAAATCAGGATGGAAGTCTTTGTTTCGTCAGTTTACTCTGGTTCATATCGAAACAACAGGCTGTGCCGATTGAAAAAAAGAGACAAAGAAAATACTATATTCCATGTGTGATTCCCGCGATTGGGACCACCAATAGATTGACCTTCCTGCTTGTGAGAAAAGGTTCGCTTAAGGGAAACGCTGGTTGTCAGAACGTCTGGGCATTGCCAGAATTGCTTAAGTAATCAGGCTGTAATGCCTCCCACCCCACGCAAGCAAACCTGTCAGAAACTTATTGCGGATTTGATCAAATCAGTCTCAGTATTTTTCTTTATATAATGGAAATTGTTGGCGTAACGAGATCGCCTGCAAGCAGTGGGGATTTGTAAGTACCTGTGGCTCTATCGTATCCCGGTAGGCAGGGGTGGAACTGTTTCCATCAGAGAGAAACCGGTTTTCTGTCATAAATATAAAGTGAGGATTCACTTCTGTGAGATTTGGGTTCAGTCATCTAATCTTGTTGCTCCTCTTTCCGCTGATCAGCTTCCCAGGTTGCGAACAGCCGCAAGTTGAGTTCGTGTTCGCTAAAAAGACCAAGGAACTCATGCCGGAAGCGGCGGGGCCCGTCAAAGCAGCTTTGGTAAAGCAGTTCGGCAATCCCTTTGCGCTCACGCAGTTTGAAGGCCTGCCAACAAATTTCGGTGATGTCCAGGCAACGGTAAAAACCGTCGAAGCCTCCGGAGCCGACCAACCGCTGATCCGCTTTCAAGCCACCGGCCTGGCAGACTCCTATGACAAATTACAGGGACTGCCTCTCGAATGGACGTCCGGCAAAGGGCAAGGCCATATTTCACGGATTAAAGAATACAACTTTGAGACCGGCACCATTGCCGTTGAAAAATCTGCCGAGATCGATCCTCAACCAGGCGACACGTTTCTGGTCGAATGCGTCCGGCTGCAGTTTGGCCGCGATCTATATAACCGACACTGCATGCACTGCCACGGCATGAGTGGTGAAGGAACCGGCCCCACATCACGCTATCTGAATCCCCCACCCCGCGACTTCCGTCTCGGCATATACAAATACACGTCGACCAAGTCCACCAGCAAAGCGCAGGAAGCAGACTTGGGACGCACGGTCAAAGAAGGTATCGCTGGCACGTATATGCCGTCCTTTAAACTGCTGACGGAAGACGAAGTCTCCGCGATTGTCAACTATGTGATCTGGCTTTCGATTCGTGGCGAAACGGAAAAGAAACTGGACGACGAATTGTTTCTCGATTATTCCAAAGAAGTCTTCGCCGAACGCACCAGTGAAGAGGGTGGCGAGACACGCGAAGAAGTTCTGGAAGAATTAAAAGATTTTATGGAAGAGGATTTTCCCGATACTTTGGAATTTTCCACTTCCAGCGTTTCCGAAGCCTGGGAAGAAGCCAACCTGGAAGACGCTGTGGTCATCCCCAAAACAGCCCGGGTGCCTGACACTGCGGAATCCCGTGAACGCGGCCGCAAACTTTATCTCAGCGAAAAAACCAAATGTGCTTCCTGCCACGGACCGCAAGGCCGCGGCAATGGAACAGCCACACAGGATTTCTGGACCAACCCGGCAACCAACGAGAAATATCCTAACCGAGGTCTGCATGATATCTGGGGAAATCAACTTCCACCAAGAGATCTGCACCGCGGCATTTATCGGGGCGGCCGCAGACCCATTGATACGTACCGCCGCCTGTTTGCAGGCATCAAAGGCACACCGATGCCCGCCTTTGGTGGTTCGTTATCGGATGCAGAATTATGGGATCTAGTCAACTATGTCATGAATCTGCCCTATGAGGGAAACCGCTGATTCCTGACAGACCACTGGATCCAACTGAATGACTGATTTTCAAAATGACTTTGACAACCAATTGTATCCTCAACATGAAAACCGAACGGGAGACCTGTAGTGGGTAAAGGATGGTGTTTATTTTTTCTGTTCTGGCCTGTGGCTGCCGTCGTGTCTTGCGCGATGGCTCCCTGGATCGGCTGGTCTTTCCCCTATGACAATGCGCAAGCCGCCAGTAACCTGGGCATTCGCATCGATGGGTTGTTTTATTTAATCCTGATCATTACCGCCATCGTGTTTATCGGCACTCAGGCAGCTCTGGTCTATGCACTGTGGCGCGGCGCGAATAATCGTAAAGAACGTGCAGACTGTGTCCACGGCAACCATAATCTGGAATTGATCTGGTCGATCATTCCCGGGGTCATTCTGCTGTTTCTGGCGATTTACCAGATGAACATCTGGGCCGATTTCCGCATCAAGAAATACTTCCCGGAAGCTGCCGTCAAAGCCCCGATCGCTGAAATCACCGCGAGGCAGTTTGAATGGCGTTTCCGCTACCCTGCCATCGGCAAAATACTTCAGCAAAAACCCCAGCCTGACGATCTGTATTCCGTCAATGAACTACATGTTCCTTTCGGCAAACCGGTCATGATTCAGCTTCGCAGCGACGATGTACAACACTCGTTTTTTATGCCCGCGTTAAGAATTAAACAGGATGCCCTGCCTGGCTTACAGATTCCGGTCTGGTTCGAAGCCAACAAACCCGGCACTTATGATCTGGTTTGTGCAGAGCTGTGCGGCTGGGGGCACTATAAAATGAAAGCACACGTCATTGTGCAATCCGAAGACGAATACCAGAACTATCTGAAAACTCTCACCGAGCAACAATTCTACGACGGACTCGGAAAAATTGCCGCTACGGAGAACAACTCCGAGAACGGCTCGGAGAGTGAGGCTACTGAGAAATGAGTGTATTGAATCCATCACCCACCGGACTGCAGCCGATCCTGAAACCACAGGCGCATCACGCACCCGGTAACTTCATCACGAAATATATCTTTTCCACCGATCATAAAATCATCGCAATTCAGTTTCTGTTTACAACATTACTGATGATGATTGTCGGAGGCGCACTGGCGTTGGCCGTCCGCTGGCAACTTGCGTTCCCCTGGGAATCGATGCCGATTGTCGGGCCCTGGCTCTTCGCCCCGGAAGGCGGGCAGATTTCTCCCGAGTTCTATACGATGCTCTTCACGATGCATGCCACCGTGATGATCTTCCTCGTGATCATCCCGATCCTGGCGGGTACGTTCGGCAACTTCCTGATTCCGCTGATGATCGGTGCCGACGACATGGCATTTCCCAAGCTCAATATGTTGAGCTATTGGTTTATGTGGCCCGCGATTGCCTGCTTCGGACTAAGCTTCACGTTCGCCGGTGGTCCCGCCGCTGGTTGGACTTCCTATCCAATTCTGGCCGATTTGGAGCAAGCAGCCCCCGGTTCTGGAACCGCACAAACATTCTGGCTATTGGGAGTCACCTTCGTCGGTTTCTCATCCATGATGGGTTCCATCAATTACATGACGACCATCATCAACATGCGTGCCCCCGGCATGACTTTCTTCCGTCTGCCGATGACGATCTGGGGGCTGTTCATCACTGCCATCCTGCAGGCCTTCGCTCTACCCGTTCTGACGGCTGGCGGATTCATGCAGGTCACCGACCGCCTGCTGGGAACCTGCTTCTTTTATCCCTCCGGTCTGGTTATCAACAATGCCGCACCCACCGTTGGTGGCGGGCAGGCTCTGTTGTGGCAGCACCTGTTCTGGTTCTATTCGCATCCCGCAGTTTACATCATGCTGCTCCCCGTAATGGGCATGGTCTCTGACATGCTCAGTTGCATGTGTCGTAAACCACTGTTCGGCTATAAGCCGATGGTGATCTCGATGTCGGCCATCGCCAGCCTTGGATTCATCGTCTGGGGACACCACATGTATACAAGCGGAATGAACCCCGCTGTTGGTATGGCTTTCATGGTCGCCACCATGATGATTGCCCTTCCCTCGGCCGTCAAAACTTTCAACTGGACCGCCACCATCTGGGGCGGGAAAGTCCAATTCAATACCGTCACTTTGAACTGCATCGCCTTTTTGTCGATGTTCATCGTCGGTGGACTCAGCGGAATCTTCATGGCCGCCGTCCCCGTTGATGTTTATTTTCACGATACCTATTTCATCGTCGCCCATTTCCATTATGTGCTGTTCGGTGCCACCCTGTTTGGTGTCTTTGCCGCCATCCAGTTCTGGTTCCCGAAAATGTTCGGCCGGATGATGAATGAAAAATTGGGCAAAACGCATTTTGTACTGACCTTTATCGGTGCCAACGGAACGTTTTTCCCAATGCACTTTCTCGGAATGCAGGGCATGCCCCGCCGCTATGCAGACCCTTATCTGCACGGCTACCTGGAGCATCTCCTGCCGATGAATCAGTTCATGACGATCTGCGCGTTTGTCATGGGAGCCGCACAAATCCTGCTGTTCATCAACATTTTCTATAGCATGTTCTGGGGCCCCAAAGCAGGCCGCAACCCCTGGAACGCCACAACGCTGGAGTGGGCAGCCCCTTCTCCCCCGCCGCATGGCAACTTTGACTTTGTACCAATGGTCTATCACGGCCCGAATGAATATGCCGTCGTGAACGGCGATAAAGACTTCCTGATGCAGACCGAAAAAGAATGTCAGCCTGCGAAATCACAATCCGAAACCGAAACCACAGCCTAGTCTGTTCAAAACGCAATAAAAGTAGTCCTGTATGAACCAGCAACAATATCACCCGTGGCTCTTCAAACTTGCACTGGCGACCACGATCGCTACGCTGCCGTTGATGATTATGGGTGGCCATGTCACCACTGAAGGGTACGGCATGGCGGTTAACGGCTGGCCGGGCTCGGACGGACAAAATATGTTTACGTACCCCATATTCGGTCTACCCGCTGATAAATTTTTTGAGCATGTGCACCGTCTGCTGGGAACGCTGGTCGGTTTTTTATCCATCGTACTCGTTATAGTTGCATTTAAAGTCGAACAGCAAAAATGGATTAGAAATGTCTGCATCGTGGTCCTGACCTGTGTGATTATTCAAGGCATTATCGGAGGCACCCGAGTCACCGAAAATAGCATCCCACTGGCGATGGCACATGGCCTGTTCGCTGCCTGTGTCTTTACACTGATGGCGTTTCTGACCATGATCACCGGCAAACGCTGGATCGCAGTCAGCAACGATCCCCCCGAACTACCTGCAGGTTACGGACGTCGGCTGGCGATCACCGTTCCGCTGCTCGTCCTCTTTCAGTATTTCCTGGGAGGATTCCTCAGCCACTTCAAGGTGGGACTGCATCCGCATATGAGCTTTGCGTTTGTAGTGTTGATCTTTGTGATTATCGAATTCCGCAGTGCCCGCAAGACTGGGATTAAATGGTTAAAACGCCCCGCCATGGGTATGCTGCATATCGGTATCTTCCAGATCATGCTCGGCATTGGTGCCTGGCTTACCAGATTCGGTCTCCCCGCTGCCGGCATTGTCGGAGAACCCGGCTCCCTGCAACAATCACTGTTCCGAACCGCGCACCTGATTATCGGAATTCTGTTTCTGATGACCACAACGCTCTATTCCATCCGGGTCTTCCGTCTCAACCAACTCAACAAAGCAAATAACATACAGTCGGGACAATCTCTCTCTGCTACTGATTCCTTACCGAATTCTGAAGGTAATGCTTGAAATGTCGACTACACAACAATCCTATATTGCCGTTGAAGAATCGAAAGCTGCCGCGAGACCCGTTAGTCTGGCCCGGATTTCTGATTACATTGAATTAATCAAACCGCGGATTTCGACGATGGCGTTGATCTCGGTGGCACTAGGCTACACCCTGGCCAGCGCACACGCCTGGTCATTGCTGCCTTTGATTCACGCGATGCTTGGCATTGGTTGTGTCGCCGTGGGATGTAATTCCCTGAACCAGTTGCTGGAAATCAAAAGTGATGCCCTGATGATGCGGACCGCTAATCGGCCACTCCCCTCCGGCAGGCTCACACTCTCCGAGGTGCTCATCTTTGGGATTGCTGCTGCCCTTTTCGGCATCTTTTATCTGGCCATCATGGTGAATTTACTCACCGCCTTTTTATCGATGATGACGCTCGTCTTATACGTTCTGGTCTATACGCCACTCAAACGCTTTACTTCGCTCTGCACGACCATCGGCGCGATCCCCGGTGCCATGCCTCCCATCCTGGGTTGGACGGCTGCCGGCGGAACCTTGAACACATCGTCCTTTACGATCTTCGCCATTATGTTCTTCTGGCAGTTCCCGCACTTTCTGGCGATCGCCTGGCTCTACCGTCATCAGTATCATCAAGCCGGCCTGAAAATGTTACCTGCGGCCGACCCGGCGCGCGGCATGATCGGCTGGATGTGTGTGATCTATGCGACAATGCTGATTCCCGTCAGCCTGCTTCCTCAGTACGTCTCCCTGGCGAGCACACTTTATACCGCCGTGGCGTTTACATTGGGAGTAGGATACCTGATCTTTTCGATTCGATTTTTAACCGATGAATCCCGGAAAACCGCCCGGGAGTTAATCTGGTTCTCGCTGGTTTATCTCCCCGTTCTGTTATTAACACTAACCTGGGATCGACTGCAACTTTTTAACTGATCATTCCACAAGAGACCGTTTCAGAGACCAACCGCTGGTTGTGCACCTGTGAAGTGAAAGATAGCAATGAGTCACGAAAGTAATTCGCCACAATATCGCATGGGACTTCCCATACCACATTCCAAACTGGGTATGTGGCTCTTTCTGGCAACAGAGATCATGTTCTTTTCCGCCTTCATTGGCGCCTATATTGTGCTTCGAGCCGGTTCTCCCGGCTGGCCTACGGATGCCAAAGTCACACACATTCATGTCTGGGCGGGTGGATTGAATACGTTCGTCCTGATTCTATCCAGTTACTTCGTGGTCATCGCACTGGAAGGCATGAAAGCAGAAAACTTTGCCAAAGCACGCCGTTACCTCTGTCTGACGTTGCTCCTCGCCTGTGTCTTTCTCAGCATCAAAGCCTATGAATACTCGGGCAAATTTGAACATGACATTCTGCCCGGACACATTCCCGAAACGCCACAAATGGCGATAGATAAATCGATGCGGGAAATGAAACAGGTCGTTGACAATCGCACCATCGCTTTGGCCAATACCAAACTCCCAGAAAAAGCAGAGCCCACGAATCCCGAGGAAACAGTCGAGTTATCCGGAGTCACTGACGAAAAAACAAAAGAAATCGAAACGCCTGTCGAAGAACTTCGAAAACAACTACAGACAGAAGTCGAAGCCCCAGACACATCGGCAGCCCGCAAAAAAGAGCTCACCACTTACTTCGCCCTCGAGACCAAATACCGGGGATTAAACAAACGGGCCCTCGATGAGTCGATCACCATGCCCGAGATGAATCAGGAACTTGAGACACTCAAGAAAAATCCGGAGTACGGTGCCTTCCTCGCACCCGTGCATCACTTGCAACCAATTATTTACGGAAACCTGTTCGCCTCCGTTTACTTTCTGCTAACAGGTTTTCACGCACTGCATGTCGTCATCGGCATGCTGCTGTTCCTGATCGTCCTGGTTCGGGGAAAACGTCTTTGTAAAAAATGGAATGACTATGTCGAAAACATTGGCCTGTACTGGCACTTTGTGGACTTGGTCTGGATCTTCCTGTTCCCACTGATTTACATTCTTTGAACGAGTTGAAATTATCTGAGTTCGCAGAACATAACATTTACACATCAATCTGCCTGCTGATCTATTTGAGAGTTATAACACGATGTCCGAATCAGAATCTCACTCGTATGTCAAATACTCGACGATCTTCTTTGCCCTCTGCATTTGCACCGTGCTCTCCATCATTTTCGATGTTCTCGACCTGAAGGATAAAGACGTAGCTGGCATCCAGGGATTTGTCCTGCTGGCATTTCTGGTACTGGCTGTTGCCTGTGCCAAGGCGCTGTTCGTTTTGATTTATTTCATGCACTTGAAGTTTGAAGGAAAATGGAAATACGTCCTGCTCAGCCCGACCATTATTCTGGCGATGGGCCTGACCATCGCGATGACACCTGATATCGGCATTCACTATTACACCAATGAATCGCCGCAAATCGATTATCTGAAACAGGCACAGCAGGCGAGTTCCGAAGAGAATTCTGCCAACAAAGCTGAAAACAGTCATGTCAAGTAATCCACAAATTCAGAAATCGGCTTCCCAAATCCGTGTCAACGAAATTTCGCACCGATACGGCGAACGGCTTGCTCTGAATCAACTCAGTTTCGAAGTCCGTTCCTCGGAAATTTTCGGCTTACTGGGACCGAACGGCGGCGGAAAAACAACCCTGTTCCGCCTGCTCTCAACGCTCCTGCCGATCCAGTCCGGTTCCGCCAATATCGCTGACCTGGATCTCGCGACATACGCTCGACAGGTCCGCACGTTGATCGGCGTGACCTTTCAATCTCCCAGTCTGGACGGCAAATTAACCGTATTGGAAAACCTGAAACATCAAGCCCACCTCTATGGCATTTCCGGAGCACCAATGCGGGAGCGCATTCAAACCGCGCTGCAGCATCTGGGACTGACTGATCGCAAACACGATCTGGCCGAGTCGTTGTCCGGCGGTTTAAAACGTCGCGTAGAAATCGCCAAAGGTTTATTGCACTCACCGCAGGTCCTGCTGCTCGACGAACCCAGTACCGGCCTCGACCCGGGAGCACGCCACGATCTCTGGAAATATCTGAAACAACTGCAGCGCGAAGAGGGTGTGACCATACTGATCACGACACACTTAATGGAAGAAGCAGAACATTGTGACCGATTGGGAATTCTGCATCAGGGAGAACTGGTAGCCCTCGGAACGCCCGATGAATTGCGTGCCTCGGTCGGCGGCGATTGTCTCACGATTCACTCAGACGACCTCGAACAACTGAGCCAACAGATCTCAGCCAAGTTCGGCGTCACCCCACAAACCATCAATCACAGCCTGCGACTCGAACATGCCCGCGGACACGAATTGCTCAAAGACCTGATTGACGCTTTTCCGGAACTCGTCACGTCCGTTTCACTTGGGAAGCCGACACTCGAAGATGTCTTCATCCATGAAACCGGGCATCAATTCTGGCAAGCGGAGGAAACAGTATGAACCAACCCGCTTCACTTCCCGCTGCTGGAACCGCAAAATTGTTTTTGTTACCGATCATGACACTCGCACAGCGCGAAGTTGTGCGGTTTGTACGCCAACGCACCCGCGTAATTGGCGCTTTAATCCAGCCGATCCTCTTCTGGATTCTATTCGGAGCCGGCTTGCGCGGTTCTTTCAAAGCACCCGAATGGGCCGCTGCCGGCATGACTTACCAGGAATATTTCTTTCCCGGCGTCGCCGTCATGATTTTAATGTTTACGGCCATCTTCTCTACGATCTCCATCATTGAAGATCGCAAGGAAGGATTCCTGCAGGGGGTATTAGTCTCTCCTGTTCCCCGCACCTCAATCGTGCTCGGAAAACTGCTCGGCGGAACCATCCTTGCCGTTTTACAAGCTGTCCTGTTTATATTTCTCGGTCCGCTGTTAAATATTGTCGGATTAGCACCCGATTTTGAAACCGGAATCACGCTGGCCCGTCTGGTGCCGCTGATCCTGTTTCTGTTCCTGCTCGGCTTCAGTCTGACGGCCCTCGGCTATCTGATTGCCTGGCCGATGGAATCGACACAAGGTTTTCACGCCATCATGTCAGTCTTTTTGATGCCGATGTGGTTACTCTCCGGCTCATTTTTCCCTGCGGGAGAATCAGGCTGGCTCTCTTGGATCATCCGAGCCAACCCCTTAACTTATGGCGTCACCGGCTTACGCCGTATTCTGACTTCAGGACCGGGATTGCCGAGTGCCCCCGGCAATCCATCAATGATCGTCTGCCTGACTGTCACCGCAGTCGTGTGTATAATTTATGTAGCAATTGCCATCTGGATGACGCAACAACGGGCCACGCGAAATGCCCGCTGATGTCGCGAATTCGAATACCTAGAACACAATAAAGATCTTTCAGAATGAACGAGCCTCAACCAATCCGACGCATTCCCCGGTTTCTCATCGTGCTGCTCTGGGTGCTGGTCGCCATCAGTGCCTTCGCCACCTGGAACTTGAAAAAGCAGCGTGATCTGGCGGTAGAACAAATCAAATCAGAGGAAGCAGCGTCTAAGCAAGCGAAAAAGGACGAGAAAGAAGACCACACGGTCGAACTCACTCCCAAAGAACCGATCTGGCCAGAAGAAGGCATCGAGGATTTCTCACTCACCGAACGTAGCGGTAGCACCGTCACCAAAAAAGATCTGCTTGGAAAACCGTGGGTGGCCTGCTTTGTGTTTACCCGGTGTGCAGGTCCCTGTCCCCGCGTCTCCGGCCAGTTTTATCAACTCCAGAAAGACCTGAAAGACCTGGACTTCAAGTTGGTCACCATTACCGTTGACCCCAAAAATGACACGCCCGAAGTATTAACTCGATATGCAGAGTCTGTCGGAGCTGACCCTGAAAAATGGCTGTTTCTGACCGGCGATCAAAAAGAGATCTTTCATCTGATTGAGAAAAGTTTTCTGATGCCCGTTCAGGAAAACACAGGCCCCGCCCGCAAGCCCGGCTTCGAAGTCATCCACACCACCAACGTCATGCTGGTCAATAAAGATGGTCGCGTCCTCGGAAAATATAACGCCGTCAATGATGAAGAGCTCGCAGCACTGAGAAAAGCCGTTCGCAAAGAAGTCGAAAAAGACAAACCTGAAGCTAAGAAAACGGAAACCAAGGAAGAAAAACCAGACGATACTCCTAAACCAGCAGTCACACCCCCGAAGGCCGGTATGGTTTCGCTGAGTCCGCTGTTATTTCCAATCGTCTCAAATATGTTGACATCGGCTACGTTAACATCGGCTCTTTTCGCACAAACAGAAACCGAACCACCGGCGGTTGACGAAGAAATCGTCGTCGCGGAAGAAACAGTCAAAGAACCAAGCGAAGTGAAAACAGCCCCCGCCTGGGTCATGCAACTTCCGGCCCTCAACGCCGTCTTGAACTCGCTGGCAACAATTCTGCTGATGGTGGGTTACTGGTTCATTCGCAGAGGTGAAAAAGAGAAGCATAAAAAAACCATGCTGACCGCCTTTGGAACTTCAATTCTGTTCCTGGGGTTCTATCTGCTATATCACTTTGCACTACAAAGTTACACCGGAAATGCTTCGCGTAAGTTCGAAGGCGAAGGTTTGATCAGACCGATTTACTATTTCATTCTGATCACACATGTTGTCCTCGCAGCCGCGGTTCCCATCCTGGCCTGGGTGACCATTCGTCGTGGGCTGAAAAAGCAGTGGGAAGCGCATCGACGTATCGCCAAAATCACCTTCCCGATCTGGCTGTATGTCTCAATCACCGGTGTTGTGATCTATTTCATGCTCTACCACTTACCCGGCGCAGCCTGAGAAGTGAACATAATTCCGTTGGAAATTGCTCCGATTTCTGTTAGCATTAATGACATCAGACCATCATAGTAACAAAAGTGATTTCACTCATGTTCAAGCGACATTCATTGATTCGATCCTGCTTACTCGCCACCGCGCTGCTGGGCCTGTTTTCCAGTCCCGCTGTGATCAGTCAGGCTGCAGCCTGCCCGATGTGTAAACAGTTAAATGAAACTGATGATCGGAAACCCCGCGCTTACATGTATAGCATTGCTTTTATGCTCACGATGCCCGCCCTGCTCTTTTCCGGCTTTGGCGTGGCATTCTACAAGATGAATCGCCGCGAGCAACAAGCATTGCTTGAGCAAGAAAAAAACCGGAACCCGCATGCGTCTGATGCAGATCCCGGTTCGAATGCGTGATATTCAAACAAAGCTCACAACTTAGTTGAGACTTTGTCGGCGAGGCGTATTCCAGACAGTCGCAGCCGATGGTGCTGGCACGAATGCCCCACTTGCGTTTGCAGTGCGTGAAGCAGAATCATCATAGGCAGACTGTGTTTTCAAGTACGAATTCTGCGAAGGAATCGTCTGCCATTGTGTGTTTGCCTGAACTTGCGGAACATTAAGTACCGTCGGACTTGTTGTAAAGGCAGGTCCCGAGCTGGCAAGGGAAGGACCAGATATTCCGCCTCCCCAGGAAACAGCTGGCTGAGCCGCCACAGTGGGATACGGGGCCACAGTGGGATACGCTCCTACAGTGGGATACGTGCCCATATCTAATGAAGTCGAAGACATCGGCGAAGGTACCAGAGTCGGAGTGGAAGGCACAACATAAGGCTGTGTCGAAGGCGTAGGACTCATCATCGAAGGTTGAGCTCCCATGCAATCGGTGCAGGTCGACTGCGGTTGTGGTGCCATCACTGGCACACGCTTTCTCACCTGAATCTGAGTTCGTACATAACTGGTCTGCTGACGGTAGGTGGTGCGTGGTACATTTTTTGTGACCATGCGTGGTACCCAGACTCGCTGCCAGCAACCTTGATCCACAGTCACCTGTTGGTACGTTGTCACAGGCACAGTTTGTGTTTGAGGCACCATTCGATATTCGGTGCAAATGACATCCTGATAACAAACCCGTGGAGGCGGAGGAGTACAAACTCCCGGACAGCACGAAGTCACCGGAGCACAGCGACGGAAGTAACGCCGCGCCAAACCACGACAACGATGTCCGCAACGACCATGCTGCGGATAACTACAACGCGAACTACCGCGGTTAAAAAGCCCTTTAAACAGATGCGCTTCCGCGTCACTGGAAAAAAACATGAAGACTGAAGCAACGACAACTAAATTTCGAATCCAGGGGGACATCGAAAAACTCCTTTTTTGTATAAGTGTGCTGGATGGCACTCCTTGATTTCGTCCCTGTTTCCCACAAACGGAAACACTGGCTCGACGGGATGAACCGGAACGAATAACCCACCTTTCTCACTTATCGGCATAATCGTTAAAGTCTCTTCATCTTATATTTAACAATTTCCGAAATTCATTCGCCCCCTGTTCCAGTGACTTTTGAACCACTTTTTGGGAAGATGGGTAAATGGAAGAGGGTTCCCCTGAACCGAACCATTTACATAAGACATTGACACAATAGAGCTTACAATCCCCGAGACACTCAAAGGAACTGACTGATGGCCGATACGCAACTGGCACACATGGTTTATTTCACTCTCAAAGATGCTTCTCCCGCAGCCAGCGAAGCAATGGTGGAGGCCTGTCACAAATATTTGAAAGTTCATCCGGGCGTGGTTTATTTTTCCGCCGGTACGCGTGGCCCCGAATTTCAACGGGAAGTGAATGATCAAGAATATCACGTTGCCTTGAATGTCGTATTTGACAGCAAAGAATCACACGACAAGTATCAAGTCATCGCCGATCACCTTACATTCATTGAAGAAAACAAAGAGAAGTGGGCCAAAGTTCGTGTATTCGATAGCTACGTCCGCAGCTAACATCAACGGCGCGAAACAATCAGAGAATCGGCACAATCAGCGGTGTCTGATATTCCGGGTGCGGCACAACTTTGACTTTGGTCTGATAGACTTTAGTCAGCCGCGCCTCGGTCAGAACTTCTTCCCCGGTTCCCATCGCCGCGATGCGTCCCTGATCGAGCAATACAAACTGATCAGCAAAGCAACTGGCCAGATTCAAATCGTGAATCGTCAGCATCACGGTCAAATTCCGCTCATGTGCCAGGTCGCGAATCAATGACAGGACCTCGACCTGGTATTTTAAATCCAGCCCTGTTGTGGGCTCATCCAGACAAAGCACCTTAGTCTGTTGTGCCAGAGCACGGGCGATTAAGGTCCGCCGCCACTCACCACCTGATAGTTCTGTGATCTTTCTTTGACGCAATTCGGTCAGGCCCGTTTGTTGTAGCGCGGTTTCTACATGCGCCGCATCGTCAGACCGGAAAGGCTGCACCCAGCCTCGATGCGAACTGCGGCCCAGCTGCACTGTTTCCTCCACCGTCATCGGCCATTGAGGCAGTTCCATCTGAGGTGAGAGCGCCAGCTTCTGTGCAATCTCTTTGCGGGAAAGCCGGCTGATCTCCTGACCTTCAATCAAAACGTGCCCCTCTTTAACATCCACCAGATGAAACAGCGCACGCAGCAATGTTGTTTTCCCGGAACCATTGGGCCCGAGTAAGACAAGCACCTTGCCCGGCTCGACACACAGGGAAACCTGTTTCAACACTTCCCGGTCCGCGTAACCACAGGAAACCTGATCGAGTTCAATCTGATTCATGGCGGTCTGATTCATGGGGTTGCCTTTTCTCATTTGGTTTGCTGTCCGCGACTGACCAGCAGGAATAGAAAAAACGGACACCCCATCATCGCCGTCACGATACCCACCGGAATTTCTGCCGGTGCAATGATCGTTCGCGCCAGGGTATCTGCGACCACCATCATCGTCGCGCCCAACAAACAACTACCAGGAATCAGCAATCCATGCCGCGGGCCCAGTATGATGCGTGTCATATGCGGCGCCATCAATCCCAGAAATCCAATCACCCCTGAAACGGCTACGCACGCCGCCGTACACATTGTGGCTGCAATGAGAATGAGCATACGAAATTTGGAGATCGACAGTCCCAGTGTCATGGCCGTCTCATCACCAAATGAAAGTAAATCCAACGGACGCGACATCAGCCACAGTAGACATCCACTTCCAAGAATCACAGGCCCCGCCATCATGATCTCATTCCAGTGTCGCCCCGAAAAGCTGCCTAACAGCCAACTGAATATCGCCGTCAGCATTTCATGATTCAGAAACATGATCAACGATACCAGTGCCCCGGTGAAACTACTGAGCGCCATGCCTGCCAGAATTAAGGTCAGCAGTGGCGCGTTCCGACCAATGTTACTCAGCGCTGCAATCATAAACACCGCACAGACGACGAGAATCGCACCAATAAATGCAGACAAAATCAACCACGGTATCTGCCAGGTCGCAGTGATGACAGTAACACTGCCCGCCATCCACAACAGTGCCAGCGTCGCCCCTAATGCAGCACCACTGGAGGCACCGATCACAAAAGGATCCGCCAATGGGTTTCGAAAGACACCTTGAAATGCCGCTCCCGCGACCGCCAGCCCTCCCCCCACACAGGCCGCCAGAATGACGCGCGGCATTCGAATCTGCCAGAGGATTGTATCGACGTACGAAGCATCGGAAGGGTTCAATAACCCCTGCCAGATCTGCTCGAATGAAAGCTCGACCGCACCCAGGTGAATCCCCACTATGATCGCTGCCAGCAGGAAACCCACCAGCGGGATCATTCGCCAGACCAGAATAAGTTGCCGGGGTTGCATGAACTATTGAGTCCGCTCTGAAGATGAGTGTGGCTGATATGCTTCAGGGTACAACGCCTGAGCTATTTTTTGTAGTCCCAGTACCACTCGCGGCCCGGGGCGGGAAATAAGATCATCCTCAATCAGATAGATTCGCTGATTCTTCACCGCACTCATCTTCTTCCACCCCGGCCGTTCACGCAACTCGGAAATCGTCTCAGACAAATCAGAGGCCCCCGCTTTTTTGGTCAGAGGCATCAAAATCACATCTGGATTACGCACGATCAGCGTCTCTTCACTGACTTGCGGATACGCAATTTTCACATCTTCGAAAACATTTTCTGCACCAATCAAATCAATCAACTCACCAATGAAAGAAGTAGGACCGGCGGTCATCAACGGTTGATCCCACACCTGATAAAACACGCGCGGCCGCCTCTGTTTTTGAAAAGGCTCTACCCGTTTCTGAATCGCCGCAATCTCTTTCTTGATCTTCTCGATTAATTCTTCACCCACTTGAGCATGCCCCGTAGAACGAGAGATGCCGCGTATCGACCGTTCGATATCTGCCACTGATTGTGACTCAAACGACAGCAAAGGGATCTTCAATTTCGTAAGTTGCTCAGCTAGCAGGCGTTGATAATCGCCTCCCAGAAAAACCAGATCGGGCTCCAGCGCCACCAGTGTTTCCAGGCTGACACTACCGGGATTCGAGAGCGCCACTTTTTCGAGCTGTTTCGTTTCCGCTGGATAATTGCAGAAGGTCGTGCAGCCCACCAGTTGCTTGCCGGCACCGACGGCATACAGAATTTCGGTATGTGATGGCAGCAGCGAAACAATCCGTAACGGCTTTTGGGGAATACTGACTTCCAGCCCGCGATCATCTTTAATAACGACAGGAAACGCGGTAACGCTCTGCGATTCCGTGACTACGGATGCAGGCTTATCGGAATGGGAACTCGTTTCAGAAGTCCCAGAACCACAGCTTGTACTCACCACTAGAGCCAGAAGTATCAAAATCAGCTTACAATAAAAGGGTTTCATAAATCTGTTCGTATCGAATCCTCAAGGAAAATGGAAGCGGCATACATACACCATTATCGAATCAGCTCGGAATGCTCAAACGTGAGCATTCCGGCGCTGATCACATTAACATTGAAAAAAGCTCAACACTGAAACTCAGTGCGTCGCCTTTGCTTTTTCACGCAACACTTTCGCGGCTTCGACCATGTTTTGTAACGATGGTTTCACCTCTTCCCACTTGCGCGTCTTGAGCCCGCAATCCGGATTTACCCACAACTGACGGGGATCCAGAACGTCCAGTGCTTTTTCCAGCAGCTGTTCCATCCACTCCACCGTCGGCACGCGAGGCGAGTGAATATCGTAAACTCCAGGACCGATTTCATTCGGGTACTTGAATTGGGCAAACGCATCCAGCAGTTCCATGTTGCTGCGCGAGGTTTCAATCGAAATCACGTCGGCATCCAGAGCAGCGATTGCTTCTATGATATCATTGAACTCGGAATAACACATGTGAGTATGAATCTGCGTCTCATCTTTCACACCAGCCGAAGCCAAACGAAAACAGTCGACCGACCATTTCAGATACGCGGCCCAGTCAGAATGACGTAAAGGCAGTCCTTCACGCACCGCCGGCTCATCGATCTGAATGATCTTGATTCCGCTGGCTTCCAAGTCCAGGACCTCATCACGAATCGCCAGTCCGATCTGCTGACACGTTTCACTCCGTGGCTGGTCATCTCGTACAAACGACCATTGCAGAATCGTCACCGGACCCGTCAACATTCCTTTCATCAGTTTCTCTGTGCAAGACTGCGCGTAGTTTGACCATTTCACAGTCATCGGCCCCTTGCGAAGAATGTCACCAAAAATAATCGGCGGCTTCACACAGCGGGAACCATAACTTTGCACCCAGCCATTTTTGGTCGCGACAAAACCTTCCAGCTGCTCGCCGAAATATTCTACCATGTCGTTCCGTTCGGCTTCGCCGTGCACCAGAACATCCAGGCCGACCTCTTCCTGATACCGAATATCGTCGGCAATACAGTTCTCAAGAAATTCCTCATAAGCCTCGTCAGTCAATTCTCCTTTCTTATACGCCGCACGTGCTTTGCGAATTTCATCTGTCTGTGGAAAGGAACCGATGGTGGTTGTCGGAAACAGAGGCAGCTTCAAACTCGCTGCCTGCACCTCATGCCGTTTCACATAGGGATGCTGTCGTGTAAGCATCGATTCGGTCACAGCCGCACAACGCGTTTTGACCTCCGTCCGATGCACACGCGGAGAACTGCGGCGGGCCTCCATCGCTGCCTGGTTTTCAGCCAGTTCACCAGCCACACTTGCGCGTCCCTGATTAACACACCGAGTCAGAATGTCGATTTCCTGCAACTTTTGCTGAGCGTAGGCCAGCCACTGTTTGATCTCAGCATCCAGGTCTGTTTCGTTATCCAGGTCAACGGGACTGTGCAGTAACGAGCAGGAAGGACCTATCAGAATTCGATCCGCACCAATCCGATCGACCGTCTTTTCAAGCAAAGCCAGCGACAATTCAAAATCGTTCTTCCAGATATTCCGCCCATCGACGACGCCCAGTGAAAGGGACGTTTCTTCGGGCAGCAAATCCAAGACATCGTCTAACTGTTCCGGCGCACGTACCAGATCAATGTGCAACGCTTCCACCGGCAGCGAAACGGCTGTCTGCAGATTTTCCTGCAGTGGACCAAAGTAGGTCGTCAGCACAATTTTCAAACCGCTGGCCTGAATCGAAAGTTGATCATAGGCCCGCTGATATGCGGCCCGTTGTGTTTCAGTCAAATCAAGTATCAGACAAGGTTCATCAATCTGCACCCACTCTGCGCCGGCGGCCGCCAGCTTTGAAAGGACTTCACAATAAACGGGCAAGAGACTGTCCAGTAAACTCACCGGATCAATCTGCTCTTCCCAGGTCTTACCGAGTAGCAAAAATGAGACCGGCCCCAGTAAGACAGGACGGGTTTCAATCCCAAGCGATTTTGCTTCGAGGTATTCCTCCACCGGTTTGGTAGAAGAAAGTTGAAACTGCTGCTGTGCTTCGAACTCGGGAACGAGGTAGTGGTAGTTGGTGTCAAACCACTTGGTCATTTCCAGCGCGGCAACGCCGGCCGTTGATGCCGCGACTGACTTACCCCCTTTACCGCCTCGCGCCATTGCAAAATACGTCGATAAATCGACATCGCCTCCGGCCCATTCAAAACGTTTGGGAACGGCTCCCACCATCGCCGCCGTATCCAACACCTGATCGTACAATGAAAAATCATTCGACGGAATATGTGCAATGCCCGCAGCCTGTTGCCGTTTCCAGTGAGCGGCCCGCAGTTTGCGACAGACGGACAACAGTTCTGCTTCGTCAATTTTTCCGGACCAGAATTTTTCAACAGCCCGCTTCAGTTCGCGTTGAGATCCAATTCGGGGAAATCCTAAATTTGTTGCAATAGCCATATGCTGGCTCCTTCTATTTTTAGATTGATCGTTTTTGAAGAAATAGGGCTTCCGGCACCATGCAGTTTGCAATTTGCGCACCGGTAGCCTGAACGTGTCTGTGACTATTTTCGATACCGGAGCGCACGCTGCGCGCAGACCGAGACTGTATTCACAAACCGTGATAAAACAATAAGTGGGTCAGATGAACTTAATGGCCCAAAACAGCACACTGCCTTCAGACAGATTCCAGCTAACAACGGTCACCGGAATGATGCCGGTTGCGCGCAGGCAGATACCTTCTTCAGATGAAAGAAAGAATTAGACCTGAAATCTGCGCAAAGGGAAATCGATTCCCCGCGCAGAGACAGACACATTCATACGGCGATGCGCGCAAAGGCAGAGTCAGTTTTAGACCAGGGGCATGTCAGACTCTGAATCATCTGGATCTCCAACCCGTCTGTATTCGGGCGAGACATACAGTCGGTCACACCAGTGCACGCGCTGCATATAAAGAGTCATACCTGTTTTCCTGTGAAAACGAAAAGGTTACTGGAAGAAAAACCGCAATCAAGGCGTGTTCTCAATTCCAAGGGCAGAGCTTAACAGCCGCTCTGGTTTTCGTCAACTTGAAAATCAGTCAAAACATTCATTCGGTGGGATAGAAAAAATGGATTGCCAACTGGTAGTAACTCAAAGTTGGCTTTGAGTTACTGGCATTGAAATCTTCAGGTTTCAGGTCCCTGATGTTTTTAATCATCGATGTCCCCACCTATGACATCACCTCACCTTTCTCGGTTCATTTGTCTTATTCAGAAAGAATTTATTCAACTCTATCGTTTCAATCTTTTACAATTCAAACCGTTCATTATCGAACTACGATGAAGCAAGCTGTGTCTGAAATACTTTGAGTCTTGCTTTTATATAAGAGGAATTAAATTATGAATTCACCACTGCCATCAGAACCCTCACTGACAATTTGCAAGGAATATTACGAGAAGCATCTTGAGCAAGAGGTGAATAAAAGGATCACTCCTAAATACTGCTTAGTGTTCGCGGTACCACTTCGTTTTCAATTACCATTCAAAAATGAAACACTTTTTTTCACTACTTTTGACAATCAAGCAACTGCTTTTATTTTTGATAAATATGAGACACCTCAACATGAAGCCATCTTTCCAGGCAGCGCTCTTAATTTGCCTGAATTTCGCACTCGTGTAGAAGCTATATATTTTTTGCCTGAATGTGGTGAATTAGCTTCGATTATTAATACAGAAAACGAGAGGTCTCATTTATTACAATATAGTTTTTTATCACATCTACTAAATCGACTAAATAATTATATAAATGCTTACCGAATGATGTTTGAAGACTGCAAGGCTTTTCCTGTATCTCCAGAACAATACTTCTACATTTTTTCTAGAGTTTATGATGTAACAGACTGGAAGACGCTGATGTCTGGTCCAGTTATTACAAGTTCTAATCCTTTTAATTATGAACATATCATGTTTAATGTCCAAGACAAAGCTCTTCATGTAATTGAAGGTCTTGGTATGTATGTTGATCAGAAACAAAACAAATTCGTGGCAGCATCTCAATTTTTTGCTGAGTCTCGTCGTTACCTTTATACCGGACACCCGCGCGAGACAATTGTTTTTCTCGGGATGTGTTCAGAATCATTATTAAATGGATTATTCCACCATATTCGAATGGTAGATGGACTAACAGAATTAGAAATCAATACTGAATTTGATGAAATTCCATTTATGCGCCGAATAAAAAATCATATTAGTCATTCTTTGGGTGGCAGTTGGGATATGTCAAAAGGTGCATCTATCATTGGTCAATGGAAGAAAAATGTATACGACCTTCGAAATCGAGTTGTACATGCAGGATACTTTCCTCATCATTATGAAGCTGCTAACGCATTTCAGACCATTGTAAATTTTTCCGAATTTATTCGCGAAAGGGTCGATGCAAAGAAAAATCTATTTCCTGACGCTTTCAATGAATTGGAAGCACTTCCAGCATTTTTTGTTCAAGGAGTAGGTGAGAGTACTTTTGATATCTCCTAATGATGGATTACCAGCCAACAGAAAAAGCATACAGTTCACGTCCCCCTGGTAAAATAGCTTCTACTGATGCAACCTTATAGTCTACCATTTCTCCATCACAACAGCAGTAATCATCAGAACGAGCCCATCGATTTATCTCAGACCTTTACGCGCATAAAAAGGGACCACGGGCTAGTGGTTCTGCGAGTGAATGATATCACAGACGATTCAATCTCAAGTCAGAGTTCTGGTATTCGGTATCACGGTTTTCGAAGAAGGAAATATCTATACCCGAATATGTAATGTATTTAGTAATCTGGAAATTTATATTCTTCAAAGTCAACTCGATATTCACCCTTATTTAATTTCCCAAGCCAGTATTTCACATCAGAATTAGTCGCTTCTAAAATAAGATATATAATTTCGATTAGAGCTTTTTCCATCCGCGGCCCAAAGTAAACTGCCGTCAAAATATCTTTATCATAATTAAATGATACCCTTTGTTGATTCGAAAGTAATCTCCATTCACTTTCACTATCCCAATGAAATGACTTTGTCAAAAAAATTGCTTCAGTCGATACTGCTTCTTCTAATAATAGAGGGACCAAATCAACTGCCATAAAATCTTTCACGTACTTGACATGCTCAACTGTATCAAAAAAATCATTGTCGGTTCTAAATTCGAGACAGTATCCCTTAAATGACTCTGCATAATGAGCCCACATTAATATATTATCATTATTATCAGAAAAACATGATACTCCAGGCCTTTTTAAGTCATCTACGAGTTCTCTTTCTGGAGTACCTTTAGCCAACATCTTCATATGCTCATGCACTTCCTTATCTGTTCCTTCATTCAAGAAAGATCTAAGAAGTGTATGTTTTTGATTCTCGCTCTTATTTTGTAATACTTCTGACATTAGTTCTCTGAATTTTGGCACATCCTCTATATTAGGTTCTCTAATTATTAAACTATTAGAACAATCATATGGATCATTAAAATCTTGGGGAGAAGAAAAATATATTGAACGATTCCTAAGATTCACTAGATTTTGAATATTAGCACTTTGGTATTTAAATAAAGTTGCAGGCTTCTGTTTCTCTGTCATTTCTCTTATCCATTTTGTTCACATAATCTGTCACCGAAAGCGACTAAGTGGCCAGGTACCATATCCTCCGCGCATCCCAGCATTAACAATTCCTCACTCTGTCAGTTTACCATGCGCCTCCCTGAGAGACAGCAGTGATCGGTTAAAGTTGGTTATCGTCTCACAAACCTCCCCGCGCATGAAAACAGGAACCACCGGCTGGTGGTCCCTGTTCTAGACATTCTATGTTTCTGTAACCGACGAATCAGTCCCAGTTTAATGAACCGGAGCTCTGGTATTCGGTCACGCGGGTTTCGAAGAAGTTCTTTTCCTTCGAAAGGTCCATGGTTTCGCTCATCCAGGGGAACGGATTCGCAGAACCGTATTGAGCAGGCAGGCCGATACGTTCCAGACGACGGTCAGCAATGTGCTGCACGTATTCGCGGAACAGATCGCCGTTCAAACCGAGAATTCCGGTTGGCAGACAATCCTTGGCGTATTCAATTTCCAGCTCGGCAGCATACTTCATCCGGTCGACAATCAGCTGCTGGAATTCCGGAGTCCAGAGTTCGGGATTTTCCTGTTTGATTCCATTGATCAGGTCGATGCCGAAGTTCAAGTGAATCGTTTCATCCCGCAGGATGTATTGAAACTGTTCGCCGATCCCCGTCATCATATTGCGGCGATGGAATGAAAGGACCATCACGAAACCGGTATAGAAGAAAAGCCCTTCCATAATCAGATAATAACCGATCAGATTTTTCAAAAAGGCCTGGGCCCCTTCAAAGGTATCGGTCGTGAATTCGGGATCGAGAATTTCCGACGTCAGTTCCATTTCCAGCTGATCTTTTTTCGCGATCGCGGGAACTTCGTGGTACATGTTGAAGACTTCCGACTCATTGAGCCCGAGGCTTTCCACGATATACAGAAACGTGTGCGAATGCACGGCTTCTTCAAACGCCTGACGCAGCAGGTACTGACGACTTTCCGCGTTGGTCACATGCTTGAAAATGGCCAACACGATATTGTTCGCTACCAGGCTCTCGGCTGTCGCAAAGAAACCCAGGTTTCGCATGATCACAAACCGTTCGCCATCGCTGAGCTTACTCGAACGCCACATTTCGATGTCTTTGGTCATGCCGACTTCCGTTGGCATCCAGTGATTGGCACAACCATTCAGATAATGTTCCCACGCCCAATGATACTTGAGTGGCATCAACTGATTCACGTCGACCTGAGAACAGTTAATCAAACGTTTTTTATCTGCATTAAAACGGCCCTCGGGAGTATCTTCCAGGGGGGCATTTTTGGGGGATGAAGCTGGTTTTGTATTAAGAGTTGTCATCATAACACCTTTTTGAAATCCATTTTAAAATTTAAAGTAAGCACAATTTACCGTAAGATGAAAACGCTGTGATTACTGACATGCTTCACAGTCGCCATCCAGATTACAGGATTCACCGGGAGTCATCAGTGTGACTGCTTCCCGATCGACGTGAATGTCACCTGACGCACTGGCGTTTTTCATCCAGCGAGGCTGAATTCCAAACTTGTTGACATCCACTGTTGATTTCTCAACCTGGGTGGCTGCCAGAGTTCGCAGATAATAGGTGGTCTTCAAACCGCGTTCCCAGGCCAGCATATACATGTCATGTAATTTCTTGCCGGATGGTTCTGCCAGATACAGGTTGAGTGATTGTCCCATATCGATCCATTTCTGGCGATGGGCGGCACATTCAATCGTCCACTTGGGTTCCACTTCAAAGGCGGTCAGATAACGGGCTTTCAAATCAGCGGGGATACGATCGATTTCCGAGACCGCACCATCGTAATACTTGAGGGCTTCCAGCATGTCTGCATCCCAGAGATCCAGCGCTTTCAGGTCATCCACCAGTTGACGGTTGACCTGGGTAAACTCGCCGGAAAGGTTGCTCTTCACATACAGGTGCTTATATGAAGGCTCGATCGATTGCGACACACCAATGATGGTGGAAATCGTGGCTGTAGGAGCAATCGCCATCACGTTACTGTTGCGAATGCCGTTGGCAGCGATCGAATCGCGAACGACCTGCCAGTCGAGCCGCGTCTGCCGATCGACTTCAATCGGAACTCCCCGTTCTTTTTCGTGCAGATCCAGCGTATCAATCGGCAGCAGGCCGCGATCCCACTTCGAACCAGCATAAGACTCATAACGTCCGCGCTCCGCAGCCAGTTCGGAAGAAGCCAGAAGTGCAAAGTACGAAATCGCTTCCATACTGGCATCAGCAAACTCCACAGCCTGCATGCTGGCATAACTGATTCCCTGAGCCAGCAGAGCATCCTGGAAACCCATCAGTCCCAGACCCACAGGACGATGGCGGGTGTTGGAATTCCTGGCTTCCTGAGTCGGATAGTAATTGATATCAATTACGTTATCGAGCATCCGCATCGCGGTTCGAACCGTCGTTTCCAGCATGCCCAGATCGAGCTGACCATCGACAATGTGCAGCTTGAGGTTCACCGAACCCAGGTTGCAGACAGCCGTCTCATCCCGCGAGGTATTCAGCAGAATTTCGGTACACAGATTACTGCTGTGAACAACGCCCGCATGGTCCTGAGGCGAACGCAGGTTGGAAGGATCTTTCCAGGTAATCCAGGGATGACCTGTTTCGAACAGACGGGTCAGCATCTTGCGCCACAATTCGACGGCGGAAATACGACGGAAGAGTTTGATCTCGCCCGTTTCTGTCATTCTTTCGTATTCAGTATAACGCTCTTCGAATGCCTGACCGTAAAGGTCATGCAGATCGGGCACGTTATTCGGGCTGAATAAAGTCCACTCGCCATCTTCACGCACACGACGCATAAACAGGTCGGGAATCCAGTTCGCCGTATGCATATCGTGGGTACGGCGGCGGTCATCGCCTGTGTTCTTACGCAGGTCGAGAAACTCTTCGACATCCATGTGCCATGTTTCCAGGTACGAGCAGACCGCACCTTTACGCTTGCCCCCCTGGTTGACAGCAACAGCAGTATCATTCACGACCTTCAGGAACGGAATCACACCCTGGCTTTGACCGTTGGTACCACTGATGTGCGAGTTGGTTGCCCGGATTTGAGTCCAGTCATTACCCAGCCCACCAGCCCACTTGGAAAGCTTGGCGTTGTCGGCAACACATTTGAAAATGTGGTCCAGATCGTCGTCGACTGTCGAGAGATAACAGGAGCTCAACTGAGGATGTAGTGTCGCAGAGTTAAACAAGGTCGGTGTTGCCGATGTAAATCGGAACGAGGAAAGAATGTTATAGAACTCAATCGCCCGGCCAGTTACATCACCATCTTCCTGAATCGCCAGTCCCATGGAAACACGCATCCAGAAATACTGAGGTGTTTCAATGCGGCGGCCATCAATGTGCAGCAGATAACGATCGAAAATGGCCTGCAATCCCAGATACTGGAACAGATGATCCCGCTCGGGTTTGAGAGCCAGAGCAATCCGATTCAAATCGTACTTGTGCAGATCAGGAGTCAATCGTTTGGCTTCAATTCCATCACTGAGGAACTTCGGAAAACGATCGACATACAGTTGATTCAATTCATTGACGTCAGAGGGAGCATTTCCCAGAGCGTCGTTATAGATAATTTTCAGCATCAAGCGTGAAGCAACCGTATCGTAGGCAGGATCGCGTTCAATACGGGTCCGGGCTGCCAGAATCATAGCACGATACAATTCTTCGACAGAAATACCATCGAAGATAGAACGCATGACTTCTTCCAGCAGCGCTTCAGAGGAACAGTCGCCTTCCAGTCCGCGACAGGCATCGGAAAGTCGCGCCAAAATGCGGGCTTCATCGAAGGGTGCCTTAGTCCCATCTGTCAGAATCACATGAAACCGGGGAGTCGTCGATTCGATTGCTTCAGACTCATCCGCCAGATCAGTAGAAGCTCGTAAAGCACGAAGCTTCGCACGATCTGCACGGTAGACAATATAACGACGGGCAATACGGTAGTGACCGCGCCGCATCAGCATCATCTCGACAACGTCTTGAATTTTTTCCACTTCAATACCAGCATCACTACTGGCTGCGGAAGCAATTTCATTGGCGACCGACTCGACCATTTCCGGAATTTCCATCCGAATTTCATCATCGAGTGGCTGATTGTCTGCGAGATTCAGTTCTGCGCGGAAAGCGTTAGAGATTGCACGACCGATCAACGAAGCATCAAAGGAAGCGGTTCTTCCCCCACGCTTAGTGACGATCCATTCTGTTTGCGCTCGAATCATTCGATTGCCTCCTTAAAATGGAATGCTAAAAATGTGGCTGCGTCCATGCTGACAGCAGCTTGAATTGTATTTGAAACAGGACTGATGTGATGCCCATCACAGTTGCACCTGGCGCCCCTGTAAATGGTGCTCTCGCGACAGAATGCCAGAAATGACACAACAGAAAAGGAAGGGAACATAAAGAGAATGGGGCGGACAGACAAATTCACCTCGGTGCATGAACTGGCAACTCCTTTTGCTCTTAAGAACCCTCACTGATCTGAAATTTGATTTCTGAATGCCATCTGAGTGTGAGAGCCAATGTTCCATCAAACCCTTGAGAGACAGAGTTTTCGTAAAAAACAGGCAGCCTGCACCTCTTACCAGAGACGCAAAGACAGGCCACACCTATTCAAAATAACACTGCTTCAAAATTTGATAAAACATACTTCAACTTTGCCCCAGAACGAAACAATTGAACATTGTTTCGTCTGAGTCACTCACTCGTAACACCCAATATAGTGTGTATATTTCAGCAGTCAATACTAAATGTTGGACATCGTCCAAAGATGTCAAGAATCATTAACGGGAGTCGCGAAAAGCCTATATTTGTAGAAACTACACACAATTTTCATGCAAATCCAATCTTCAGACCACAAAAAAATACAAAAGAATTCTTTCTCAACTTACTGATCGTCAAACTTTAAAAAAGCCGTTCATCTTGTGGGAAGACACCAGCTTGAAAACGCACATGGGAATTTTATTCACGAGATCTTCATGAGAAAAACGTCTGAAAAAAAGAGGGGACACAAACAGCGGCATCAGACTTTTCGGCCTGTCACACGAAAAAGCCGTCTCGCCAGACACTGCATGAGCAACAGGAACAATTCGAAGCGGGAAACAACGGGCCGTTTTTCCCAGACATTGAAATTGAGTCGTTCGATGTGATTCAGAATTTTCAGCCCCCCTTGTGCAAACAGATCAATGTCGATTTGCAGCCGACCGGGAAGCTGCGGCACCAGCGGTAAACCGTCCAACAGAAACTGCCGCGCCCGCTGCACCTCGAACTGCATCAATTCACGAAACGGCTCGTTAAACGCGTTCCTTTCCAAATCTGCCCTGGTATAGCCGAATCGCTCACGATCTTCTGCCGGTAGATAAACGCGGCCCATCGCAAAGTCGCGCGCCACATCCTGCCAGAAATTAGCCAGTTGCAGCCCGGTGCAAATCGAATCCGACCACGCCAGCGTGTGCGGAGAAACAGACCGGCAAAGATGAAGCACCAGCCGCCCGACAGGATTCGCACTCTTTTGACAGTACTCCAGCAATTGATCAAAAGACCGGTATTCGGTCAGACTCTGATCCTGCTCAAACGCCCGAATCAGGTCATCAAAGGCCTCTTGAGGCAGTCCAAACTCAACAATGGTCGGAGCCAAAGCCACAAACACAGGATGCAGGCGGGGCACCGGCTCTTCCTGAGCGCCATGCGAGCCGGCAATCGCCCGATAACAGTCCGCCAGTTGCGACCGCCACCAGGCGAGCAGAGCCAGTGAGGCGTCGGCACTCTGAACTTCGTCTCCCAGATCATCGGCCCAGCGGCAAAAGGCATACACGTTAAAAAAATGCGGACGCAAGTCACGTGGCAAAGCCCAGGAAACAATGGGGAAATTTTCATAATGCCCCAAGGCAATCCGGCGGCAGTAGTCCCGGGCCTGTTCCAGGCTGATAGAAGCATCCGTTCCCTCATAATAGGAAGAATCGGGCCCCCAGGCGGTCAATTCTTGCTCAAATACCGTCATTTAGCCGGAAGTTCCCAAACGCATAGCTCCAGTGGATTAACAATCCACTTCGAACTGGATATTCTATAGAAATATGACTCGGCCGCGTATAATGCCATAACCGTCCCGGACGGTTCGCAGAGTTCTGTTCATTGCCGCCCGGCATCAGCACTGGCTTGATAGTTAGCTAATAATACAAAGACTCCGAATCGACGGGCGCTCAACACAGTCTGATACCAGCACACATTAGGGATACAAGCCCTTTGTCTGGAAATCAAGAGAGCCAACCCAAACCTGTTTGATTCACACTGAAAAACGATTTCTTTAGAAAAACGTAAAAACCATGGCCATACCCAAAATTGCTATCGTGGGCCGCCCCAATGTTGGCAAAAGTTCGATTTTCAACTGGCTCGCCGGCCACCGTGTCGCCATTGTCGACCCGACCGCAGGTGTGACCCGCGATCGCGTGACGTACATGGTTCACGAGGCCAACCGCTATTTCGAGCTGGTTGACACAGGCGGAATCGGCATCACGGACAGCGATGATTTGTCGGAAGACATTGAACGCCAGATCCAGGTCGGCATTGATGAAGCCGATCTGATCGTGTTTGTTGTAGACGGCACGGCGGGAATCGCCCATCTGGATGAAGTGGTGGCGCAGAGATTAAGATCGATTGAAAAACCGAAAATCCTCTGTATCAACAAATGCGATTCGACAAAAACAGATGACGAAGCGGCTCACTTTTTTCGCCTGACCAATGCGCCCGTCGTTTTGACAAGCGTAAAGGGAAACCGAAATCGCAACGAACTGCTCGACGCCATTCTGGAACACTTGCCCCCGGCGGAAGAATTAGAAGACTGCGAAGGCGAAGCGCTTTCCGCAGAGCCGGAACTGAAGCTGGCCATCGTCGGCCGCCGCAATGTCGGCAAGAGCACGTTTATCAACGCGCTGGCGGAATCAGAACGCATGATTGTCAGCGAAGTGGCGGGCACGACGCGGGACAGTGTCGATATTCGTTTTGAATTTGACGACAAATCGTTTCTGGCCATCGATACTCCCGGCGTACGCAAACGGAAAAGTCTGGCCAACGATATTGAATTTTACGGCTTAACACGGGCCAAACGCAGCATCCGCCGCGCGAGTGTCGTACTGATGTTTTTCGATTCGCAGGAAACCATTTCCAAAGTCGACAAACAACTGGTTTCGGAAATCGAAGAAAACTACAAGCCCTGTATTTTCGTGATCAATAAATGGGATCTGGGTCGCGAAAAACAGATGACTTCTGAAAAGTGGGACGAATACCTGACGTCGGAATTTCGTACGATGCGACATGCTCCGGTCGCGTTCGTGACCGCCCGCGATTCCCGGAATATCAAGCAGCTCATCAATCTCGCACAAACGATTTACAAGCAGTCGCGTATTCGCGTTTCCACGGGCCGCTTGAATAAGATCGTCCGGGCAGCGATCCAGAACAGTCAGCCCCCCTATTCAAAAAACCGACGCCCCAAGATCTTTTACGCGACTCAGGTCGCCACCGAACCACCGACCATTGTGCTGAAGTGTAACGATGCGAAACTGTTCACGGACTCCTGGAAACGCTACCTCAGCGGCGTCCTGCGGGAACAACTCCCCTTCAAAGAGATTCCGATCAAAATCTATTATCGCTCGAAAGATCTCAAAGACGACAGCGGCCCCAGCCTGGACATGATCGACAACGATGATTTTAGCGACGATCTGCTGGAAGACTTCGAACCGGAACGGTCATAGCGAAAAAGGTGTCAGGAACCTTAATTTTAAGGTTCCTGACACCTTTTTGATCTTTTGTGATTATTGAACAGAAAAAAACAATCACCCCAGGCAATAAAATGCTTCGGCGTTATCGTGAAACAGTTTTCGTTGAAACGATTCCGGCCGGTCCTGCACGATCCACTTCAGCGAGTTGAGCCAGGACTCGTACGATGATGTCAGCGTGCAGACGGGCCAGTCGCCGCCGAAGAACACGCGATCTTCGCCGAACGTATCCAGGCAGAAATTGATATTCTGTTTTAGATCTTCGGGTTGCCAGCCCCCTTTCGTTGCCGTCACGATAATGCCGGAAATCTTGCACATCACCTGCGGGCGTTCGGCCATCTGTCGCATGCCGGCCTCCCAGGCCGGACGATCCGCCTGCTGATCCGGCTGCACACTCATGTTGCCACAGTGATCGATAATGAACCGCGTCTGCGGACACGCATCGACCAGTTCGACTGCGTCCTGAATTTCACCGGGGCGCATACATAAGTCAAAACTCAAGCCCAGCTCGCCCAGCAGTTTCATGTTTTGTTTAAATTGCGGCTGCAGACACATGCCGGGAGGCCGATCCGCATCGTGCAACACCGTCCTGACCCCCTTCACAAACGGGTTGCCTGCGAATTCTTCAAGGTAGCGCCCAAAGCCCGCCTCGCCTGGCAGGCCACCAATGACGGCTCCTGCCATCGGATTATCGTCCTGGCTGCACAAATCAAGCACATACCGGGCCTCCTGCCGCTGCAGGTCCGGGTGAACATTAACTTCCATGTAAACGGTCTGTTCAACCTGACAATTCTGCGTGGCTGCGAGATAATCAGACATCACAAAACTGCGGCGCAGAGGGGCCACACCCGGAGATTCCAGCCAGGGGAGTGGAAACAAGTCCAAATCCCACAGGTGCTGATGGGTATCAATCACAGGTATTTGAGTCATGGCAGTGCTTCCCGCAAAAAAAGAATATCTCTGCTGTTTTTACACGGTTCAGAGACTCATTGCAAATGAGATTTCGCCTTAGTTTACGCTGGCATTGATGCGTTCAATACGTTAGAAGTGAGCTTTACCCGACGAGCGTTCTCGATGAAATAATAACTCGATGCAACCTTCCCCAACCCAGCAAAGCCCCCAGTCAGAATACGAACAACGGCTCCAGAGCCGGGCGAGTAACGTACGAGCACTGAAAAAACAAAGCGATCGATTTTCGAGCTTGCGGGGCGTACTTTTTCTGTCAGGCGTGGCGCTGCTGATGGCATCCACGATCTGGAATCTTCTCAGCCCGCAGTGGATCGCAGTACCGATCCTGGCGTTTGTCTTGCTGGTCATTTTGCACGCACGCTGCGTACGTCACCTGAAACAGGCCCGACAGGCAGAAATCTATTACCGAACCTCACTGGATCGCCTGAACGATCAATGGATCGATGTCCGTCCTGCGGGAGAAGAATATTTTGATCCGCAGCACATGTACGCCGGCGACCTGGACCTGCTGGGACGCGGCTCGCTGTTTCAGCTGATCTGCAGCGCACGCACAAAACTGGGTGAAGAGACACTCGCACGGTGGCTGCTTTCCCCCGCTTCCACAGCGGAAATCAAACAGCGGCAACAGGCGGTTGAAGAACTTCGACACGAGTTGGATTTTCGCGAAGAACTGGAGCTGCTGGAAGCAGAAACCCACAGTGATATTGAGCAGACCCATCTGGCGGAATGGGTGCAGCAACCACTGACAACGATTCCGGCCCCGCTGAAATGGGCCTCCATGATTACCGGCGTTTTCGCCGCATTTTCCGTCATCAGCTGGCTGCTGTCTTATACCGGCATCGCGCCGATCTGCGTGGCCATTATCATTCAAATCTGCCTGTTATTTTTTATCGGCCCTCGAATTCGTGAATTACTCAACCAGACCGACGAAATTCGCAACGGACTGTCAGTCCTGTCTGATGTATTGTTTCTGATTGAGCAGAGACAGTTTGAGACTCCTCACTTAAAGTCCATTGTCTCCGCTTTAAAAACAGACGGCATTCCCCCCTCGCGCAGCATTGCCCAGTTGCGGCGGCAAATCCAGGGGCTCAATAACTGTTTTCGAAACCAGTTTTCCGCGCCGTTGTCCATCCTGCTGGGCATCCCCTTTCATTATGTTTACGCCATCCAGCGCTGGCTCGTGCATGTGGGGCCGCACTGTCCCGAATGGCTCTCGGCTGTCGGAGAGTTCGAAGCGCTCTGCTCGCTGGCCGGATATGCCTACGAACATCCACAAGATCCATTTCCGGATGTCGTTGAACCAGAGGCGGGCCCTCGATTTGAAGGGACCGACTTAGGACATCCGCTTATCCCCCTGAATCAGGTCGTCCGCAACGATGTCACGTTGAATCAGGAAAACCGGCTGCTCATGATCAGTGGCTCTAACATGTCGGGCAAAAGCACGCTGATGCGAACCGTCGGCACCAACTTTGTACTCGCGATGACGGGCGCTCCCGTGCGGGCCACCCGTTTAACGGTTTCGCCGATGCAGGCCGGCACTGCCATGCGGGTCCAGGATTCGCTGCAACAGGGCGCCTCGCTGTTTTATCAGTCAGTGGCGCGACTTTCGGCTGTCGTCCACCTGGCAGATGCCTCCCTGCCCGTTTTGTTTTTACTCGATGAAATTCTGCAGGGGACCAATTCCCACGACCGCCGTATTGGCGCCCAGAGTGTCATCGAAACTCTGATCAAACGGGGCAGCATTGGAATTGTCACAACACACGATCTCGCCTTAACGGAAATTACGGCTCAGTTTGGCGACCAGGCAAAGAATGTGCACTTTGAAGACCAGCTGGTCGACGGCAAAATGACGTTTAATTACCGGATGCAACCCGGCATCGTCGAGCACAGTAACGCTCTGGAACTGATGAAGATGATGGGGATCATACTCAACACCGAAACCGATCAGAAACAGACCTGAATTCGTTCGGCTTCACGCTCGCAGCGGTAATCGCTTTCAGCTGACCAGAGACATGGCCACCTGGAAGTAGATGATCAGCCCCAGGATATCCACCAGCGCCGTAATAAAGGGATTGGACATTAACGCCGGGTCCATACCCAGCCGCCGGAATCCCATCGGCAACATCCCCCCCGCTGAGATGCCGATCAAGACGACTAAAAAGACAGCGACGCCCACTACGGTTGCCTGCATCAGTTGCGCGGTAAAAGCCCAAGCGACAACAAAGCTGATCGACGACAGCACGCTGCCCAGCATCAAACCGAGCTGAATCTCTTTACGCATCAGGGCAATCAAGTCCCCCTTCTGGATATTTGACTCCAGCGCCATTGCCCGTATGATCAATGTGGCTGACTGTGAACCGGCGTTACCCCCACTGGCCAGAATCAGCGGGATAAATAAAACCAGCCATTCAAACCTGTCCGAAACCGCTTCATAATGCTCCAGGACTTTCGCTGCCAGAAACGAGGGGACCAGCAGAAATATCAACCAGCCGATGCGTTTTCGAACGACGGTCAGCAGCGCAGTGGAAAGATAACTGTCTTCCAAAGGTTCGACCGCCGCCAGACGATAGGTATCTTCGGTCGCTTCTTCCTGCATAATATCGATGGCATCGTCGTGCGTCACAATACCGACTAACTGATTTTGACGATCAACTACTGGAATCGCGACAAAGTCATACTTGGCCATTTGCTGTGCGACATATTCCTGGTCATCGTCAACGCGTACGGAAATCACATCGCGATTAATCAATTCCGAGAGAGGTCGTGCCGGGCGGGCGAAGATTAATTCGCGCAACGAAACAATCCCCTGCAGCCGCCGCCCGTCATCAACGACGTAAATATAGGAGATAATTTCACTGTTCGGTGCCTGATGCCTCAATTTTTCCAAAGCCTGTGCCACCGAAATATTTTCCGGTAGAGAAGCGTACTCGGTCGTCATGATGGCGCCGGCACTATCTTCCGGGTAGGAAAGCAGTTTACGGATATCACTCCGCTCAGCCTGTGCCATCAGAGGCAACAGTTCTTCGACGTGTTCGTCATCCATGCGCGACAACAGGTCAACCCGGTCATCGGGGGCCATCTCTTCGATCAGTTTTGAAAGCGGTCCGCGCTCGACAATCCCCACGATGGCAATCTGTTGAGGCAAAGGCAGACACTGAAAGATCTCAGCCTGCTTCTCGGAATCACTGCAGGAAAGCACGCGCCAGATTTCCTGGCTGTCTAGTTCGGACAGAATTTCTGCCGTGACCGCGGGATAAAGGGCTTCACAAAACTCCTTGATGCCTGCGGTATCATTTTCAACCAGCAGCACCCGAAGTTCTGGTAGCAACAAACGCCCATACATTGTTGATGCCCCTTTCCCGTAAAGATATCGTTATCTCAACAAACCTGTGTTGGACGTGTTCTACCCGAGACGCCTTGCCTGCCGGTACAGAGAAAAACGTGTAACCAGCTGTGAATCAACCGGTCCATTGCCATAAAAAAACACCCTCACTGGAATTAGGTCGCCAGTCAGGGTGTCGATGACTTCATGCAGACAAAACGCGTGCGTGTTGTCTGAAAACAACTACACGCAGATCATCGCTTGGAGAACTGGAAGCTCTTGCGTGCTTTCTTGAAACCAAATTTCTTACGTTCAACCATGCGGCTGTCACGTGTCAGGAATCTTCCGGCACTCAGGGTTTCATGGAACTGGTTGTTGTATGCTTCCAGAGCACGCGCGATACCCAGTACAATCGCACCGGTCTGGCCTGTCGTTCCCCCGCCATTGACGCGAACCCAGACATCGACTTTGCCGAAGGTCTCGGTTGCTTTCAGGGGAGCTTCTACCATCTGGCGGTCGCGTTCCACTCTGAGATATTCCTCAAGTGCCAGTCCGTTAATCGTCAGCTTACCCGCACCTGATCTGATACGAACGCGAGCCACTGCGGTCTTGCGACGTCCTGTCCCCATGGCGACGCCATGTTTGTCCAGCTTTCCACGAATGACAGGCTCTGGTTTGAGAATGTCTTCTTCTTCACTCTCATCAGTTGCCAGATTCGATCCTAAAGTCAGCTCAGGAACACCGGAGGTCGTCGTCATAGAGGACGCAGTCGCCTCTTCTGAAGTCGCTGTCTCTCCCTCGATCGGTGTCTGCTGGTCAGTTGTTTCTTCTGTTACTTCTGATTCCGGAGTTTCATTTTCCATAACGGTCAATTACTTTTATTATTCTGAAAAGGGAAAAATGGAAGTTTGTATTTCAATTGCCCGGCTTTAAGGAAGCAGGTGGGCAGGCATATTCTGTGGCTGTTGTGACTGATGCTCGTGAGTCGGGCCAGCGAACAACTTGAGTTTCTTCAACATTTGACGTCCCAGCTTATTCTTGGGAAGCATCCGCCGTACCGCTTCGGAAAGGACCTGAGTCGATTGACCGCGTTCCAGTTTCTTTTCTGCCGTCACTACTTTCAGACCACTGGGAAAGCCACTATATTTCGCATAGCTTTTCTGCAGCATTTTCTTGGAGAAGTAGGGGTGCGAGTCGTGAGCAAGTTCCTTACCGGAAAACCTTATCTTGTCACAGTTTACGACAATCACATAATCCCCGGTATCAACATGGGGAGTATAGGTCGGCTTGTGTTTGCCCATCAATACGGTAGCAATCTTTGTGGCCAGGCGCCCCACAATCTGATTATCTGCATCGGCGACGAACCATTGATGATCGACAGTGGATGCTTTTGCCATGTAAGTTTTTGTCGTAGACACCGGTTATTCCTCAAACGTAAACGATATAATATTCAACACTTATGTCAATATGCACTTCAAAAATGCATGTCAAATGGTAGAGAAATTCATCCTGTTCGATCAGAAAAACGTCGACAAAGCGAGCGCATACCAACCGCAAGGGAGCGGATAACAGTAACCTTTTCGCGTCGCATCTTCAACTTCTGTGAGGTGGAAAATCTGAGCTGGGACACAAAAAAGCAGAGAAAAGCGACTTTGAATCAGCCTGTCTCATGATTCTGAACAACGCAGATCCCTTTTAAAGGTAGTTCAGCAGTGTCAATTGCAGGGCCGACGAGGTGATTTGCAGATTTGCCTGAAAGGCCGTCTGGCGCTGTGTGATTTCGACAATCACCTCTGTCATATCGGTGTCAAATTCGATGGAAATCGCCTCTTTTATTTTGACTTCCTGATCCTTGAGACGGTTATCTGCCTCTTCGAGCACTTTCAGGCGGCCTCCGATATCGCCGCGAACGCGATTCATCCGACCCAGCTCCGCATCGAGCAGCACGCCAATCCGCTGAATTTCCTGGTCGTCACCGTTTCGTAAACCGGTTTCCAGCCGTGAAAGCAGCCCCAGCACTCCCGTTGATTCCAGTGGATTGGGTTCTTTCCCCACCAACCCGACAAGCGGGTCGGCGCCGGTTTCTTTCCCGCTGATCCCCAGCGCGTAGGCAATTTCGATCGCCGGGATTTCCAAAGGCCCCGTTCCGGAAGCATCATAAATCGTCAGGCCGTTCCCGGTCGCATTCAGTGTCGCCTGCAACTTGATCGGAATGAACGTGCCCTGCAGAGGAACCGCATTATTGGTTCCCGACTCTGTGACCGCCAGCCCCAGCGCCTCAGAGACCACATTGCTGGCAATGCTCAACGGCCCTGCCCCCGAATTATCGGTAATCTGAATCGCATTCGTTGATGGATCGATACTGGCAACCAGATTTCCCGGATCAACGGCGTTGATCGAATCCAGTATATCCTGCACCGTGGCATCGCCGGCTAAATTGACGTTCACAACCGAAGCGTCTCTGCGGGTAATATCCAGGGTGGTTGCACCAACGGGAACTCCCTGCCCCAGATTCAAGTCTGCCAGAGGCGTGGTTCCGTCGAACGTTTCGAAATCATTAATCCTGTTAATCACATCCTGCACCGTAACCGAACCGCTCAGATCAAGATTAATGGTCGTCCCGTCGCGGCGAATCACCTGTAACCGATTCGAGGAATCGACATCAACGCCGCGTCCGTAATTCAATTCGGAAAGCGGCGTACTTCCTGAAAAGGTGGCAATTCCCAGACCGGCGGCATTGCTGCCTCCGTTGTTCTCACCAATCGAGAAATCAGTGCCACTGATGCGGCTGGAAATCGTCAGACCGTTCTTGTCCTTGTTAATTCCCAGGTTTAAATCGGGATCAACCGTGCGGATCAGGTTAAATACGTCTTCGATGGTATTGGCTGAAGAGAGATCGATGGTTTCGGTTTTTCCGCCGTTATTGATCACCAGGCCGGTGCCGGTGGTCGAACCGATGCCTGCCCCGCCATTCAGGGAAGCCAGTGTGGTCTGCAAAGTGATGCCTGGATCAAGGTCCAACCCGTTGATTTCCGCCACAGCCGCACTGGCGATACCCAGACTGGAGGCAGACGTTGAGCCGGCTACATTGGAAACCGCAATCGTCCCGGCAGAGGGCGTGATTCGCAGGCCATTTTGACTTGCGGGGTCGACATCAACGGTTAATGTCAAAGGGCCACCCGAAAACGCGTTTTCCAGAACCGTCTTGAGATCCTGAATCGTTTCCACGCCGGAGAGATTCACCGTTTGCGTCTGAGGAGTTCCATTATCCAGGGTAACAGTGATTGATCCCAGCTTCATACCGCGGCCACTGTTCAAATCCGAAATGCGCGTCTGCAGAGTCAGCGCGGGATTAATGTTTCCTCCGACTTCGGGTGTGCTGGCGGCAAATGCCGAGATCCCGTCAAAATTGTTCGACAGTAAAGTCTGCGCATCGATGTAGGACTGGATCTGGTGAGTATCACCATTATAAGCGACCTGTCCATTCGCCCGTTCTTCAAACGGCGCCGCGTTGGTCTGACTCCCGGAAAAAAGATACTGACCGCGAAATGTCGTATTGCCGGCATTCACAACCTGTGTTCTCAAAGAGGCAACCTGATCGGCCAGTGCAGCACGCTCAGCATCGGTTACGGTGGAGCCGATGCCCGTCAGTGAAAGAGATTTCGCCTGATTCAACGCATCTCCCACACTCGCCAGAGCCGACTCGCTCGCGGTCAACAGACTGAGGTTGGTGCCGATATTTGCCTGGTACTGTTGCTGACGTTCGAAGGTCGACTGCAGAATAATCGTACGAAGCGCCGCCCCGGGAGATTCGCTGGCGATGGAATATTTCTGTCCCGAAGCGACCTGCTGCTGCAGATTGATCAATTGGCGCGCATTATCATTCAAAGAGACCTTCAACCGCTCGGAAAGCATCGTCGAAGGGAGACGGCCTGGTAAAATGGGACCGATAGTCATGCTACATCACACCCCAAAGGAAAAGGAACAGAAATTGACAGCCGTTCTGATCTCAACAATGCCGCTTTCAGATATTAAGTAAAATCGTAAATAATTCATCAATCGTGCTGACCAGTCGCGCAGCGGACTGGAACGCTCTCTGAAACGTCAAAACATTAATCGTTTCTTCGTCGATGCTGACTCCGGAAAACTGCTCACGCTGCCCCATGAGAGAGTCCCGGAAGGCCTGTGCCCCTTCGGCAAGTGCTGCTTCCGAGGCCGAAGCCTGTGAGACACTCGAAATCACTTTTTCGTAAAAACTATCCAGACTGATATTACCCAGTGAATCAATGGGATTCTCGGCAAACGCGGCCAGCAATACGGCGTTTGATCCATCAGAAGGGCCCCCCCCCTGGCCGGTCGCCAGAAATTGCTGATTCTGTTTCACGACAGAATTGATTCCAATATCAGTTGAGCCGGAACCTGTGAATAATGTGTTAATACCAATCGCAGCCAGCGCGCCACTGGTGTCGTTGGAAAACTGAAATGTGTAATCAGAGGCGGCACTGATCGAAAGATATCCATCCGTCGAGATAGACGAACTTAAATTCGCGACGCCGCCGATCGCCGATGACAAACTGTTTAAAGTCGTATCAGCACCAATCCCGTCCAGGTCGATATTAATGGTAGACGTATTTGTCTGCCCGGTCGTTTTGTTGGTGACCTTGATCTGGAAACTGCCATGCGTTGGTTGAAAAGGCAACCCTGACTGGGCGGAGTTTAAGGTGGCAGACGTATCCAGCGCGCGGGAGGCTGAGGTTAATTGTTCAAAACCGGCGGTGCCTTCACCCGAGGCATGAATCTTGTTGAATTCAAAAATCAGATTGGAAGCATACGTATCGAGTTGATCTACAAAGCCGCCTAAAATATCGTCTCGACCTTCGATAATCCCCTTGAGTTCGCCCCCCGTCCGCGAGATATTGCTGTTGGTCTGGCTGAGTAACACCTCATGCACCACCACGCCTCGATCAGTATCGGTTTGCAGAGTCAGCTTTTGCGAAGTTCCCGCCAGAATCAGATAATCGGAACCGGTAAACACATCAATCGCACCATCGGTACGTTCCCGGTAGCGAATGGGAATCAGTTCGGAGAGTCGATTCAGCGCCGCGTAACGCTGGGTTCTGAGTGCGCCGGCATCACTTTGCAGCAGACCGGAAGCTTCGAGTTTGGAAATCTTGGGATTCAGATTCGTAATCTGATCGATCAGTTCATTGGCCTCTTTGACCAGATTTTCGACATTAATCGATTGCACTTCTCTCAGACCGTCGACTCTCGTTCGCAACGACAGGATTTCGGCTGCGAACTTCTCGGCTTCGTTAACGACAAATTCACGATCCGGAATCGAACCGGGCTGATTCACGACATTATTGATCGTGGCTAAAAAGTCGTTTAACCCTGTCGAAAGATCTCCGTCTGACAGTTCTCTTAATTCACTTTCCAGTTGTTTGTAAATCGAGTTTCGTTCTGAGATGGAAGAAAAATCGGTGTTCGCAGTATGGATGCGCGTTTCCAGAAACAGATCAATCTGCTGCTGAATACCGGAAATCTCCACACCCGTGCCCAGAACGAGTGCTCCCTGGCGAAACGGGTCCGCCGCGTTGAGTACCAGTTCTTCACGGATGTATCCGGGAGTGCCCGCATTGGAAATATTCTGGCCGGCAACCTGGATACCGGTCCCGAAGATCTCAAGCGACTGCTTGGCCATTGATAGCGTTGCATTAAGTCCCATGTTTACAATCCCGTAATGAATGACACATTTTTAAAGCATCAGTTGAAAATTCATTTCCCGCAGAAAACGAACTAAGCCGATGCGTCAAAAATCGCCCCTCCTGTACTGCTTTCATTCTGGCCGCGCGAGTAGGTCGGAACTTTTTGCCCTGCATGCGCAATCAGTTCCAGAATCTGCGAATAATGTTGATAGGACCGTTGCGAAACGATCCACTGCACCCAGCTTTCGTGGCGTAATTTCTGTGAGCGCTTTTGCGCTTCAAAGATCCGCTGAAAAACAGGATCCGATTCGGCCACACCCATTCCGGAAAGCAATTCTTTCATCGAATCGGCGGGCAAACCCTGCTGCGCCGCAGTCTGCAGCAATTGCTGTCGTCTGAGCAACACGAATTGAAGATCTCGTGTCAGCCCTTCTTCCACAACACTGAACTGTTCAATCAGAGCCGCATCGACCTGCTTGAGTGCCTTGGACTTTTCCTGATAGAGATTGAGCAATTGCTTTTGAATGGGTTCCAGATCATTCAGGATCCCCACTAACTTCCCCAGCAGTTGCGGTTGAATGCTTTGCGCAGACGCGCTCTGTCCTGCATGCATGGAGAGTCCCCCTTTCTCCCTGTTTACAAAGTCCACTCTCACGAGTGGAGAAAATCGCCTATCGTTATAATCGGCATATTCGAGCTAACTCTCGCGTCTGAAATAATCAGATTCTTTTCCCGAAGTGTAATCGCTTATTTATTAAGAACTTACACTGGGTGCGAGTTTCAGGGATTCGACGGACTGCGCATTCATCTGCCGCGAAAATGCGGAAAAGAGCGTGTCAGAAAAAGCGTTCCCCTGATTTTTGGCCAGGTCTTCGGCGATATGCTGGTCCAGATGGGACTGAAACATCTCTTCCGCCTGGCCGCCATGAAAATAAGCGGGCTTATTCTGCCCGGATCTCAGTGATTTGAACATCTGCTTATAAAAAGTACCGCCTACAAAATCCTGAAACGCCTGTTTCAGCTCAGGAGACGATTTGTCGGACTGGCTTAACTGCGATGGTGCCTGCGCCACTTCCGGCAACAGCGACGTCTGAGAGAGGGCTGGTTGAATTCCAGACAAGGCTGACATGGCTGGTTTTCCCTGAAAAAAGTGTTAATCGTTCGAAATGAAAAAATCTGACGCGGTCTGTCGGCAACAGCCATCAATGTTCGTCATACTCGGCATGCAGTTTACCCGAGCGATGCAATTCTCGAATGATGCTGATCACATCCTCCGTCGGAACTCGCAGCTGATTCAACGCCTCAACTAACTGCTGCAGGCGTTGTGTGCTCTGTTGTCCCTGCTGACCGGTAATCGGCACAAAACCTCCCGGTAATCCCCCTTCAACATTTCCGACACCCACCGTCAGATTCTTATGCGAAATCACGACCGGACTGATTTCGACTTCGCCGGTGACGATGACGGTTTGCGACTTCGGATTGATCACAACCCGCGCCTGTTGATGCGGACGGTCGATGCCCACTTCCATCACGGCTGCCACAAACTCGACCGGCGATTCCGTATATTGTTTGGGAATTCTGATAAAAACTCTTCCCGGTCCCTGGGCAATGGCCAGCTGTTGATTGCCGGCTTCAAAACTGAATTCCGAGTTCACCACACGTGCCACTTCGCTGGCGGTGTGAAAGCCTGCGTGCTGTTTATCAACCAGCAGAGTGATCGATCGCGTTTTACGGTCGAGGAATGAAAGTTCGAAGTCGCGTTCCATGACCAGGCCATTGATAATCTTGCCGGTGGCCAGTGACGTCTCATCTTCCAGAATGATCGCTCCGGAACTGAGACCCGCTAAAATTTCATTACCGATTTCAGATGTCGACACCGGCGCGATCAGCAATCGTCCGCCACGCAGACTTTTGGCGCCGAGCATTGAACTGACAAAACAATCCAGTTTTTGTCCCTTACGAATCCCGCTGGCGGGGATCGTGGCTTCAATCATGACCAGCGCCACATTATTGGCGGCAGCCAGATCTTTTAAATCCACGACCGGATTATTCAAATGTCTGAGCGCTGCTGCCAGGCTGCGGATCGTGGGCAGATTTTTGCTTCCATCTCCCGTGCCATCCAGGCCAACGATCAGGCCCATGCCTGTCAGTTTGATTTCTTTCATTCCGTAAACACTGCAGATATTTTCGATGCGTGTCCGTGCCCAGAGTTCCGAAACAGAACTTTGCATCACGATCATCGAAAGCAACAGCAGTAACACAGATTTATATGATAGAGATTTCATAATCATTTCTCATGAAAGATCAGCTATAGGACACGGGCTTAAAAGGGAAAGAACCAGTCGTACAGGACAACTCCCCAGGGTCTTTTCGTACTCTGATACACTTTGCCTCTCTGGTGTTTCACAATATCCAGGTTGGCAATATTCTCACTTAATGCGGTATTATCGCGATTCACGTCTTTGCTGCGAATTTCCCCGGTCAAACGATATTCCCATACATCGTGGTTCGACCGGATGCTTTTGCGGGCTTCCAGAATCAGATTCCCGTTGGGACGAATATCAACCACAATCGCGGCAATCCGGTACTGAATTCCTTCACGGTCTGCCAACTGCCCCGTGCTTTGCAACCGCCCTTGAAGCTGAGTATCAATCTTCGGACTGTTCAATGCCGCTGGCGCCAGATTGCCCGCTTCATCAATTCTCATGAATTCCTTCAACTCGGCTTTTAACGTCTCCGTACGATTCCGGTTGAAGCGGGAATCAACGGTCACGCTCGATTTTTCATCCACCAGAATCGAAATGATATCGTGCATCTTCACCACAATCGGCTCTGGTGCCGGCACATAAATCAGCGAATAATCCCTGATCTGGGCGGGCTGCGGCGAATTCGTATATAAATCTCCCTGGCCAAAAGTATTTGCCAGTGAAGAATTGATCTGCAGCGACTCTGAGGAAAACCCGAATTCATCCATGCGGGAAGCCAGTCTTTCAGCAGGCCTTGGTGTTCTTTTCTGTGACGGTTTTTCCTGCTGGTCTTCGACGTCGGAAGTACCCTGAGATGCTCGTATTGTTGTGGTCGGATTTGCTTGCGCTGTCCCCGGCACTGCTGGAGCTTGTGCCTGAACGACCGAAGAACAAAACAATACGAGACATCCCAGGGAAATCGCCTCCCGTAACACTGCCAGCACATTTTTGTGCCGGCAGATTCGCTCACTGTTTCTTAAACAAAGACTGGCTGACTGCCACTTTCTGCTGTCAAATTTCATTCTCGAATTCCCCCGCTTCGAACCACTCCCCTGAACTGGTTGCTGGCAGCTCCCGCCTGAATCACGGAACCTTTTGTGCCCGTTGTCCCGGTGACAAATTGAATCCCGGAATCATGTTGAATTTCATTCGTCGGCCGATAATTGACCTCAGCCTGGTTATAACCGGTGATGGTTGCCGTCAACTGGTCGCGGCCTTCTAGAGCAATCAGCGTGATCGGATCGCCCAGACCGCCCGTTCCCCGCGCCCGCATTTCTCTTCTGACGGTGATCGTTCCGCGTTTCGCAGAAACGGTGACAATCGAGCCATCGCGAATCAGAGGTACTTCAATCAGATCCTGACTTCGCACGACATTCGACTGATACACCGTCCGGGTCAGCTCCCGGCCGATGACAAGCCGCGGATCGCTGATACCTGGCTGATTTTTCTCGGGACTGGCCCAGACCAGATCATCCGCACGAATCACGGTTCCCTTGTTTAAGGTATACTTGACCGCCAGGATTTCAGGAATCTTCTCAAGCTGGCAATACACGCGTGCCTGACCGGTTGCTCCTTTGGAATCGATTAAGGTGAGAGAAACTTCCTGCTCGGTCTCAAAGAATCGGTCCAGCTCGGGAAAACGAAACGAGTCTGCCCTGCTCTCAAGAATCATTGACAGATCTTCGGGATGAACCCGCACATTTAAAGAAAACGCGCCCGCATTCGGAAAATGTCGCGTGATCCAGTCGGTCAAAGCCTGCTGGACTTTTTCTTCCGCCGTTTTTACTTCCTTTTGTGTTGCAACAGACTTTCTGGGAGCTGTTTGCTCCACCACCTGTTTCAGGCTGACGCGAACCTGACTTTTACCTGTCAGTTCCAGCTGGCTGAGATCCACGCCCAATGCCTGCAGGCGATTGCGGATTTGTGAAATCGTAATCACAGTCGTTCGTCCTGCTGCCGGCGCTGGTTGCAAGGTCATCTCTTCCATGCGGGCAACCTGTTCCGGGTCCGCATTCAGGACATCGGCGATATCTCCCAGACGTACAATCGGCGAATCAACGACGGCCGTCGCTTTCAGACGTAGGATCTCTGCATTCAGCCCGCTCCCCCTGCTCAAACAGCAGACGGCCAGCAGACAGCTCAAAAATGAATTGATCCAGAAGCGAGACATGAAATATCAACTTTGTGTAAATGTTGCGTTGTTTTGGGTTGCGTTGTTTTGGGTTGCGTTGTTTTGGGTTGCGTTGGATTGGATTGAGATGTTTTGTGTTCAGATTAGAAACGACGCATGTTGGCAACCGTCTGCAAGGTCTGGTCGGCGGCCTGAACGACCTGGCTGTTCAATTCGAAATTCCGCTGCGTTTTAATCAGTTCCACCAGTTCGCGAACCGGCTCCACATTCGACTGTTCCAGGAACCCCTGACGCAATTGCCCCCGGCCCTCTGTCCCCGGATTTCCAACCTGGGCATTGCCCGACCCCGTCGTTTCTGAAAACAGATTGTCACCCAGACGCAGCAGACCCTGATTGTTGATAAACCGTGCGATTTGAATATTGCCGGCGGTCTGAATCTGTGTGGATCCCTGTTGCTGATAACTCACAACGCCATCACCGGAAATCGAAACGTTCAGTGCATCCTGCGGGATGGAAATATTCGGTTCGAGCAGATACCCCTTATCGGCAGAGGCCATCACCACATTGCCATTGGCATTCAGCGTAAAATTTCCTGCACGCGTATATAAGGTCTGAGTTCCGTCATTCACCTGAAAGAAACCGTCGCCGACAATTGCCATATCATACGTTCCCGTTGATGTGACGATTGATCCCTGGCTGAAGTCGCCTTCTGTACTTTGCACCCGCGTTCCCAAACCGAGGCTGATCCCGGTGGGAGTGATGTTGCCTTGATTGTCCTGCACACCCGGCAATTTGAAGTTCTCGTAGAAGATGTCTTCAAAGTTGGCTCGGCTCTGCTTGTAGGCGGTCGTACCCGCGTTTGCCAGATTATTGGCAATGGTGTCGAGATTGAAACTGTTTGCAGCCATTCCCGATGCGCTCGTATACAGGGCTCGTATTGCCATTTTTGTCTCCTTACTCTCTCAACTTCTGTTAAACAACGCTGATTCACTGAATGTAAAAACGGGGTCCTAACGACGAGGCATGCTTTGCAGTAAACGCCCTAAAGATTCGTCCTGTAACTTGATCATATTGATATTGGATTCGAACATGCGGGATGCGGTTACCAGCTCCATCATCTCTTCAATCGAGTTGGTACCGGATGCTTCAAGAAAGCCCTGCTGAATAATCACATCATCCTTGACTGGCGCCACCCGCCCTTCGGTCGTATACAGGCTGTTCCCGACTTTGACTAATTCATCCAGTGAGGTCGGCATCACGACAGCCAGCTGACCAACCGATCCCAGTGACTGACCTGTACTGTCGAAAGTCGTTACAACGCCATCGTCAGAAATTCCTACGTTCACCGCCTCCGGGGGAATCGAGATTTCGTTTCCGTTTTTTGTCTGAATGGGTAAACCCTGGTCTGCAGTGACAAGGCGGCGATGGGCGTCGATGGAAAGTGAGCCGTTGCGCGTCAGGTAAGTCTGATTCCTGTTACCAACCTGAAAGAAACCCGGACCTTTTAATGCCAGATCCAGGTCGGCTTCTGTGGAAATGAATGCACCGTTTTCAAAATCAGTGCGAACGGCTTCCAGGGAAATGCCCCCTGTGTGATTTTCCAGATCACCGGGCAGAGGGTTGAGCGGACCTTGCTTCTGATCAAATGGCGGATTCATGCGAAATACGGGAACATCACGTTTAAATGATGTCGTATTCGCGTTTGCCATATTGTTCGAGAGCACATCGAGCCGAACCGAATTTGCATCGGCTCCCTGTGCGGAAAGGTACATGCCGTAAATCATCTTGATACCTGTCTTGAACCGCTGCCTCTGGATTCATCATCCGGCAACGAGAACAAAGAATTTCGATAGACATTCCCCCCCTTATATCTATCGGATCGCTATAACAGGTATCTTTAACTTAATCGGAAAAATCAGACTACATTCCCCATTTTGACATATCAACCAAAAGAGTGAGTCGTATTGGGGGCATATCAGACAGGCCAGGGCCGTTGCTGTGAAACAACAATTCTGAAACCCTCTAAAATGACTGAAGTTAATTTGGCGAATAAGCACAAAATAGAGAACATTGTGGGGCAGGCAACATTACGACCGGCTTAAACGCTGAGAAAAATTTCTCAGCCTGACAGTGAAACAGGGAGACAATTTATGAGCGAACTGATCTCTGTCGGAGCACTCTGACAGCTGAGCAACCAGTCTGGTCGCTCAAATACCGCAACTCTGAACCGGATCGCACTCGACTTCAAACTGCTGTAAGAACTTTTGTATTTCTGCACGGTTCACCGAAACATTATCAGGTGCCTCTACTCCCAGACGAACCCGGTTTCCTTTCACCGAGAGCACTTTAATAGAGATGTTACCGTTGATCAGAATTTCTTCATCCTTGCGTCTTGTGAGCACTAACATTAGTGGATTCCCTTCTTTAGAGTACATTCCTTTGATAAATCCAAGCAGCCCTACACTTAAAAAATTCGTGTTTTGTCTCACTCCTGGCCATTATACGTTGCAAACATGGTTCCGGTTGGCCAAAAAATCGGAATTTTTAAAATATTCATCATAAACCTTCAAGTTTGATGAAAGAACCGTCTTCTTATACCAGCACAACAAAACTGCCTATTTTGAAATACCGCCACCTGATAATGCAAAATCGTACACTTTTGTAGAAAAAAAATGGCGCATTTTGCAACGGTGGGTTAGACTTGAAACAGGAACTGCGAAACCAAATCAACGGTTCCTCTTGGGATCGCAGGCTGCCTTTCGCCGATAAACACTGATATTACATCATCAGAGATCCATTCTCTCTCAGCGTATTGCTTTCGATCAGGAGTTCACCCACTGATGCCTTTACTTCATAATCCGTTTTTGACCGGGATACTTTTCGTAAGCCTGATAGGAGCCACAACAGTCCTTGCAGCGGATCCGAAAGAATCCGCTCCGCTGCCCGAGATCACCCCCGAAACGGAAACGCCCCCTCCACTCCCCACACTCGAAGCCGTCTTAACGATCACGCAGGAATTTTTTACCGGCCTGCGGAATTATGAACCGGGAGATATGCTGACCCGCAATCAGGTCAAACCGGTATTCAGGCAGCTCCAGAAAGCGGGCTGGACCGTCAAGGCAGAAAATAACATCCTGAAGCGCGTGCATGCTGAAACGGATTTTCTGGCCGCTCAATTAAAGACTGGCAAGGGAATCAAGTTTATGCGCAGAATCTCCAAGATGCCGGAAGGCTACGATCGACTGGACCGTATTCTGGTCATGCCTTACGGAAAACGGAATATCAGAGATTTTATTAATTCCCCCGGCGGTTTTACGATGATTGAATATATGACGACCACCCAGGGAGGCAAGAATCTCGGTAAATATCTCTCCCAGGCTCAGTCGGGGAAAGGATTCAATGCGCCCACGCATCGCATCTATACTGAAACACAATTCATAGACGCGATCAAACTGGCTTACGAAAGTGAAATCGCTCAGAAAAAGCAGAAGTAACTTCGGATTACCCTTCCAGGCTCACTCCGAAAAACGCGGCGCTCGCGGCAATATCCTGCTTGCAGACTTCGATCATCGTTTCGATTTGTGCTTCATCCAGTTCGAAAAACGAAAGTAGTATCTCTTCTGCCTGCAGATATTCGTCAGAGGAACGGTTCCACAATGAACCTGCCAGCAGGCTGCCTGTTCGTAATGCGATTCCCAGCGGACAGCCATGTTGTCCCGTGCCGTGATGATTTTCCACAGCGGTCACGATTTCCTGAGGAATATCCCAATGATCGAGCAACCGTGCCCCGAGCAAGGCATGATCAAACCCGAAATACTGCTGTTCGCCTTTGAGCAATGCGTCTCCGTGAGGATAACTCTCATAAATCAGGCTGTACTGTTCGCGATCGACCTGTGAAAACACCAGAATTCCCACATCCGCCAATAAGCCTGCGGTGTAAGCTTCATCTTTTTTCAGACACTTATGATGGTCGGACAGATGTGCGGAAATCGACGCGATCGTTAAGGCACGCTGCCAGTAATCAACAAAAATTCGGCCTTTACTCTGTTTGGTCAGTGACTCAACCATGGAAAAACTAGCCGTCAGCATCCGGATGGCATCTTTCCCCAGATAGGAAACGGCGTGTTTGATGCTGGTAATCTGTCGGGCAACCCCATACTTCGAGGAATTCACCACCTGCAGAATTTTGGCAGCGAGGCCCGGATCATGTTCAATACACCTCACAAGATCTTCAATCTTGCTCTCCGGATCCCGCGTCAGCTGCAGCACCTGTTGTGTGACCCTGGGGGCAGAGTGTAAGCGGTCTAAACGTTGTACGAATGCATCTGCAAGATCAGTTGGTTCTACACAATTATCGACTAACATGACCCGTCCTTCTTTTCATTGTTGCTCTCGTTGGCTGTTAGAAAACCCGAGGATTACTGGTTAAACCCGGGCGCCTCCGAGCAAATCTATCTTTGAAAAAAGCGGGGACAGATAGAAACTGAATTTCGAAAACTGATTTCTCGAATCGGTGTTTCAGCTGTTCCAGAAATAACGGTCAGAACTGTTATAACAGGAGACAGCAGCAGCATGTCTTAAATGAAACACCTCCCCACCTCGCAGAACGTGACGGTTCAGCCTGTGTCCAGGTTTCCTGTAGCGTCTCCGGGGCCATGGGGACCGAATACTATCGAATGAGGGACGCTATGGTTAAGTGGGATGCGCTCTAGGTGAGCAGGCGAATGCCCGACTCCTGAATCTCATAAGGCACAAGAGACTCGTCGACGGCACTGCCGCGATGCTTGGCAATGTGCAGCGCACGACTCATCCGGTTGCCCTCGCGGATTTTTCCCAGCAGGATAATCGTATTTGCGTTCGATAAAACGTCGCCACTTTCAATGGGCCGTTGAATCAAATCATCGAGCATCACTTCATGCGTGGTCAACAACAGCAGACAGCCGATCTGCTGGCAATCATAGGGGTGCCCGTTGATCTGATCCTGATTGCTGCGAAACTGAGCGCGAAACAGATCTCGCGCCACCCAGTCATATTCTTTCCGCAGAATCTGATGGTACACGTATTCAAAAGCATGAAACTGAAACGATTCACTGGGGCGCTCTGCAGGCTCAATTCCGTCAATGACGGTCCGCCTCACTCCATGCACGAAGTTGGAATAAAAAAAGGCAATCGCGGCGTCGAGCTTTTTAACAAATTCCAGCTTCCATTCTTTCCACTCGTCCAGTTCCATATCGCGTCGGGTCACTCTGCGGCCGCTTTGGCGAAAGAGATGCTGATAATCTTTCCGCACCTGTCCGGCATCCCAGATCTGTTCCAGATCGAACGCCTCGTCGACCGGTTGTTCCCTGATCTTCCACTGAAACAGCCGCTCGGCATACTCGCTGTGGCTTTGTGAATCGCCGCGTGTCGCCATATCGAATAAAATGCCGGTCTGCCCTTCCTGCTCCAGCCCTGCCTGCGCATATTGCAGACCCAACTGGGTTTTGCCGATGCCGGTTGCACCTAAGACCACCGTCAGCTTACCGGGCAATAAGCCGCCCGAAAGCATTTCATCCAATTGAGGAATACCCGTTTGTTGCCGTGACTCTGACATGATGGAATTTGATCTCGCGGAGAAACAATCCACGCCTTACTATAAAACTGGGGATATCAAGTTGCCTGATGATCAGGGATCAGATCGAGATAAAACGATCCCGGGCAGCCACATTCCAATGCTCGACGACCTTCCCGCCACTGACTACCGTAACCGATTTATGCAAGGCGGAAGTGGGGCAGACATGGCGGGGGATCGCCAGCAGTTCATCACCCGGTTGAAATTCATTGGCCCGCCCGCTCATCACCACCAGATGTTCTTCATTCTGCAGGACGGCTTTCGCATCCGGCAGATCGGGGAACCGGCAGCGGTTTTCCATCGCCGGGTCAGAGGCAATCGCCTTGTAACCTAAATCAAAGGTGATGCGATCCGGACCAGGCCTGCTGATCACGCGCGTTAACACTACAGCCGCGGGGGTAAATTTGAGATCGGGAAATAATTCGCCGTATCCCACATCGTGTAACACGCAGGTTCCCGGACAGACTTCGATCTCCGGATCATCAATATCGGCAAAAATCGGGAATGAGCCGGTCGCCCCTGCCACAATGCGGGGTACGGACAAACCTTCTGTAAGCAGTTGATCGCGCAAACGATTCACGTCATTCCAGACCGCCATGACTGCGGCTTTGCGTTCCTGAAAATCGATCTGATGATTCTGCCCGTCGTATACGTGCAGTCCTGCGGCGATCAGTCCCGGCGTATTCGCGATCATCTGATACAGTTCGACCGCCGCATCGCCAGGTACCAGCCCGGTTCGGTTCTGCCCGGTATTCAAATCAAGCAGCACTTCAATTTCCAGCCCCGCCGCGGACATCGCTTCACCCAACTGCGCAATCGGCGTCGGATGATCGGCTGTCACCTGAATCGAAACATCGGGCCAGCGCTTGCGAAATGCGACCGCCCGCGCAATATTCGGTCCGACCAGATTGTAGGCCAGGCAGATATCTTTGACTCCCGTGTCTGCCAGCATTTCCGCTTCGGGAAATGTCGCCGCTTTATGTTTTACGATTCCCATGGAAAGCTCCAGCGCAATGATTTCGCGCATTTTATGAGTCTTGCAATGCGGGCGTAACCGGCTGGGATCTCCGACTAACTCGATCATCTTCCGTAAGTTATCTTCAAGCAGATCCTGAAAGATAATCATGCCCGGAGAAATAATCTGACTCGTATCTTCAATCTGATATCGCGCATCCATGAGAGAACCTGATCACACTTTTCAAAATTAAATGCCCTGGAAGAATACCTTTTCCGCCGTCTTTTCCAGAATCCAGTCTTTATCCTGATCGGAAAGAAACGGCAAACCATTTTTCACCAATCCGATTGACGCCTGGTAGGAATGATCCCCCTGGACCTGATAAGGACAGTCTGTCGCCCACATCAGTCGGTTCGCGCCGAAAGCCTGGTAGACTTTATTGATCAACGGCACCAGATCATGATAAGGCATCTTTTTCTTGCCCAACGCATAAAAGGCGGAAACCTTCACGTACACATTCGGATGTTTGGCCATCTTGCACAACTGGTCCACTTCGTTCGGATCGATTTCACCTGTGACGCCAATTCTGGCAAGATGATCGATCACAACAGTCGTGTCTCGATGTTTCTGACACATTTTATCCAGAGCAGGCAGGCCGTCAGGATTCATCAGACAACACATCGCCATGCCTTCTTTGGCACCGGTGTTCCACATCTGTTCCATGCGGGCCCCGTCCAGCCACTCATCGACTTTTTTGGTTTTAGGCGCAATTCGGAATCCGCGTACGCCTTTCTTTTTCAGCGCCAGCATTTCCGGCGTCGGATTGTCACCCTTCTGATCGATGACAGCCACCCCCGAATACATGCCCGGATATTTTGCCATACAGTCCAGCATGTAGCTGTTATCAAACCCGTAAAATGACATCTGTATCAGAACCACCCGATTGACGCCGACCGTCATCATCTGCGCCTGCAACTCTTCCGCGGTAAAACTGGGAGGCCGCATATCAGAAACCTGATACCCCGGAGCCAGGGGATATTTTTTAATATCAGGAGTCCAGACATGCGAATGTGCGTCGATATATTCCATAGCATGATCCTCTGATGGCAAGGTGACTGAATGGAAGAACCAAAATCAGGCTTTGGTCTTCGTGGTGTAAAAATATTTCTGAACTAAAGCATCCGGCGGCGGTGCGGTCACTTTCGTCACAACATATCCGGAGATGAATGAGACGAACAATCCAATGATAATCGGATCAAAATCAAACAACTGATACGGTTTGAAGAAACTTCCATTTACAAAATACCCGGTAATATACATGGCCAGATGCACGGAAAACCCACCCAGCATCGCGCCCATGGCACCCGCTGCATTCACACGTCGCCAGTAGAGTCCATAGACAATCGGTGCCAGAAAACTGGCCGCCAGGCCACTGCCCACGTACACGATAATATCCTGCAGGAATTTCGGCGGGTTAACCGCCACGATCATCGCCGCGGTTCCCACCACAAACGTAACCAGATAGCTTAACAGCTTGATCGATCTCTCACTCGCTTCCGGATTCAGATTCCGTTGATACACATCGCGGACCCAGGCAGAAGAGATCAGTAGCAGAAAACTGTCCACGGTCGACATCACCGCAGCAAACGGCGCTGCCACTAACAGCCCTGCCAGCCAGCCCATCTGAATATTATCAGTCAGCAGAACCGCCATCTTCGGCATGATACTGTCCGGATCGCCTTCCATTCCCGGCAGCAGGACCCGGGCACAACAGAAGATCAGCACCAGGGGAAAATAGATCAATGTGTAATAGATGGCGACCGTACAAATCGAACGCTGCAATGTTTTGGTATCGCGAAACGCCATTAACCGCACCATGTTGGCCGGTTGACCTGTTCCGGAAATCGCCCACATGAAGAAGAAGGAAATCGCCAGACTTAATGGTAAAAACCCATTCGAGCTACTCGGACTGGGTCCCGGACCGACGAGATAGGTTCCCTGCTGGTTGCCGTCTTCGCCGTAGGCGTACGCTTTCAAATCGATATTGGAAACGCTTACACCATCCAGAAATTTTTCACTTTCTTTCCGACCGAGAATTCTCTTGATATCGTCCAGCGTCGTCAACTGGAGCACTTTGACCTCATTGACGGTCGTCTCACCCGCGGGAATTTCAACGGAGCGGGTCACCCGAAATAAGAGGGGGACTTTATGATCGGCGATCGGATCGTCTGTGATCCAGGTTCCCGAATCAATTCTGACGTCTTCCTGGCTGGGTTTGTCTAACGTGAGAGTGATGCCCCCTTTTTCCGCATCCGAGATCCGGGGCGGCGTCATTTTTGCCATCAGTCTGGTCGTATTCTCCAGACCTCCTGACTGCGAAATCGCCAGAGGTAACATGATGATCACCCCCACAACCATCACGATCCCCTGCATCACGTCAGTCCAGACGACCGCATGAAAACCGCCGTAGGTCGTATAAAGAATCACCGCGACGCCGAAGACCAACAGACACAGCAGATATTCCGGGCTCTCAGCACTGTTTATATAAGGGATTTCCGATACGGCATTCGACAGACTGCCCGCGGCACTCTCAAACACCGTTACGCCATCCAGCAGTGTCTGCAGGATCAAGCTGCCCGCCTTGAACTGCGCAACGAGATTGATCGACATAAAAAACACGATCAGGGAAACGGCCATCAAACCGAGTATCTGACTGTGAAATCGATCGCGAATCACATCGGGTACGGTAATCGAACCGGAACGTCGTGCCACCTGATTCAGCCGCTTACCGATTAAACCCATCGTACAGATTGGCACGACCATATAACTGCCAATCCAGAGCGCCAGAATCCAGCCATGCGTATAAATCTTGGATGGAAATCCGGTAAAACTGCCGCCGGAACTGCTGGTCGCAGCAAACGTCAAGGCAAATGCCCAGACGCCCAGCCCCCGACTCCCCAGAAAGTATTCACTCAGAAAGCTCTTACTCTTAAGCAGTCGATTCGACAAAGCAGCCAGGACGAAAACACCCGCTGTGTAAATCAGAAAGGAGACCAGTGCCGCGTTGGTTCCGGAGGCCGCCAGCACGATCGGTAGACTTTGATTGCTGTTCAATAAATAGTTCAAGACTCATTCCCCCCGGTAGTTGCGTCAGCCTGATTTGCGTGCAGTTCTGCAATCTCTTCTGCAAGATCTTCACCTTCGTGAGCTTCTCCGAGGTCGTCCTCTTTCATATAAAACAGGCAAAACCAGATTGTAAACAGGTCAGCGACGATCCAGGGAAAGGCGATTCCCCAGAAAACCCAGCTGGGAATGCCCATCGTCGTTTCTATTGTTTCGGGATCAAGGCCTGTCTGATAACCATTCAGGTAGCAATAGGGAACTGCCCACAATAACGCGACGATCCATAAACCCAGAATAATCCAGGCTTCACGTTTCGCATTTAAAAAAACAGGATCAACTTCCATCGATTCTGTGTCGTTCGATGGTGCGGTACTCATGGCACGGCCCTCACTTCTAAACGAATTCTCTTTGATGAGCATTAAGCGAACGATTGTACTCTCGACACAGACGATACACAAAGCACCGCTGCAGGAATGCAGAAATTTTATCAGAACTGAATTCACAGTGACAAAAACGTGAACAGACTGTTATACTGGTTCATCTATAAAACTTCTCTGTTTTACCTGTAAAACCAGGTGCGTTTTTCCTGGTATGTTTTTGAAAAGCAAACCTGTTCCAGGTTCGGGAGCAATCCGTTATGTATCTGCGGCACACTATAATTGCATTCCTCTTGATATTTCCCCTGGTCTGCTGCGCAGGTTGCGGTTCCTCGGACACACCACAAAATGCTGCAGAAAAAATTACCGTTGATCGGGAGTCTGAGGGTGCGCTCAAAACAACAGACAATCAGGCAAGTGAATCAGCTGCCAAACAGACAAAACCGGCCCGCAGGTTCCAACCCATCACCTTAGGCGGCAGCGCCACAACAGCGGCTGCCGGGGCGGATACACCCGATGAGCAGAAATTTGACAACGTACTTGAAGCGCTCAAACCACTGCAGATCATGCTTGGCGACTGGGGGGGTACTACATTTCGAAAAATCGGCGGTTTCAGTTCTGTGGAAACTTTAGGCTGGGTCTGGGATCTGCAAACCAATCCGGCTCAACCGGCGCTGGTCATGACGGCGGATAAAAGCCGCTACTACGAAAACGCGCGGCTGACCTACCTGACAGACAAACAAAAATATCAACTGACCCTCACGAACAAAGCCGGTCAGAAACAAATTTACGAAGGAAACTTTTCAGTCCCTCTCAAAAAAGTGCCGGGCGATGATAACCCGAATGTGATGCACTCGACTTACAAGCTCAGCCTCTCGCTGGTTGAACCCGCTGACGAAAAAAAACACGCACAAATTATTCTGAACCAGCAGAACAACGATCGCTACATGTTGGAAATTTACGATTTGCGCGGCGACAGTTACGCCCGCATTGATACCATCAATACGCGCCGCCAGGGAACGTCCTTTGCAAAAAGCGATTCCGATTACGGCGAAAAAACCTGCGTGATCTCGGGAGGACTGGGAACCACTCAAGTGACGTTCGAGGGAAAATCCTACTGGGTCTGCTGCAGCGGTTGTGCCAAAGCCTTCGACGCCAATCCTGAAAAATGGATCGCCAAACACGAAGCCAGCAAAAAAAAGACGATGACACAACAATAACCTCATCCGTTTTACTCTCGTAATCGCTTTGATTCACAGACAAAGCGCATCACGGGCACCTGTGTTTTTTTCACCTCCCCTGATTTCATCCCAGGCGCGAACTGGCGCCTCAAAGCGATTCTGCAAATCAGGCACGCGTGCAATCGCGTGCGCGAACAATGCGACATCCACCTCCCTGTTCCCAAAACGCATGACTGAATTTTGCTGCGTCCGTCGTCTGGAATATCTTCGCGCAGCTGAGCCCCTACGCCTGCTCCCCAACGATTGATGCCGATGCTTTGATCCGTCGCGGATTGCGTGTCCCCTGAGAACGGTGATTTGTTTCACTTGTGAAAACCGGAGCAGGTCACGTATGGACATAAACGTTAAGGACGCATTCATAAAGTGTGAAGATTCGGTTTACTTCGCGTATCTTGACGGCAGGTGCATTTTATTTTTTTCCAAAGTTTCTACAGTCCAAAAACGTTTTATTTTTCCAGATGCCCAGCCAGATTCCTGCCTCTCTGTTGTGCCCGCTGATTCGCTCTCAGATCAAAAATAAAAATATCCAAATTAGCCTGAGAATTTTTCCCACTGAAATGGGAGATATTGTGAGGTTCGACAACCTTACATTTTGATATCCGAGAACTCTGGAAAGCATTTTCCGAAAAGACTGTGATGGACCGTTCCGACTCTTTTACTACCACGAACCGGCCTGTTTTTAACTCGCCTGCTGCCGCTAAATCCCATGCACACTCGCATCAGAAACCCGCCGCCGATGAGTTATTCATGCGGTTGTATGCCAATGCCTATTCCAAAATTTTTCGTTTCATCCTCACACTGATTCCCTGTCGTAATGATGCCGACGAAGTCATGCAGGAAACCAGCCTGATCTTGTGGCGGAAATTTGATGAATACCAGTCTGAGGGAGATTTCACACGCTGGGCGTGTGGCATCGCCCGCATAGAAGTCCTGCGATTAATGGAACGTAAAAAACGATTTTCCGCATTGTTCGACGAACAGCTGTTGACTCAGATTGCATCCACTCATGCCAGGTATGATGAACTGCTCGAAATCAGGCGTGAATTTCTTGCGCAATGCAAACGTCAGCTGCCGGAGAAAGATCTCTACCTGCTGCAGTTGATCTATGAATCCGATCATGGTGCCAAAACCGCGTCCAGCATTATGGGCCAGCCTTTGAGTACCATTTATCGGCACCTGGATCGCATTCGCAGTACGCTGTTTCGTTGCATCGAATGCAAGATGAATGCGGAGGATGTCGGATGAACGATTTGCTCCGCGAAAATCGCGCACTCGTGAAACTGATTTACGAAGTACAAAATGAAACTGCCAGCAGCTCACAGCTCAAAGCTTTGTCCGATCAGTTGCGCAGCGATCCGGATGCACAGAAAATTTATGTGTTCCTGATGGACATGCATGCCGAGTTGATTCTCGATGAAGAATTTCTCGATCCCGAACATCTCACTAATTTCCCCAATCAGATGCCGAACGAAATGCCTGCCAAAAGGTTATCGGCTCCGCGAAAGCATCTGTCGTATTATGTGTTGCTTACCATCTGTTATGTCATCCCGCTGACAGTGCTCTCGTATTTTGCCTATTACGCAGCCCAGCCGTTCGCGCACACCAGAGTGGCAATCCTCGATCAAATCCCGTCAGGACTATTAATACAGAACAGCCAGGAAATATCAGAAAATGATCCGCTGCTGACAGGACACCAATATCAGTTAGAGCGTGGCGTCGCCAGAATCCTGATGAATTCCGGAGTCGAAGTGGTTCTGGAAAGCCCGGCGACATTCGAGTTGCTGCATCACAACAGCATTCGGCTCTGGCAAGGCACCCTGGCCGCCGAAGTCGCCTCTGATGCCATTGGTTTTGTGGTAGAAACCCCCTCACAGCGGGTCGTGGATCTGGGAACCCGCTTCGGTGTCCACGTTGCCGAAGACGGTTCGTCAGAAGCACACGTCTTTCACGGAAAAGTGATTTGCTCAGAAGTGCGGAACAATCAAAGCGAAACGTCCACGCATCTCCTCGAAGCCGGTCAGGCAATTCAATTCAAAGGCGATGGGAGCCCGCCTGTGACTTTGCAGACCAATCAAAACACATTTATCCGTGCCCTCAGGTTCCGGGCTCAAATCGAATCGCTGTCGGGAGCAATTCAGTATATTCAGGAAATGCCAAAACAGTTAGGAGCCGGCGATTTCACAAGCAGCCAGCAGATTCACCTGTTTCAGGAACAACATAATCTGATACTGCCTGAAGACGTAATGGTCTGGAAAATCCCCTCAGCAGGTACTCCTGCAAATCAAAAAGAGCTGCGTCAGCTCATTCCCAAAGGTACGAAAGTCAATGTGTATCTCGTGCATCTGGATGGCCCTCATTCAGACCCGCAGGGTCAACAACAGCCGGCAGTGCGCTTGAGTGGAGCGATTCACTTCAGATACCCCGTGCTGGGAGGCTTCAAGACAGATTCTGACTTCTATGCAACTGACCAGACATTGGGATGTGCCGATGTCGCTTACGACAACGAAAAATTCAAACGTAGTGGCCGTGGCATTGATGCGAGCGACAAAACAGAACTCTCCGACGAGGGGCAAACACTGGAAGTCGCCTGGAGCCAGAGAGGTGGTGGCGGCATTGGCCGCGATCAGATCCGAATTCTTGTCGCTACGGAGGAATGAATGCCGCGTTATTTTATCGTTGAGTATTTTGAAAATGTTCCGGATCCCATTACCGGAAAAACAAATTTTGTTATCTATCTCAAGTAAGAAGAGGCTAAAGATGAAAACCCGCTCGAAAAATCCCGTAAGTCGTGGATTCACACTGATTGAATTACTGGTTGTGATCGCCATCATCGCGATCCTGATTGCCCTGCTCTTGCCGGCAGTCCAGCAGGCACGGGAAGCAGCCCGCCGCTCGCAGTGCAAAAACAATCTGAAACAAATGGGACTCGCAATTCACAATTACCATGACACATTTCGCATTCTCCCCCCGGGATTTAATGTCGATCTCGTCGTCGCAAATACGGCCACCGGTAACGGCGGGCTTGGCTGGAGTGGCTCGATTCTGCCCGGAATCGATCAGGCCAACGTCTACGACACCATCGATTTCAATGCAGACTGGGGCACCGGCGCCAATGAAGATGCCTGTGCTACTTACCTCAGTGTTTATCGCTGTCCTTCTGACACGACCGTCAGTCACCGCGATCACGACGGCATTGATGATCGCGTGCCAACCTCTTATCTGGCCTGTTTTTCCGGAACCGGCACTTCAGACAGCGAAGGCAGTGTCACGGACGCGAACGGGGGCTTCTTTCTGAACAGTTCCATCCGTTTGCGTGACATCACCGATGGCACATCCAACACCATCGCCATCGGCGAATGTGTCAATGATTTTGATGCCTTCAAAGATCACTTTTATATCGGCTCCACATCGGTCGGCGGCTGGGATGGCGCCCCGCGCGAATATTCCGAACATGTGGCCAGCACAGGCACGCCGATGAATACCACCAATGAAGTTGCATTCGGCAGCATACACGTCGGTGGCGCACAATTTCTGTTGTTCGACGGATCAGTCCGTTTTCTGAGCGAGAACATGAGTCAGGTGACTTACTCCAATCTCGGCAATCGCGCAGACGGGGAAGTCCTCGGCGAATTCTAGTCTGCAAAAACAGACTCAGTGCAAATAGACGCCGGAGGACTGCGAACAGTTCTCCGGCTTTCCACAAACCAGTTTTCATTCAGGATAACCAAACAAAATGACATTTTATACCCCCCCATTCCCGTATCGCCTTCACAGAATTCCTGCCGGCCTGTTACTGAGTGCCTGCACGCTATTTTCTCTTTTCACCGCTGCGGGCTGCTCCTCGGCTGACATCGATACGGCTGCCGGTAAACCGTCTGCCGAAGCCGAAGCCGCTGTGTCTCAACTGAACGACAACGGCGCTGAAATCGTTCTCGATTCAGAAGGAGAAGTGGTTGCGGTCAAATTACCGGAAAAAACAACTCCGGAAGTGATTGCAACCTTAGCCAGCCTGACTAAACTCAAACGAGTGGACGCGACCGAAACGACTCTCAAACAACCTGCCTTTGCTGATCTGAAATCACAACGGCCGGAAGTCGAAATCGAACTCCCTTATTAATCTCAAACGGTTCATCCAGCCGACTCATTTGATATAATTCCTACACGGACTGCCTCAGCCAGAAACGAAACTCTGCCATGAAATTCTCTACGACTGTTTTCGCCATGCTTGTGATTGCTGCTGCCTTTCCTGTTCACGCGGAGGAACTCCCCCCTGCCGCAGAGGGAACCTTCAGCATCGCCGTCATTCCCGATACGCAACACTATCACGGTAAAGGCACGAACCGAAAAACGCAGGCGGAAGCGCCCACAGCCAATCCGGTATTTGAAGCCATTACCGACTGTATCATTGATGAAATGGATCGTCAGCGAATCGTGTTTGTCAGCCACGTCGGCGATATCGTGGATCTCAATAACGACGAACAATGGTCGGTCGCGCAGAAATGCATGAATAAACTGCATGGCAAAGTCCCGTATGGAATCAGCGTGGGCAATCACGATATGGTTGGTAAAACCGGCAATTCCTCGCTGTTTCAGAAATACTTTCCGAAATCACGGTTCAGTGAATTCAAATGGTACGGCGGCTGTTTTGAATCGCCCGACGGGAAACCGGAAATCTCAGGCAACAATGCCAACAGCTATCAACTGTTTTCCGCAGCCGGCATGGATTTCATTTTCGTTCATCTGGAATGCAATGCCCCTGATATGGTCCTGGCCTGGGCCGACAAAGTGCTTGCACAGCACGCTGACCGCAGAGCCATCATCACCACACACATGGATCTGGGACCACTCGAACATCCCAAAGAGGCCCGCGATTACTATGACGCTCCCAAAGGACGTATGGTCTGGAAGAAATGTCACGGCTCGCAAGGCAACACATCACAACAGATGTGGGAAAAATGTTTCAGCAAGCACAAAAACCTGTTCCTGATCTGCTGCGGCGATCAGAGCCGGACACAGGCTTTGCATCAGACCGTTAAAGGCCAGCACGGCAATACCGTGCATGAACTGCTTTCCGACTACGGGTCGAACGGGTTCCGCCTGATGCAGTTCATTCCCACACAGAACCGAATTGAAATCCGCACCTGGAATCCGGTCGATAAAAAACTGTGCGAGAAAACCAGCATCGTTCCCGAGCGGGACCAGCATCAGTTCACACTGGAATATCAGATGACGAAATAAGTCTGAGTCATTCGGTCAAAAACCTGGTTTCCTGCCTGCCGGCAGCGAATCATCAGGTCGGCACAGCGAATCCAAGTACCGCGGCGGTGGGGCACGTGGTCGTTCAGGCATTACGAAAGCAGGCAGATCATTGAGCGGGAAACAGACCGGTTCCCGCTCAATACGTCTGCGCCGGCAGCCGTCATAATCGCTACAGTCGCAACACTCTCACAATGACGTAGCAGCCACTCTCAGAAAACGTCAGCAATTTGTGATGCGCTTCGGTACCATCTCAAAACCGCTACCATAATGAACTGGACATGGATATAATGGACAATGTTTCCGCATCATTTCCTGCAGCAGTGTGTATATGTCTAAACCGCGTAATACTGAATCTTTCCTGGAATTATTAAAGGAGAGTCATCTACTCTCGGCGGACGAGGTTCGCGCAGTCATCGACAGGCTGCATCTGGAAGACGCGGTCTCTGCAAAAGCAGCAGCCCAGTCACTGGTGACAGCCAAAGTCCTGACCCGTTATCAGGGCGAGCGTTTACTGGCCGGACGCAAGCGGGGCTTTTTTATTCATGGTTATAAAGTCCTGGAAATTCTCGGTTTTGGCGGGATGGGCAGCCTGTATCTGGCGGAAGATATCGAAACACAAGCGCCGGTTGCTCTGAAAGTGCTTAATGAGAAATGCCGCAACGATACAGGCATGCTCACGCGACTTAAACTCGAAGCGACCGCCGGCGCCCGCTTAAATCATCCGCATGTCGTGCGCACCATCAACTACGATGACACCGGTGCCATCTGTTACATCGCCATGGAATTCGTCAAAGGGATCAGCCTGCTGGAACTGGTGCTGCTCAAACAGAGGTCCTTACCGACGCCACAGGCCTGCGATGTCATTTATCAGGCGGCTTTGGGACTCGAAAACGCACATCAGGCGGGCATCGTACACCGGGATTTGAAACCGGAAAATCTGATCATTGATTCTCAAGGCGTCGTCAAAGTGCTGGACTTCGGCTTAGCGCTGCTGCAGGATAATCCCGAAGCGGAATTTTCACTGGCAATGATCTTCGGACATGGCTGCGTCGGCACCCCGGAATATATCGCTCCCGAACAATCCCAGAGCGGTCAGCCCGTAGATGCCCGGGCCGACATCTACAGCCTCGGGGCTACGATGTATTTTCTGCTGACAGGTAAACTCCCTTTTCCCAAAGGAACCGCTGCCCAGAAAATTCAGGCACACCGACAGAAAACACCGCCGTCCATCAGCGAAATCGCTCCCAATGTTCCAGCGGAAGTTGTTTCCATTGTCGAAAAAATGATGGCCAAACAGCCGGCAGACCGGTATCAGTCCATGCAGGAAGTCGCTGCTGCGTTGAAACCCTTTGCAGACCGAAGAGCGGTTGAGTTCCGGTTCAACAAAATCGTATCCCAGCGGGTGCGCGAAGCCCAGGCACGCAACGCCATCGCGCAGTCCAGTATTGTCAGACCGCAGCTTTCTTCGCGCATCGCGACTGCCAGCCATGTCGCCGAACTGGCACAGAAAAAAACAGAAGGCATCGAACGGCTGACACGCGGTGAATCGGACATTTCGAAAAGCGGCATCCTGCGCCACGCGGTCCCCCTGGAATCGACAGACCTCAAGGCACAGCAGACCACTGACGCCCTCCGGAATGAGATACAGCCCATCGACCTCATTTCACTCGACGAAAAACGACGCTTCCCCATCACACAACAGCGGGTGGTATTAGGCCGCAATGCCAGTTGCGACATTCAGCTCGACCGCCCGGGTATCTCGGGAGAACACTGTTCCTTCCACTTTGAAAACACCGGCTGGATTGTGACAGATCTCAACAGCAAAAACGGCATCGAAGTCGATGGCAGGCGGGTTCAGGAACAGATCCTGTTTCCCGGTAACACCCTGTCGATCGCTGCCACTTACCACTTCCGCGTCGCTTCTCCCAACCAGTATGTCGCCCGAAGCAAACACAAAAACGTGTTGATCGCCGCTTCAGTCCTGGCCGGTATCTGCCTGATCGCCGGCATCGGCTACTGGCTGCTGTCGTAGCGAAGTGAAAAACAAGCTTTATTTCTGCGCGTTCTTTTCCAGCGTTCCCGAAATGTGTTTCGCCACCTGTTGCCCCAGCATCTCATAACCTTTGCCGTTGAAGTGCACGTCTTTCGGGTTTTGAGTTTCCGACAGATGCGGCGTGATGAACGTAAACAGATCGTCAATTTCGACCCCGTTTTTATTCATCACCCGGGCGGCGATCTCATTCTTTTCTTCGAGCAGCGTTTTGATCTCGGGACCCTCTTTCCAGTCCGCGGGGATCGGCGTACTGCTGGCCCAGACCAGTTTGGCGCCCGTTTTCTTCAAACGATCCACGAGTGTTTGAAGACGCGATTCGTAATCCGCAGCGGGAGTGCGGCGGTCATGAATGCCGAAGTTGAAATGAATCACATCCCAGTTCCCCATGCCGAGCCAGATGTCGAGTTTTTTCAAGGCGGTCGCGGTCGGGCCGCAATTCTCGGGGGCGCGATGCACGTTCGCTTTGCCCGCCAGTGCTTTCCGTGCAGACCGTGTATAGCCGCGTGAAACCGAATCACCAATCAATAATACCCGCGGCAGTTTCGAATCGTCGGCGACATAATCCCAGGCCGTCACCTGTCCTGCCACCTTCTGTTTTTTATAGATCGGCAGATAAAAACCGCCCAGGTTCTCTTCCAGTACAGTTTCCCACTCCTGCTGTTCCGGTGAAAGCGTCGCTTTCCAGGCGGCGAACTTTTCATTCACCGCTGCGGCCGCTTCTGCTTTTTTCGCGGCTGCTTCTGCCGCGTTTGTCGGTTCGGCTTTCTTGTCTTTCCCCCAGAGCGGAGCTACTATGAGGACTGTAAACAGACAAACAAAAAGCGTTGATCGCATAAATAAAACTGGTTTAAACATCAGCTGTTTCCCGGGGTCTGAAATCAATTATGAGAACGGTATACTCTTAATTCAGAATACCGAACACCGATAGAGGAAACAATCTAGCACGGTTTTTTTGGAGAACTTCCCCATGCCACACAACTTCCGCTCGAAACTCAAACAGGGTCAACTACTGCTTTCACCATTGGTTACGCTCTCCTGCCCGGAAACGGCAGAGGTTTTATCAGACGTCGGTTACGACTGGCTGTTTCTCGACGCCGAACACAGTACGTACTCGCCCGCTGATCTGCTGGCCATCGTCGGACGCGTCGGACATAAACTCCCCTGCCTCGTGCGACTCGCCGCGCCCGATGAAGTGCAAATCAAAAAAGCCCTTGATCTCGGGGCCGCGGGAATTATTGCGCCGCTGGTCAATTCGGCAAAAACCGCGGAGCAGGTTGTCTCCTGGTCCCGTTATTCCCCCGAGGGAACCAGGGGCGTCGGCCTGGGTCGCGCCCACGGATTCGGTTTCTCCTTTGACGACTACCTGGCAAAAGCAAACGAAGAAATCACCGTCGTGGTTCAGGCCGAACATATTGACGCCGTAAATGACATCGAACAGATCGTAAAAGTCCCGGGCGTCGACGCGGTTCTGATCGGCCCTTACGATCTTTCCGCCAGCCTGAAACGCATCGGCGAAATCGATCACCCCGACGTCACCGGCGCGATTCAGCATGTCTCCGAAGTCTGCCAAAAACACAACATGCCTCTCGGCATTTTCGGCGTGACTGTCGACGCGGTGAAACCTTATATTGATAAAGGGTTCACGCTGATCACCGCCGGCGTGGATACGGTCATGCTGGGACAGGCCGCCCGCCGAATGCTGGGGCAGATGCGGTGAGACCGGGTTTACCCGTCCCATTTATTGGTTACAGATTTTTTCTGAAGAAACAATCTTGCCTTCATGTTATTTGTCGGTAACAATTTAGCGGGAGGAAATCATGAAACTGACAAAAGCGCAATCAGAGGCTGTTTCTCACGGGGAAAAGGTTTCCGTAAAAATAGGAGATGTGGACTGCAGACTGATCCGTGAGGATCTCTTCGAGAAGACGCAACAGATTCGTGAGACCGAGGAAACCTATTCGGCGGTAATAGTAGCATTGGATGACGAAAATCCGGACCAGTATCTAGAATATGTCAATGAGAAGTAATCTCGTTATTGTTGATTTTCGTTCTACCATCCCGACTGGCGGCTGTCCGGTCTTCTCCGTCCTTCAGTCATTAACTGCTCCAATATCTACACGATTCGACAACAGCACATCGCAAAAATGATCGGATCTCTTTCGAATACGACAATGCAGAATGTCGAAAAATGTTTGCGTGCAGCATTAGAATTGAGTTGAGCATCCCGCAGCATGGACTTCGAAACATATCACTTCGCCATTATTTTTCCTACTGGATCAAACCATGATCACCACCCGCGATGCTACGATTGATGATCTGCCGGCCATCGTTGACATCTATAACCAGTCCATCCCGGCCGGCACCGCGACGGCTGATACGAAACCGATCACGGTGGAAAGTCGGAGAACATGGTTTGCGCAGTTCTCTCCCGGGAAACGGCCGATCTGGGTGGCGGAAGATGCAGCGGGACAAATCGCGGGCTGCATTTATGTGACTTCGTTTTACGCCGGTCGCCCCGCTTACGATAAGACGGCGGAAGTCAGCCTGTACCTCGCGAATTCACATCAGAAACAGGGGCTCGGCACCTTCCTGTTACAGAAGATGATCGACGCCTGCCCTGCTCTGGGAATCACCACGCTGGTTGGCATGCACTTCGATCACAATGAGGGGACGCGACACTTGAATGAAAAGTTCGGTTTTGAAGTCTGCGGGCATCTGCCGGAAATCGCAGAAGTCCACGGACAGAAGCGCGGACTGCTGATCTCACTGTTGCGGATTCCCGAAGCATAAATAAGCTGAGCGCTGATCTAAGGTGAACTCTGATCGCGCCAGAGGCTCCAGTAGGCTTTCATGCGGCGGGCGAATGCCTGCGATTCCTCTGCAAAAACGCGATCCGCCAGCTTCAGCCCTGCAGTTTGCAGTTCCTGCCTCTGCTGGCCGATGATGTTCAGTAACTGCTCGATACCCGCTGATGCCCCCAGTGTTTCTGGTTCGCTGTGAATGAGTTGCGTCATCACCGCCAGATCATGGTCGTTCCCGAAATAATCATTTAACTGATCCAGTTCCGCGAGGCGGGCCGCCAGAATCGGTTGCCAGAGATCTCCCAGCAGTCGGATATGATAAAGATGGTATTTGCTGCGCTTGCGACATTCGTGAAACAGTTCATCACTCGGGCAACGATGCAGATCTTTTAATGCCTTTGTCCCCCGCTGATAGGTTTTGTGCAAACCGTGACTGATGACTTTCCCTGCCGGCCCTTTGATCTTCCAGTTTTCAATCTTTCGATGGCCTTCTTCAAGCTGACCGGATAATTTTTTCAAGTCGGCGTCCAGGTCAATCCATTCATCCACGATGCGCTGTTTGCGGGCAAGCAGCCTGCTTTCAAATTCTGAAAACATTTCTGCATGAGTACTGTCCGAAAAACGTTCACGCAGTTTCGCCAGCGATTCCAGCATGGATTCTGCATCTCGAACGCGTGACAGACGCCGCCCGGCATCTCGACACCAGAGATTCATCTGCGCATACTCATCGCCCAGTCCCGAGCGAACCAGGCGAATCAAACCACGCAGTTTCTTAAACTGTTTACGCACTTCATGAATGGCCTGATGCCGGTTCCGTTCCGGGTTCTGCAGTTCAATCATCGCCTGGCTCATTTGCTCGCGCGCAATCCGACGGACTCCCTGCGCCAACGACTCCTGTTGCTTAAGCTGATATCCCATTTCAAAATCCGAACCTGAAGATTGATCTCACCAGAATGACCGGGAATGATCTCTGTACACAAAGTAAAATCCCCGGAGCAACGTGCGTTAAAAAACATCCTCATTCTATCATAAACGCCGACAGAATTTAACCTGACTGCGTTTTCGTTCCTGTTTTTACAAAGTGACTTCCGGAGTCTCTTCTTCCGTACTCGTATTTCTCCCAGCCGCTTCCACCCAGTGCATCACAATCACGATCAACACTCCTGAAATGGTAAAACCACTGATCACGGGGATGACGGTGCCGTTGTAACTGTGACCGATTAAAATGCCGCAGGGTACGGAAATCAGAGTCGAGAGCGCCCCCATCACTGCCGACCCGACGCCGGCGATATGACCGAGAGGTTCCATCGCCATCGCGTTTAAATTCCCGTACATGATCCCGAAACAAAACAGAATGACCATCATATACACCATCATCGACCAGAGTGGCGGCTGACCGCCTGCCGACAGCACGTACACAAAAAACAGCAGGGAAATGACGGTCGAAATACGTTTGGACCAGCGCGAAAGATGCTGCATGCCGAACCGCATCACGAGCCTGCCATTCGCAAACGAGGCGCTGCCGATGCACAGTGCCAGAATCGCAAAATACAGCGGAAACATGGTCCCCAGTTTGTACTGCTTTTGAAAGATCTGCTGAGCCGAACTCAAATAACCCAGAAAGGCACTCGAAATCAATCCCAGGGAAATCGTATACCCCAGCGAAACCCGATGCGAACAGACCTCCTGAATCGCACGTTTGATGCGCATCAGAGAAAACGGGATTCGCCGTTCGACGGTCAGCGTTTCAGGCAGTCGCAAGACGAGCCAGATGAGCGTCAGAATTCCACAACCCAAGAGAGCGGCAAAGATGGCCCGCCAGTGTGCGACCAGTAAAATCCCCTGTCCCAGCGTTGGCGCAATGGCCGGCACGAAAATAAAAATCGTCATCACAAACGACATCACGCGTGCCATCGCGGGGCCTTCATATTGATCGCGGATAATCGCCACGATCACCGACCGCGGCCCTGCCAGGCCCAGCCCCTGCAGAAACCGTCCGCTCAGCATCATGGTGAGATCGGTTGAAAACAGCGAGAGCACACAGCCCGTCAGGAACAGGCTGAAGCCGAGATAAATCGACGGCTTGCGTCCCGTTGTATCAGATAAAGGGCCGTACACTCCCTGCCCGAAGGCCAGCCCCAGAAACAGAATGGAGACAATCAACTGGCTGTCATTGACGGCTTTCGCCCCCAGATCCTGACCAATCTCCGTCAGTGCAGGCAGCATCGCATCGATGGATAACGCCACCAATGACTGCATCAAGGCCATCATGGCTACAAATTCGCCAAATGAGATCGCCGCTGGTTCTCGTTTAAGATTCAAGGAACGTGATTCTCTGAAAGGATCATCCATGTTGAAGATAAATGCACCGCGCGTGCGGTTGAATCATACTGGCTCCCTGGAATCAAACCAACGATTTGCGGCTGAATTCCTGGAGTGTTCTCAGAACTCATCGTTCTCTGAATATCACGAAACAGGCCGCTGAAAACAGTAAATCGCCGGGAGGCAAGTCGGAGTACGCCAGGTGAACTGAAAGGTTCCTCTTGCTCAATTGATACCGAAGACGTATCTTTCGCGTTGTGAATGAGTCCTTTCACCGATCACTTACAAAAGAGAGTTATTATGCAAAGCGCAGAAGGCTGGCGTACAATTTTGGAAAATTGGCCGGAAAGCATCCCCAAGAAGGGGATTGTAGTCACCTCGTTTCAGGAAACCGTTCCTTTCAAGAACTTTTTAATTTCAAACGGGATCGTCCTGTTTGAACGGGATTCGCCTGATTCCCTGGGATCACGAAAAGTGATGCTCGCTTATGAAGGCATCTGCGCCATCAAACTCACAGACGCCATGGAACTGGCCCGGTATCAGGTCATGGGATTTCAATCTGCGATGTAGCGATTGTCAGCAGGGCCCGGCTGAATTACGTGACCGACATCCAGCGCGACAGAATGATTGTGGGAAGCAGCAAAGCGGCGGTCACAATGGCGTACTGAGGATTGGCAGTCCAGACAAAAACCATGATCGCGTTCAGCATCACGTAGGAAACGAGCATGGTTTTGACTGCGATCTGTACATTTTGAGGAACCGGATTCAAAATGGCCTGCACCAGGCGACGGTCAATGGTCAACATCACCACGCCAACGGCCGCCAGCACCATGCTCAAATTGATTTCGCGTGGCCAGGGATAAGTCGCCAGCATCCAGACCAATGCGCCCAGACCGGCGTTAATCACCAGGGCCCCGCTGACTAAATGCCCGCGGTGACTGTTTTTTGCTTCCATACGGGCAAACCAGGTGAGCCCGACAATGAACAGGCCCAGGGCGGCGGCGATCCGCAGTTGCGGTTTCACCCAGAGATTAATTTCCCGGGCCACGGCGCTCGCGCCCAGCATCACATTCAGGAATCGGCAGATCCCCATCATCAGCGGTCCGAGAACGGTTTTTTTCAGGATCGTGTCGTAACCGAGAATGGCCACCACCAGCAGACCGGCGACAATCAGACTCTGTGTTCCCACCGTTTGGGCGGCACCGACGCCCGCCAGCATCAGCAGACCTCCCAGGACCGCCGCGTTCTGTGTGGAAATGCGACCGGAGGGAATTGGCCGCGAAGGGCGTTCTTCGGCGTCGACTTTCCGGTCGAAGACATCGTTGAACACCATCCCCGAAAGATACAGGCCGGCGGAAGCAACCAGCAGTAATGCAAACTGCACGGGTAGCTCGAACGAATTATGCGTGAGCAGATAACCGAGAATGATATCTGACATCGCTGTAAAAACAGCGGGCAGCCGCATCAATTGAAAATACGCGAGCCAGTTTTTCATGATGCGGAAGATTCTTTGGAAACGTGGTCGGCCCATTCTTCAAGCTGCTGGTACTGCCGTTCAAATTCCGGCGTTGTGGCCTGCATCGGGCTTTTAAAGAACGAACTCAAGTGCGTCATCACCCCGGAACGATTTCCGCGACGCCACTCCCGCTCCGTAAATCGAACCATATCGAGTACCAGGGGCGCTGCCAGAACGGAGTCGGTTCCCTGCCAGGTAAACTGCAGAGACATTTTCGTATCCAGGAAACCTTTGAAATGGATGTGATCCCAGGCGGTTTTCCAGTCACCCATCGATTCAATATATTCGATCGAGACCAGCGTCTGTGGCTTGTACCCCAGAATTTCCGTCAGCAGGTGATCTTTGGAATGGACTTTGTTTGATTTATTGATCGGATCATCGAGGACTTTTCCGTCCAGGTTTCCGAAAATATTGTGTCCCACCCAGCTCATGACGTTCAGATTCCGGTGAGCAAACATCGGGGCGAGCACACTTTTCATCAGGGTCTCCCCTGTTTTTCCGTCACGGCCTCCGTGCAACACCTGTTTTTCTTCGGCCAGTTCAACCAGAGCCGGCAGATCGGTGGCTGCGGAAGGCGTAAAGTTGAGATGCGAGCAGCCGGCGTTGATGGCGGCGATGGCATAAATCGTACTCGCAGGAACCGGCGAAGTGACCGCGGATGCGAGCGCTTCTTTTAATTCCGCCAGCGTCAGCTCTTTGGCCGATTGCTGCACGGGAGGTTCTGTCGAAGCCAGATTAATGACAACCACGTGTGCCAGATCGTGTTTTTTCTGAAAAGCCGTGATGTCTCCGGAAAGACGAGTTATCGTCTCCTGCGTAGTTTCTTCATCAAACTGTTTTACCGCATCACCGGCCAGAGAACGAATCGTATCCCCCACGTGGATCAGCGTGCCCGGTTTGACATTTTCATCAAAGGCTTTCAATTCGGCTCCGACCGACTGTAACAGTGCGGGGTGGAAAACGCCCGAAGTTTCGCTGAAATGCTGGGCCGCATCGACAAAAGAAGTATCGCGGATTTCATGTCCGCCGATGACCAGTTGATCCCAGTCCGCCAGATTCAGCTTTTCAAAATAAGGATTTTCAGAAACTAGCCCGCTGGAGCTGGTGAGCCCTTTCTGCAGTGCTGTTAAACCGACGGCGACTGTCGTTGAGACACCGCCCCATGCTCCGATGATCCAGATCCCGATACGTTGTTTCGTCATGATGCTGCCTGAAAACTGCTAAAACTAGATTCGATTGTAATTGATGATATAGAGGTAGGTGGGAACAGACAGGTTATAGTCTGCTCGAATCGTGGCTGGGCGAATTCCATTGCTGATTTCATTCGATCATCATTTCTGTGCGGAATTGTGACGAATCCCCTTGTCACAGAATCAAATTAACCACTTTTGTTATTGTAGGTTCATGCCGTCACGACACAATCAAAGATTCCTGGCTGCGCCGAAAATTTTGTCCTGAATCTTCTGGTAAGGGAAATTAAGCTGTTTGCAGAGTCTGATCGATCCAGTCCATCAAAGATGCTTTAAACTCTTCTATCGTCGACAGAGCCTCGTCCCGGGTTTTTGCGAGTTGACTTGGATCGGCCACCTCTGCCTGAGCAAAATAATAGAATTTTATCTTGGGTTCCGTACCCGAAGGGCGCACACCCAGTTGTACAGTCAGAGAAGAACCCTCGCCCTTCGCTTCAAACATCAGAACATTTCCCTTGGGTTTAGAAAAGGTCTCGGAGGGGGTATTTTCCGGCAATGCCCGAATTTCAAGGTTTTGATAGTCTCGTACGAGGGTAAATGTCAGATTTCCCAGCTTTTGCGGAGGTGTTGCCCGGAACGCCTTCATTAATTGCTTGATCTGTTCATTGCCCTGCGAACCTTTACAGGTTTTGGAAACCTGCCCTTCCAGATGGTATCCATGCTCGATATAGAGCTCATCCAGACGGTTCAGCAGCGTTTTTCCCTCTGTTTTCAATTCCGCCGCCAGTTCGCAGGCCCAGAGTGCCGCTATCGCTGCATCTTTGTCCCGGCAATAGACTCCTGCCAGATAACCCAGAGACTCTTCTGTCCCAAACACAAATTCATCCGGGCCTTCTTCATCCATCGTTTCTGCAATGTACTTAAACCCGACCAGCAGGTTATTGATAATGCGAACGTTGGCCTTGCGTGCGATGGCACCTATCAGGGGTGTTGTCACAATTGTCTCGACAACATAATGCCCGGGTGTCAGGGTTCCGTTTTCCTGACGTTTACGCAATACATAGTCAGCCAGTAACGCACCGACCTGATTGCCCGTGAGATGCACAAATTCACCAGCAGCGTTTTTGGCACAGACGCCCATCCGATCCGCGTCCGGGTCGCTGGCCAGAATGATTTCCGCGCCTGTTTTTTCGGCCAGTTCGATGGCAGGCTGATAAACCTCCGTGCGTTCCGGGTTCGGCAGTTGATCGGGAACATTGGGAAAATTTCCGTTCTGTTCGCACTGAGGCTCAAAACGCAGGACCTGTTTGAATCCCGCCTGTTGTAATACGTGATAAACAGAAGTCTCTCCCACGCCGTGCAGGGGAGTAAACAACCCGCTCAGATCGCGGCAGGTCGAATGGCTGTGTGCGGCGACAGAACTGCGATAAAGGCTGGCAACATCCTCATCGATGAATTTGATCAAACCCTGTTTGACCGCTTCATCGAAGTCAATCGTGGGGATTTCCGTCGCCTGATAAACTTCATCAATAATGCCCTGATCGTGGGGGGGCAGGACCTGTCCCCCAGTGGACCAGTAAGCTTTAAAACCGTTGTCGGAAGGCGGGTTATGCGACGCGGTAATCATCGCCCCCACATCACAGCCGAGGTGCCTGACGGCAAAGGAAAGTTCCGGCGTGGATCGGGGCGTCTTGTAAAAGTAAACGGTCAAACCGTGGGCCGCCATCACCGTTGCGGCAATGCGGGCAAATCGTTCAGAATTGATCCGCGAATCATGGGCGATGGCTGCTTTGCCGGTTTCGGAACCAGCGGCTTTTTGAAAGTAAACCGCCAGACCGTGGGCCGATTCGGCGATCGTTCGTTCATTAATCGTCGCCGAGCCGAAATCACTCATTAACCCGCGACGGCCCCCGGTCCCGAACGGGATGACTTCCCAGAAATAGGTGTCCAGCGTACCGAATTCGCCGGCTTCCACCAGCTTGAGCATCGCGGGCTGGTAAGCAGCGTACTGAGGTTCAGTAAGCCATTTCTGTAAATTGGTGAAGGCAGATTCGGAAAGTTGTTTTTCGGTGACAGCAGCGCGGGCGGTTTGAATGGCCTGCTGGTGATCTGATGCAGGGGAGGGCTGGTTCATCCTGTGAGCTTTTCCGGGTTTGAGATCGCTGGTTTGTTTTTTACGTTCTGCTTGCGTCACACATCAATTTTGATGCTTCAGGACCAGTGATTTCCCCGGGTTTCGTAACACCTCAGCAAGTTGGTGGCCCTGAAACGAAACGCTGACAGAGGACTAGATTGTAGGGTGAAATTCGCTGAGAGCCAACCCTGACGCGAATTCTGGTTCTCCCAGCCGAAAAGCGGCAATGCAGAGCGTGGCAGCATTCGCAGGCGATCAGCAATCGAACGTGTATTTTCAGCTTGAACCCGCTATCATTTCCTGAGTCCCCTCACAGGGAATGTATCAATGACAGGGATTATCCTGATCCTGATGAGACACTGAATTTTTGCCCAGAAGAGAAAAATGCCGTTCGTTAAGACTTTGCCAGTTTTTGGTTTCCCACCGATCAAGTCCTTGATTCCCCTTCCCATCAGTGGCAGAATAGGTGAGTTAAGCCGGCACATAGATAAACTGGTAATACAAATCTTGAATTCGGAATCATGTGAGACGAAGCGGGAGTTCTCCTGAATTGTTTTCTGATTCTTTAATATTCCACTCGAACGTCCTGATCCATGATGAACCTGCTTGATTAATGAAATTAAGGTAGCCCTATGAAGTTTGTTGAAGGTCATACTGTTGGCATTGATTTGGGAACAACCTACTCAGCCATTGCACAACTCGATATTGAAGGTCACCCCATTTCCCTGAAGAATACCGACGGGCGATCGATTACACCTTCGGTTGTTTTACTGGGAGAGGAAGGCCGCGTGGTGGTTGGCCCCTCTTTTGAGAGAACGGCCATTGAGGATGATCCCACTCGCATTGTCGAAGCCATCAAAAGGCATATGGGAGACGACAATTTTTATGTTGTGTACCAGGAAAAGAAGCTGACCGCGGAATTCCTTTCTGCTTTGATCCTGAAAAAGATGAAACAGGACGCCGAAAAGGAAGTCGGGCCGATCACCAACGCTGTGATTACCGTGCCTTATTATTTCAATGATGTCCGCCGTAAAGCGACCCAGGACGCCGGTCGGATTGCCGGTTTGAATGTGATCGATATCATCAACGAGCCCACCGCGGCCACTCTGGCTTATGCCTGGAAACGGGACGAGTTAGGAAACCCGGGCGCGATGCCGGATGGCGATCGAACCATTCTGGTTTATGACCTGGGTGGTGGTACGTTTGACGTGACAGTGGTCCGCTACTCGCCGACACAGTTCCGTGTGCTCGCCACCGACGGGGACGTGATGCTGGGGGGACTCGACTGGAGTCAGCGTATTGTCGATCATGTCGCAGAACAATTCAAAAAGAAATTTGGCAGCGACCCGCGGGAAGATCCCGTGGCGATGCGGACCTGTGTGCAGGAGTGTGAAGACGCCAAACGCGAGTTAAGCCAGAAAGCACAGACTCCCGTATCGATTTATCACAAAGGCAACACCTTAACGGTCGCCTTGACGCGAGGCGACTTCGAGCGGATGACGGCAGATCTGCTGCAGAGAACCCGTGATACAACGGAACTGGTGATGCAGCAGGCGGGAGTGGAAAAAGGCCAGCTGGACGATGTCGTGCTGGTCGGCGGTTCCACCTTGATGCCTGTTGTTGAAGAAATGCTGAAGAAAGTCTGCGGGAGTGAGCCTTCACGCACGATGAACCCGGAAGAGGCCGTCGCCCAGGGCGCCGCCATTCACGCCGCCATTCTTGAAGCCCGGGCAACCGGTGGAGAGAGTCGCATGGCCCAGACGGTGATCAAGCGATTGCGCAGCGTCAGCACCACCGATGTGAATTCACACTCGCTGGGTGTCAAAATCACCGATCCCAATGATCGCACCCGCAAAATCAATCATATCATGATCAAGCGGAACACGGAGATCCCCGCCAGCGTCAGCCAGAAATTTGTAACAACGACAGACAATCAGCAGCGGATCCACGTCGTCATTCTGGAAGGGGAAGCCAGTGACCCTGATGCCTGTTCTACGATTGGTGATTTCCGAATTTTGAATTTACCCCCCAATCTGCCGAAAGGTTCGCCTGTGGAAGTGACGTATCGTTATGATTCCAATGGTCGAATTCATGCGTCGGCTCGGGAGTTGACCGGTAACAATGAATCGGCGACCGAAATCGTCCGCGATTCCGGGCTGGACACGGAAGGCGTCGATCGATTCGAACTCCTCGCCAATGATTACATGGTCGAGTAACGGACGCCTGATTTTTTCGGCAGAACTGACAATTTGAGTTGCAACACATCGTTTTTGATCCAAGAGTAAGGAGTCCTCTGAGGTGGCAATAGATGTCTATAAGGATTGGCTGGGGATACCGGAAGGGGAGCGTCCTCCACATCATTATGACTTACTGCGATTGGTCAAATTCGAAGATGATGAAGAAAAAATCCGTGCCTACTATAAGAAATTAAATGCACACGTTCGCAAATATGCTTCCGGTAAATATTCGAATGAATCTCAGGAACTGCTGAATGAGCTGGCAAAAGCCATGCTCTGCCTGACAGACCCGGAACGCAAACGAGAATACGATGAAAGCCTGGGACGTGAATTTGATGACGATGAGAAGGTCGGCCCCCAGACGGTCGACGAGGTCCTCGTGGAACTGGGAGTCATCAACAAATCCCAGGCCAGCGAGTTAGTCGAGTTTGCAGAAAAACGGGGTTTAACGGTTCGCGATGCCGCGGTCCAGATGCGCCTGGCGAATGCCGAAACAGCCACACAGGCCCTCGCCCGTTCACAGGGGGTCCCTTATATCGATTTAGAGGAAACGTTCCCCGACGACAGTATTCTGGAGCTGCTGCCGCAGCAGGTTGCCAAACGAAACACCATTCTGCCTTTATTCATCGATGACGACGTCTTGCTGGTCGCCTGCGCCGAACGACCCACGCACGATCTGGAAGATGAACTGCGGATGCGTTATCAGATTCCCTCCCGCTGGGTACTGGCGACTCCCCGATCCATCAGCCAGGGGATCGCGCACCATTATGCCGCAGCAGAAACACGGAACGACGAGCCTGAACCGGAAGCAAAAACAGCCGCCGCGGGAAGCGCCTCCAAAAAGGCTGCCCCGGCTGCAAAACCCGAGAAAAAAGCCAAAGAAAAAAAGCCATCGAAAGGCAAGCCGGAGTTTTCTGCTGACGAATTAAAAGAAAAGAAGATGCTGGCATTCATCTTTTGCGGGTGGGCCTTCTGTGGCGCGTTATTACTCGATCAGTTTGTCCTGAAAAGTTATGTTTTCCCGCAGACATGGCCCTGGAACTTTGTGTTGACGACGATCAGCGTCCCCATCATCGCGATCTACTTATTCACCGGCATGTGGAAAAAGTAAATCCGGTGCCAGCGTCAGGTAATCCCACTCTGGGTTCGCTTGCGCGCTGCGATCCTCTTACGGACTGCATTCCAATCCGCTTGACGTGTCTCTGAGACTATTCCCCAGCCAGATCTTCGCTGACCGGTGGTTCCACTTTTTTGAGTTCCGCGATCAAATGCCCCAGTTTGCGAACTTCAATCACTTCCAGCTGAAATCCCTGCCAGTCACACAGGTCACCCACTTCCGGGATGCGCTCCAGTTTTTCATGAAACATCCCGGCGACCGTTAACAGGCCGTCATCCGCAATTTCGTAATCCTGCTGCAGCTTGCGACACAGGTAACGCAGCGTGGTAATCCCCTCTACGTGGTACACACCCGGTGCTACTTCACGCACCGGTTCACGCCTTAAAATTCGTTTCGCCCGGCTTGGTTCAGGCGAAAGAATGGTATCAATGATATCGGCATAGGTGGCAATGCCGATGGTCTCTCCATATTCATCAACGACGGAAGCAAAGTGGCAATCTTCCGTTTGAAATCGTGAAAAGACATCGGCGAGATTGGCACACCAGGGAACATGAATGATGCGTTTCGATCTTTGATTCAGCGATTTTTCCGTAAATGAAGACAGATCGGTCAGTGAGATGATCTGATTGATTTCATCGGAATTATTCTCGCGTTTCCGCAAAATGATGTAGTCGGTGTTGGGAGTAATTCGCGTCAGGTCTTCGAGTTTCAATGGCGTATTGAACGTGAGGTACGTTCCTCTGGGACGCATGGCTTCTTCCACGAGCATTTCTGAAAGGTCCAGAATGTTATGCAGAATCTGTCGTTCATGGCGAATGACTTCTTCACTGGCGCCCGATGCATCCACGGCCCGCTCCAGATCCGCCGAGTGCAAATAAGATTCCTTCTGGATTTGAGGCCAGAAGGTGCGCCGCATTAATCTACTGATATTCTGCAGCAGCGGGATCACGGGATCGAGCGCGCGAACGGAAACCGCTAGCGGCCAACTGACGGCTACCGCAATTTTTTTGCGAAAGACAATCGAAAGGCTCTTGGGAAGCACTTCACCAAACAGAATGATTGCCAGCAGGCTGCCCACGCTGAACACGCCGGCTGCCACAGTCATCCCCTCGTCCGCAAGTCGTTTAGCGATCACTCCGGCGACGGCGAAATACGAAAGGTTGATCAACAGGTTCCAGAACAGGACCGCCGTGAGCAGGCGGTCAGCGTCCGCAGCCAGGGCCGCCACGATCTGTTCGCTCGGTTTGCCTTTACTGAACTGCCTGAGTTCCGCCCGCGAGAGGTAAAAGATCGCCGTCTCGCTCCCGGAAAAGAACCCGGAAGCACAAGTCAAGGCGAGTAACGCCAGAGACCCCGGAAACCAGATAGCGATGGTGTCAATAAATGCGATCATCATGAATCAGGGTTCGCCACTCTATCCTTTGTCAAAAGTGGTTTTTCCCAAGGCGACATCAAACTCGGAAACCGCCGGAATGTACATGGAAAGCACGGGAAGTCCATACGCAAAGAGAATCGTAATCAGAACTCCCAGAGTTCCCCCCAGCAAGAAGGAAGTAATTGCGTAAAATGTCAGAAAAGGGAGCAGCCAGGCGGAGATTGCCAGAGCGCGCGACGGGTTGCGATGTGTCAATGCGGAATGTAACGCCGCGCTTCCGACCACAATAAAGACCAGGAAGCTTTGTAACTGCAGGGCAAAGGAAGACCGCGCCTGAACCAGCAGAATCATGAAAATTCCAATTCCCACGAAGAGAAAAAACATGGTTCCCAGACTGCCGCCGATTGCAGAGCGACTATTGTCGTAGGTCAGCCCCATATGCAGACCGAGGACGACCGCAAAAATAATCAGCGTCAAAAACCCAACGAGCGCACACAGAAAACCTTCGGTCGAAAAAACCCCCTGGCTGACAAGATAAAACAGGACAAGCAGCGGGATCAGTACCAGTTCTTTACAGTTATAGAAAATACCACCCAGTTTTCCCAGCACGAATTCTTTGGCGGAAATATCGGTTACCAGCAACAGTTCCAGTGTTTTACTGTCTTTTTCCGAAGTGATCGATGTGACCGCCTGCGTGTTTGCCAGCACCAGACTTAACCAGGCAATTCCGGCGAAAGCGAGCCCTTGCGGGGGAATCACCCCCAGATACAAGGTCCCCTCGGCAACGGCCTCTGAAGTGGCGGCAGTCCAGAGCGTAAACGCAGCCAGCAGAAAATAAGCCAGCTTAATCACAAAGGCTTTTCTCCCGTAGGCCTTGGTCATGATCTCCCGCCAGATGACGGGGTTCGACCAGATTTGACGGGTTTTCTCTTTGATGATGACGGTTTCTTTTTTTTCCTTCCTGGTGGACTGATACACGGAACGGGAAGGATTCCAGACGCGCAACCGGAAAATCGTATAAGTTTTGAGTGCCATACCCAGCACAAACAGACTGATCAGTGACGGCCAGGCACTCACAGTCACTGCTTGCAGCCCCGTATTCAGCGAGAGAGGATTCAGAATTTCATACAGCGAGCGGAACGGATTTAAGCCGGCAATCCAGGGATATACGGCTGAGTGAGCACCAACAAGGCTGGCAACCAGTTCCACCACTCCCAGAAAAACCACCATTCCCAATACGCTGATGGCCAGTGTCTGGAATGTTTTTTCGCGCCAGAAGGCAACCAGTCCGGCCCAGCTGCCGGTCGCGAACACCGTCATCAGACACAGAATTTCTACCCAGATGATCTGTGATAATTCAATTCCCCCCAGCAGGTACAGGAACACACACACCGGAACGGCAGCAGCCAGCAGAACATATACGATGAGCAGGCTGGACTGGATTTTACCACTCACCAGCTCACGGTCTTTGAGCTCGGTCATCAGTAACAGAATCAGTGTTCCGCGGTCTTTTTCCTGGGCAATACTGCCCGCAGAAAATAAAAGCGTGAAAAACAGCACCAGCAGTAACTGCAGGAAGGCAATCATCTGAAAGATCAGATTTCCCAGACGGGCAAATTCCCCGATGGTGGTAGTCTGAATCTGCTGCGTTCCCAGGATCGTCTGGCCGGCTGTGAAAATCAGAATAAAAAACGCAGCGACGTAACCGGAACGAACCAGGTAATGGCGAAGTTGACGGGGAGAGGTTAACGCTTCCCGGATGAATATTGGATTACTACGCAATGTTCTCTAGCCTTTTTAAATCCGATAGGTCACAGTCGTCAATGAAGAGAGGACCTGCTTCCTCACAACCGGCTTGATGCCTGTTTGAGAGGGAACAGCTCCCCAATGATATTAGATCGTTCTCTGAATGGCAAATTCTGTCAGTTCCTCGAGAATCTGTCTTGCCTGGGATTCGGGACAAAATTTGAGCGCTTCCCTGGCCTGTTTCGCAAATTCACGAGCACGATTGCCTGCATACTCAATGGCATCACTGTTTTTAATAAATTGAGCGAGACGCGATTTTGTTTGTGGATCCGGCTGGGACAGGATTTCCTGAATCGCAGCCTGGTCTTCCTGACTGCATTGATCCAGCAGCCGAATCAGGGGGAGCGTCAGCTTCTCTTTTTGCAGATCTGAACCCAGTGACTTACCCATTTGTTCTTCATTGCCGAGTAAATCAAGCAGATCATCGGTAATCTGAAAGGCGACCCCCAGGGCGCGACCGTAATCGTCCATGGCCTGGATCACTTTTTCGTCAGCGTTGGAGTAGATCGCCCCTAATTGAGTACTGATTGCGCAAAGTTCAGCCGTTTTGCCGTTGATGATCTGTAAATACTGCTCTTCTGAAAGATTCAGATTTCCGCGTTCATAAATCTGCGCCAGTTCACCTTCACAAACCAGATTCGTGGCACGACCTATCAGCCGGCAGGCACGCGCATCGCCCAGACTGGCGGTCAGATGGAACGCATGCGTGAATAAAAAATCACCGACCAGCACACTGGTCTCATTATTCCAGCGGGAATTGACAGTCGCCACATGGCGGCGGATTAAGGCATCATCCAGCACATCGTCATGCACCAGAGTCGCCAGATGGATCATTTCCACCACGGAAGCCAGCACAAAATGACTCTCTTTAATTCCCCCCGATGCCGCCGCCGCAAGCAGCAGCAGGATCGGGCGCAGCCGCTTTCCCTGAAAACGGGTGATATGCTGCAGAACATCGTGAACATAGGGGTGTTTTGAGCTGACTTCGCTCAAAAATACTCGTTCAGCCTGCTCCAGCTCACCGCCAATTAACTCTTCGACACGTGCCAACAGGTCGTGTGTCGTAAGATGGTCCCCCATTACAGCCTCACCACAATATCGATTCGATTTTCCAGTTTTTACCTGGCGGTCGGTTATTGAAAACACGGAACATATGACCTGTAATTCCGGGCCACGATTCGCAGCCATTGTACGCATTCTGTCTTCAGATAGGAATGCAAACAGGGGGCCCCTCTGTGAATTCAGGGGGCGAAATTGCGCTTTCCTGAATCTGGGGATCAAATCAAAGCAGATTCATATCGAAAACCGAGTTCTCGCTGCAGCGGACCGCTGGCCGGACCACCAGAAAGATCAGTCTGTCGACCTGAGATAGTGGCCACTTTTTCCGCCTGATTTTTCCACGAGACGCGTCGGTCCGAGGCTCATGCCGCGATCGACGGCCTTGCACATGTCATAAATCGTTAAAGCGGCCACACTGACCGCGGCCAGCGCTTCCATCTCAACGCCCGTTTTGCCGTCGACTTTTACCGTCGATTTTATCCGGATGGTCGTCTCATTCAGAGGCTCAAAATCGAGTCGCACACTATTGATGCTGAGTGGATGACATAACGGGATCAAATCTGCCGTTTTTTTGGTTGCCATAATTCCGGCAATCCGGGCGATCTCCAGCACATCCCCTTTGGAAATCTGCCGATCCAAAATCAGTTTCTGAGTTTCCGGCAGCATCGTGACAAAAGACTCTGCAACCGCCGTCCGCGAAGTCACTGCTTTACCGCCCACATCGACCATGCGGCTGGCACCCTCTTCATCAAAATGTGTCAATTCTGACATTTGAACCTCGATCACAGCCCGGGCCGTTGATTCCGTTTCCGCCAGGCCGTGTTAATTGATTGGTATTGAATGCGATTCCCAGGACCGCAACCTGGCCCAGGTCGGTTTAAACCGCGGCTGATCTTGTTTTCAGGTACTTTGACAGCTGGAAGACTTATTAGCCGAAGGGCGTTAGCCCCGGTTCCTCGTATTTGCCAAGACCGATTCGAATTCAGAAAAACGACCTACGCCGCCTCGGAAGCACTGTTGGACGAATTGGCCTGTTTGAAGTTGCCGTCTTCTGTGATGTCATCAAATCGCACCGACATCCGTTTGGAAACTCCTGACTGCTCCATTGTAACTCCATACAGGACATTTCCGACAGTCATAGACCGCTTATTGTGCGTGATCATAATGAACTGAGTGGTCTCCTTGAAGTCGTCAATCAACCCGGCGTAACGTTCCACATTCGCTTCATCCAGCGCGGCATCCACTTCGTCCAGAATACAGAACGGACTGGGACGACTGCGGAAGATTGACATCAACAGGGCCACCGCCGTCAACGTTTTTTCACCACCGCTTAATAAAGTCAGCCCACGCAGCTCTTTGCCGGGGGGGCGCGCCACGATTTCAATTCCGCATTCCAGAACGTCTTCGGGGTCTTCCAGAATGATGTCCGCTTCACCGCCGCCGAACAGCTTACGGAAGATCTCCTGAAAATGCCCGCGGATCACATCGAATGTATCTACGAATAATCGCCGACTCTCCACGTTGATCCGACGGATAATTTCTTCCAGTGACGTTTTTGCTTCTTCCAGGTCATCCAGTTGCGATTTCAGATATTCAAAACGGCTTTCCAGTTCATCCAGGTCTTTCAGACTGTCTGAATTAATGCTGCCCATCATTTTAATTTTGCGGCGCAGACGATTGACCTGTGCTTCGATTTCCGGCCGGATTTCGAGGTACAGCTTGATATTAAACCCTGCCTGTTCGGTATCAAATCCATCCTCGACGAGTTCAATCTCCACCTGTTCTGCTTGTTCTTCAGCGGTTGACGAAAGCGCGATCTGGGTTTCTTCGGGCTCCAGTTCCAGTGATTCCGTCTGGGTTTCCAATTCGTCTTCCGGATCGTTCTGAGTCAGTTCCGGCTGGACCTGCTCCTCCAGATACTGCTTGAGCACCGATTCGCCTGTGGCAACAATTTCTTCGAGCGAGAGTTGATACTCTTCTTCAATCCGTTCTGCCAGCGTGCTGACCTGATGTTCGATATCGCGGGTTTTTATTTCTTCTTCGTGTTTTTTATCGTTCAGTTCGCGTCGTTCTTTGCGAATCGCCGCTTCCTCAGAACTGAGCTGCTTTTTGAATTGACGTTTTGCATCACGCTGCGCGGAAAGGGAGCCTGCCTGCTCTAATAACGCCTGCTGAGTTAAATATTGTTCGTCAAGCACAGCGCGGGTATTTAAAATATGCAGTTTAATCTGTGAGTTTTTTTCCAGCGACAATTCAAAACGCCGGTTGGATTCTTCCTGCTGCTGTTCCCGCTGTTCGAATTCCTGTTTCAGTCGACCGAATCGCTGGTCCAGACCCGCCAAACGTTCCTCGTGCGTTGCCAGTTCCAGTTTTCTGGCATTTTGCTGTTCTTTCAGTTCCTGAACGGCACACTGCCTGTTCAATAAGATTGATTCATCCTGCTGAATTGTTTGATTCAGGCTTTCCTGTTTTTTATCGGTTTCCTGTTTCTCAATTAATACCGCTTCCGATTCCGTCTGCAATTTCTGCGAATGACTTTCCAGTTCTGACAGATCGTTTCTGACCGTCGTCAATTCTTCGGTCAACTGCTCGCACTTATGTTCTGCTGCTGCCCTGGCTGCTTTTTCGGTGGCGAGTCGCTCTGACGCCAGCTGCATCTGCTCCTGCCAGGAGCGGCGTTCTTCATCGACCGTCGATAATAGCGCGTCCAGTTTTTCCAGAGCGGCCTCATTGTCATTTAACGTGCGATCAATTCTGATCAGATCATTTTTCAGCTTTCTTAATTCGCTCCTGCGTGTGAAGATCGCAGATTCGGCACGGACGGCACCGACAAAAACAGACTGGTTTGCTTCGACCAGTTCTCCCTGCAGCGTCACAAAGCGACAGTTTTTTCCTTCCGTCTGAGACAGCCTGACCGCGGTCTCGAAAGAATCAACAATCCAGGTATCAGACAGCAGTAATTCAGCCAGGGACTGATTTTCTTCAGACAGATTGACTAACTGATCTGCACGATGGATAACCCCGCGCTGGGCAGATAAATCCAATGTCGACTGCTGAACGTCCGCAGAGAACGGTTCCGCGACGGCGATGTCTCCTTCCATCGAAAATCCGTTGACCGCGGGTACCGGCTGCTCTTTCCGTCCTGAATGAGCAGGACGTGTGATAAAACCGACGCGTCCGGAAATCGAATATTTTCCTTCCTTCAGAAACTGATAGAGGGGATCGAATTCACTGATCACGAGTAATTGAGACCGAATACCCAAGGCGACTTCCAGAAGTGCCGCCTGCTCAAGATCGACATCCAGCAGATCAGCCACACTGCCGATGATGGTATTCCAGGGCGCATAATTGGAAGTCTGTGCCCGGTTCAGAATTTCCTTGACGCCGATACTGACTCCTTCCTGACGCCGTTCCAGATCTTCCAGCACGCTCCTGCGCGCCTGATAAGCGCTCCGTCGTTCGCGCAGTTCCGAAAGCTCCTGTGTTTTCTGATCCTGCTCGCTTAACAACGTCTGCTGTTTTTCGTCTACATCCGACAGGCTTTGCGCAAACTCAGCGACTTTCTCTCCGGCCAGACGAAACTGGGCGTTGCATTTCTCCGCGACAGACTCCGCCTCCCGCATTCTGGCCTCCAGCTGCAATCGCCGTTCGTTCGATTTTACTGCTGAATTATTGAAGGTTTCCAGTTGTGTCTGTATCGAAAACAGTCGATTGTCCAGCGCCAGAGACTGCTTGTTCAACTCATGAACCAGCTGCTGCTTCTGCTGAATCTGCTCATTGATCGTATCCAGTTCTTTCGTCGCAGCAGCGATACCGATACGGATTTCTTCCAGTTCCTGGCGTTGAATCTGGAATTCGGACTCGGAGCGGGTTTTCTCGCTGGAAACCGCTTTGAGATCCTTCTGGATTTCCGCGGTTCTTCTCGTCATCACAATTCGCTGTTTGCGCAAGCGGATAATTTCGGTTTCGAATTCCTGTTTGCGGTCGAGCTGATGTTCAATGGCTGTCTGATTTCCGGCAATGCCTTCCCGATGTGAAGCCAGCTTTTTTTCAGCAGCTCTTAATTGATCATCAACCTCGGCGACCTCGGAATCAATGGCGGATAATTTTTCTTCGTATGTCTGATACTCGGCATTCAGTTCGTCAATCCGTTTCTGATGGTGATTGATTTTCTCCTGAATCGCAGCGCGTTGCGTCGTCAAGTGCCGCCAGTCATCCGCCGCCATCCCCATCCAGAGCTTGCGGAGTTCGGTCGATGCTTCGCGGAATTTGGCCGCTTTCGAGGCCTGACTGCGCGTCGAATTCAACTGGGCTTCCACCTCATCGACAATATCAGTCAGTCTGAGCAGGTTCTGGCCGACCCGCTCCAGTTTGCGTTCTGCATCGATTTTTCTGGATTTATAGCGGCTGATTCCCGCCGCCTCTTCAAACACCACGCGACGTGTCGCAGCATTGGCCTGCAGAATCTGATCGACGCGTCCCTGCTCGATGATGCTGTAAGCGGAAGTCGCCGCTCCGGTTCCCATGAAGAGATCGCGGATATCTTTCAGACGTACCGTATTCCGATTGAGCAGGTATTCAGAATCGCCGTTTTTCCACAGCCGGCGGCCAATCTGCACCAGCGGCGCATCAATATCCAGAAATCCTTTTTGATTGTTGAACGTCAGAGTCGCTTCGGCATAGGCGTTTGGCTTGCGCCCTTTGGAACCGTTGAAGATCACATCCGTCATGTCCTTGCCGCGAAGACTTTTCGGACTCTGATCTCCCAGAACCCATTTGATCCCGTCCACGACGTTACTCTTACCACTTCCGTTGGGCCCGACAACGCAGGTGATGCCATCCGAAAATTCAAAGATGGTCCGGTCGGCAAAACTCTTAAAGCCGAACAGTTCCAATGATTTCAGCATCACTTAACCTTACACGGGTAAACAGACCGGGGGAGCCTGAACTCAAATTGACAATTAGGAATCAATGGCAACAAATCTGGAATCAACTCAATTCTTCAAAGAGATTATTTGGTGAAGTAACGGAACCAGCTCTGGAAAGTACTCTGCTTGACATATTTTTCACCTTCGTCCGATTCTTTTGTCTTCCGGGTGTCAGTCAAAGTCGCTTCTCCTTTATCGGATAGCTCTTCTGAATCATCAAAGTCTGAATCATCGTCTGATTTAGAACTTTTCGTCTGCGGTGCGCCTGAGTGGTAAATGTTGGGAACCATATTTTGGTTTCCGACGCGAGATCCTTTTTTCTTTTTTGGTTTGGTCGATTTCATATCGCCTGATTTCAAAGCCATCAGCGAATCTTCGACTTCAGGACGATAATACATGCGGCCCCCTTCAGGCAGTGCGTCGATTTTGACTTGCCCTTCAATATTGCCCTGTTGATGCGCCTGTAAAATCATTTGCGCGACATCAGGATAACTGGCGCCCATTTCGACCGCGGTGCGGATGACGACCGCGATGTTTCGGGAAACTTTCTTCCGCTGATCCTGTTCGCCGACGGCATATTTACTGACTGTCAGCTCATTGCCGCCTGCGGCTCCTGTCACTAAAACATCACCTGCCCGAACGGCAATCGGAACCCGGAATTCCTGTTCAGAACCGAAGAGAACCACTTCAGGATGTTTGCGGTGTGTGATATGAATCATGGGACCGCCGTTTTTGGGACTGTCCGTTTTGGCATCCGGATCGTGCACGCTCTTTGTTTCTAATTCCGTCTGTAAGACATGCAGCAGGAATTGCCCGTTCATGTCTTCGCCCCGGATAAAGGGATCGTTTTTATCCAGAGTCCAGAGAGCCCGGAACGCGCCATAGCGTGTTTCAGAGCTGGTCATGCTCATTAATTCGCGTAACAGCAGATGGGCCTCTGGTTCATCGATGGCAGACATCGCCGCCAGGGCATACACGCGAAATGCCGGTTCTTCTCTGGCAGCTTCGGCCAGATCCTTCAAACCCGATCCGTCATCCAGATAAGCCAGCGCCACCGCCGCATGAAAACGGACTTCCAGCAGGGGGCTTTTCAAAGCCGCCTTGAGAATGGGTATCGATTTTTTACCGATCGCTTCCAACTGAATCGATGCTTTTTCCGCCCGCTCGGGAATCATGATTTCTTCTGTCAGCCTCTGCATGCGCACCCGTTGCGCCACGTCGGTCTCGCGGAAGGCAATATTTCGTACGACCTGCAGATAGCGTGAATCGTTATGTTTATAACGGGGCTTCAGCTTCAGCACGACTTTTTTATCCGTCTTGGCTTCCGCCAGTGGCTCTTCGATTCCGAATTTATCAAAGTGGTGAAAACGACCGCCGATCCGATCGGCAATACGTTGCGCGTTACGAATACTTTTGAAATCGTTTCGCAGATACAATGCCAGGTCGCGGTCTTCCGCAACGGAAATACCGCCTGACAGAATTCGACCACGACGCAGAATGCCAGCCACTCCTTCTTTCCGGTCTTCGTCTGAGATCGGAGGAATTAAAATCGCGCCTTGTGCCTTGGCAAGAATATGACCTTTCAGGAGACCGCGTCCCTGAATCATGGCCTGTTCCGCAAGGTAGGATTCCATTAACCAGCCCCCTTCCAGGCTGGTCGCTTCACTGTTTCCGGGCAGATAAACTTCGACATCAAAGGGCTCCCCTTTTTTGATCAGAGGAGGCAGATAAGCTTTGACAATCACGAGTGCCGTGGAGGGATCGCGTAAGATCTGGTTCGGATTTTTCACATTCCGACGACGCATCTCTCGCAGCAACGCTTCGCGGTGTACCGAAGGAGGCGGGTTGCCGCCCGTCCCTTTTAAGCCGGTCACCAGACCCACGCCTTGCAGGGCAATCAGATTTTTGCCGGTGATTTGTGTGTAATCCCCCACGAAAGGAGTCTCCACTTTCGACTCAAAGTCTTCCGTTTCGGAGATTTCTTCATCAGGACTTTGCGAACGCAGGCTGGCCGGGTTCCACCAGTTGGCCGGGTTCAAATTGAGTTTCTGACACCCCGAGATTCCGGCTGCCAGCATGATTACAACGATTAATAGTTTGACAGAGTTCTTCACAGTACGACCCCGTTTGTGAGAAAATAGTCTTTTCAGAATGGTTGTTTTGCTGCTGAAACCGTTTCCGGACGCAATTTGATCCTCAAGTAGCCAGGCCTTTGTATAAAACCTGCCCCGGTATTCAGTGATGAGACTGAAATACGAATTGAGTCATCAAACATTGCCAGAACTGACAAAGCAGAAAACCTGAAGAGAATTGAGATTTGATTTGAGAGAGACTAATGTGGATCGGAAGCTTATTGTAATGCGAAAAACGGGTCAAGAGCGTTTTTCAGATTGGAAAACAGCAGAGATTGTTCTCTCTATTGGGACCTTGGGAGTGGATTGTTTTTACAAAAGCTTATTTAAACAGTTGCAATTTCTCAGCTTCCGTTTGCGATCGAAGAGTCCTGTTTTGACTTTTTTTCGAATCAATCTGGACGTCAGTGACCGAAATCCCATCAAAGAAATCAAATTCACTCTGGGCTGAGGGCTCAATTTCCACCAGATCAGTCGATCTGGGCGGGCGTTCTTTAATACTGACGTTATTAAAGGCAGTAATTCGCAGTGTATGTAGGTTGGAAAAAAGGAGCTGAATTCTGGAGGCTTCAATCTGAGTCGTTTTCTGATTGCTGGTTCGCAGCAGAGTGACATGCTCTCGGTCTCTACTACCTAAAATCAGCAAACGCCCCTGAGCATGATTAATCAGGCTGGCATACCGTGCAAACAGCCGCAGCTGATCCCGCTGGTTTTCAATTTCGATATTACCTTTCAGACTCATTCCCAGATCTTGTTGATCCTTATAAGAAACCTCTATTCGGTCTGCCGAAAACCGGGTTTGCCCACACATAAGCTGAGCATTGCCGGTGAGACTGATTCGATTCTGATCATCATATGTGGAACTCAATTTCAGATCTTTTGCCTTTAACTCGAAGGGACCAAATTGAATCGTTTTTACTTTATCCAAAATCGCCGCATCGTCTTTCGTCTGATCTTCTGCGAAAGCAGGAATCACCTGAAACAAACAAATCACGGAAATCAGGCAGAGTGAAAAAAAGTTGTTGAACATGCTTTGTCTCCACTGGAGAAGAAAAATTCATAAAAACCTGCGTGATGTCTCACGAATTCGTGCGTCAGAACTTAGTTGTGCAGGTAAGGTTTCTTTGCCTGATCAGATCAATCCTCTGAAAACAGTTTAATATCAGTGATTGCGATATCAGCGAAGAAATCAAATGGACTTGCCTGATCTGTTTCGACTTTCACGCTATCCTCTGCTGTTGCCGGTCGTTCTGCAATTTTGACGTTTTCAATCGGTTGAATCAGCATCGTATGCAGATTTTTATACTTCATATGAATGTGAGAGGCTTCGATCTGCATTGGCTTCGGAGTCTGGCTTCGTATCAGAGATACATGGCCACGTTCCCTGCTTTGGAGCTCCAGAAACCGACTATCACGACTATCATTCTCCAGTCTGGCTTGCTGTGCGGTCATTCGCAGCTGATCACGCTCATTTTCAATTTTCACATTTCCCCTCATATATACCTGCATATCCTGTTCATCCCTGTAGATCACCTCAATTGTCTCTGCCGAAAGACGCGTTTCACCACAGATTAGTTGCGCATCACCTTTGAGTCTGATTGAATTTCGATCATCCCGGGTGACCCGAACATCCAGCTCTTCCGCCTGCAATATGAATGGGCCAAATTCAAATGTTTTTGTTTTGGCAGAAAGCGCTGCATCGTCTTTCAACTTTTGTCTGGGAACAGGCGCTGAGGTCTCTGCCAGACCAAGGTTGTGTATTCCTGTCAGGCAAAACAGTACAACAAAAAATCGTGTAAACATGCTGGACTCCATTTCCAGATTTGAAAGACGAACCTGGCCAGTGTTCTAACAGACAGCATTTATACAGTCCATGCCAGTTTTCGCTGAAATGGTCTCTTTGGTTGATCGCAGAATATTTTTGTTGAAACAGTTTTCAAACCAGTCCCATTGCGCCATGATAATAAGAACATTGTTAGTGTTGACCGTTTAAGAAGTTACAACATTCCTGACATTCATCGTTCCTGCGAGAATCCCCTGATGATTTTACAACCCCGACTTATTGTCAAAATGACAATCGTGTTTGCACTCTGTGCGGCGCTCTCCCCGGTCCTGTTGCACGCCGATGGCCCGGCTGACAACATCGCTGACAAGGTTCGCCCGATTCCCGCGCTGGGCGTCGAAGTCCCCGAGCCGCAAAAACAGCAGCTGCAACAGGGACTGGAAAAACTCCAGGCTTCGCTCGATCAGTTAAAGAAAAGTAAGGACTCCCGGATCCAGACTTTGATTCCGGATGTGGAAATTTATCATCGTGCCGTCCGGTGTGCGCTCGAGTATCGGGAATTTTTTCACGAGCGCGAAATCGGGAAAGGCCTGGAGTTATTACAGCAGGGCCAGCAGCGGGCCGACCAGTTGCTGAAAGGGGAAGCCCCCTGGACACGTCAGACGGGACTTGTTGTCCGCGGGTATATTTCCAAGATCGACCAGACCGTTCAGCCCTACGGCCTGGTGATTCCCGACAGTTATACGTTTGAGGGTAAAATCCAGTATCGCTGTGATCTCTGGTTTCACGGCAGAGGGGAACGTCTGAGCGAACTGAACTTTATCGATCAGCAGCAGCGGTCCCGCGGGCAGTACACCCCCGCCGACACCATCGTGCTGCATCCTTATGGCCGTTATTCCAACGCCTTCAAGTTCGCCGGCGAAGTTGACGTACTGGAAGGATTAGAATCAACGAAACAACATTACCGCATCGATGAAGATCGGATTTCGGTCCGCGGCTTTTCGATGGGGGGCGCCGCCTGCTGGCAGTTCGCCGTGCATTACGCCGACCGCTGGTTTGCCGCGAATCCGGGAGCCGGCTTTTCCGAAACGCCTCTGTTCCTGGATGTTTTCCAGAAGGAAACTCTGAAACCGACCTGGTACGAAAAGAAATTGTGGCAGATGTATGACTGTCCCGGTTACGCGCTGAATCTGTATCAATGCCCAACCATCGCCTACAGCGGGGAAATCGACAGTCAAAAACAGGCCGCCGATGTGATGGAACTCGCTTTGAAAAAAGTAGGCATTGATCTGGTTCACATTATCGGGCCGGACACCGCGCACAAGCTGCACCCCGATTCCAAAATCATCATTGAAAACAAAATGGATTCGCTGGCACGCGTAGGCCGCCAACGTGTTCCCCACACCGTGCATCTGGTCGCGTATACCTTAAAGTACAACCGGATGAACTGGGTCACACTGGACGCGATGGGCGAAGAATGGACTCAGGCACACATCGATGCCCGCCTGCTTTCCCGGAATCGCGTCGATATTAAAACAGACAATGTAACAGCGTTTTCGTTGAAAATGGATGCGGGAGAATCGCCGCTGGATATGACACACCCGGTCATGGTTCAAGTGGATGGCGTGAAACTTGAAGCCCCCCGCCCCAAATCAGATCGTTCGTGGCAGGTTTCCTTTCACAAAACCGACGATACCTGGAATGTCGGCCCCGCAGTTTATGAAGCGGGACAACTGGTCAAAAAACATAATCTGCAGGGCCCCATTGATGACGCCTTCATGGATTCTTTCATCTTCGTTTCTCCGTCAGGCACCAGTGCTTCGCCGACTGTTGATAAGTGGGTGCAGTCGGAAATGAAACACGCAATTGTGCACTGGCGGCAGCAGTTTCGCGGCGATGCACGCGTGATGCAGGATTCCAAAATTACCGACAAAGAAATCGCCGCCAGCAATCTGGTGTTGTGGGGTGATCCCGAAAGTAACCAGCTCATCAAAAAGATAGTGGACAGGCTGCCGATTCAATGGAATCGGGAAGAAATCATAGTCGGAGAACGCCGCTTTCCCGCAGACCACCATGCACCGATTCTGATTTTCCCCAACCCGCTGAATCCGTCGAAATATGTGGTTCTCAACAGCGGATTTACCTATCGTGAATACGCGTATCTGAATAACGCCCGTCAGGTTCCCATGCTGCCCGACTGGGCGATCATTGATTTACGCACACCGGCTGGCAGCCAATATCCGGGAAAAGTGGTGCAAGCCGATTTCTTTGATGAATTCTGGCGGTTAAAATAATGTTGTTGGCTTCCGAAGTGACTTACTGCGGAACAAATTGAAAATCGATCCTCTTTAAAACGGTTCCTCCATGAAATTTCAAGTAAAATTATTAGCAGTTCTTTTTTTTCTGGGAATGTCAGACATGGTCACAGCAGAGGTCTCATATTTTAAACCCTCGACCAAAACAGGGTCCTCTCTCTGTGTGATTGTCAAAGACAATGTCCTGGCGCATACGTCTCAGATTCTGCCTCTGAATATCAAGGGGGGAGAAATCACCCCGGGAAATGCCGGTGATCAGACCGCGCTGGTCCTCAAGAATCTGAATTACATCCTGAAAAAAGTAGACAGCAGCCTGAACCAGCTTGTGAAATTGAATATCTATGTTGCCCGCGAAGATCTGGTACAGGAGGTGCAACAACGGCTCATCCAGGAACTGGAAACCACGGCACAACCGGCATGCACGTATGTGGTCACAAAACTGGCAGATCCTCACGCGCTGGTTGCCATGGATGCCGTCGCTGTGACCGGTTCGAACCAGAAACTGGAGAAAGCCCAGATTTTCAACGATGGCGTTTCCGGTTTTCGTGTCGCTTTATTGCCGGCCGGACGCACGGCTTATATCGCGGGACAGGCTGTCAAAGCGGACACACTGGCTGAATCCACCAAGAAAACAATGGAAGAACTGCAGCAGACCTTAAAGTACCTGGGCGCTTCTCCCGCGAATATTGTCCAGGTCAAAGCCTTTCTGACACCGATGCAGCAGGCAACGGAAGTCAGTCAGGCGATTGACGGTTTTTTCCCGGAAGAAAGAAAACCCCCTGTCACACTTGTGGAATGGTTCTCGACTTTGCCGATTGAAATTGAAATGATTGTCGCCATGCCTGCGGACGATGCTGCTGCCCGGCCTGCGGAGACCGTGGTTTACAAAACGCCGACCGGCATGAAAGCCTCGCCTGTTTACAGCCGCGTGGCAATCGCTGAGGTCAGCGACCGGATTTATGTTTCGGGAATCACCGCCAAAGAGCCCAATAACTTTGACGAACGCATTCGCAGCGTGTTCGATCAGTTGAAAGCGATTGTCGGGGAAGCGGGCAGTGACATGCAACACCTTGTCAAAGCCACCTATTATGTTTCCGACGATGCGATCAGCGGCGATTTCGGCAAGATTCGCCAGGAATATTTTAATCCCCAGCGACCGCCGGCTGCTTCGAAAGCAACCGTCAAAAGCGTGGGAGTTCCGAATCGGATCATGGTCATCGACATGATTGCCGTTCCTGCGAAATAAGATCGAGTTCATCCGCAGCTGAAATAAAAAACGCCCTGTTGATGCAGGGCGTTTTTTTACTGGCTGGTTTTCGCATTTAGCCTGTGTCCCGGTTTACTGTAGCGTCTCCAGGGCTATTTGGACCGAGTATAATAGAATGAGAGACGCTATGGTTAAGTGTGATGCGCTCTAGTAATCAGGCAATGATCTCGTGTACGATGCGGGAAGGCTGACCATCGATGAGTGTCTGCTCCGCGCCGTTACGGGTATATGTCAGCCGTTCGGCGTCAATCCCGAACAGATGCATCAGTGTTGCATGGTAATCACTGGGACTGACTTTATTTTCAATCGCGTGGTGTCCGAAATCGTCGGTCTGGCCGTATGTCATGCCCCCTTTCAAACCGCCGCCGGCCAGCCACATGCTGAAGCCGTAGGTGTTATGATCGCGTCCCTGTTTCGCAACGCCGGCGTCATTCTGAATTACGGGCAATCGTCCCATTTCTCCGCCCCAATGGACGAGCGTTTCATCCAGCAGTCCGCGTTGCTTGAGATCTTTCACCAGGCCCGCGGAAGGAACATCGACCCGTTTACAGGTACTGGGGAGCGAGGACCGCATGTTGTTATGATGGTCCCAATGCTGGTTTCCGGTCATAATCTGTACGAAACGCACGCCGCGTTCAATCAGACGACGGGAAATCAGACAACGTTTTCCAAACTCGGCTGATGCAGGAACGTCAATTCCGTACATGGCCTGGGTGGCTTTGGTTTCCTTGCTCAAATCGAGCGCCTCAGTGGCCGCGGTCTGCATTTTGGCAGCCAGTTCGTAGCTGGCAATGCGGGCGGAAAGATCATTTTCACCAGGATGCTGGTTCAGATGTTGCTGATTCAGGGCTCCTAAAAAGTCGAGATATTTTTCCTGGGCTTTTCCACTCAGATGCGGAGGCGCGTTCAGATTGAGAATCCGCGGCTCTTTGGGACGGATCACGGTTCCCTGATAAAGCGAAGGCAGCCAGCCATTCGTCCAGTTATCAACGCCCAGCACCGGTGCTCCGCCGGGATCAACCATCGCGATATAGGCGGGAAGATTTTCCGACTCGGACCCTAATCCGTAAGTCAGCCAGCTTCCCAAAGTCGGACGGCCGGGAAGAATGCGGCCGCTGTGCATGGCATAGATCGACTGGCCATGATTATTCACACTGGTATGCATGGACCGCATCAGCACGATGTCATCCACGACTTCACCCAGGCCGGGTACTAACTCTGACAGTTCGGTGCCACACTCTCCATGTTTACTGAATTTCCAGGGGCAGCCGAGCACTGTGGAACTGGCCTGGGCCGCGTTGTCGTACTTGATGTCTCCGGGAAACTTCTTGCCATCGTATTTCTGGAGCATCGGTTTGGGATCAAACATGTCCAGATGGCTGGGGCCTCCCTGCATGAACATCGAGATCATGGCTTTCGCTTTGGGAGGATGATGCGTGGGCTTCAGCGATAAATCAAAATGTTTCTGCTCGAGTTCCGGACGAACAACGGGCGTTTTTGCCGACAGCGGTTCCTGATTCAACAGCCAGGATAACGCGACAGAGCCGATGCCCATGGAACTGCTCGCCAGAAAATGGCGTCGGGAATGAGGAGCTGAAATAGAAGGTTGCTGATTCATAATTCAATACCGTTCTCGTGACAGGCGTCAATAAAATTGTAGTCGTTTCAATGCAGTCAGACACTAGTCAACATACAGAAACCCGTTACTGCTGAATAACGCCTGACAAAAAGTTGCCAGAGCCAGTTTTTCAGGAGTTTTGCCGGCGTTTTCTTTTGATGTTTTAAATTGAGAAACCTGCAGGTCAATAAATTCCACAGACTGCTGTACTTCTTCGGCGGAAGGCTCTTTTCCAAATGCCAGGATCCAGGCCAACTTGACCTGTTTCGGTTTATCTCCGGCGTGTTCCTGTTCCAGTCGCTCTGCAAAATATTCAGCGTGTTCCAGCATAAAGCCGCTGTTCATCATCAGCAGAGATTGTGGCGCGACGGTGGAAGAAGAACGCTTCTCACAATTCGGTTCCATTTTGGGAGCATCAAACATATCGAGGACGGCCAGAGGTTTGCTCCGGCTGACAGTGATGTAGATACTGCGGCGGAACTGGCGATCATCCATTTTGACGTCTTTTCCCTGACGGCCCGCTGAATCCACATTCGCGATTCCCACAACAATTTGTCCGACTTCATCTTCCTTGACCGGAACCGGCTGGCCATACAGGTCTGTTTTCAGTTTCCCGGTGACAGCAATGACCGAATCGCGAATTGTTTCCGCTTCCAGACGGCGAACGGGCATGCGGCCGTAGAGCAGGTTATCCGGATCGACGACATCGTACTCTTCTGAACGCTGCGAACTCTGTCTGTAAGCCGTCGAGGTCATCAGCATTTTATGCAGGCGTTTGATTTTCCAGCCATTGCTTACAAAATCATGCGACAGCCAGTCTAACAGTTCCAGATGCGTAGGCGGAATCCCCAGTTTTCCGAAATCGGTGGGAGACGCGACGATCCCTTTACCAAAATGGTGCAGCCAGAGACGGTTCACAAAAACACGCGCTGTCAGAGGATGCTGGCCGCTGGTGATAAAATTCGCATAAGCCAACCGGCGTCCTGTAGTCGGCAGTTCCTTGTTGACTGCCGGAATTTCGACCGGCTGTTTCAGATTCGACTTAATTACCGACAGTCCCGCGGGCTGCAGTTCATGCTGAGGCAGTTCGAAATCACCTCGGCTGAAGAAGAACGTTTTGGGGACCTTGCCGGGGACTTCTGTCAGAACACGAATAAATTCTTCCTGGGGTTTTTTCTCACGAATCGCCGCGGCTTCATCGTTCATTTTGGTCAGGATTGCCTGGGTTTTAAGCTCCATCAGCCGCTTGGCTTCGTCCTTCAAGTGCTGAATTTCAGCGGCCCCTGCCGGATCAAACTTGTCGAGCGTCGTCACGGAAACCAGAAGCGCTGGATATTCTGCGATGATTTTTTTCTGTTCTTCCGTCCGTTTTTTCTCATCCGCTTTTTGTGCAGTTAAGGCGGCTGCTCTTTGCGGTTCGGGTACTTTGCTGAGTGTTTCTTTTTGAATTTTCTCTACCAGTTCTTTGGCGAGTTCTTTGGCTTTTTGAGTCGCCTTGCTGGACTGCTCGTGCAGGGTACGATCATAAAGATAAAGCGATCCGGCAGAGAGGCTGTTGATGCGGGGATAACTCTTGAGCAGCGCCACCTGCTCTTTACTTCGTTCTTTTCCTGCCGTTTTATATGCAGTGCGTACGGTGTCCCGTTTATCTTCCGGCACATCAAGGAGTTCCCGTTCCAGGGTGCGATCGATAAATTCTTTAACCAGTGCCGATCGTGCTTCCAAAACTTTTTTTGCTTCCGCTTCCAGTTCATTGGCAATCTTGCGATCTGCGTCTGACATGATGGAGATACGACGGGCAGCCGGCGTGCGCCAGTTCTTCCAGTCGTATGCCGGTTCAAAAATCGCGCGGAAACGATAGTAATCATTCTGGGGAATCGGATCATATTTATGATCGTGGCACTGTGCACAGGCAACCGTCATGCCCAGCAGTGAAGAAGATACGATATTCACGGTATCGATAACGACCTGATTTTGGGCAACTTCTTTTTCTGCAGGATTACTGCCTGTTCCATCCGGGGCCATGCGTAAAAAGCCGGTAGCAACCAGTTTTTCCAGATCTTCCGGTTTCAGATTCTGATACGGGGGCTTGACCATTTCATCGCCCGCCAGCTGTTCACGGAGAAATTGATCGTAGGGCTTGTCTTCGTTAAACGCACGGATCACATAATCGCGATAACGAAACGCCCAGGGACGTTCCATATCTTTATTGTTGTAACCTTCTGAGTCTGCATAACCGGCGATATCCAGCCAGTGACGGCCCCAGCGTTCGCCATAATGCGGGGAAGCCAGCAGACGGTCGATCAGTTTTTCGTAGGCGTCAGGAGCCTGATCGTCGAGAAACTGTTTCAGTTCTGCAGGCGTCGGAGGCAGACCGATCAGATCAAAAAAGGCGCGGCGTGCTAATGTGGTTTTCGATGCCTCGGAAGAATAGCTGAGATTCTTTGCTTCCAGCTTTGCCAGCAGAAACGCGTCCACAGGCTGGCGAACCAGCTTCGCCTGCTTGACCTGGGGCACAGGTTCATTTTTCACCGGCTGAAAAGACCAGAAAGCCAGATCTTCTGAAGCAAGATAATCGTCGGCAATTTTTTCCGGCTCCGGTCGCAGCGTGTGCGCGCCCTGATCAACCCAGCGTTTCAGGATTTCGATCTCTTCCGGAGACATATCCTTGCCTTCCGGCGGCATCTCCTTAGCGACAACGCGGGTAATGAACTCACTTTCATGGCTTTTACCAGGCACGAGTACGGACCCGCTGTCACCGCCTGTGATCATGAAACGTTTTAAACGCAGGTCGAGGTTTCCCTCTTTTGCCCCATTCTCACCATGACAGTGCAGACAGTGAACTTTCAGGATTTTACGTACATCGTTTTCGAAGGAGAGCGTCTCTGCTTTTTTCGCAGGCTCTTCCGCCTGAGCGGCACTCAGGCAGAATGAAACAGAAAATGCATACGCCAGGAAAAGTCGCCCGTTCATAGAATGAAGACTCTCTTGGTTATAAGTTTAGTGAGGACCATCCCTGGTAACAGGACAGTATTTATGGAGGGCACATGACACTCAAAGAAGCGATAATATCTAAGAGATGCTTATATATTATAGTATCGGTTTTAAAGGGAAGTGCAAGAGAGGAATTCCAAACGGATTTTATTACGGAAAAAGAGTAAAGAATCGGGTTTATGCAAAAAATAAGGGTTTGAGCCCCTCCCGCGACTCAGCCCCCAGCACATGCAACGTAAGTCTTTTACTAAATACAACTTAAAGCATATCCTACCCGGTAACCAGTTTTTTCATGAATTCGCCTTCGTTCAAGGTTGGTCGTTCCGGGCTGCCCTTGTGGCGGTATTCCAGTTTCAGATTACTCAGTCCCATTAAGTGATAGATGCTGGTATGAATGTCGCGGACATGCATCCGGTCTTCGACGGCATAGAGACCCAGTTCATCGGTTCCGCCAATCGTCTGGCCCCCTTTGACGCCGCCACCTGCCATCCACATTGTGAATCCGGTCGGATTATGATCGCGGCCATCCCCTTTTTCACTCATCGGTGTCCGACCAAATTCGCCCCCCCAAACCACGAGTGTGGAATCCAGCAAGCCACGCTGTTTGAGATCTTTCAACAGACCGGCGACACATTTATCCATCCCCTGGCACAGCGCTGCATGTCGTTTTTCAATGCCCGAATGTGAGTCCCATTTGCTGCCGGCTCCGTTGTAAAGCTGAACGAAACGTACGCCCCGCTCGACCATTCTGCGCGCCAGCAGACAGTTCGTGCCGTACACTTTGGTCTCTTTCTGATCCATGCCGTACATTTCGTAAGTCGCTTTTGTTTCCTGCGTGAGATCAACGGCTTCCGGAGCGGCCGCCTGCATGCGAAACGCCAGCTCATAAGACGCGATTCGGGCATCCAGCTCAGACTGCTGTTTCCGCGACTGTGCATGACGCCGATTCAACGTCGCCAGCAGATCCAGCTTTCCCGCTTCCTGTGTCGCGAACACATTATCGGGGCGGTACAGATTGGAAATCGGTTCTTTCCCCGAATTCAAACGTGTCCCCTGATAAACGGCGGGAATGAACGCCGTCCCCCAGTTGCGCGGTCCGTTGACGACGGTGCCGTTATTGTCCTGAATTACAACGAACGCCGGCAGACTTTCGTTTTCCGTCCCCAGCCCGTAAGTCACCCAACTGCCTAATGAAGGGCGCCCGGCGAGCGGAATGCACGTATTCATCTGGCAGACGCCCCCCGCATGATTGATGCCGTTCGTCCAGCAGCCGCGCAACACGGCAATATCATCAACACACTCCGCAGTATGAGGCAGCCAGTCGGAGACCCAGGTTCCGGCTTCACCATGCTGTTTCCATTTTCGCTGCGAAGGGAGCAGAGGCGCGTTGACCTCACCCATGGCCGTAATCGGTTTTTTAAAACTTTCCGGCAGCGGTTTCCCGGCCAGTTTCTGCAGTTCCGGCTTGGGATCGAACATGTCGATATGACTCGGGCCCCCTTCCATAAACAGAAAGATGACACTTTTCGCTGTTGCCGGAAAATGCGTCTGCTTCGAAGCTAAAGGCGAACGTGGTTTGACGCTGGACCTGATCGCAGCCTGAGACTGTTGTGCCATCATCGCATTCAAGGCAATGCCGCCGAAGCCTGCGCCCGCCTGAAAGAGCAGTTCGCGTCTGTTGATCGCCGATTCAGGATATGACTGTGAGGATTGATTGCTCATACGATTGTCTTTCCACTCTTACTTTCATGAGTCACGATGGATTAATCCAGATAGAGAAATTCGTTGGAATTCAACATCACGTGACATAAATCTGCTAATGCCTGATGACGTGCATCATTTGCTCCCGTGGATGTTTTCGAGGGAGGCTGTATGTGCAGCGAATCAGCCACGCTGTTTTTCAAAAGTCCGTTTTGCGTATTAAACTGCCAGAAACCAACCGCCGCAGCGACTTGTTTTCCGGAGGCATGAATTAACAGTTCTTCCTCGTTCAATGCGACGCGCGACAGCCTGATATTGTCGAGCAGGCCGTTCCAGTTACTGCCGTTCGTTTTATCCCGGCCTCCCAGGACGAAATCATTTTCAGGGCGATAATCGCCGATCACAGTATGTTTCACAGAGACGCGCTGAAGTTTTTTCTCCGAGAAAAGCTCTTTGACATAAAACTGAATTCCCGTTTCACCGGTTTCCGAAATTTTGATTGAAGCGGCGACATAATAAGGCTTGTTCAACTCCAGATGCAGATTCGAGGGAACAACTTCATAGGCCTGTTTCCCGGACTTGATTTTGCCGATCAGTTGCAGAATCAGATTGCGGGGCTTGTAGGCGGACTTCAGGCTGGTGACGCCGAGCGACCAACCCTGATCTTTGTTATTGCCCGTCCACTGCGAGGCAATCGTGTTGACGGCAGCATTTTCATAAACGGATTCTAACTGAACGAAGGCTTCAATTGTGAAGTCCTGATCGGGCAGCGTTTTGGCAGGAGCAACATGCAGATTTGACAGCGTCGATCCTTTGCCCAGTCTGGCAGCTCCGCCGCTGGTTTGGGTGATCTGGCCGAGAAAGGTCTGCTGTTGTGTATCCTGCTCCCCTTCGATCCGTTTTTGTTGTGTTTTAAGGAAACCGGCCAGCAGCTCCACTTCAGCCGGTTCCGGAGTTTTTCCCAGGGTCCGCTGATGGAGATAGGCTACCAGTTGCTGATCGTCGGCGAATGATTTTGCCTGCAGGGAACGCGCCATCGCGTTGGCCCGCTGCAGGAACCACTCTCCATTAATCATCAGCAGCGCCTGATTGGCCGTTGTGGTGACGTCCCGCTGTGCCACGCTCTTGATACCGCCGGGCAGGTCGAACGCCCCCAGCACGGGATCCTGCACATTGCGTTTCATGATCGTGTAAACACTGCGACGCGGCTGATTCCCATCGACGCTGGGGCCTCCCAGTTTTGTATCCAGTTCTCCGGAAAGCGCCAGTACCGAATCGCGGATGTCTTCTGCATCGAGGCGGCGAATATTGGCACGCCAGTGCAGTCGATTCTGGGGATCTTTGAGTTCTGCGCTTTTGGGAGCGGGATGAAACGCGGACAGTTGATAGGTAGACGAGTTCATAATCAGACGATGCAGATTTTTGATGCTCCAGCCGTTGTTTACAAAATAGCTTGTGAGCCAGTCGAGCAGTTCGGGATGGCTGGGCGCTTCTCCCATGTGTCCGAAGTCATTCGAGGTCGAAACCAGCCCCGTACCAAAGTGATACTGCCACACGCGGTTGGTGATCACGCGCGTCGTCAGTCGGTTTTGCGGATTGACCATCCAGTTGGCCAGAGCCGTACGACGTCCTGAGGAATGCGGAGCGGTGGAAATCGGAACAATTTCTGCTTCGCCGGGTTTCAACAGAGACAGGAAGCCGGGAACAATCGGTTTGTGGTCCGGGTCATCGGGGATCGTGGTGATGGGCGCGGTGCCGCGCGAATCGGTCACACTCATGCCGGTCGGCAATGGTTTTGGTTTCAAATTGTCAAATGCAGCCAGCGCTTTGAGTAATTCATTATATTTTTTCCCATTGGGTTTTTCGCTCTTTTTGAGCGATGCCAGTGCGGATTTCTGCTTGATATCCACCTGCCGCTGTATGAGGTCTGCCAGCTGGTGTTCCAGTGCCGTCCGCTCCGGTTCGGGTTTTGCCATAATTTCCTGTAAGTCAGCCGGAAACATTTGGATCTGACTTTTTGCAGCATTCTCCAGAGTATTTTCCGTCAACTCATCAATTTGTTTACGAATCTCTGCAGTCTTTTTTTCCCAGATTTCCAGTTTCTGGTGATACTCTGCCAACTCCACTGGCGTCACAAAAGGGACATCATCGCGGGGCATCATCGGGGCAAAAAAGGCCTGCAGGCGGTAGTAATCCTGGTGAGAGATGGGATCGAATTTGTGATCGTGACAGCGGGCGCATCCCATACTGATGCCCATGAAAACTTCGCCGGTGGCATCGGTCACATTGTCCAGAATATCATTCCACTGCGTGCGGGAATCGCGCTGATTATATTCATACAGATAGTGTCTGAGAAAACCGGTTGCCGCGAGTGCTTCGGGATCTTCCGGAGCAATTTCATCGCCGGCCAACTGTTCTTTGACGAAACGGGAATATGGTTTATCGCTATTAAAAGAACGCACGACATAATCTCGATAGCGCCAGATTTCCGGACGATAGGCGTCCTGATTGAATCCGTCGGACTCGGCATAACGCACCACGTCGAGCCAGTGCCGGGCCCATTTTTCACCGTAGTGCGGGCTCTCCAGTAATTCATCAATCAGACGCGACCAGGCATCAGGCGAAGGATCATTGACAAACGCGTTGATCTGTTCGATCGTCGGAGGCAGGCCGATCAGATCATAATACGCACGCCGGATCAACGTCGTCCGGCCTGCCGTGTCTGCCGGGGTCAGTCCTGCTTTTTTCAGACGGTCGTAGACAAAGGCATCGATCGGGTTGTCAGACCATTCCGACTGTGCGACGGCCGGAACTTCCGGCTGATTGACGGGCTGAAAAACCCAGAAGTTGCGATCTTCTTCGGTGAAAAAAGTTTCATTGCTTTTTTGTTTGATCACGTAATCGGCGTTTTCAGGCCAGTAAGCGCCTGTGTTGACCCAGCGTGTGAGCGCGGCGATTTCTTTGTCTGAGAGTTTCTGATCCGGCGGCATTTCGAAAGAGTCATAATTGATCGCTTCCACCAGCATGCTCTCATGCGCCTTGCCGGGCACGATCGCGGGGCCGCTTTCTCCTCCCCGCAGCATCGCTTTCAGAGAATCAAGCCGCAATTCGCCTTTCTGTTTTTTGTCGCTGTGACATTCCAGACAGTGCTTGATCAGCAATGGACGCACTTCTTTCTCAAAAAAGTGCAGCTGTTTCTGATTCGCAGGCGGACTGGCAGATTGCGTTTTGTCCGCTGCACTCGCCAGATGCGCTGAAAAAAGAAGAAACAGACTTACTGTCAGGAATCTCATGCACAAGCCTCTTTCATTTAATGATGCTGAAAATAAAAGGGATTTTATCTTCATAAGTGTATTATATCATAAACTTGAGTTAATTGTCGGCATTCTTCAAAGCAGGGAGTCCGGCGATAAAAATTGGATCAACATAGTCTTTATCATCCTGAACATCTTGAATAAACAGACCTTCCACCAGCTCACCTTCGGCAAATCCCAGGTCAGAAAGATCAATGCCGACTGCCAATGCTTTCGCACCCACAACATGCCATTTACCACCATTTCCCGGAGCCGACTCTAATTCGCTCAGCGAACTGACTCCTGATTTCTGGGTAAAGATATGTAACCAGAATTTTTCGAGCAGTTTCGCTTCTGATGAAGCCAGATCGATATCAAATCGACCGATCTTGTGAGTTTTCCGATTTGAGGTGAATGGTAAAGGAGTCACAAAAAACGGGTCGCCGGCAGTGTTATGCACGATGACCTGTAAATCAAACAGGACGATATCCGGTCCCGCATCGTTGACGACAGGCTCCCGGAAGCGAATCGCCATTCCGGGAGTATTGGGATTTTGCGGATCTTCAATTTCATTCATTACGGGTGATACCGTCAACGGTGTTTTGGAAGCAGCAGGATTGATAATACCTGTTAACAAACTGCGGTCCCGATCGATCAAATGCCGCCGTAATGTTTCAGGATCTCCATCCGCGCCAGGGTCGATGCCATCGTTTCTTGTAATAAACGAACCGCCTTTGTAATGAATCAGATCAATACCGATCATATCTTCGACTGCGTACTCATAGATTTTTCCGCCACGCTGAACTGTTACATCGACCAGATCTTCAGCTCTTTGTTCCGGCCCCAATGTGGTTGTATATGAAACAACACGATCTGGTAACTGAGCGATGTATCGCGCATCATCAAAAGGGATATCTTCAACAATCAGCCCATTATTCGTGAGTAGTCGTTGTGCCATCCCTTTGGTTAAACGTTTTGATTCGAGCTGTGACTGGTGCCCGCTATTAAGGGGACGCACGTCCGCTTCACCCTCAATAACTTGAACGTCAGTGCTGCCTGTTTCCGAAACATTCACAGAAAATCGGGTTCCGAAATCAACCACATTTGAGAGAGGAGTTTCGACAGTAAAACCTTCGGCACCTTCAGGAACAAAAACAGAGCATGAACCATAACGCACTGAAAGATGCATTGCATGTTCGCTCTCAAATACAACGGGTGCCCCCAAGATCACTTCGGCACCATTCGCAAAAACTAGTTGAATTTGCCCCTCAGACAGTGCGTATTCCTGAAAAATTTTGACTGGAGAACCCACTTTGAGAAACGGTGCCCCTTCTGCGAAACGAACAGAGGCGGTCTGGGTAACTTTCGCTACAGCGGTCTGGTGGTCAACGGGTGCCGACTGGCTGACTTGCGGCGGAATTGATGGCGGTTGAGTCAGCATCAGTAAACCGATTACCAACGTGATACAAACCATTGTCCCCATCAGAAGCAGCATCTGCGAGTTTTTCCAGACCGATTGAGAAGCACGCATGGATCGTCGTACCGGCAGGAATTCCAACTCTGTTTCAGGAATTTCATCACGCATTCGCTTCAGGTTCAAATGCAGATCAAGATAGTTAAAGTATTTCTCCCGGGCATCCATATCTGTAGAAAGTATCTGCTCAAGCTGCTGGTGTTGCCCCTCAGTAATCGTCTCATTACACAGTGCACCCAACAGTTCATACAGGATATCATCATGTTGATTGCTCTGACTCATTTTCCTTCTCCTGTATAGGACAATGTTCGTTCAATACAGTGAGTTAACTGACGACGAATGTGATTGAGCCGGTTGTACAACGTTTGAATAGCTGCACCTGTCGTCTCTGCCAGATCTTTAATCGAGGCATGATCACGGTAGACCTGCCTTACGAGTTCCCGATCTCTCTCTTTCAACTTGTGTAAACACTCCTGTAACGCACTCGTCCGCTGATCGAGTTTGTGCTGCGGGTACATGGACCGTTCATCGGCAAGATGCTCTATCACATCTTCACAGAAATGCAGTCGCTTGCGTTGCGCAACTTTCATAAAGTTTTTCACCTCATAAAAGGCCACGCCGCAGGACCAGTAGAAAAAACTTCCTGAAGGATCGTATTCCGGAAATTTTTTCCAGATGATCAAACTGGTTCTCTGAAACACATCCTCGGCATCATCACAATTTGGCAACAATGAATAGATATAGGAGTAAATCTGCTTTCGATGTTTGGTAAATATTGTGAGGAATTTTTCTTGTAAATCCTCACCTGATAGCCCCTCCACTGAGAATGAATTTTTGTGATCGTAATTCATGTGACCCGTTCATCCTGACCTGACTGATAATGTACAAAAAACTAGACTGCTAACTCCAGGAAAACCCCTATTAATTAAATCGTACGAAGACTTGCGGACTTACCCTTAATTTTAATTAAATCAATTACTAATTGACATATCAGCTAAAATGATACGCCTTATTCCTCAAATGTCAGATAAATCGCTCAAAAACCCTGGCCTGAAATAACTTAATTTTCTCCCGTATATTTACTCCTGATGAATCGAACATGAACACAACAAGGAATACGGCGGGGCAGTTCCGATATCACTCAAAAATTACTATCAGCAAATAATCTGACGTCACTCGCAGCATTCCAGGCCACGCTTCGCCGCGCCTGATGATTTGATTTCTCCAAAAGCCATCCCCGGACTGGCAGGCAGAGTGATCAACGAACCTCAATCGTTTGAGTATCCAGACCGCTTCTGCTCTCGGAGTGAATGAAAAAATTATTTTCTCTTCAATTCATTCGTTTCCTGGATCCTTCACGATGACTCACAGCTTCGGATTTAACCCCCTTGTTGCCTTCGATTTGAGCTTATCACAACTACTCATTCTGTTTTTTTAACCGCTTTTCTTATTCATTTATTTTTCAGTTTTTTAAATTTCCTAATAGATATTGCGGTAAATCACTTCAAGGTACATACGATCTATTACTAAGTGAATCAAGCAATCCGATCATAGAAGTACCTTGTGATTTCAGGTCGCCGAAAACGTTTCGTCAAATATTATCTTATCAAATAAATGCATAAGGAGCCTGACTGTCCAGCAAGATTGCTGGTCATAAATGGAATTGATTATCTTATTATTTTTATGAATGAAAGTGAGAATGACATGAACGGAAAGTCTCATTTGCAGCGTTACCGCGGATTTACTTTGATTGAGTTACTGGTTGTGATTGCCATTATTGCGATCTTAATCGCATTACTTCTTCCCGCAGTCCAGCAGGCTCGTGAAGCTGCTCGTCGCAACAGCTGCAAAAATAATCTCAAACAGATTGGGCTTGGATTGCACAATTACCATGATGTGCATCGCTCACTCCCACCAGGAGCGATGAAAAATACCGAAGCAGGAGCGAATTCCCCCGGTTTCAGTTTCCTGGCAATGATTCTCCCCTTTGTCGATCATGCTTCGACTTATAATAAATTAAGCTATTCAAGTAGTGCGAACGCAGGAACGAACGCTGAGATGGTGGAGTTTATGCCTTCCATCTATGCCTGTCCCAGTTCAAGTGAGCTTGAAAGAACATACGAGCCAGGCGAAAAGGTCGCACATTATCTTGGAAACGCAGGGCCCATTAGTGAATCGGGAGCAGCAGTCACATACAAAAAAAGTGCTGCGGGTCCTGGCAATGGGGGGGCTCTCGCAAATCAGGGTTTATTATTGTATCAGCTGAACGATGGTGTTGTCAGGTTTCGTGATATCACCGACGGCACCTCCAATACTCTTTTTGTTGGAGAACTCTCAATCAATAAAAATGCATATTCAGTTGGTGATGTCAACTATCAAAGATGGCTGATGGGCTCGTATGGTAACTCTCCTTACGTACAAGTATTGAAAAATGTGAGATTCAGTATTAACCAGCAAGGATTTTTGGGAACAGCAAACTGTTGTGACACCAGCCTGCACGACATGAGCTTTTCGAGCAATCACGTTGGCGGCTGTCATTGGCTGCTGGGTGATGGTGCTGTCAGATTCGTTTCAGAAAATATTGACATTGATGTCTATAAGGCAACTGCCAGCAGGAACGGTGGCGAAGTCAATACTCTTGATCGGTGACCACTCTTTTCTTATCCACGACGGAGACAATTTGGATCTCTCTGGATTCAGATTGTCTTCTCTTCTTACCACTTCGCTGGCAGAAGGTCTCATCCATGTCTTCCCGATCCAAATATCTCTGCATCAAAAACAAATTATTTTGGGGCATGTTGTTCCTCATGGCTGGATGCGGATGGAACAATGAGAACGGCCCCCAACGTTTCGATGTCACAGGTATTGTCACCTTCAACAATAAGCCGGTTCCTAGAGGAACAATCGTTTTTTCACCAGACAAATCGGAAGGGAACTCTGGTCCCCAGGGTGCAGCTGAAATCCGTGATGGTAAATTTGACACTTCGCTCAAGGGAAAGGGGATTGTCGGCGGCAGTCATCTGGTCATTATTTCCGGATTCGATAATATTGATCCAGGCGTTAAACCAAAAATGTCATCTGATGGAATGGAGATTCCCCAACCGCCTCTTTTCCCGACGTTCACCATCAAAAAAAATCTCCCTTTGAATGACAGCTCTCTTAACATTGAAATTCCCTTAACACATGACTGAAACGTTATACTCTTCCCCATTGCGTCTTTCGATCAATGATACTCGGTCCATATGACACTGGAGATGCTGCAGTCACCCGGACGCAAGCGAAAACATTTCTGTAACCGGTTCAGATTCCCAAACCTAATCTTTGCCGCGATAAGCAGGCTCAATTCACCGGCAACGCTTGCTTGAGAAACGGCGACATTTGTTATAGAATTTGCCGCTTGACATTTTACTCAGTTTCTTATTTCATCAAATTGATCGTGTTCGGGAGGCCTCATTATGAAATCGGCAGCATTTCTCAGAGAGACATTTCTGCTTTGTACACTGTTTCTGACAATCGTCGGGTGTGGAGGTCAGGCCGGTGATCAACCCGACCTGGGATCTGTCACGGGTACGGTCACCCTGGATGAAAAACCGCTTGCGGGCGTCGTCGTCGTTTTCAGCCCTGAGAAAGGGCGGTCTTCGGTGGGAACAACCGATAGTGACGGCAAATACGAATTGATCTATGTCGGCGACACAAAGGGCGCCAACATCGGCACCCATAAAATCAGTATCACAACAGCGCTGGGAGAAACTGCTGATGAAGGGGCCGCTCCAGTCAAAGAGACGATACCCGCGAAATATAACACTCAGACAACACTGACAGAAGAAGTCAAAGCCGGCGATAACGTGATTGATTTAAAACTCACTTCGAATTAAAGTCTGGCTGAGAAACGCATCTGCTCCTTACCAGATCCAGAATTTTGATCAGGAAATCAAGTTCTGGACCCGGTAAAGAGGAATCGGTTTTCAGAAATTCATCCGTCTGCTACTAGGATCGGCGCTTGTGATGAGGCATCCCTAATACAGGATCAAGCTCACTGGAAGCAAAGACCCGATCCAGCATTTCGTGATGGCCGCCCCGTCTATCCGTATCATTATCGGCCGATCCATTCCGGTTCGGTCCTTGTGCGGGACGATGATTGTCTCCCCGATGCGCCATTCGCTCTCCCCCATGACGGCCTTCGTGCATGTGATCCCCGCCGTTATAGTCGAGGATGTCGACATCGATATCGACTCCGTCAGCCACTTCAATTGTGTCATTCGCGTGCGCGCCTCGAATCACAATCCGCTCCAGACCGGTGAATTCCAGTTGCAGGCCGGAGACATCCACAACACCATCGTTCACAAGAATCGTGTCGCTCTGGTCCGTTCCGTTGACGATCAACCTGTCTGAACGGCCTTTACCCGCTTCCACGACCAGACCGCCGGGGAGATCTGCGACAGTGATGCCCTCAATCGCAACACGCTGCGACCCGTTGCTGGTACTCGTCAGCATCAAACGTTCCACGCTGTCGAGTGACTGGCTGCCTATTACCTGACGCGTTTTGTTATCGACCACTTCCAGATTCCCGTTTTTCTCGCGAACGGTGACGTCGCTGGAACCAGTCTCCGCCAGATCAAGCCGCATGACTGTGGGAGCAAAAAACACGTTTTCCTGCAGACCGGAGACATTCGAATTGCGTTCGATCACATCGGCCAACGTCGTGCCGCTGATTTGGGCAAGCGCATCACCGGAGAACACGTTCTCGTACCAGAAGCGATCGCCATCACGCAGCCGTTCGAACTGATCGACGATGATGGCCGTGAACGTCTCGCCCATGCTCGATCCCGGCAGATGATCTTCGGCCAGACCGCCGACCCACAGATCGATATTGTCGACGGTGCCATACAGCGCTTCCAGCTTGGCAGCGACTTCCGGATCGGATGAGATGTCGGAGAAGCGCTGCACGGCTTCCAGTCCCAGGGCGACTCGTGTTGAATTATAGTCAGCCAGTCCATGATCGCGGCCCCGCTGGATATTCAGGGATGCCAGATCGAAACCGCCGGCGCCCGGAGGTCCAAACAGGAAGTTGCGCACGTCATCGACCAGTTCGTTGTCGATTTCCTGCGCCACGTTCACGGTAGCCCCGCGCAACAGGGAATCAACGCCATTCTGTTCCAGTTCGCTCGGGTTGAAGAACGCGTTCAGCAACGCGATATGACCTTCGTCGGCAACGTTCCCGTTCTCGTCCAGCCGCAGCAGTTCAGACGACAGCATTGTATGCCCGAAACGATAGGCGGCATTGGAAAATTCATTGGCGATACTGGGATCGACCGTAGAATCGTATCCCGTGTATTGGCTGACGATACCAGTGCCGAACAATGCCGGCAGGAATTCATTGAACGTAATCGCCTGCAGCTCGCCAATCACGATCTGCCGGGCCTGTTGATACAGTTCTTCATCGGTCAGATCCGGATTTTCCGCCGCCAGCTCGCCGGCAATCCGATTATGCTCGCGGACCCAGATGGTGTGCATCGAAGTCAATGCCACGTTCTCGTTGGCGCGAATATCACCCGCCTGAAAGAATCCGTTGTCTCCATAGGGCAGCAGGTCACCATCACTGGTTTTCAGCAAGCCTCCATCGAAGGTTCTCAACTGGGCCGCCAGTTCTTCATCCGAACCGTAGATCATCGAACCATCGAGAAACGCGGTAATTTGATTGATCTGCTGACGCACTCCATCCTCGTCTACCTCGAAGGCGGATCGGTTCAGACCAATCACGTCATCCCCGGAGCCATCCGGATCGAAGAAGGGATCACCCGTCGGTACTTCAATCGGAAACGATTCCAGCGGATTGCCGTTTTCATCGTGAGCCGCTTCAGTCAGGGTGATGTCGTGATCGATGAACTGTCCCCAGACCCACAGGATGTCTGTCAGGTAGCGGTCGCTGGTTTCGTACGAGTTCACAGCCGCGATGACATTACTGATTTCGCGGGCGCTCGGGCGATCTTCACCGGCGGGAGTCGACAGGCCATCGCCGTAGTCCGCTTCGGCCAGCCTGATCAGCTGAGTATCACTACTGCCGCGTTCCGGGTAGTCAATATTGTTGCCGGTCCCGTCGATCGACGCGTATTCGGTAACGGTGTTCCACTCCGCGTCCGAATCGATCATGTCTGTCGCGAGGGAATTCATCGCCGACAACAGTTGACGGTCTTCCAGGTTCTCAATGGCTGAACAATAAGATGATTGACGGGCGGCCCTGCGATGACGATTCGGTTTTCGAAAGAGCATAATGAGTTCTCCTGAGGCGTGAAGTCGCTTGCGCGCAGTTTTTTCGAACTGATCGACGGAAGCCACCAGACGCGTGGTTGATTTTTGTATTGACGAAGGCCCGCCCTACAAAAAAAGCGTTGATCAACCGGACGGCTCAAGACAGCGAGTCGTCCCTTTAGATAGAGTCTCTGGGATAGAAAACGAAAACGGATCGAAACGATCTACAGAATTCGACAGAAATTTTTTCAAATTAATCAAAGTAAGGAGTGGCGTGCCGTTCATGTCGCGTGTGCGGACATCAGTCATCAACTCCGCACCTGCCCGTTCACTTAAGTTTATTTCAAAACTCTAACTCTTTGATGAATATCAGTTTTCCAGCGCCATCAGATAGGCAATCAGATCTGCCATTTCCTGTGTTTTGATTTTCTTTTCAAAACCTTCCGGCATCAGAGATTTCCCCGAGCTTCGGATCTCTTCGATGTTCTCCCGCAGAATCGTAATCTCTTTATTCTCGGCTTTTTTCAGGGTAATGCTGGAAGGGGTCTCATTCACAATGATGCCGGTTTCGATCAGGCCGACATCGGTGACCACCACATATTCCAGGTAGTTCGGCGAGACCTCTTTATTGGGGTCCAGCACATGCACCAGAATTTCAGACGCGGTTCTGTTTTTGACCGTCGCCAGATTGGGACCGACTTCATACCCCTCTTTCCCCAGCTTATGACAGGTCAGACAATCCCGCCTGAAGACTTTTTTCCCCTCTGCCAGATCCGTCTGTAATGCCAGCGCCGGTTGATACTGAGAAATAATTTCGCTTCGCGGACTGAGAATATCGCCGGCAAACAACTGAGTGGCCTGCTGTCTGATTTCCGGATTGGTACTTTTCAGCAGAATCGTGCGTCTGACCTCGGGAATCTGGCTGATGAAAACCGTTCGATCTGAGATCGCAGTAAACAGTCTCAAAATCCAGTTCTCTCTCTTCAACAACTGGTTCACTATTTCCGTTCTGACATTCGGCGTCAGGGAAGGATACTGCTTGAGCAACAGCTCCGCGATTTTCGAATCGGTGAAACTGGTCAACGCTGCCACTGCGGAAACCTGAACGGCCTGGGGCTGGCGCGCATCCAACAGAGGAAGTAAGGCTGCTTCTGCCGTCGCCAAGTCGGTGCAGCTCAGTAAATCGATCGCTTGAATTCGCGCTTCAATGGCCTGACTTCGATCGGCGGCCGTCTGTTTCGCCTGTGTGATCTGCTGGCGAACCAGTTGAGCCGCGGCAGATTTTTCCTCTTTCGCATATGCCAGCAGCGTTTTGCCGCCACGTTTTAATCCCTGGCCGATTGCCAGGACGACTTCCGTCTGCACGTCTGCCGTCTTTTGCTGCTGTCCGGGATTTTCATAGCGGGAGGTCCGTTCCAGAATTTGATTGACTTCCCCCGGCTGTTGTCGTGTGCCAATTACATTGGCGAGCTGGCTTAACAGCGGTCTGGCTTCAGAACTGGCAGCGAATTCAACGTCAGCCAACAGACTCTCCAGGAAACCAGCCGTTGATTCGGAGAGCGAACTGAGCACGGCTGTCCGAATCCAGAAATCCCCGTGATCGCGCCGCGCGATCTGATACAGGGCTTTCGCAGCCTGAGGAGCGTCGACTTCTCCCAACGTGAATGCGGTTTGAAAACGAACTCGCGGATTTGCGTCTGTCGCCAGAGCGAGGACTCTGTTTCGCAGTATTTCGTTCTGATTTAACTTCGGTTCCGCCAGACGAATCGCGACGCGCCGGATTTCTGGTTCAGCATCGTTAAGCGCCTGCAGCAGATTCTCATCGGTGAGTGCATTTAAACCCTGTAGAGACCAGAGTGCATGCAGGCGGGCCAGGCGGGATTTGCTCTGATTCAGCAACTGATTCAGTAATGGTACGGCTGACTGATCCTGGCGTTCGAAGATCAGACGATGTGCCGTCTCCCGCCACCAGACGTTCGGATTTTCCAGTTCCGCTACCAGCGTTTGGATCTTTGCGGAACCCAGCCGCGGCGGTTGCGGTTTCTGATCACCGGCCGGATCAGCGGGAGGAACCAGGCGATAGATACGACCGCGGTCCCGGCCGCTGGTCAAGTCCAGATGTGCTTTGATGTCATCGGGAATCGACCAGGGATGTTCGATATTTTCACGATACATGTCGAGCACGTGCAGTGTGCCATCCGGGGCATTCAGAAAATTGACGGGGCGGAACCAGTTATCGGTTGAAGCCAGAAACTCACTGTTTTCATGCGCCCGACGCGCTTTGAACGTGACGCCGTCCGGTGTCATCAGATAGCGCATGACCAGATTCCCCGCCACTTCGCCGATGAACGCATTGCCGTAATATTCTTCCGGATAAGCGGTTCCCCGATAAATGGTGACGCCGGCGGAAGAGGTCACATAACCGGTCGCATTTTGTTCGCTGCGGGGCGAACGGGAATTGGGATCGGCAGCCAGGCGTTGGGCGTTGATGACCCGCCAGGGTTCGGGCGGACTGGCACGAAATACGGGAATCGTATCACCGGCAACCGCCACATCATTGATGGCAGAGGCGACAGGGAGATAGCGGTTGCGGACCAGATATTCTGCAGGCAGAACAATCTGCATCAGCGGATTGCGAATGTTGCAGATGAAACGGTTGCCCCAGTCATCAAACGTATTCCCGAACCGCGCGCCGCCGGAAATCACTTCAAACTTTTTTGTGCCCGCATCGAAGCGAAAATCGCGTCGCCCCATATTAATCGGATCGGTTTTGGAAGCCGCGCCGGTTTGAATCGCTCCCCCGTTACTCCCCCCTGCTCCGTAGATTTGATGGTCCAGTCCCCACTTGAGATTATTCATCACGGCCTGCACGTTGAACTTGCGAAAGCCGGTGAATACTTTGCGTTTGATATCCGCCCGATGATCACCGTCCGTGTCTTTGAAGTACCAGATATCGGGAGTCGCAGAAACATAAACGCCCCCTTTCCAGAACGCCAGACCGGTGGGCCAGGAAAGCTCATCGGCAAAGATGGTCGAGCGATCAAACTTCCCGTCGCCGTCCACATCTTCCAGCACGCGCACTTTGCCGATCGGCGCCGACTTCTGTTCCGCCCAGGCTTCATCGTGGGTTTTGTCTGTATAAGGATAGTCATTCATCTCGATGACATAAGCCAGACCGTTCTCGTCATACTGCATGGCGACCGGATCAGTCACCAGAGGTTCTGCAGCCAGTAATTCCATCTGGAAACCATTTTGCAGGCGAAATGATTTCAACGCTTTTTCGGGAGAGAGAGGCTCCAGACGAGGTAGTGCTTCAGCCAGCGTCTGCGGGGAAATCTCTTTTTTCTCGGCGGAACGGACCTGGGTCGCGAAAGCAAAGAGTGCGACGAGCGCAACGAGACTCAAAAACGAAAGCGTCTGTTTCAAAACCAGATGTTTCATCGAGAATCCTCGCAAGTATGATCTTTCTCAGCAGCGGACGCGAATGGCACTTCCCCTCCTGGGGCCGGCCACATTAGGAAAGAATGTTAATTAATTGTAAATGGGCTGTTCACCATTCACAAGCAACAATCGGCCATCGGTGCAGGAACTGCCTGGCAGGAAATCGGGATAGGGGGAACCCTCACGGGTTCCCTCCTCCCACACCACCGGGCATA
>CAXBFD010000002.1:0-152131 GCA_963974925.1 uncultured bacterium | reverse complement strand
CCGCCTGGTGGGAATCAAAATGGAAATACCCTCTGAAGGGAACCGGTGGGGCCGTTCGGGAGTCGTTTCGCAAACCATGTCGATACCACGGGCGGATCCATGTGTCCGCCCCTACCAGGGAATGTGTTCTTTATCTGCTGTGACTGGAATGATTGTTTTTGGCTCGTTTTGAGGTGTTTTCTCACTGTTGGGCAAGCCAACAGTGCCACCCGTTTTTGTTGGTGTTAGGCAAGCCAACAGTGCCACCCGTTTTTGTTGGTGTTAGGCAAGCCAACAGTGCCACCCGTTTTTGTTGGTGTTGGGCAAGCCAATAATGCCACCCGTTTTTGCCTCTTCGCATCCATGCTTGCCTCTTCACGCCTGTTTTTATTGGTGCGTCTTGGATTTGTGTTGCTTGAGTATGGTGCTTATGCATCACTGTCCGATCTTCACCTACCCTGCTCTGTGCCGATGGGTATGATTCTGCTTTGACTGAGGTTGCTTAGTTGCGCTTGTCAGGCTCCTTGTTTTGACCGTCTTTGAGTTCATTGTCGGACATGTTTGGAACTTGCCGGGCGGTGAGCTTTGGCTTGCTCGGTTGCTTGTGGTGTCTGTGGATTTCGAGTCCCAGGAGTTTGTCGAGGCGTTTGCGGGCGTGGAGACGTTCGGTTACAGAACGTTTTTCATTTGCGATGATGTCGCGATAAAATTGGTGGGATTCGGCACGGTGTTGAAGGATGTCTTCATCCATGCACTCATCCATTTCGTGGCGGGCGCGGGTCATGTAACGTTCGACGGAACGCCGGCTGAGATGGTATTTGCCGGCAATCGCGGTTTTGATATCAGAGGGGTAACTTCCCATGGCGAGCATTCTTTGGATCAGCCTGATGGCTTGTACTTTTTGTTCTTCGGTAAGACTCATACGGTGTTTGGGAGTGGAATTGGTCATGAACGTGTCACCTTTCTTTAGCGATTGTTTCATAAAATGGACTGCGAACCTGTTGTATCATGCCGAACGGCGTGTGGGGGGCAATGGGAAAAACGCATCCGAAGGGGCATCGATGTGCAGTGGTCAGGGAGTGATTCGTGATCAACGTCCTCTGATTGTGTTCCGAAGTGAATCGATCATTGACGAGACATCCCGAACTACTGCCGCGGGTTCCAGTGAACATCGTGAAAAAACGACGGCGTTTCAGGTGAACCTGCGGAACATGTACGACAGATTCCAGTGGGCATTTCTCTCTGCTCGCGCGCGACACCGAACAGGCTTTGTACGGATCAGCGGGAAGGCGTCAAGTCAAAATTGTGTACCAGCGCAGACGCGAACGGGGCGCAAAACAGCAGAGGTAAACGGAGTGACTCAGTCCTGTTTGAGGCGAATGGTGACGCTGGCGGCGTGGGCGGTGAGGCCTTCTTTTTCGGCGAGCAGACAGATGCCGGAGGCGTCTTGTTTCAGTCCCCCTTGATTGTAGGAGATGACCGAGGAGCGTTTGAGGAAGTCAATCGCACACAGGCCGTTGGCGAAGCGGGCGGTGCCTCCGGTGGGGAGCACGTGCGAAGGGCCGGCGTAGTAGTCGCCGGTCGCGACGGGGGTAAAATGTCCCATGAAGATGGCGCCGGCGTTCTGGATTTTCGCCAGTTGCTGTTCGGGGTTGGCGGTCGAGATGTGCAGATGCTCGGGGGCCAGCAGATCGGTATAACGGGCGGCTTCGTTTTCGTCGCGGGCGAGGATCAGCGCGCCGTAGTCGAGCAGACTTTGACGGGCGAGATCGCCGCGGGGGAGTTCGTTGAGCTGTTGGATCAGCGCGGTGCGGACGGCTTCGATCAGCGGGGCGTGCCAGGTGATGAGGACGCCGGAGCCGGGGCTGTGTTCGGCCTGCGAGATCAGATCGCTGGCGATGAACGCGGGGTTCGCGGTTTCGTCGGCGAGCACGATGACTTCACTGGGGCCGGCGATGCTGTCGATGTCGACTTCGCCGAAGACGTGCCGTTTGGCGAGAGCGACGAACAGATTACCAGGGCCGACAATTTTGTCGACGCGTTCAATGCCTTCCACGCCGTAGGCGAGTGCCGCGACGGCCTGAGCGCCGCCGACACGGTAGATTTCGGTGATGCCCAATTCAAAACAGGCGGCGAGGATGTCGGTATTGTAACCCCCGAAATCAGTGGGGGGCACGACGACGACGATTTCTTTCACGCCTGCGGTTTGGGCGGGGATCGCGGTCATCAGCAGCGTGGAGGGATACGCGGCCGCGCCGCCGGGAATGCAGACGCCGACCCGTTTCAACGGGAGATAACGTTGTCGCAATTCGACACGGGACTCCCCTGCCTCGCGGAGGACCTGGACGTCGTCCGGCAGGAGTGCGGACTGGAATTCGATGACGTTTTCACGGATACGACGCAGCGTGGCGAGGTACTCGGGGTCGGCCTGTTCGTGAGCCGCTTTGAGTTCTTCCGCCGAGACGCGCATGGTTTCGGGGGTGAGCTGTTTGCGGTCCAGTTTTGCCGTGTAGTCGAGGAGTGCCTCGCGACCTTGATCACGCACATCGTTGCAGATCCGTTCGACGACTTCCTGTGGAGACAGGGGTTCGCCGAAGAGTTCGATCGTACGTTGTCTGCCTGCTTCCGAGACGACATTGCCGCGCGGGCTGAGCTTTTCGCGGAGTTCGCTGAAGAGCGCGGTGGCGTCGTCGCGGGTGCAGTCGATGGTCGTGATGTTGAGGTCGCTGTGCTGTGTCATGAGTCCGTATTATGCGATGCCGGGAACGGGAAAGTTTTCGGTGAATTCTGCGACTTCGCCTTTGACAGTTTCGATGTTGGAATCGTCATCGGGAGCACCGAGGACGCGAAGAATCCAAGCACCGACCTTTTTCATTTCGTCCTCTTTCATACCACGAGTCGTCAGAGCGGCGGTGCCGATCCGGATACCACTGGGGTCGAGAGGTTTACGCTGGTCGTAGGGGATCATGTTTTTGTTGACGGTGATGCCGGCTTTGTCGAGGGCTTCTTCGGCGATTTTACCGGAGAGGTCGATCGCGGTGACGTCACAGAGCATGAGGTGGTTGTCAGTACCGCCGGATGCGAGTTTGATGCCGCCTGCCATCAGGGTTTCGGCGAGCGTCTTTGCGTTGGCGACGATCTGTTGGGCGTAGACTTTGAAAGAGTCTTCGCTGGCTTCTTTGAAGCAGATCGCTTTGCCGGCGATGACGTGTTCCAGGGGGCCGCCTTGAATTCCAGGGAAAACTTCGCGGTTCAGGTCTTTGGCGTATTTCTTTTTCATCAATACGAAACCGGAACGGGGACCACGCAGGGTTTTGTGTGTGGTCGAAGTGACGAAGTCGGCGACTTCGACAGGGTTGTTATGCACTCCGCCGGCGACGAGACCAGCATAGTGAGCCATATCGACCATCAGGACCGCACCGACTTCTGCGGCGATTTCAGCGAATTTGGGGTGATCGATTTCGCGGGGATACGCAGACGCACCAGCGATGATCATTTTCGGTTTGTGTTCGCGGGCGAGTTTCGCGACTTGATCATAGTCGATCTGGTGATTGTCTTCGCGAACGCCGTAAGGGACGGGGTTGTAAAGCTTGCCCGAGAAGTTCAATTTCATGCCGTGCGTCAGGTGACCGCCGTGGGCGAGATCCATCGCCAGGAAGGTATCACCGGGTTTCAAGACGGTGAAGTAGACGGACATGTTGGCCTGAGAGCCGGAGTGTGGCTGAACGTTGGCGTATTCGGCTCCGAAGAGACTGCAGGCTCGGTCGCGGGCGATATTTTCGACGATGTCGACATATTCACAACCGCCATAATAGCGGCGACCGGGGAGCCCTTCGGCGTATTTGTTTGTGAGAATCGAGCCAGCGGCTTCCATGATGGCGGCGCTGGTGTAATTTTCAGAAGCGATCAGTTCCAGACCATGTTTCTGCCTTTGCGCTTCAGACTGAATACAGTTCCAGATTTCAGAATCAGACGACTCGAGCACGGACATTCCTATCAACTCCCATGGATATTTAGTCAAAAAACCGGGGTACAAACGATACCACAAAGAGGAACTTACTTATTTTGCTCCCTTATAATGAAGGATTGCTCTGAAAGCTACCCAACAGATTCGCGTATCAGTATCCTCGGAGAAAGTTTACTGGTCAGATGAATGATATTTTCGACACACTCACCTGATAACCCCCTTTTTACTCGAAATTCCTTGATTGATACATTATTACTTAACCTATGGCGGAAACTGACGAAGAACAACCTGATCAACTGCTACAAGGCTCTCCCGCGTTACAGGGGGAGCGAGTGGTGTTTACCGGAACGCTTGCCTCGATGACACACCAGAAAGCCTGGGAGTTCGTTGAACTGCATGGCGGACAGGCGGCGCAGCACGTGAGCCGGCAGACCACACTGCTGGTGATCGGCGAAGAAGGCTGGCCGCTGGAAGCAGACGGTTCGCCTTCGGTGAATTTGAGCCAGGCACAGGAGCTGATCGCTGAAGGGACGGCGATTCAGATCATCCGGGAGTCGGACTGGCTGTCGTTGATTGAACTGCGCGATCCGGGCGTGAATGTGGATTCGCTTTATACGCCGGCAATGCTGACGCAGATGCTGGATGTGCCTGTGTCTACGATTCGTCGCTGGGAGCGCCAGGGTTTGATCAAGCCGGTACGGAAGATTTTTCGTCTGCCCTACTTTTCCTTTCAGGAAGTGGCGAGTGTGCGGCGGCTGTCGACGTTACTCGAATCCGGGGTGCATCCGCGGGATCTGGAAAACAGCCTGCAGCATCTGGGAAAATTCTTCAACGAAGTCGATCAGCCATTATCGCAACTGACGCTGCTGTCGCAGGACGCGCAGCTTCTGTTCAAAGATGAGCGGGGTCTGATTGATCCCCGGCAGGGACAGCGGGTGTTTGATTTCGGCACGGAAGAGACCGCGATGCCTGAACTGGCGGATGAAGAATCGTTCGAGGGAACGATTGAATTCACCGAGCATCTGAAAACGCCGGAATTGCAGGACCGCAGTTCTGAGGAATGGTTTCAGGAAGGCTGCCGATATCTGGATGCGGGCGAAGCGAAGCCGGCGATAGAAGCCTATCGCATGGCTCTGCTGGGACAACCGGATATGCCCGAGGGGCATCTGCATCTGGCCGAGGCACTGTACTTGAGCGGGAACACGGAAGGCGCGCTCGAACGTTATTATGCAGCGGTGGAATGGGACCACGATTATATCGAAGCCTGGACGCAGTTAGGCTGCCTGCATAATGAGCTGGGCGATGCGGAAGCGGCACTGCATGCGTTTGAGATCGCACTGCAGGTGCACCCCGATTACCCGGATGCGCATCTGCACATCGGCGAGGTACTGAATCAGTTGAATCGGGTTGAGGAAGCGGTTCCCCATTGGAAAGTGTATCTGGAATTCGATGAACTGGGGCCCTGGGCCGAATTGGCGCGACAGCGATTGCAGGAATACGACGACGATCAACTCGAGCAGCAGTTTCCGTGATAGAGGAATTGCTGACATCTGAACGATTGATCTTCGTCTGTTGCCCGCCGTGCTGATCCTTATGATTGTTGCTGAGTTCTTTTAGGAGATACCTTGCTTCCGGGTCGTATTCAAGTTATGTTGTTATTTTGACGCCAAAATAAAACTATTACAGATGGGAAACCGACTCTGATGAAAATTGAACGCATCGAAACTCTGGTGTGTCATGCCCGCATGAGAAACTGGGTATTTGTGAAAGTAACCACCGATCAGCCCGGTCTGTTTGGCTGGGGTGAAGCGACACTGGAGTGGCATACACGCGGCGTTACGGGAACGATTGAGGATTTATCGCAATTGCTGATTGGCGAAGATCCGCGGCGCGTGGAATATTTGTGGCAGATGATGTGGCGACAACATTTCTGGCATGGGAGCGGCGTGACCCGTTCGACGGCAATTGCCGGCATCGACCTGGCGTTGTGGGACATTCTGGGAAAAATTCACGGTGTGCCCTGCCATCAACTGTGGGGCGGTCCGGTTCGCGATTACATCCGTCTCTATTGTCATCTGGGTGGCGGCAATATGGAGACGTTTTATCAGACATCAACAGATAACGCGGCGCAGTTCGCGGAGCTGGCGCAGCAGGCCGTTGCTGACGGGTTCACCGCATTCAAATCGATGGCGGTGCCCCCGACAAAACCGATTGAAGGTTTAAAACCGGTTCAAGCCGCCGAGGAATGTGTGGCAGCGATGCGGGAAGCGGTCGGTGATGGAATTGATATCATGGTTGACTGTCATGCCCGCCCTTCACCGGCGATGGGGATGCAGTTTGCCAAAGCTTTGGACCCGTATGGCTTGTATTTTTTCGAGGAACCCTGCTGGCCGGAATCGATTGACAGTCTGGCGCGGATCAATGCGGCAGTGACGACACCCATCGCAACGGGAGAACGGTTGACGCATCTGGCGGCGTTCCGCGACCTGTTCGAAAAACGGGGCTGTGAAGTCTGTCAGCTTGATTTGACTCACTGTGGCGGTTTTACGGAAGCACGACGGATTGCTGCTCTGGCAGATGCGTACCGGATTTCACTCGCGCCTCATAATCCCCAGGGACCGGTCAGTACGGCGGCGTCTCTGGAATTCGGATTTTCTCAGCCGAGTTACATTATCTGTGAATCGGTGCATGACGATGTACCCTGGCGCGAGGATGTTGTTGAAGAAGGATTTGTGATTGATCCCAAAACGCGCACGGTCAAACCGAACCAGAGGCCGGGGCTGGGAATTTCGATCAATGAAGAAGAAGTCAAGAAACATCCGTTCCAGCAGGAAACCGTGCAGCGGGTATTCTATCGGGATGGTGCGGTGGGAGACTGGTAAGCCGATTGGTCTGAGTGCTGCGGACAGGGACTGAGATTCACAGTTAATTGATACGGGAATGGTTATGAGTGAACGCGCAGTAGAGGCGGGAACAGAGTTGGCATTTCAGGGGCAGATCGGTGTAGCGACGGTGGATATTACGCCGCCGATCGGGATTTATGCCCGCAACTGGGGGGCCGCGAAACATGACGTGGCCGATTCGATTCATCGCCGGCTGACTTTGAATGCGCTGGTGCTTTATGCGGCCGGTGCAGAGCAGCCATTGATCTTTCTGGATGCCGACCTGGGCTGGTGGCGTTCGCTGCTGACATTCAACCGGTTTCAGTCGCGTTTACTGAAAGAGTTGGAGATCGAAGAGTCGGCTTTGATTTTTGGTCTGAGTCATACACACGCTTCGCCCCCGCTGACCGATCCCGATCCGGATCTGCCGGCGAGTGAATCATTGGCCGCGTATCTGGAAACCGTTTATCAGGCTTCCCTCGTTGCAGTGCGTGAAGCGATCAAAAACGTGACCGCAGCAGTGCTGGAATGGAAAACGGGGCACTGTCAACTGGCATCAATGCGGGACTTGCCTGATCCTGCTTCCGAGGCGGAGCGGATCATTTGCGGCTGGAATCCCGGTGAACCGGCGGATGATACGCTGGTGGTAGGTCGGGTCAGTGATGCGGAAGGCAAATTGAAAGCGGTGATCGTGAATTACGCCTGCCATCCGACAACGCTGGCATGGGATAATACGGCGATCTCTCCCGATTATCCGGGAGCGATGCGGGATACGATTCGGGAAATGCTGGGGGTCCCTGCTCTGTTCATGCAGGGTGCTTCAGGAGAATTGTCGCCGCGGTATCAGTATGTGGGTGACACCGAAGTCGCGGATCGGCACGGGCGTCAACTGGCTTATGCGGCGTTGTCGACGCTGGAAGATATGGAGCCGACAGGTACGTGTCTGGCGTATTCGGGAGTGATGGAATCGGGAGCGCCGCTGGCGGTGTGGAAACCCGTTACAGCGAAGACGAGTTCACTGTTAAAAGCGATCGAAGTGAAAGTGGAACTCTCTTTAAAGGACTGGCCGACCGCAGAGGAACTGGAGCAACAAAGACAGGCGTGTACCGACCGGGCGCTGGAAGAGCGTTTGCGGCGTCGGCGGAATATTCGCCGGGGGATTGGCGATGGCGCTACGCTGGACTTGCCGATCTGGGTCTGGCGAATGGGAGACACGATTCTGGTTGGCAGCCCTACCGAAGCGTATTCGATTCTGCAGCGCGAACTGCGGCGCCGGTTTCCGGACCGCACGATTGTCTGTTTGAATCTGATCAACGGAACAACCGGATATTTAACGCCGGCGGAATTGTATGATCTGGATCTGTATCAGGTCTGGCAGACGCCTTTCGAACGAGGCAGCCTGGAGATTTTGATCGAGGGCATGGCGGGCGCGATTCAGCAGATCATCGAAGCATAATTACAAACGAGCCTTCATTACGAGAAAGAAAGACCAACGACATGTCGCGAACGATTCAGGGAGTGCTGCCTGTATTGCATACACCTTTACTGGCTGACGAAACGATTGATCGTGTATCGTTCCAGCGGGAAATCGACTGGTGTTATGAGCTGGGCGCTGATGGTGTCTGCGGTGCGATGGTTTCGGAAGTGCTGCGTCTGACCTATGAGGAGCGGCTGGAGTTGACGCGGTTGATGTCCGAGATTTCCGATGGTCGCGGCGCTGTGATTGCCAGTGTGGGGGCTGAAAGCACGCGGCAGGCGCTGGCGTTTGCCCGTCATGCAGAAGGGGTGGGCTGCGATGCCGTAATGGCGATTCCGCCGGTAACGACGGCGCTGCCTGAATCGGCGCTGTGGGATTATTTTGGTGCGATCGCCGAGCAGTGTGCTTTACCGTTGATTGTGCAGGACGCTTCGTCTTATGTCGGGCGGGCGATCTCGATTGACTTTTATCGAAAACTGCTGGATCAGTATGGTCCGGAAAAGATTCAGTTCAAGCCGGAAGCCGCGCCGATTGGTCCGAATCTGTCTGCGTTACGTGACGCGACCGACGGTCGGGCCCGGATTTTTGATGGTTCGGGCGGAATTCTGCTGGTAGACGCGTATCGGCGGGGAATCAGTGGGACAATGCCGGGCGTGGATTTACTGGATGGCATCATGGGATTATGGCGGGCGCTCGTGGCCGGCGATGAAGCGGCGATTTACCGGCTTTATTTTCCGATCTGTGCGATTGTGGCTCTGCAGTTACAGGCGGGGCTGGACGGATTTCTGGCGATTGAGAAATACCTGCTGGCCAAACGGGGCATTTTTCAATCAGAGCAGCGCTGTACGCCACACGCGTGGGATCTGGATGAGGAAACCAAAGCGGAAGTGGATCGCCTGTTCGATTTGCTGATGCAGGCATTATAGCAGAAGCACGGAGTCAGCTTCGGGGAGAAATCGCAGTGGCCGAATCGGAAAACGCAGAAGTCAGCGCACAGGCAGCACCGACACATGCCCGCTTTATGGTGTTGACGTTATTGTGTCTGGCGGCAGCCGTGGCTTATATCAGTCGCAATGCGATTTCGGTTCCCGCAAAACTGATTCAGGAAGAGCTCGACATCAGCCTGACTGAGATGGGCTGGGTCATGAGCGCGTTTTTCTGGAGCTATTCCCTGGCGCAGATTCCCAGCGGCTGGATCGGTCACGTCTGGGGGACACGGCGCTCTCTGACCGCATTCGCGATTCTGTGGTCGATCGCGACCGCCTTGACCGGACTGGTAACCGGGTTCTGGATGCTGATTGCCGTGCGGCTGGTTTTTGGGATTTCACAGGCGGGAATCTTCCCCTGTTGTGCCAGTACGATTTCCAAGTGGCTGCCGAAATCGCGGCGGGGGCTGGCCAGTGGTTTGCTGGGAAGTTTCATGTCGATCGGGAGTGCGTTTGGCGCTTTCAGCATCGGCCTGCTGCTGCAGGGGATTCATTTTGGCAGCATTGAAATACCGGGAGTGAGCTGGCGGACGGTGATGTTTCTCTGCGCGGTGCCGAGTTTTGTGTGGGCGATCTGGTTTTATTACTGGTTTCGAGATCGTCCGGAAAAGCATCGTGGCGTGAATGCGGCAGAACTGAAAATCATTCGCAGCGATGATGTCGTCGAACCGACGGTGGAGGGAGAGGACGAGCATGGCGAGCCGACGCCTTGGGGAAAAATTCTCACCAGTTTTTCGATGTGGATGATTTGTGCTCAACAGTTCTTCCGGGCCGCCGGTACGATTTTTTACATGACGTGGTTTCCTGTTTATCTGCAAAAAGCGCGGGGCATCACGATTGCCTCTTCGGGGATCTGGACCAGTTTTCCTCTGCTGTCGTTTGTGGTGGGTAATTTTCTGGGAGGGGTCGTCGTTGACTGGGTGCTCCATCGAACCGGAAGCCGTCGCTGGAGTCGGCAGGGAGTTGCGATTGTGGCCATGCTGGGCTGCGCGTTGTGTACGCTGTGTGCCTATTTTGTGGAAGAGATGAATCTGGCGATGACGCTGATTACCATCGGGATGTTTTTCGCCGGGCTGGGGGGCGCGTGCGGATATACGGTGACGATTGATAAGGGGGGCCAGCATGTGGCGCCGATTTTTGGGATGATGAATATGGCAGGCAATCTGGGGGCAGCGTTGTTGCCTGTGATCGTAGGGACGATGTTCGACGCGGGCATCTATAATGCGGTGCTGATTCTGATGACGGGCATTTATGTGGCCGCCGCTTTGTGCTGGATGGTTCTCAACCCGAACGGTACGGTGTTTGATGAAGGGGCTCAGTCGGAACCGATCTCCCAAAAACTCTGACCGCAGGAGCCGATCAGAGTTTGATTGCATGTTCCGGCTTGAGTTGAACGAAGGTGTGTTTAACTAAGGCACCAGTAAATCACATAAGCGCCCACAACGATGGTATAGGAGAATGTAAAGACGAACAACTTGGTGAGAAATCGTCCGGTGCTGGCGTCTTCGGAGGCCATGTTTTCAATCTCTGCTTCCGTATACGGCAGCGTTTGTATTGTAGCGGCGTCATCAGATGCCGAGGTGGGATTGTTCATTGGTTTCTCTTAATTCAAGGTGACAGAAGAGGGCCGCTGTTACTTTTTCAGAAGTTCCAGTAACAGGTTACTGGAAGGATAAGGATGTCCGCAATGTTGCACGAATGCTTCGCCGTAAGCAACGCCGATTTCTTTGCCGCGGGCGGCAGACCAGCGTTCGGTGCCCTCCAGATATTCGTCCAGCCCATGCTGTTTTCTGAGCCAGGCCCGCTGACTTTCGTGGCAGGCGAGCATTTTGATTTTGAGGTCAAACGTTTCGGAGATATCGAGAATGAACTGCGGCTTGATCGGGTTCCCGAAATAGTCGCAGCCTTCAATGGGGTCAACGTAATACAGATGAGGAATTTTATCTGTAGGGGGCGCTGGTTGAAACTGATGCGTGGTGTAATTGGGAGCGGAGGCACCGAAACAGGCGTCGCGGACGAGGCGGCTGGTCATTTCGTGGTCGCTCATATAGTCAACCGGGGGGGCGGTGATGACGATATCCGGACGGGCTTTGCGAATAGCTTCGGTGACCCGCTGGCGGGACTCGTTGTCGACGATGATGGCCAGATCCCGGAATTCGAGACACATGCAATCGGCACCCAGCAGTGCGGCTGCTTTTTGCGCTTCGGCGCGGCGGACATTGGCGATTTCCACCGGTCCCATTTCCGCACTTCCGCAATCTCCGGCGGTCATTGTGGCAACGGTGATGTGGCATCCCAGGTTTTTCAAGCGGGCCAGCGTGCCCGCGCATTGGATTTCGATATCATCCGGATGAGCGTGAATCGCGAGAATTCGAAGTGATTCTGGCTGATTTACCATGAAAATTTCTCTCTCTGTACATTTAGGTCTAACAAATACTGGTGAGTTATTCTTCAGACTAGTTATAATAAATAATCATTAAAAAAACACGCACACCGGGTCTACTGTTCGTGTGTGACATTGATTGGCAGACTCAGCGTGGTTGAGGCGAGCATACAAGATTACAATTGCCTGCATCACTACAGTCAGCTTCCTTCTTGTTTAACAGGTTAAAAACGTCTGATGGCCATTGATACTGCACGTCCCGTTCACGTTACTCCGAAATCCAGATTTGTCAGGCACACAAAAGTCCCCACCGTGATTTTTGAAACGTCTTCCGAGTTGGCAAAATATGTGGCTTCCGTTGTCGCCAAATTAATTCGTGCCAAAAATGAAGCAAAAACTCCCGTCATTCTCGGGCTGCCGACAGGATCAACGCCGCTGGGAGTGTATCGGGAACTGATTCGGCTGCACAATGAAGAGCAGCTTGATTTTTCCAATGTCATAACATTCAATCTGGATGAATACTGGCCGATGGATCCGGAGTCGATTCACAGTTATCACAAATTCATGCGGGAGAATTTTTTTGATCACGTGAATGTGAAACCGGAAAATATCCATATTCCCCGAGGTGATATTGCGGCTGAGGATGTGGACGCTTACTGCGAAGAGTATGAACGGACCATCGAGAAGTTTGGCGGTCTGGACTTGCAATTACTGGGGATTGGGCGTTCCGGGCATATCGGTTTCAATGAACCGGGAAGCGCCCGCAACAGTCTGACCCGTCTGGTGAATCTGGATCCTGTAACACGCCGCGATGCGGCCAGCGGATTTTTCGGGGAAGATAATGTCCCGCACCACGCGATCACGATGGGCGTCGGCAGCATTCTGTCGGCGAAAAAGATTATTATCATGGCTCTGGGCGAACATAAAGCCTCTGTGGTGAAGCGTGCCGCCGAACAGGAAGTGACCGATGTCATTTCTGCGAGTTTTTTGCAGACGCATACGAATTCACTATTCGCCGTCGACCGTGCTGCTGCTGCTGAGCTGACGGCTGTGAAAACTCCCTGGATCGTAGGGAATATTGAATGGACGCCTCAACTGGAGAAAAAAGCCGTTATCTGGCTCGCAGGAGAGGTGGGTAAACCTCTGTTAAAGCTGGAAACAGACGATTTTCTGCAGAATCATTTGCATCAACTGATTTATAAATACGGATCTGTGGCGCAGATTCGACAGCGCGTATTTGATGCGTTACTGGAAGGGCTTTGTACGAAACCTGCAGGTGTGGATTCCCAGCGAGTCATCGTGTTCAGTCCTCATCCGGATGATGATGTGATTTCGATGGGAGGGACTCTGATTACCCTGGCCGATCAGGGACACGAAGTTTATATCGCGTATATGACGAGCGGAAATATTGCGGTATTTGATCATGATGCGTTGAGACACATCGATTTCGTCTCAGAGTTTCATAAGCTGTTTCATCCAGAGGGACGTGCGGTTCTCGACCAGTTACAGGATCTCAAAGAAAACATCGAGAATAAAAAACCGGGAGATCTGGACACGGCAGAAATGCTGGGGATTAAAGGCCTGATCAGAAAAACCGAGGCGACAGCCGGTGCGGAAGTGGCCGGTGTTCCCGAAGAACGTCTCCGGTTTCTGAACCTGCCCTTTTATCGCACGGGTCAGGTTTCTAAAAAGCCGATCGGGGAAGAAGATATTGCAATCGTTGCCGATCTGCTGCGTGAAATCAATCCGCATCAGATCTATGTGGCAGGTGACCTTTCCGATCCGCATGGGACCCACCGGGTTTGTGCAGAAGCGGTGATCAATGCCGTCAATGTGGTTGCCGATGAAGAAATCATTCCGGAATTCTGGATGTACCGTGGAGCCTGGGAAGAGTATGAACCACACGAAATCGAAAGAGCGGTTCCACTGAGTCCGGAAGTGGTGCTCAAGAAGCGGGAAGCTATTTTTAAGCACGAATCACAAAAGGATAGTGCCTTTTATCCCGGAAGTGACAAACGGGAATTCTGGGTACGAGCAGAAGACCGAACTCGCAATACAGCAACAGTTTACAATCAACTAGGTTTGCCCGAATATTTTGCCATTGAAGCCTTCAAACGGTATCATGGCGAGCTGTGATACCGCTGGAGATCACTTTTAAAGAGAACAGAATCTGATCTTAATAATCGGGTCTCTTGAAAAACATCGTTGAATTCGCCAATCAGATTGTAAAATTTTCCAGCTTCGTATTGCCTTCAAACTGGTTTTTGTCGTAAAACACGCTCCTGAAAGTGTTTTACGACAGTAATTTTGCTGAGGGAATGGCAGGATTCCTAACAAGAGATTTCGCTACCTCGGTTCTTCAGATAGTTACCGACTCTCAAAGGAAGGAGAGGAACAGGCCATGAGGCATCGACATAATATTACCTTGATCGCAGCGTGTTTGCTGTTATTAACTCAGTTTGGCTGTGGGGGTGGGGAAACTTCCCCGTCACAATCAGCGGGCAGTCAAATCGACGGGAAGCTGGATGGATCGCCCGCCGACCCGCAAACCAAATCTTCACCGACTGCAAAAATCACTCAGGTTTCTCAGTCCGGACCTGCATTGAACTCTCCGGCTGGTATGGTTCAGACAGCCAGTCTTGAGCGGGACCAGCTCGACATGGACGATCTGGACAATGATGATAAGTCGCTGGCCGATGAAGCTGTCAAAATTGAGGAACTGAAACCAGGTTCGCCTGAGTGGAATGTGCGCGAGATCACACGGCTTCGCGTGCAGGCATTGCCTAAGACGGAAAACGTTGATGAACTGAAACAATCGCGAGCCGAGCGAAATAAGAAAATCGTTCAACTGGCGATGGAAGTGGTCAAGCAAACTCACGCTGACAAGGAAAAGCAGCGTCTCTTTACTGTTTGTATCAGTCATCTGCTGGATGCGCATCTCCAATTGGCGTTGCAGGGAGATCAGGAAAGTATCGATGCTTTGTATGATCATTCAGAGTCATTGTTCAAACGCGATCCCAATTCACAGGCTGCTGCGGATGCCGGGTTTACCGTGACTAAGTTTGCCAATACGAGTGCACAACGATTTGCGACACAGGAACCACGCTGGATTGAGGAATTTGTAAAGCAGACTCGTTTATTTGCCTCGCGGTTTCCTCAAGAGACGGTACGTGGACCTCAGTTATTGCAGGCAGCAGCAGAAACAAGTCAATTGTACGGTTTGAATCAGCAGGCACTCGACTGCTGTATTGATCTGGAAACCAAATTTCCCAAGAGTAAAGAGGCCGCACAAGTCAGCGGTCTGACACGGCGATTGCGGTTGAAAGGTCAACCACTGCAACTGGCGGGAGAGACGATTGAGGGGGGCTATGTTTCCATTGATGATTACAAGGGAAGCGTGGTACTCGTCGTTTTCTGGGCCACAACTGCCAAGCCTTTTATCGAACAACTGCCACAGCTTCAGACATTGTCACAAAAATACCGCAAGTACGGGTTTGAAATTGTGGGTGTGAATCTGGACGAAGAAGAACCTGCCATTGATGCGTTTCAGGAAAAAACGTCTCTCGACTGGCGACAGATATTTTATTCCGCACGGGATAAGCGGGGCTGGAATAATCCGGTCGCCGTGTATTACGGCGTGCGAAGTCTGCCGATGCTGATGCTCGTTGACCATACTGGTGTGACCGAAATCGTCACCTCAAACGCCGGCGATCTGGAAGAGCCTTTACGGGCGCTGCTGCGAAAGAAGACAGCAGCAAACGCAAAATAGTAATTGAATGAACTGAGATTTCATAAACAACTCCGAAGGTTTACAGCCAATCTTCGGAGTTGTTTTGTATGCCGCTTTTGTCTGAGTGGTGACAGGTTCAGCAGTAAGCAAACCGCAGTCCAAAATGAGAACGAGAGCACATCACAGATAACGATAGGTCTCTCATTGAATGAGACTCGGCCCCAATGGATCTGGAGACGCTACAGTAAACCTGGATACAGTCTAAGGAGCCGAGGTGGCTGGCTGGAATTTCTGTAGCCGTTCACCGACCACTTTGCTATCGGGCATTAACGTACCCATGACGGAGGCCAGCGCGGTATTCAACTTCGGATCTTCCGCTGTCTGATAGGCCTCGCGGATTGCTGCGACTTGCACGGAATCCACCAGCAGTCCGAATTTCTGAATGTGAAATGCCAGTTGCAGCGCGGCAATTTCTTTGACATCTGCTTCCATCATCTTACTGGTGATGACTTTCACCAGATCGAGCTGAGCCGAGCGAGTCGGAATGCCTCCGAGAATAATCAGAGCGTTGGAAGCAAATGCCCGATCGGGAACCAGTTGGAGTAGTGGTTTTTCTGCCGGTGCCAGGTCGTAAATATTATCTCTCTGACTGGAAGCAATATGAGCTAACCAGTACAACGCCGCTGCGCGATATTCATTCCGTAGCTCACCTGTCAGCTGCGGCGTTTTTAAACTGCTGAGGAAAGGTCTGATTTGTGTTCCGATGCTGTCTGTGTCGTCGGATTGAACAATGTAATGGACCAGAGGATAATGGCGGATTGAATATTCCACTTTGTTTTTCAGCTGGAGAGGTCCGTAGATAATGATCGGGATATTTGCCGTTCGAGAATCTGCCCGCAGGTTGGCGATGGTTTGTGAAAGTCCCCAGCGCGAAATATTGTATTCCAGAGCAATGAATTCGACGTCCATTCGATCGGTGGCTGCCTTGAAGGCTGCTTTGCCGGACTGAACTGGCTGAGTCTGATATCCCAGTTCATGAAAAACACCAGCCATCGACTGGACACGTGGGACGCTGGTATCTGCGACGATGGCTGATTGAGTTCCTTCTCCCAGCAGCGCCCGGGACAGAATGGCAATCACGCGTGTGGCACCAGGGAATGTTTTGACGGGATCGAGCTGCATGATCGCCGTCGCTGCTGAGAATTGAACCCGTCGGTCAGGATAATTCAAGGCAGCAATGATCGAAGAATGTTTATCAAGTTGTTCATAAAGTAATGTTCGCGAGCCAATTTGCCCCAGCGCTTTCAAGGCAGCAATCGCACTTGGCGTGTGTCCCTGCTTCATGGCTAAAGCGAGAACCCGGCTGACAGCGGAGGGGCCTGAGAGTAATGCCAGATTAAAGGCAGTCCCCTGCCCTTCAGGGAGCGGTTGATTCCAGCCAGCTTGATAGGCCTCCATCGCGAGGGCCATAGCCAGGTAAAGTGTCTGAACATCCTGTTTATCGGGAGTCATTTCCAGTGCTTCTTTTGCCAGACGCAGGCCTTCCATTAAATTGACTTCCTGTGCGGGAAGTTCTTTTTGAACAACCGTCTGTTCTTTCAGGTCCCAGGTCCAGATGTTCTGTTTCTCAGATTGATCTTCATGTGTCTGGTATAAACGGAGTGCTGCGTTTTTTAATTGCTGTTGTGCGCCGTGAGGATTAATCTCGTGGACATTCCGAGGATCTTTCTTGAGAATTTTTGCCAGTGCCACGCGGGCTGCCATTTGAACGCTGGGAGGCTGGCTTTCAGAAAAAGCCGGATTCCAGAGATAAAGGGTGGCAGATGGATCACCAATATCTCCCAGGACGTCCGAGGCAATTTTTCGGATATTTTCTTTGGGGGCTCGGAGTGCAGCGATTAGCGGTTGAACAACGGGGGAGCCCAATTGTGACAGGGCAAATGCCAACTCGTCGTTTTTGGCCGGATCTTCGCTCTTGCTTAACAGCTGCAGAATTGCTGGTGCTACCGTTTCGCCGGCAGTTTTTAATTCAATGATGGCAATTCCGCGTTTCGTGGGAGAAGCGGACAGGTCATTGATCAGATCATTCACACGGGCGGGGTCTGTGGCATAAGCCCGAAACGCGGCTTCCATTTTTTTCAGAAGTGTAATGGATTCCGGATGCAGGGCTTTGTTATTTCCCAATGCAAGAAACGCAGCCGGTCCATATTTATCCCGGAGTTTCAACACGGTTTCGTTATCAATATCTGCTTTGAGAAGTTGCTCAAGATAAGGCTTGGCTGCTGTTGCCTGGCCAAGGTCTGTCAGTTGCACCACGGCCTGCATGAGCTGTTCCGGAGTTTCCGGCTTGAATAACAGCAGGTCATCTGCGGACAGATTGAGCAGAGACTTCGATTCCTGTAGTTTGGGAGGAATCGTATCTTGTGCCCAGGCGCGAGCTGGCACGCTCGTGGCGCAAAGAAATACCAGAGCAAAAGTTGCCAGGATCCGGTTACATAAAGACATTCAGTCGACTCCGTGTCGTCTTGGTTGTCGGCTATTCATTTAGGACAATCTGCCGGCAGACCTGACCTGTGTCGTGTCTGGAGGGGAGATCGAAAATCTCTCAATGAAGTTTTTAGAAACAGTTTTAATATACTATTCTTATCACCTTGCCCAAAACAACATAATTCAATTGTTTCGTATCAAGTCTTCACAGAATTAAGGTATAAGGTATTCGAATGGACATATTCTTCGCGGTCGTTTCTGTATGAGATATCATCGTTTCTAACGGGGATAACGGTTCAATCGAAGATAGCGAATAACCGCATCTTTCGTGTTCTCAATACATTAAAGCTGGCAGGAACCCGATAATTGATATAATCCGACCATCGCAAACTGACCCTTTGAACATAGAACTCAATCCGGTTGGGAGTCAGAATTTCCGGTTAGGACTGCTCTAAGGCAATCAGTTCTTCGTAAGTTTCCCGTCTGCGAATCACCTGATAATCACTTCCATCCACCAGTATTTCTACACTGCGCGGTCGGGCATTGTAGTTACTGCTCATGACAGATCCGTATGCTCCTGCGCTAAACGTGCAGAGATAGTCGCCTCGCTGCATGGGGGGCAGATACCGGTCTTTGGCAAAATAATCACAGGATTCACAGACCGGCCCCACAACATCAGCAGGTTCACAGCCTTCAATTTCGGTTTCACAGTCAAAAGGCATAGGCACTTCCGGTTTGACCGGCCAGACCCGGTGATACGAGTCGTACATGGCGGGACGCACCAGGTCTGTCATGCCACCATCCTGGATGTAGAAGAGTTTCCCCCCTTCCCGTTTGGTGAAGACCACCTGACTGATGAGAACGCCGGAATTACCAGCGATAAATCGTCCGGGCTCTAAAGCCAGGCGGCAGCCAATTTCTTTGATGGTGGGGACGATGACATCCGCGTAGGTCTGGGCGGAAGGTCCTTCATCGGTTTTATAGCTGATTCCGAAGCCTCCGCCGAGATTCAGCCAGTTGGTTTTATGTCCTTTTGCGCGCAGTTGCGCGATGACTTCAGCCCCTTTTTTGACCGCCTGGGCGTAAGGATCGGTTGAAAGGATCGGGGAGCCGAGATGCATGTGAATTCCGGTAAGTTCCAGCCGTTCGTCTTTCAGGACTTTGTCGGCCAGTTCAGTCGCCCGTTCGATATCCATACCGAACTTATTCCCTTTTTTGCCGGTGGTAGTTTTGCGATGTGTTTTTGCGTCAATATCAGGATTCAGGCGCAAAGCGACTCGTCCGACGCAGCCTGTTTCCCCGGCAATTGCGGCGATCGCATCAAGTTCGGCTTCACTTTCCACGTCAAACATCAAAATATCTGCTTTTAATGCCTGGCGGATTTCTTCATCAGTTTTTCCGACGCCTGCGAAGACCACGCGCGAAGTATCGGCGCCTGCCTGCTGGACGCGAAACAGTTCTCCCCCTGAGACCACATCAAAACTGCTGCCGGCATCGTTCATCGTTTTGAGAATGCTCAAATTCCCGTTGGCTTTGACCGAATAACAGATCACAGGCTCAACTTCGGCGAAGGCATCCTGGATCTCTTTCAGGCGGCCTAGAAAAGCCGACTTTGAATAGACCCAAAGCGGAGTGCCAAATTCTTCAGCCAGCTGAGCGACAGGAACGTTTTCACAGAACAGTTCGCCGTCTTGATAATGAAATGGATCCATGGTATTGCCTTTATAGTATTAACTTGAAAAAACGTGCGCTGATCAGAGAGAAGCCGAAAACGAATGCTCCCGTGAGGAATCTGGGAGTAGTGTCTCAAATTCCTTTAAGTGCAGGCGCGATGTTTTGCCAGCAGTTCTGCAATCTGAACGGCGTTTGTGGCGGCGCCTTTGCGAAGGTTATCGCTGACACACCAGAAACTGAGACCGTTCGGATGGGAAATATCACGGCGGATGCGACCAACGTAGACTTCGTCACTTCCATCACAGGTGGAAGGGAGCGGGTACGAAAGGTTTTTTAAGTCATCCACCACGGTGATTCCGGGGAAATCCGCGAATAACTGGCGGGCTTCTTCAGGAGAGATGGGGCGTTCTGTTTCCACAGTAATCGTTTCGCTATGGCAGTTCGCGACAGGAATTCGAACACAGGTTGGATTGATTTGAATCGAATCGTCGCCCAGAATCTTGCGTGTTTCGTACACCATTTTCATTTCTTCGCTGGTGTAGCCTGCTTCTTTTTCACTGCCGATCTGGGGAATGGCATTAAATGCGATCGGGTGTGCAAAGACCTGGTAATCATGATTTTTGCCATCCAGGTAGGCTCGGGAACCTTCCATGAGATCGCTGGTGCCGGCAACTCCTGCACCGCTGGTGGCCTGGTAAGTGCTGACAATCACGCGTCGAATACGGGAGGCATCGTGCAGCGGTTTGAGAGCCATCACCATCTGAGTCGTCGAGCAGTTCGGGCTGGCGATAATGCCTTTTGCTTCGAGGGCCGCTTCCGGATTGATCTCGGGAATGACCAGTGCCACTTCCGGTTTCATTCGCCAGTAGCCTGATTCATCAATCACAATCGCACCTGCGGCGACTGCTGCGGGCAGAAATTCAGCTGCGACATCATCGGGTGTGGACGCGATGACAAGTTCAACGCCTTCAAACGAATCTTTGGTCAATTCTTCAAGCGTGTACGTTTTTCCCTGGAATTCCAGTGTTTTACCAGCAGATCGGGCGGAAGCCAGAAAACGAAATTGTTTTGCCTGGAAGTTTCGATCTTCCAGTAGTTTCCGCATGATGTTTCCAACAGCACCCGTGGCACCAATGATGGCGACAGTATCAAACACTTTGAACTCTCCAGACAACTAAAAGGATAAAAAGTCTTTTGGCAGATTCACTTTAAGTCAATTGCGACAGGAAATCTTACGATAACATTAATTTGCGAACCAGCGGTTATAACACGATACTGATGAGTACGACAGCCTCTCGGCGCGTGTGGTTCATGCCAGGTAAATGTTCGAAAACCATTTTGTCTCTCGTGTCCACTCTCATTGAATCGACCATTATATGATTTGAAGTGAGTTTCGTCCAACCGGTGAGGGGTTTCGGTTTGAACAGGCCATTAACTGAATCAGGTTTGTTTTGAAATCAGCGATTTCGCCTTTGAATCGAAGTGGGAAACCAGCTTTTTAGCAGCAAACTGTAAAATTCGGGAACCGATGCTACTAGGGGCAAAACAGTGCTGATATACTCCACATCAGTTGGAATGAGCAATTCTTAAAATTGGAATGCCCAGAATATTTTTGAAGATAAGAAGCGAGCAGGTAAATTAAACGATGAAAGTTTTAGTGATTGGTCAGGGGGGCCGCGAACACGCTCTGGTCTGGAAACTGGCCCAGTCTGAAAGTGTCAGCCAGATCTTTTGTGCACCGGGCAATGCCGGCACGCAGCTGGACGCGACCAATGTGCCCATTGATGCCAGTGATATTCCGCGCATCGTGGCGTTTGCCAAGGCCGAGTCCATTCGGTTGGCGATTGTCGGCCCTGAGGTTCCCCTTGTGGCCGGTATGTCGGATGCGTTGCGGGCAGCGGGGATTGCCGTCTTCGGTCCTTCAAAAGCGGCGGCAGAGTTGGAAGGCAGCAAATCATTTGCGAAACAGATGATGTGGAAAGCCAATGTTCCGACGGCGAAGTCGGAAACCTTTTCCAATTTTGAAGCAGCCGAAGCGTTTCTGGAAGACCGTGAAGAACAGCCTCTCGTCATCAAAGCAGATGGCCTTGCGGCGGGTAAAGGGGTTTTGATCTGCGATACGAAACAGGAAGCCCTTGATGCGATCATGTCTTTGATGAGAATCAGAGAATTCGGTGATGCCGGCAAAACGGTCATTATCGAGGAAAAGCTGATTGGTCAGGAAGTCAGTATTCTGGCGATCGTCAGTGGGTCAACCATTATTCCTCTGGAGACTTCACAGGATCATAAGGCAGCCTACGATGGTGATTTGGGCCCTAATACTGGCGGAATGGGAGCTTACAGCCCGGCTCCTCTCGTGACAGATGAACTGATGGACGAGATCATAGAAAAGATCCTGGTTCCGATGGTCAATGTGATGAAAACAGAAGACCGTCCTTTTAACGGGGTCCTTTATGCCGGTCTGATGATCACAAATCAGGGGCCCAAGGTACTGGAATTCAATGTCCGTTTCGGAGATCCGGAAGCGCAGCCTGTGCTGATGCGTCTCAAAACAGATCTGGCAGAACTGTTGCTGGCAGCGGCTGAAGAGCGGCTGGATGAAATTGAGCCATTAGAATGGGATGAACGCCCGGCTGTCTGTGTTGTGATGGCATCGGAAGGTTATCCGGATGAATACAAAAAGGGAAAAGTGATTCGCGGTCTGGATGAAGCGGCCAAACTGGCGGACACCAAGGTGTTTCATGCGGGCACAGCGATCAGAGACGAAGAAGAAGTTCAGGTGGTCACCGATGGCGGCCGGGTGCTCGGTGTGACGGCCATTGGAGAAACCATCAGCCAGGCGAAACTCAAAGCGTATCAGGCGGTCAAATGTATCCGCTGGGATGGCGCCTGGTGTCGCAAGGATATTTCAGACAAGGCTCGTTGAGTCCTGTTTCCGCATTCCATTCAAATCAACGCCATCGTAAATCAATGCCATGCCTTTAGAGATTCGAACCTGTTTACTTCCGCTGTTGTCAGAACCTGCAGACTATTCAGGCAGTGTCGCTGTCATTCTGGATATTTTACGTGCTTCTTCTACCATTACCTATGCTTTAAATTCAGGGGCAACGGCAGTGATTCCCTGTGAAGAAATTGAGGAAGCACTGGAAATTGCGAAAGAACTCAAACGGGCAAACGGCGAACAGGTGCTGCTCGGCGGAGAGCGGAGGGGGGTAATGATCGAGGGCTTTGACCTGGATAACTCCCCGGCCCGTTACCCTGCAGAAATTGTCGCAGGCAAAAAAGTTGTTTTTACAACCAGCAATGGGACCCGGGCTCTGAAACACGCCTTACAGGCAAAGCGGATTTTAATCGGCTCATTCATGTGTCTGGATGCGGTTGTGCAGGAACTCAGAAATACAGACGGTCTCATTTATCTGGTCTGTGCAGGTACAGATGGCGTTGTGACGGGGGAAGACTGTCTGTGTGCCGGTGCGATTGCTGCGGAACTGCAGGATCTGACCGACCAGACTCTGGTGATGGACGATTCGACCCGGCTGGTTGTGGATCATTATCGGTCTCAGATTCAGAACGAAGAGGGTGTGCTGCAGGCAGTCCGGGCCAGTCTTGGCGGGCGTAATCTGATTCGACGTGGCTTTGAAGACGATATTCGATTATGTTCTCAACGAAGCCTTGTCTCAGTGGTGCCTGAATATCATCATCAGTCGGGGACCATCACATTAACATCAGGTGCCTGACTCTGATTTTTATCCCAATGAAAAATGATTCCTGTTTTTAGAGTGTTTTTGAAAGACGAGATTGAAAGACCAGTTCAATGAAAAAAGAGATGGAGAAAATTGTTGCATTGTGCAAACGGCGCGGGTTCATATTTCAGTCTTCGGAAATTTATGGCGGGCTGCAGGGGTTCTGGGATTATGGTCCGTTAGGAGTTGAACTCAAGCGGAATGTCAGAGAGGCCTGGTGGTCTGATATGATTACCACACACAATGAACTGGTCGCGCCGGAAGGGGCTCCCGCGCCCTTCTCCATGACCGGCGTCGAAACCACAATCATCATGCATCCCAATGTCTGGAAAAGTTCCGGGCACTATGATCTGTTTCATGATTTCATGGTCGACTCCAAAGAGTCCAAGGCCCGCTACCGCGTTGATCATGTTTCCGTCGCAGTCGCTTATGCATCCGACAAAACGCCGGTTGCCTGTGAAACTTATATGGCGGATATCGGCGAAGAAGGTCTTTCCAAAACGAAACGTAAACGTCTGGAAAAAGCGCTGGCAGAATATGAAAAAGAGCAAGGGCTCACCGCCAGCGAAACGCCTCAGATTACGGTCTGCAATCTGATGGAATACGCGAAAATGCTGTCGGAAGCGAATATTCCCGCCACCGGGAAACTGGAAGCACGCTGCCCGGAAACAGGCGGGGAGCTGACGGCACCGCGTGAATTCAATCTGATGTTCAAAACGATCATTGGTGCGTTAGCAGGAGAAGAAGGCACGGCGTTTCTGCGTCCGGAAACCGCACAGGGGATGTTCGTCAACTTCAAGAATGTAGTAGACAGCGGACGCGTGAAAATTCCGTTTGGGATTGCCCAGATCGGAAAAAGTTTCCGCAACGAAATCACGCCGCGCAATTACATCTTCCGTTCGCGTGAATTCGAACAGATGGAAATGGAATTTTTCTGTCATCCCGATGAATCGTTTGAATGGTATCAATACTGGCGCGACCGCCGTTACAACTGGTACATCAAACACGGGATTGCGACGGAAAATCTGATTCTGCGGGATCACACACAGGAAGAACTCGCCCACTACTCTGTCGGGACAGCCGATCTTGAGTACGCGTTTCCTTTTATGGAAGAAAATGAATATGGGGAACTCGAAGGGGTCGCGCATCGTGGCGATTTCGATCTGCGTTCTCATATGGAAGGCAAGCTGGTTCGTGAAGGCGATCAACTGGTGGTCGAAAAGAACGAAGACGGCAAACCGAAATATAAAGGGAGCGGGAAAGATCTGACCTATTTCGATGATCAGACACGCGAGCGATTTATTCCGCATGTGATTGAACCGGCGGCCGGTGCCGACCGGGCAACTCTTGCGTTTCTCTGTGAAGCGTATTACGAAGACGAGCAACCCGATGAAAAAGGGAACATGCAGACGCGGACCGTCTTGCGGTTTCATCCCAGACTGGCTCCGGTCAAAGTGGCTGTGTTCCCTTTGATCAAAAAAGCGGGCATGCCTGAAGTGGCTTCGTCAATCTATCAGCGATTGAAATCAGTGGGAATTCAGGCTGTTTATGATCAGCAGGGGGCAATTGGCCGCCGTTATCGACGACAGGACGAAATTGGAACTCCTTTCTGCTTGACAGTGGATGGGGAGACCGAACAGGATAACTGTGTGACGTTGCGTGATCGAGATTCGCTGGAACAGGTGCGTATTCCGATTGAAGATGTCGTGACCGAGATTCAAAAGCGAATTTATGGTTGAGTGAATACGAAGTTTTTCCAGAATCCGCCTCAGTAGTATCGAAAGGAGCCTGAGATGGCCAACGAGAATATGGACCGCAGAGATTTTGCGAAATACCTCGCCGGCAGTACGGCTGCATTTGTGGCGGGGGCAAATGTTGCTGCTGCCAAAGAGCCTGTCGTAGATGGCATCACGCGGCCTTCCAATACTCTACTGTTTGATGGTGGCGGACAGTCTGTGTGGAATTCCACGGCCCAACATGTTCGCACCAGCGGCTGGATTTCACCGGATGGCAAAGTTTTTCACGAAGCGGCTCGCAACATACCGATTGTTGAAGAAGATGAAGTCATCGTCTGTGGTGGTGGACCGGCGGGAGTGGCGGCGGCGCTGGCTGCAGCCCGAAGTGGGGCCAAAACCAGGCTGCTCGAAGTTAATGGTTGTGTGGGCGGCGTCTGGACTGCGGGGGCGTTGACTTTGATTATCGACGCGCAGAATAAACCGGGCATCATGCGGGAAATTCTGCAAAAGCTCGAAGCACGGGATGCCAGCAATACGTTATCAAACGGGTCCGTCGCTTACGACACCGAGAAAACCAAACTGCTGTTGGAAGATCTGCTGCTGGAGGCGGGGGTCAAAATTCAGTTACACACCCGCGTTGTGGGAGCCGTGAACGATATCAATAATCGCTTGTCGGTGATCGTGACCGAATCCAAATCGGGTCGGCAGGCCTGGCGGGCCAAGTCTTTTATTGACTGCTCCGGCGATGGTGATCTGGCAGCACAAGCGGGCTGCGGATATGAATTCGGTCAGCCGGGAACGGGGCTCACGCAGCCGATGAGTCTGATGGTATTACTCACAGGTGTCACCACGGACGGCATTGCCCAGTTCATCCGAGGAGATGCAGAGCCACGCAAGCTGGGGAACCCGAAGAAGAATCTGTTAGCAGAATTTCAACGTGCGGGCATCGATCCCTCCTATGGAGGTCCGACGATTTTCCGGGTGCGGGACGGACTTTATGCGATGATGGCCAATCATGAGTATGGGACTCTCTCGATCGATGCAGCGCATGTCACTGATGCAACATTGCAGGCACGGCGCGAAGTTCACAAACTGATCAACAGCCTGAAACAACTGGGTGGTCCCTGGACGAATCTGGAAATCGTGGCGACAGCCGAACACATTGGGACGCGGGAAGGTCGGCGGATTCTCGGGCGGTATCATGTTACCGGCGAAAATTTAAAGAACGGCACTCGATTTGACGACGCTATCTGTCACGTTCGTTTTGGCATTGATGTCCATTCCACGAATCCTGACAAAACCAAGGCGATTGAATCGAAACCGTTCAAATCCCAGCCTTATGATATTCCGCTGCGGGCCTTGATTGCCCGTGATGTGACCGGGTTGATGATGGCCGGGCGATGTATCAGCGGCGATTTTATCGCCCACAGCAGTTATCGTGTTACCGGGAATGCGGTCGCCATGGGAGAAGCTGCGGGAGTGACATCAGCGATTGCAGCGACCACCGGGAAACTGCCTCACGAAGTCCCCTTCTCTGAAGTTTCGAAACAACTGGAACAGATTCGCTCTGTCAGTACTCAGCAGGTTAAGAGCTAGGTCGTGATTCTTAATTCGAATCCGTTATTGTCAAAGAAAACACGTCATGATGTGCCGTCAAAAACGGACAAAGCAGGAACCGGGGCTAATAAGTCATTCCGGCTAATAAGTCTTGCGGCTGCCAAAGTACCTGAAGACAAGATGACCCGCAGGGAGTTAGCCGCGGTTAAAACCGACCTGGGCCAGGTAGCGGTCCTGAAAATCACATTCAGAACCAGTCAATAAACGCTACCTTGCGAAGCATTGTTTAGAAAACAGAGCGGCTGAAGGGAATCGAACCCTCGTCTCCAGCTTGGGAAGCTGGGGTAATACCATTATACGACAGCCGCTGATTTCTTTATACGACAGACTAAGCTTGCGGCAGGTTCAGGTCAAGCAATTTTACTGTTGACTTAAAGGGGCGCGTCGAAGATTTTCTCCAGCGACTTGGGACGATCGCTAAAATCGATTTCGACGGCACTGTTCATTCCCTGCAGAATCATTTTGTGGAAACGGGGATCGATGTGCATTTGCAGAATCGCGTCTTTAATGATGTTGTCCTGGAAGCCGATCGTGTTACCTGTTTGCGCATCGAGGACTTCGAACAGGTAGGAGTAACTTCTGGTTTTGGACTCTGTTCGAATTTTGCTCATGAACACCAGAAACGGAAGTTGATATTGAGAAGTATCGATCCAGGATCGTTTGGGCAGATTACGGCTCCAGAGCATTTTACCAGACGCTTTATCGATGCTGATTAAGTCATTATCAATATGGACCACGTTCAGGAAAGAGTCGCTGACATAAAAGTCATTTTGCGCAGATTGTCTGCGCGGCGTGGTATAGGAAAAGTTGAAATAATAGCGATTCTGGTCTGAAAAACCGATGAATTTATTCAGATTCGTGAGATATTCATCGGGAATCGTCGATTCAACGATGATTTCTCCCGTCTCCACGTTCAGAACCCGCAGGCGATTGGGAGGCAGCAGGACGGCCAGTTCGGTGTCAGAAAGCTGCGTCGAAAATCCCGAGTTTGTAACAGGCTCATCGAGCAGAAAGCTGTCAGTCAGTGGATCCCAGAGCCGTACCCGTTTTTCGGTCGTCGAGGTTGTTTGATAAAAGAGTTTTCGTCCGAAGGCGTGTCGGGACTGGCTGTTTAAGTCCAACTCGCCTTTTCGAATCAATTCACCTGTGATGGAACTGTAGACATCGTAGTTGGTGCGATTGATATTGAAGGCGACAACCGCTCTTTGATCGCCGATCAGTCCTTTGCTGGAATCACTCAGAAAACCGGATTTTGAAGGAATGTTTTTGCGTTCCCACATGACTTTGCCTGTTGCGGGATTCAAACCAAACAGGCGGTTATCCCATTGAAAGATACAGACGCGCGGGCCCGAGGGGCCGACGTAAAATAGTGACTGAGCGCTATTGAGATCATCAAATTCTGCTGTCCAGAGCGGAGTCGAAATTTCATCCTGCAACTGAAGCAGCGAGACGCCATGAATTTTGCGGCTGCTGCCAAGCGGGATAAAATGTCCGACACGCGTATTCTGAGAATGATAGGGGTACGAGATTCGATCAGAAACTTCGATTTTGCCTACAGATTGTCCTACATGTTTATTGACGACATTCAGAATAGCGCCTGTTTTCAGCAGGAGTTGCGAAATTTCCGCTGGAGGCAGAAATTTCCGCTCATAGTTTTTGTAAGTTGCTTTTGTCTCAGGAGGAGGAGCTCCTAAATAGCTTTGTTGAATGGAAACATACGAAACCGGATGTTTGAGCGGCTGCATGGATTGAAAAATAGTCCAGGTTCCGGATTTACGATCGAAGCGACTGACGTATTGTGATCCTGTGATTCCGGAGTTCAGAGTGATGTTTGCGTATTTGTGGTCTAATTCCTGGAGCAGGGAAGCCGCCTCGTAAGGCAGACCGGCAGACTGCCATAATTCCAGTAACTGGCGTGTCGCTGTCGCGGCGATCGTCGGATCGGAATGGGAACGGTTTTCCAGCAGCAGAAATTCGGCCTGTTGGTTTTGTCCCCGTCGCATGAGCTTTTCCGCCAGCACACTGCGGACATTGACTGCCTGGGGCCAACTGCCGTATGTGTCCTGGAAGGATTGCAATTCCAGCATGGAGCCGTCTTTGAGCGCCGCCCGTTGATCACTGGAGATGATTGCATCTACGGTTTCACGGGCATCCCTGTCAGCCTTGGTAGTTACTTTTTCCATCAGACCGGCGATGAGGCTGCTGACCGTTACCAGATGGTTCGCGTCGCCTGCCATCGCCAGAGGCTGATTGACTTCGATTTTTTTGAATTCTTCGGCGACTTCCATCAATCCCTGGTAATCCTGCTGCTGCAGCAGGTGTTTTGACTTGCGTGACAGAAAACGGCCTCGTTCCAGAGGCGTCGTGGCAAGTGATTCGAGTTTTGACAACAACGACAACTCATTCGGGTCGGACTTGTTTAATTCTGCGTAGAGCAATTCACGTAATAATGACTCGGAACGTTGTTTCACTGCAGGCGTTGAATTCACCGCCAGTAAAGCCTCCAGCTTTTGCTGCGCACTTGTCAGATTACCCAGTGCCAGTTGCAGTTCGGCTGTTAATAACTGGTTGCTCTGCGCCTGGGGGGAAATCAGAGACCGGTTTTCCTGTTGTGGCAGACTGGCCAGCATCGCTTCCGCTTGTACGAAAGAATCGATCTGCCAGAGCCCCAGAGAAATAATGCGTCCTCGATGCGCGATGATATTACCGGGATACCAGTGATGTTGGGCGTGTTTGTCTTTTAACTTCTGATGATCATCCGAAGTCGTTTGGAATACATAATCAGCCCCCTGCTGCAGTTTCTGCTTGAATTCCTGGTTCAGAATATCTGAAATCTGAGTGGTATTACTGAGCGTGAAGCCGAACTCAGCTCCGGATGGAACGTGAATACTGAGCACACTTCCCGATTTGATAGGCAGCAGATAATTTTCCTGAGCCAGAAAACCTTTGCCGGAGACGGGACCCACATGCAGGTGCCAGAGTTCTCTGCCATCTTCAATATGGCGACCGCGACAGTAATCTGAGCCAATCACGAGCACGGTGGAATCAACAACAGCGGCGATGTACTCGCCATCTTCCCGGCTCACTTCAGTCCAGAGAGGGAGACCAGTTTTTAAATCGATACAATGAATATAGGGGGACCCGCTGGGCAGATAAAAAACCCGGTGTTGATCAATCACAGGGGCACTGGTCAGTCCCGGATGGCCAAACGAAACAGGGTTGTAATAGCGTCTTTGCGAAATCCGACGATAATTATCGCCTTCACCATAATAATAATTCCAGAGCAGATCTCCGTTTGTGGCGTCCACGGCGACCAGTGTGTCAATTTGTGTGGTGCAGACAATAATCCCCTGGCTGCTGGCAAGGGGACATTGCAGGTGAGCCCGGTTGCGATCCGATTGAATGGGCTGGTTGACATAAGCAATTCCCTGCTTCCAGTGGATCGTGCCATCTTGCGGGTTGATGCACAGCAGAGAAAGCTGGCTGTCGTGTTCGGCGAGGGCATAGATCAGGTTGCCGACAGGCAGCGGGGCGCCCAGAAAATAGTAGCCGTCAATGCTCCAGGCAGGTTTTGCATTCAGCGCAGATGTTTCAGCTGGAGCGGACGAAACTATGATTGATCTGTCGCCGTTGGTACGGGCTGCCTCTTGCTTCACTGGCAGAGCCAGCAGCCGGTTTCCTCTCTGGGAGACGAGCGGGAAATGAGGGGTATGACGTCGCAATCCCAGGTTGATCTGCGGTTGTGTTTCAGGTGTTAAATCGGGAAGATAATCGATGGCAAACACATGCTGCCCATTACTGGAAAGTGAGCCGAGAATCGAACCGTAGGTATAAAATTTGTCCAGAGGCAGATTTTGTGAATAGGTCGAATGGGATTGCGTACTACGATCTTCAATTTGCTCAATCAGTTGATTGAGACTGCCCTCCCCTTTGAAGATCCAGGATGTACTGCCAGACTCAAGATCCACCGCTCTGATTCCCTCGAAGTCCCGGTATACAACCTGGTCACCCACAGCAATGGGGGTATTCGCAATCGCCGTTGAGAGGTTCTCACGATTTTGTTTACTTTCCCAGTTGAGGAGTGTTTCGAGCGGCGCGGGATATTTCGATCGAGCAACAGGCTGGCTCCAACGGGGATTGAGAAACGGCAGGCTGGCGTGGATCGATCGATTCCGCTGCGCGTTCCCCTGGGAAACGAACCAGCCAGCGTCTTCCTGAAGGGGAACGTGCTTTAAAGAGCCATTCAAAGTCTGAACTGCCTGTGTCAAACTGCTTTTCGTACCGGAAACGGTGACAGTCATTTTTCCGCGCGCGGAAAGGATTTTTGAAACTTTTTCCGGTTGATTTGAATGTTGATAGGCAATCGTCGCTTTCAGAAAGTGAATGGCTGTCATCCGGGACTGATGGATTCGGCTATTGAGCATCAGGTCCCAGTAACGCGCGGCAAACTCAAAATTACCCTGCTCCATATAATGTGCGGCCAAATAGTTCAGTGCTTCGAAACCGGCCTGAAGCGGGAAAAAACGTAATGCCAGATGTTCGTACATACGGAGATCATTGTTTTGTCTGGCTTGTTCCAGCAGCCAGTTTGCCTGGGGGCCGGAAATGCGCTCGTAATCAGCGAGTGCGCGAGGTGAAGCGGTCGAATACAGTTCGCGAGTCCGCTGTCTGAAATTCCAGGGACGGGGCTCTTCATCGGGCCAGAAGAAAAAGTCTTCCTCATGTTCCAGCAGCTTTTCCAACTGCAAGGCACCTTCGGTGAACTCCAGATCCTGAAATTTTCGTTCAACACGTTCGAACTGGGTTCGCAGGTTCCGGTTTCGATAGATCCGGTGAATCAACGCTTCCCGTTCTTCTGAAACATCATTTTCCGGTTCCGTCTGGTCCGGAACTGCTTTGTCTGCAGGCGGATCAAAGAATGCGACCAGTTGATGTTTATCGCGCGGCTGCCGCCGCTCATCACCCGACAGGAGAAAGGCACACGGGAAAATCAGTAAAACACCCGCGCAAAATAGAATTCTGGCATAAACATTACCCAGGTCAACTCGTCCTGAGAATGGAGGAAGTAGTCGATTCATCCTATGAATTCTCCTCAGATCAGAAACCGATGCCGGTCTACAAGCGCGTCTGTACTTACAAGCATCTACTATTATAGCATAATCAGTCAATCAACAGACAGACTACTTTAAAAAACGCCAAATCACTCTGTGGGAAAAGATATTTGCAGCATGTACAGGAAATACCTTAAGGTTCTTTATTGTTGAATTGACATTCGTCACCGTAATATTTGACAATGACATCACAGTAGGCCGATCTATAATGCTGCTACAAAACCACTCAGGGAAGACTGTACAGTCGGGAGAGATCATTCCGCATGCCATTCACAAGTTGCTTCAGTATCAGACAGCAGGTGCGCCAACTGCTCTTTCGTGGAATGGTCATTTCCGCCGGGTTATGGCTGTCTACTGTCGCAGTCGCAGAAAACAACAAAGTGCCTGTCGCGCAGAATGCACAGCCGGTTGTTGATTTCACGCAGCAGATTCAACCTTTACTGGCAAAACATTGCTATGCCTGTCATGGACCTGATGTGCAGGAAGGGGGCTTGCGTCTGGACCAGAGTGAGCAGGCATTCAAGCAGTTGGATTCCGAAGCCATCGCCGTTGTGCCCCGGCATCCTGAAAAAAGTGAAATCATCGCGCGCATTATTTCCAAAGATAAAGATCAGCAAATGCCGCCTGAAGGAGACCGTCTCAAGCAGGATCAGATCGACTTAATCACCAGCTGGATTCAGCAGGGCGCGGAATGGAAAAAACACTGGGCATTTCAACCGCCTCAGGACAGAACGCCTCCCGAGACAGCAAATCACAAGTGGGTTAAAAATCCGATCGACGCGTTTATCCTGGCCAGACTGGAACAGAAAGGGCTCTCCCCTGCTCCGCCAGCAGATCGAGTGACACTGATTCGTCGGGTCAGTTTTAACCTGATCGGGTTGCCTCCCACACCTGAAGAAGTAGACCAGTTTGTCAACGACACTGCTTCCGATGCGTATGAGCGACTGATAAATCGTCTGCTGGCATCACCCCGTTATGGAGAACGCTGGGCACGCCACTGGCTGGATCTGGTACGTTACGCGGATACAAACAGCTATGAACGGGACGGCATTAAACCGAATGCCTGGCGTTTTCGGGATTATGTCATCAGTTCTTTCAATCAGGACAAGCCTTACAGCCAATTCATTAAGGAGCAACTGGCAGGGGATGAACTGGATCAGGTCACCGCAGAGACCATTATCGCCACCGGTTATTATCGCCTCGGTCTGTGGGATGATGAGCCTGCCGACCCGTTACTGAGTTATTACAATGAACTGGATGACATTGTTGCGACGACGAGTCAGGTCTTTTTAGGGCTGACGCTGAATTGTGCCCGCTGTCACGAACATAAAATCGATCCAATTCCACATCAGGATTATTACCGATTTATGGCATTTTTTCACGGCTTGAATTCCTATGGGACCCGGTCGGATCAACGGTCGTTTAATCAGACCGATATTACGGGGCCTGAGATTTCGGCGCTGTATGCCAGGTATGATGAGCAAAAAAATGACCTGCAGAAAAAAATGCATGTGATGGAAGAGACGGCTGTCAAAAAAATGTCGGGCGTGGACCAGAGACGATCTGAGACACCGGAACGCGCCAAGTTACTCAAAGAAAAGCTGGGAGAGTATCTGGAACCGGGGCAGTTGAAAGTCTATCAGGAGATGCAGGCAGAAATTCAGCAACTGGAAGAACAGCGAAAACAGTACCCTCCGCGAAAAATGGCGCTGAGTGTCAGCCGCAGTCTGAAAGAGCCGCGAGAAACCTTTGTGCTGTTACGCGGCAATCCTCATGTACCTGGTGAGAAGGTGCAACCGGGTTTCCCGGAGATCTTCGGTAAGATCGAAACGCCGGTCCCCTCTGTGCCCAAAGATCGGCAGACATCGGGCAGACGGCGGGTGCTGGCAGACTGGATCGCAAGTGAGGACAATATGCTGACATCACGGGTGATCGTGAACCGCATCTGGCAGCATCACTTTGGCCGGGCAATCGTGCAGACGCCGAATAATTTTGGTCAGCTCGGCGTGCCTCCGACCCATCCCGAACTGCTGGACTGGCTGGCATTGGAATTTGTGAAGGGGGGCCAGAAATTCAAGCCTTTTCATAAACTGATTTTGATGTCCAATACTTATCAGATGTCTTCACAACATTCCGACCAGGCAGACGCCGTTGATCCGGCAAATGATCTTTTCTGGCGGTTTAATATGCGACGCCTGGGTGCGGAAGAAGTCCGCGATTCCCTCCTGGCGGTGAATGGTCGATTGAATCTCAAAATGTATGGCCCCGGTTTTTATCCGCTGATCTCCCAGGAAGTGTTGCAGGGACAATCCCAGCCGGGCAAAGGTTGGGAAGATTCCTCAGAGGAAGAACGGGCGCGGCGGAGTATTTATATTTTTGTAAAACGTTCGCTGGTGACTCCCCTGCTTTCGAATTTTGATTTTGCCGATACCGACAGCAGCTGTGCCGTACGCTTTGTGACGACACAGCCGGCGCAGGCACTGGGCATGGTGAATGGACACTTTGTGAACCGGCAGGCGGAATTTTTTGCGGACCGGCTTCTGGAAGAAACCGGGACAACGCATCCACAGTTCGTAAAACGGGCGATTCGTTTAGCGTATGGGCGTCAGCCTCAGGCGGGCGAAGTTGAAGAAGGGGTGCGTTTCATCGAGACATTGATTAAAAAACATTCCCTGAAAGAAAAGCAGGCGTTGAACTATTTTTGTTTAACGATTCTGAATCGGAATGAGTTTGTTTATCTGGATTAGAATAAATGATTCGAGCGTGTGAGACGCGGTTTGGGAATTTCGTCTTGGCGCTGGAAAAGGACCAGTTATGACTGTAACGCAACCATCCCAATCTCAGTTCCCTCAGGGAAGTTCCTCAGCCGGGCATGCGCAATTCTGCCGACGCACACGCCGGGAGTTTCTGTGGGAAGCGGGGGGCGGTTTTGCTTCGGTGGCATTAACGGGGCTGATGTCGGGTGACGGATTTCTCAACTCGCAAGCCTTTGCCGCCGATGGTGTCAGCGACTTTCCGAATCCGCTGGCGTCCAAAGACCCCCATTTCAAACCTAAGGCCAAAAGCGTCATTTTTCTGTTCATGTATGGGGGGCCGAGTCACGTTGATACGTTTGATTACAAGCCGAAACTGTATGCGTTAGATGGCAAGACGATTGAAGTAAAAACCAAAGGGCGTGGTGGAGAAAAAAATGAAGGACGCGTGGTTGGTCCGAAATGGAAGTTCAAGCAGTATGGTGAATCGGGACAATGGGTTTCCGATTTGTTTCCGCATTTGGCCACATGTGCGGATGATATTGCGTTTCTGAAATCGATGACCGCGGATTCTCCCATTCATGGCTCCGCGATGCTGATGATGAATTCCGGGAGAATACTGAGCGGTTTTCCCAGCCTGGGTTCGTGGCTCAATTATGGTCTGGGGACCGAGAATGAAAACCTCCCGGGTTATGTGGTGATGCTTGATCCGACCGGGGGGCCGATCAGTGGCGCCAAGAACTGGTCGAGTGGTTTCATGCCGGCGACTTACCAGGGGACCACGATGCGTTCTCAGGGAGCACCGCTCATTGATTTGCGGCGTCCGGAAGGGATGAGTCAAGCCGTGCAGCGCGAGTTACTGGATGCATTAAAGGATGCCAATCAGAAACATCAGGCTTCGCGTGCCGGCAATTCCGAACTGGCTGCCCGCATTGCCAGTTACGAACTGGCATTTAAAATGCAGAAACATGCCCCCGAAGCGGCAGACCTGGCATCAGAGACGAAACAGACCCAGGATTCGTATGGGCTCAATAATCCCCGTACGGCTGATTTTGGCAGACGGTGTCTGTTGGCGCGGAGGCTGGTGGAACGTGGAGTGCGTTTTATTCAGCTCTATTCCGGCGGAAATCATAATGATTCCAACTGGGACGCGCACGGCGATCTGGAGAAAAATCATAATTTCCACGCCGGCAATACCGATCAACCGATTGCTGCCTTGATTAAGGATTTGAAATCGCGGGGTTTACTGGATGAAACGATGATTGTCTGGGGAGGCGAATTCGGTCGCCAGCCGACCGCGGAATATGCAAAAGGGACAGGCCGCGATCATAACTCATATGGTTTTACGATGTGGACCGCCGGTGGTGGGGTTCGAGGCGGGACCTCTGTCGGTGCGACAGACGAGCTGGGAGCAGCCGCGGTTGAGAAGCCGTTCCATGTGAGGCGCTTGCACGCGACGATTCTCAATCAGATGGGACTGGAACCAAATCGCCTGTCTTATTTTTATGGCGGACTGGATCAGAAACTGGTGGGGGTAGAACATACCGAGCCGATCCACGAAATCATTTAGCCTGTGTTCAGGTTTACTGTCGCGTTTTCAGGCCTCCTGGAGCCGTGTCTCATAAAACCCGGACGAACTGGAGAAATGTGATACACTCTCGTAAGCGACGGTATTAAAATACGCCCGTTGCTATTCAATTTGAAACCGGATTTGCTGTTTGGCTGTCTGCCATTTTCTGTTTCATTTTTGCCGCGATTTCAGGATGTTGATCTGCGAGATTGTGATGCTCTCCGATGTCGGAATCAAGATCATAGAGTTCAAGCGCTTTGTCTGCGCTGGTCCGGACGGCTTTCCATTTGCCCGCTCTCAGAGCGAGTTTTTCTCGATACTTCCAGAATAGCGTTTCATGAGTAGGCTGAGTTTTCCCGAGTAACGTGGGCAGATAGGAGATGCCGTCAATGTTTTGTGGCGGTTTGATACCAGCCAGTTCACAGGCGGTCGGCAAAAAATCCCAGAAGGCACTGATGTGATCGGATGTTGAATCGGCCTGGATTTTATCCGGCCATTTGACAATCAGGGGGACACGAATGCCTCCCTCGTAGAGGTCGCGCTTAAAGCCCCGCAGCGGGCCGTTGGAATTGAAAAAATCGACCTGATGCATGCCTTCCTGATGGGGGCCATTATCGGATGTGAAAAAAATAACGGTATTGTGTTCCAGATTCAGCGCTTTCAGCAGCGAAACCAGATTTCCCAGATCGCGGTCAAGTCGCGTGATCATGGCGGCGAAGCCTTTTTCGGGAGTCGGCCAATCACGCGAGGCATAGTCGCCATACTCGGGAACTTCCATGCCATCACCGGTAGCACGACCTCCTTCATTGTTGGCGTGCGGAATGGTGTAATGCGCCTGTAGAAAAAAACGATGCTTCGCATTACGTTTGATAAAGTTGAATGCTTCCTGAGTTAACAGATCGTGCGAATAGGTTTTGCGCTGAATGGAAACTCGTTTCTGCGGACCCACTTTGTTTCCCGGGAGAGAAATTTCCTGCTCATTACTCCACAGAAATTCCGGATAATAATTGTGTGCATTTCCCTGATCGAGATAGCCAAACCAGTAGTCAAACCCCTGCTTGCTCGGAACGCCCGTTGTTTCCGGCGGGCCCAGAGCCCATTTACCGACTCCCCCTGTTGCGTAACCGGCATTTTTCAAAAGCGATGTGACTGTCGTTGCCCCTTGCGGGAAAAAATATTGTTCGTTCTGGCTGATGGGCGTGTGTCCGGAATGCCTGCCTGTCAGCAGGACTAACCGTGATGGACGGCAAACCGTGTGTCCGGCATAGTGATTTGTAAATCGCATTCCCGCCTTGGCCAATTGATCGATGTTCGGGGTTTTGATGACGATCTGCCCGTAGCAACCGAGATCGCCATACCCCAGATCGTCAGCCATGACGTAAATGATATTCGGCGGTTCTGCTGCGTGGGTTGTATTCTGTCCCAGGCTATTGAGCAACAGGCAGACGAGGCAGGAGAGCAACAGGCGAATCTTATCAGCGAAGCAATTCATCAGTGACCTTTGTCCTGATTGCAGGATGAGAGAATCGAAGTATGAGTGTAACCGGTTTGTTTGAACCGAATTCACTCTCGATTATTACCGATGCAGTGAGGGAAATTCAACAATCACTTTAATGACACTCTCTCTGCGGTCTCGAAACAGTTCGAAGGCCTGCTGGATTTCCGCTAGTGGAAACCGATGCGTGATGATGGGGCTTACATCAATCCGTCCTTCTGAGATCCATTGCATGGCCAGAGGAAAGTCGCGTTTGAAGTCGGGGTTAATGCTGGTGTAAACGGTGATGTTTTTGAAGAGCAGATCCCGCCAGCGTACCTGATCGATGGTTTCAGGCGGGACGCCAAACACAAGAATCTTTCCTTCCGGACGACAGAGGTCGATACACAGGTTAAACTGCTGATCGGCGTGGCCGACCGCTTCGATGACAATCTCAGGCAGGTCTCCGTTCAGGATCTCGCGCAACGCTTCGACCGGGTCGCAGTTTTGATTACAGATCGTGGCGGTCGCACCCATGCGGGGACTGACTTGCAATCGGGATTCGAGCAGATCGATGCCAATAATGTGGCGTGCTCCCATATTACTCAAAGCGGCGTTCATTAATTGTCCCATCGGCCCCTGCCCGACTACGGCTACTGTTTTATCCAGCAGGTTCGGGAGTTTTTTCAGCGCAAACAGGGCTGTACCGAGTGGCTGCGCCATCAAGGCGTGTTCTTCCGGGATATTACTGGCAATCGAAATGGTACGGGATTCATCCAGCACAAATCGTTCGCGTAATCCCTGCTGCATTACGGGAACCGCCAGGACACGGTCCCCTGCTTTCCAGCGTTTTCCATTCGTCTCGGTGACGGTGCCAATCATTTCGTGCAGGGAGTGACCCACTTCAATTTCCCATTCATCGCTTCCATTGAAATACGGCAAATCGGAACCACACAGACAGGTCGTTTCTGGTTGAAAGATGATTTCTCTCTGGCCCTTTTTAAGAGAAGTGACTGGCGAGAGTTCGGGTTCGGGAACTTCAATGAGTTCTATTTTTCCTGGCGCGACGAGATGGCTTGCTAACAAAGAACTGATCCTGATTTAAGGGAGTGCTTCCTTTTTTCAGAAACAAAGATGATTCTGGCAGGAGTGAAGCAGATTGGATATAGTAATATAAAATATACAAAACAGCTTAAATTGCAATGTTGAGCCTCGACCCTGAAGCAGCAAAGATCGAAATGGCTGTGGGAGATTGATAATGAAGAAGCAGATTTCCGTTGCTGTACTGACCAACGAGACAGGCGCACATTTAAATGCCTACTTCTCTGCTCTGAATGAGATCGACGAAGTCAAAGAGGTATTTTTGTCGGATCCGAGTCAGCAACAGGTCGCATCAGCCCGAAGTCTGCTGGGTTCCAGGTTAAATCAGGTTTATCAGACACCGGAAACTTTGTTTCAAAATGTAAAACCCGAGCTGGCTCTGGTAACAATGGAAGCCAGACAGGCACCGCAGTCCATCGATCTGGCTTTGGAACAGGGGTGTCATGTTTTTGCGGAAAAGCCGGCTTGTCTGGGTGTTCCGCAATTTGAGCCGCTGGTTCAAAAAGCCGAAAGTAAGCATCTGAATATATCGCTGGCGCTTGCGAACCGGATGAATCCGGAAATTCAGTTTGCGAAGTCATTAATCCGGGAAGGGACGATCGGAAAGATCTACGGCGTGGAAATGCAGTTGTTGGCCGATCAGACGCGGTTGTCAAATCCTGCCTACCACAAAAGCTGGTATGCGCACAAAGATCGGGCGGGAGGCGGCTTTCTTTCCTGGCTGGGTATTCACTGGCTTGATTTATCGATGTACCTGACAGAATCGTCTATCACGGATGTATCGGGTTTCACTGCAGTCGTGGGAGGGCAGTCAATGAATGTGGAAGATTCAGCAGCGCTGGCGTTTCGTTATGATGCAGGTTTTCTGGGAACTTTAACCTCCGGTTATTTTATGCACCGGGGATATCAATCCATGATCAAAATCTGGGGCAGTAAAGGCTGGCTGGAAATGCTGCCTTTTGAGGAACGTCCCCTGGAATGGACGCTTAATCACAATGGCAGGAAATTTCGATTTGACCAGTCTGTTGAGCCGCGCGGATACACGCCTGCCGTACGCAAAGCAGTTCAGGCAGCAGCCGGCAACGGTGACCCTTTACTGACGAGCCGAGAGAGTTTGCGAATCATTCGAACGATTTATGCGTTTTATGATGCAGCAAAATCAGGAAAATCTCAGACGATATCACAAGCGTGATGAATCGACGGGTTATAGATATTCGTCATCGTCTTTGAGGTCTTTCTCGGTAATGATCCGATGCCCCTGCTCTGTCAGGGTTCTGATGCCGAGATCAATATCGTCGACACACAAAGCAATGGCGCCTCTTCCATGTCTCCGGTAAAGCAGCGGGTAGGTGTAATCAATGTTGACCTCTGCCTGAAGCAGTGAAAGGCAGATCTTCATGTAAGGCTGCGTATCATCAGGCAGTTCGACACCGATCAGGTCTTTTTCGAAAATCGTGTAATTCGACAATTCAAAGATTTCGCGAGCGTGTTCGTAATTGTCAAGCACAATGCGCGTCATGGCAACGTCAACTGAGTCAACAGTGCTTAAGGCGATGATTCTAAGATCGAATTTTTCGAGCAGTTTCAATAATTGATGGAGATAACCGACGCGGTTTTCCATAAACACACAGAATTGACGCAGGCACGGCCATTCCTCGCCTGGTTTCCCCGAGGGGTAGGAAGACTGATCTTCAAAATCCATCGATTCTCTCCACAAACTGAGCAAAACAGGCTTCATCGATGGTACAGAGTCATCGTTCGGCCCGAATATGCGATGTGATAAGAACTGCGCTAGGAAATAGCGCTCATCAAGTTCTTATCTACCTGCAATTTAAGAAAATATTCCCATACCGTCAATAAGAGGTGGATTCTCTTGTACCCGAGTAAGCGATTTAATATTAAATGAGGGGAAATCGCTCTGTGAGGCCTTTTTTAGATAGCTTGTCATTCGAAACGCAGTCGCATACAACTCGTCTGATCCAGATTGGGGTAAAATCAGCCATTTCCGGGAGGCCTGAGATTTGATTCGAACATTTCTATTTGATATGGGGAATGTCCTTGCTTTTTTCTCACACGATAAAATGTGTGAACAAATGGGCCAGCTCTGTGGACGATCACAGACTGAAATCCGGAGTCTGCTGATTGATTCGGGGATGCAGTGGGAGTATGAACGCGGAAAACTGACTCCGCTCGAGTTTCACGAGCGATTTGAGGGAGCTGTTGGTCAATCCGTTGATTTCGACGCATTGGTGATTGCCGGTTCTGATATTTTTGAACTGAATTCTTCGATTCTCCCGGTGCTGGATCATTTGAAGGCCAGCGGCTATCGCCTGGTTTTATTATCCAATACCTGTCGCTCACACTTTGAATTTATCTGGAACCAATACGATGTGTTGCAGCGATTTGATGATTATGTGACGTCTTACGCAGCAGGTGCGATTAAACCGGAGCCTGGCATTTTTGAGTGTGCCTTGAATAAAATTCAGTGTGCACCTGAAGAGGCCTTTTATACAGATGATATTCCCGATTACATCCGGGTAGCGAAAAAGCTCGGAATTCAGGGGGAAGTCTTTACCGATACAGAAACGCTGATGGGACAACTGGCGCGCCGCGGAATTCAGGTAGGATGATATCAGCGGGCAAAACACCTATCGAACCTGTGTTTCCGGTTTAAAACGCTGTGCCTTTACAAATTGATCAGTTTTCTTAGCTGAGCCGCCACGGTCTGCCTCTCTCCCCTCCCCACAAAACGTCTTTGGAACATTGTTTGCGGGAATCTTTCCAAAAGAACCTGAATTTTTCGCGTAGCATAAGAACTTACGTTCGTTTCATGAGTGGAAAGCGTTATGTCGGTCGATTCCCATCCTGGTACAATCGAGTCATTGACTCCGGTAGATAAAAAGCGTTCTCATCGAGAAATGCTTTCGATGGGCTGGCCGCAATTAATCACGTGCCTCTGGTTTGCCGTCCTGTTTTTCTATTTTGGCAATGTCCATATCTTTTATTCGGACATCTGGGGACATGTTTCCTATGGTGACTGGATTATCGCAAATCAGTCTTTACCGCAATTTGATCCCTTTCTTTCGCTGGCAGCGGGAGTCCCCTGTATTGATGCGGCCTGGCTCTCACAGATTATTTTTGCCAAAGTCAATTCCGTCCTGGGAGTGCGGGGTTTATCGCATATTTTTGCATTAACCGTCTTCACGACACATGTCCTGTTCTGGTTCGCCTTTTATCTCAAATCCGGCAGGGTCGGTGTGAGTACCCTGGCCTCTTTTCTACTGGTGGTTATCTCTTCGAGTCGGATTGCCATCATCAGACCCGAAATCTTTGGAAGTTTATGTGTGGCTGTGTTGCTCGTAATCATGGCCTGGTCGGAAAAGTACGACGTTTTCAAGTCAGACCTGTCGCGTACAGATGATCTCGAAAAACCTCAAAAACAGGGGGCAAAGACATCTGTCGGGCTGTTGTTTTCGCTTTATCTCGGCATTCCTCTGATCTTTCTGGCATGGGCTAATTTACATGGTTCCTTTGTAGTCGGGCTGGCGATTCTTGGCCTGCAGTTCCTGGGAAGAGTGATTGAAGTTGGCTGGAGAACCCGTAGTCTGATTCAAATCTGTACCGACAAATGGGTCAGACGCTGGTTAATTGTCACGGAACTCTCGGTATGTGGGGCTCTGCTCAACCCGTATCACATTGATCTGTTTATCAACTCACTCACGTTTCCGCGAAATCCGAACTTAAAAGATGTTTTAGAATGGGAACCACTGGAATTTCGAGATGCGGAAGGAATCTGGTTTTGTTTCTCCTGGGTTATAATGCTGGTCCTTTATCGACATAGCCGGGAACGGGTGCGGACGGCAGATGTATTACGAGTGGGGTTATTGTCATTGGCTGTGATTGTGGGCGTGCGAATGATTGGCTGGTTTTCGGTTGTGTTTGTTTATGCAATGGTGCCTCATCTGGCGAATGTGCTGCCAAACTGGAGTCAGCAGCATCCGGGGCTGGATATGGCTCCACCGCAAAAAATACCGTTTTGGGCTAAAAAATCACCAGTGATTACCGCATTTTGCGTTTTAATCCTGTGGTTTGGTTTCGCTTTTTCGAATATCGCAACCCCCTTATTTGGCGGCACGCCCCGCAAATTGGACAAAATCTATAGCGAGGGAACTCCCAGGCAGTTAACGGAATTTTTAAAGGCGCACCCTCCTGAGGGACAGGTCTGGAATCCCCAGTGGTGGGGAGACTGGCTGGTTTCGGATGGGCCGCCTCAGATGAACGTATTCATGACGACAAACGCGGTGCACCTTGCCCCTCCCCGTGTCTGGAAAGACTACCTGGGAATTGCCAGGGCAAGCCGGGGCTGGCAGTCTGTTGCAGAAAAATATAATGTTTCAACGTTGATCGTACATAAAGAAAAACAGGTCAAACTGGATGAAGAAGTTCGCAGGTTAAAGGGATTTCAAGTTGTTTACGAGGACGACCTCAGCGTGGTCGTTTCTCGCGAACCAGCACTGATTTCAGCCGCAAAACAGACAAAAGAGGCCGGGGCAAAGCAGGCAGTGAAAGCGATCGAAGCGGATCAATTGGAACCGGGGCAATTGGAACCGGGTCAAATCGAGTCGGATCAAGAGGTGCAGCCATAATGCAGACGAAAACACCTTTTCGAACAAAGTTGAGAGTGGCAGGATTTCTCAGTTTTCATATTCTTCTGGTGAGTGCCGCAATCTGCTGGGGGGCGGTCCGGTTTCATTCGTGGGAACAGCAGAAGCAACTTCCCAAACTGCGTCTGAATCCCCTGCAGGTGGCTCCACTCTATGATCGCCCCCAAATTGTTTCTGATGCAGATCTCGCGCGCGTGCTGTATCGTTTGCGTCCTCAGTTTCGCGGAAAATCACCTCAGATTAACTACGTGGATCATGCGCTGCGTTTTTGGGGGATCGAGGCGACGTTTGACGATCCGAAGTCGCTTTCAGGGATCGAGATGCGTGATATTTTGCTTGACCATCGACGGTTTGATCAGGTCTGGGGGCCTGAAGCCAAGCCCCTGCTCGTTCAGAATCAACACGGTATCAGGCCACGTGTGCAACAAGGGTTAGCGACATCGAGTCATGAGGATCATACATTAGCGTCTCTGGCCGAAGTGGGAACTCCCGTTGACTACCCGATTGTGACCTCAGAGGGAGAAACCACGCTCGCAGCAATGATTCAGGAGTCGTTGCGTTCATTCAGCCTCAATCAGTTAGAGTATGAATGGTCTACTCTCGTGTTTGCGCTTTATCTTCAAGACTCGGCTGACTGGATGACTTCGGAAGGGCAATTCGTTAATTTTGATCTCATCGCAGATCGGATCATGCGTCAGCAGCCTACCAAAGGGGTCTGTTATGGAAATCATCGTTTGCATGCGTTAGTCATGTTGCTGCGCGTCGATGATCAGACTCCGATTCTGACTGAGGAAGGCCGGGAAAAGATCATTCGGTATTTGAAAAACATCACGAGTATGCTGGTGAAAACTCAATCTGATGAGGGCTTTTGGGATAAAAACTGGGATGGACACAAACTGGATTTGTCGTCGGAAAAAGCATTCACACCCCGTGCACGCAGAATACTGGCAACGGGCCATGCCATGGAATGGTGGGCACTGGCGCCGCAAGAGGTGCTCCCCCCCGCAGAGACACTTCAGAAAGCAGGTCGCTGGCTCGTGAGCAGCATTCAGGAAATGCCCGAATCCGAGATTAAAAACAGTTACACGTTTTTGTCGCATGCCGGACGTGCTCTAGCCCTGTGGAGAGGAAAATTTCCCTCGCAGATCGACTTATCCCTTCAGGGAAAGTGAAACTGCCGGAGTAAGCTGAGCCGAGCCGATTTCTCCAGAGGTGGCATTGGCAAATCAGAATGCTGGCTCAGAATGCCGACCCACTCCAGGCACCCGCTGATCACAGCATTCTCAAATATCTGCATGATGTGCACTGAAGCTTACACCTGGCTTCGCGGTGTTAACTGTTGGATACGTTTTCTGGTGTCGCTCTGCATCCTCAGTGTAGCCTGCTGAAATTTTGCTTGAAAAGCGCTTATTCGCCGAATGTTACTGATTTTAGGGTCTGTGGCGCAAAATGAAGTTATTAGAGACAGGCATGAAATGCATTGTAGAGTGAAAATGCGAAAAATATGCATTGTGGGTGAAAATGGCACATCGTCTGCTGTTAAATCGAAACGTCTGCGCCGGGCGTATGCAGACAGGCTAATTGGAATTTACTCGAATGTTAAAAGTCACATGTTCATGTGGTGCATTCAGTAAAAATTAACCATCTGATTTAAAGTGAGGAGTACGAATGAAGATGTTTCAGCAGTTGTGGAGCGATGAAAATGGTTTCGTCGTTTCAGCAGAACTTGTGCTGATCGCTACTGTGTTGGTTCTCGGTATGATTGTCGGGTTGACCACACTTCGTGATCAGGTAATCGCAGAATTGGCAGACGTTGCCGCTGCATTCTCAAACAGCAACCAGAGCTATTCTTTCTCTGGAATCACAGGGCACTCAGCAAGCACCGCCGGGTCTGTCTTTGATGACAATTCCGACTTCTGTGACTTGGCGCCTGCCGCTGCTAACACAGATGAGCACTGCATCACTATTGTTGCTGCAGAAATTGAAACTCCCTAGGTTTCAGGGTGTGTTCTTGGGATGAATCCTCATGCTGTTTAAGAAAAGACAGCAATTCAACGAGATCATCCCGCAGAGGTTGTTGTTTATTTTTTGTATCAAAATGTTCAAAGGGCTGTATCAATCAGCTCACATAATTAATAAGGAGTTAGGATGAACATGCTTTCTAAGTTCTGGAATGATGAGGCAGGTTTTGTTGTCTCGTCAGAACTCGTGTTGATCGGCACAATTCTCGTATTGGGTGTTGTCGTCGGATTGGCCACCGTTCGTGATCAGGTTGTTCAGGAACTGGGTGACCTTGCTTTAGCAATTTCAAACATTAATCAAAGTTACAGCTTTTCAGGTGTTACCGGACACACATCCAGTGTAGCCGGATCGATCTTCAATGACGAACTCGATTTCTGCGATTCTAACACAGATGTTTCTGCTACTGAACCTGCTTGTATCAGCGTTACATTTGCTGCCTCAAACGAGTAGTCATTTATTTGCAAGTGTCAGTTTTCAAATATCTGTTTCCGAGGACGCCCCCTCGGGAACAGGTTTTTGGTTTAGTCGAATATTTTTTGGCATGTAAGATGCGTCATCTCAGAATGTTCGAATAATTTCAGAGGCATAGATAGTTCTGGTCAGGATAAGTAGGAATGAGAATTGCTCGTCAATTATGGAGTGATGAGAGAGGGAGTGTCTCGCCTTTTGCGACTGTCCTGATGGTCACAATACTTGTGATTGGTATTATCCCGGGCGTTGCGACATTGAGAGATCACATCGTACAGAAATTTGGCGATATGGCTGTCGCTCTGGAGAGCCTTGATCAGTCATATAGTTATACGGTGGATGGTGTGACCAGTGAGTACGACGATTCAGATACAGGAACTTTGACCGACCCTGTTGGCGACGCACCTGCTGGTCTGGATTTAACGATTCCTGCGACGGGTGAGTAGTTAAAGGTTTAATCAGGTTGTTTTGACAACCTTTTGATATTGAATGGTAAGTCACTTGTGTTTTTGATTGAAACAAGGTGAGTAGAAATTTTTTATAATCGAAGATTTCAGGGAAGTTAACGTGGCAAAAATTAGTCCAGGAACAATGACCGCAGCGATTTTCGCAATTTTACTAGGTTTGGGTGCTGCATACACGGTAAGGCAGTTTCTGCATAAACAGCCTGGTCCAGCACTGTTAGCAGAAGATCCTGTTCAGCCCAGACAGATCTCGATTCCCATAGCCTCAAGAGATCTTCTACCAGGGCAGACACTGTCGCTGGATGATATCTCGATTTATCGAACTTCGCCGGAAAAAATCGACAAACAATTCAATTCCCAAGGTAAACAAAGAATTATGGCCACGCAGTATATTACTGGTCGTGTGCTGAAGTCTGGCATCAAAGCCGGCCAACCTTTTCATACGATCGATTTATTCCCGAATGGGATGGGGCCCGGGCTTTCAGATGTACTGGAACCTGGTAATCGGGCTGTCACTGTAGCCATTCACAAAATTGGAAATGTAGCCGGTTTCTCTCGACCAGGCGCTATTGTCGACGTTCTGTTTCGATCTAATGCCACTGATGGTATTCCGGAAACCACGATCACCCTTCTGGAAAAAGTTCGTGTTCTGGCAGTCGGTGAAATCGCTGTTCCAGGACATAAAACTGTGGGGAATGCCAGGAATCAGGCCGAAGATTATTCCATCACACTGGAAGTTTCTCCCGAACAGGGAAAAGTTTTGAAAGTCGTCGAAGACCATGGCGTGTTGAGTCTGGCATTGCGTAATCCGAACGAGAACACTGAGGTCGTATCGGCAGGACGTTCCAGTGACCGTCTGACACTTTCCAATATTCTGGGTTTTCTTCCCAATCAGAGCGTTTCCAGTATCGATATCTATCGGGCAGGTAGTCTCAATACGGTACATTTTAAAGGAAACCGTGCTCACAAAAATCAAAACTGGATTGATGCCATTGAGACACCAATTGCATCAGAAGTACTCCCCTCCAACAAAGCAACCACAACTATGAAGCAAACCGATCGTAAAACCTCAGAGATTTCAACCCCCGTCAGCGGGTTATGAAATCAACAAAAGAGAAACGTCTGAGATCGGTTATCGTTTCGCAGAGTAGTCATTTTTTGTGGCTTTTTGGCTAATAAACTTCTTTGAGTCAATCAAGGTACGTTTCGGCTAAAAGTACGTCATGACAAATTGAGAGAGGCAGTCACTCTCATGTGGGTCATGCCAACCTTAGCAACAATATTTTAAAATTTCAGGTTTGCACATGGAATCGCTTGTTACGAAAAAACTTTTTGTGGAGTCTGGAAGTTATGTTCCTGAAGGCAGGGAAGCTGAACTTCACTTTCAAAAACAAAAAGTGTTGATTCATCAGGAACTGGTTGATTCACTTGATTTGTCGATGCTGGCTCAAATCTCTGAAAAAGAACTTTCGGCGGAAGTTCGTGTTGTTGCATCGGAAATTTGCGACGAGCATGTTTCCATTCTGGAAGGCATTGATCGCGAACGTTTATTGAACGAGTTATTGAGCGAGGTGTTTGGCTTAGGACCACTGGATAACCTGATGTCAGATCCAACGATCAGTGATATTCTGGTCAACCACGCGTATGAGATCCATATTGAACGGAATGGGCAGCTTCAGGAATCCGATGTGATTTTCGCCGATAATCAGCATCTGATGCGAATCATTCAAAGAATTGTGTCACGTGTGGGACGAAGAATTGACGAAGTCAACCCGATGGTTGATGCCCGTCTTCCTGATGGATCGCGAATTAATGCGATCATCCCGCCACTGGCGCTGAATGGGCCCTCTTTGTCCATTCGAAGGTTTGGAACAACTCCCCTGCAGATCGATGATCTGATTGACAAGAAGTCAGTGACTCCGGAGATTGTTGATTTTCTGGCAGCAGTCGTTGATTCCCGGATCAGCATGTTGATTTCGGGGGGGACCGGCAGTGGTAAAACAACATTACTGAATGCACTTTCCAATTTTATTCCCCGTGAAGAACGCCTGATTACGATTGAAGATTCCGCTGAGTTAATACTTCAGCATAAGCATGTCGTCCGTCTTGAGACGAAAATTGATAATACAGAAGGTGTTGGTGAAATCTCGCAGAGGCAGCTTGTTAAGAACAGTCTGCGTATGCGACCAGACCGTATTATTATCGGCGAAGTCAGAGGCGCTGAAGCATTGGACATGCTGCAGGCGATGAATACAGGACATGAAGGCTCGTTAACAACCATTCACGCGAACGATACTCGTGATGCGTTGGCCCGATTGGAAATGATGGTCGCCATGAGTGGTTTTGAGCTTCCTTTACAGGTGATCAGACAATATATCGCAAACGGAATCGGGATTATTCTGCATGTTTCCCGGCTCAAGGGGGGGCAGCGCTGTATTACCAAAGTCTCTGAAATTGTCAGCTTGAACAGCCAGGGAGATTATACAGTGGAAGATATCTTTGGTTTTGAGCAAACCGGCGTTGATGGTCAGGGAAAAGCACAGGGAGCGTTTTACGCGACCGGATATCGCCCCGTCGCTCTCAAACGGATGGAAGCTTCCGGGATTAAACTCAGCGACCATATTTTTGAGAAAAAACAGTTTCAATCCTGGCGCTAAACCGCCTGTGATTAATATCCTGAGTTGTGGTATTCGTATTTAGAAAATAATGGAGATATGCTGTAGTGGACAGTTCATCGATTGCATTGATATGTTTTGCTGCAGTGACGGTATCAGCTCTGGCAATCTATCTTTTTGTTCGCGACTTATCAGGTGCAGGAACTTCAAATTCAGCATCCTTTGCAAAGCGTCCTCGCCTCAGAAGAATTCGGAATGTATTTGATCAGGAGCCCGCTGGAAGTATGCTGGGGAAAATTGATCAAAGCTTTGATCGTCTGGTTCTGGAGAACGGCTCCGATTTTACACCGTTCAGCGCGTTTCTTTTATTGATTGCCTGCGGTTTGGCTATTGGCGGGGCCATTTTCATTTACTCAGATCAGCCTTTGGCAGGTATTGCCGGTATGATGGGCGGGATGTTTGCCATCCTGGTTATCTTGCATTTTCGCAGAAAACGAAGAATGCATTTGATTCAGGAAGAACTGCCTGAAATGATTGATTTACTGGCGCGATCAACGCATGCAGGTGCCAGTCTGGAACAGGCAATCACAATAGTTGGTGAAGAGGCGAAAGGACCATTGAGTGTTGAGTTCAGACGCTGTGCCCGACAATTAGATATGAATATGTCAGTACCAGCAGTGATGAAGTCCCTTTCCAACCGGGTTCAACTGATCGATCTGAAAATATTAACTTCGACACTGATGTTATATCGTAAAACCGGCGGCAATCTTCCGGCAAATCTGGAGCGAATGGCAGGAGTGATTCGTGACAGAATTAATTATCGCCGGCAGATGAAGGCTTCGACTGGAGCAGGTCGAGCTTCCGCATTATTGATGACTGTGATTGCACCAGTTGCCTTTGTGGTATTAATAGTGGTTTTTCCAGACCATGTTTCCAATTTATATACCGATCCGATGGGGAATATACTCTTGTTAACAGCGATTGTTCTGGAAGTGATCGGTATCCTTTGGGTTTCGGCACTACTGAGAACAGAATACTAATCATTATTTCCAGTTGAATGACGAACAGGCTCCACTTAGCCAGATCTTCAGATTTCACACAAAAGAGATTTTCATGTTTGTAGACATCATTACGATTGCCACTTTTCTTCTGGTCTGTTTTGTTTTCTTCTTAATTGGAGATGCGATGACAGCAGGAAACCGTTCAGGCAAAAAGAAACGTTCAAATCTGAATGATCCGAACTCGGTGTACTACAAAACCTCAAAAGTCGGAGTTTTCAGTAAGTCGATGGCGGGGATCATCCCTCAGACAGCAGAAGTCATTCAAAAGATTGAACTTGATCTCAAACGGGCCGGCTATTATCGGTCAACCGCTTTAGTGGAATATCTGGCGACTCGTAACTTTTTAGTTGTGCTTGTTTTAATTGTGACTGGAATTGGTTGCGTTCTGGCCGACCCAGGTTCAAGTCTTCCGGAAATCATTCTGATCGTCGGTTTCCTGGTTGCCGGTGGTGGTTACGGGCTTCCCCGTATTGTACTTCACAATCAGGCAAACCGCAGAGTGCATCGAATTCAAAAAGGCCTGCCTGACGCACTTGATCTGGTGATGATGTGTTTGACGGGCGGAGTGCCGCTCAGGACTGCTCTTGAGCGTGTCACAGAAGAGGTTCGTTTTTCTCATCCGGATATTGCCGTAGAATTCGAAATCATCCGCCGTCATGCAGATGCGAATTCGATGTCTGATGCTCTGAAGCAATTTGCAAAAAGAATTGACGCTCCCGATGTGAATGCGCTTTCTTCGATGATCTCTCAAACAGAAAGATTAGGAACGAATGTTTCCACTGCGTTGATTGACTTCGCCGACGGAGTCCGTCGGAAGTACCGGCAACGTGCCGAAGAGCATTCAAGCAAAACCAGCATCAAATTGCTTTTTCCTGTGATTTTTTGCATGGCTCCCCCAATCTACATTTTATTCTTCGGGCCAGCAGTGCTTGAACTGAGGAATTTTCTGATTCGGGAGCATCGTCCGGGGGGAATTCTCGAGCCGGAAACATTTGGAGAATCGATCAGTACCACATCTCCATCACTCACTAATCAAACAGGCGGACAACGCACTCCGTAGAGTTTCAAGGCACCAGCGTTAAGCCTGATGCATATCAAATTCAATGCATCATCGCTCTCTCGTATCTAAGAGACCCGGCCCAAATGGCCTAGGAGACGCTGCAGTCAACCCGGGCACAGGCAGGTGTCGAATGCTTTATCTCGCGACTGAATAACGCGTGTTCCTGCTCCTGCCGGCATTCGGCTTGAATGGAGTGAGGAGAACCGTTTCCTGAGCCTGGGAAGCAATCCCGATTCCGGGGCCGCTATGGTTTTTACGGGATCAGTTTTCGCTTTCTGCATGATGTTTTTTGGGGGCCGGTGGTTTCTTTTGCTCCAGCATTCCGTACTTTCGCATTTTTTTGTAAAGACCAACTCGACTAATCCCTAATGCTTTCGCAGTTGCTGTTTTGCGGTAATCATTTTCGGATAATGATTTTTGCAGGAGATACTTTTCATTCAGGGCTACCTGATCGGCGAGTGTTGAATTCTCCTGTGAAGCAAGAAAACCGAATTCAGAGAGAGACATCGTTTCCTGAAGAATATTGGGCGAAAATTCATCGGTCGTCAATTCACCCTGATTCGAAAACAGGACTGCACGCTGAATCTGATTTTTCAATTCCCTCAGATTGCCAGGCCAAGTGTAGTGCTGGAGTATCTGAATGACTTTTCGATGGATTTTATTGATCGTGATCGAATGTTGCTCACAGCATTCTTTAATGAATTGAATCGTGAGCGGGATTATATCGTTCGGTCGTTCTCTTAAAGCCGGTAATCGAAATTGCAGGACATTCAAGCGATAATACAAATCGGAACGGAACTTGTTATTGCGTGTCAGTTCCTCCAGCTCCACATTCGCAGCGACAATAAGTCGGGCCTCAGAAACACGTGATTCCGTTGAGCCGACAGGCTCGAATTGCCCCGTTTCAATCACTTTAAGAAGCTTTGCCTGATCTTTCGCGGAGAGGATATCAATTTCATCTAACAGCAACGTTCCCTTCCCTGCCGCTTCAAAGCGACCAATTTTGCTCCGCTCGGCTCCCGTGAACGATCCACGTAAATGCCCGAATAACTCGCTTTCTATCAGATCAGACGGGAGAGCGCCACAGGCGATATTCTGAAAGGGCTCAGCACTCCGGGGAGAGAGCTGATGGATCATTGATGCCAAGGTGGTTTTGCCTGTCCCGGTTTCACCGACAAGAAGCAGCGTCACATTATGTCTGGCAATTTTTGAGATCTGATCGATGATCGGGATCATTGCCGGTGTATAAGTCGTGACGTGCGTATCACGGTCATAAATTTGACGTGATTCGGGTAACGCAGCATGCTTTACGGCTGCCTTCGTTTCCTGTAATTCTTCAGCCAGTAATCGAAATTCTTCTGGTGCGGGAGGATATTCCAGAAATGCGTCAGTCAAAAAGACAGCAGATTCGGTATATTCAAGCAGGAGAAATTGATCAATCACAGAGACAATTTTGAGAGGAGATTTACATGTTTTTCTCAAATACGAAAGGACTTCCATACGGTCATCGTGTTCGAGCGGGAATTCATTTGCCCTCAAGTCGAGATATAAGATGGCAGTCGGCAAAGACTGTATACAATCTTTCAGTTCTGAGGGGGTAGAGACCGTTTTCAGGCTGCAATTGAGATTATTTTCTAAATACGGTTTGAGAACTGACTCCATTTCGGAGTCCAAAGAATAAATTATTCCTGGTGGGAGCATCACGAATCCTTTTTGTTCTCGTTATATGATGGTTCAGGTCACTCTTTCCCTTGATCGATACAACTCCGAAAACTTCAATTAAGAATGACCAAACCTCCTGTTATAAAAATAAGGGGGATTGGGAAGGATATAGTGAGTGTAGGGATGAAATCACGATAACAAATGTTATCACCATAATCAAATGTGTAACTATGGGTAAATAGGAAAGTAGTTCTGATTGGAAATGATGTTAGTGTTTCCGGTAGACCGAATTCCAGATGAAAAATCAGAAAAAGTGAAAAATGGTCAATGATTGATGAGAGGAATGTGTCTCTCTACGACGCGTGTTTGCCGGAAACCTATTAATGTGATTTCTCACAAGTGGTAAATTTCAAACAGGTTAGGATGAATGAATCGCTTGCCGACTTTAAGAAATAGAAGCGGTGCAGGAAGGAATGTTCACTCCGGTTAGTCACATCGTATCAGTTCATACGCGACTGCCAAAAATACTTCTCGCTCGCATTGCATGGCCATTGGTTTGAATATGAATCTTTTTGGAAACATCGTGCCGATAGTCTTCTAAACGGACAGAGTTGTTATCGAAAGCACGGATTGCTCGTCAATTTTCCGATATCTGTGACTGATCGGATTTCATTCTTTCAAGCGATTCTGAATCCCTATGAGCGATCGAATTCATTTCTCCGTTAGTTCTTCGATGATTTGTTTCATGATTGGTCTGGTTCTCTGGTCTCAGTTACCATCCTCCTCTCAATCAACGATTTCTCAGCACTCTACTTCACTCGTAAACTCCCCGGTTACAATTCATAGCTTTTTAGCTGCGGAAGAAGGCTCGAATGCTGTAGTAAACCATCACCGGCTGCTTGCTGAAGCGGATGAAAAGAATCACAAAAAATACATCCCATTAAACGTAGTGCCTGAGAGCGAAAAAAATCTAAACGAAGTACCTGAGAATAAGAAAAAGCAAATTCAAAAAAGCCCTTCTGTTCAAACCAGGCAGCCTGTTCAACCTCAGCACCCCGTTTCAAAACAGATCGTGGTTTCGCCAAAGCTGAAGAAACATCTGCAGCAGACGGAAAAAGATGCGAATGAACTGATTGGCCAGAGTTCAGATGCATATACAAGAGGCTTGATGTCGCTTGTCGATTATAATCTTGCATTAAATATCGCCTACGATTCAAAAATCGAAACTGCGGAAATTCGTCAGACAAAGCAGGCAAAGTTGACGTTTTTGAATGAAAAGCGGATCTTGATTCAACAGGCCGTTGAGCGATTGGAACAGTTCGATCAGCCTGCAGCACAAGGCTGGTATGGAGATCTGGCTCATGCGAGACTGATCCTTTCACAAAATCAGTACGATATTGCCAGTGTCATTCAGGATCGCGATGAGCAGCAGTTTGCTTTAAAGCAGATCTCAAAAAATTCAGACGACTATTATTTGATTCGTAAAGCCGAGCTGGAATTCGGTGAAGCGGAATTGCCAGAATATCGCAGAGCTGCGAGCTCAGTCTACAGAGCAAACGAGGAGCGCCATTCGTTTTATAGTGGCGACAAAAAAGATACACAGAGCCTTGTTGATTTTGCGCGAGATCTGGATCAGATCAAAACCCAAGTTGAGTGGTTGGCCTCGCAGGGAGCGGGTTTGGGGAGGTCGGATCTGCTGAATCTTTCGAAAGCCCAGTTAACTTACGTCCAAGGAAAATATTACCAGGAAAAAAATCAACCGAACGAGAGTCGAAAGTTGTTTTCTGAAAGTATGAATCATGCAAAAGCCGCCTGGACTACAAGGATCGATACTTATTATCCAGTCGGGACATCCAGCCTGCATGAGATCACCGCGGCGTGGATGATGTGGAAAGCATCGGAGACAAACTATGCAGCGTTGGAACCTGCCAAAGCGGCGTCGTTTGATCAGGAGTTAAAAGCGGGGTTGGATCGCATGGTAAATACCGCTGACAGGATCAGTGATCAAAGAGGCCGCATGGCCAGTGATATCACTCTTGTGCGGTGTTTAAAAAATTCTGAAATCTTAACCGAACTCAAAGAACAGCAAATCAGATAAGCGTAAATACAACATTGATTTCCTGAGGTAGAAGCCTGACAGAATGTTTGCTGTCAGGCTTTATTAATAAAATGATCAGCCGCACCAGCGACAGTGATTGATCAAACCGGAACGTTTACTGGCAGATCACTGATTTCAATCGCTCTGACGCTGGCACGCGGGGGAAGTTCAGAATGGGAGCAGTCGAGAGGGGCTTCTGATTCTGCAGATCCGCTGTTTTGGTGATCCGGTCGAAAGCACGCAAGGAAGATCCCAGACCAATTTATCCTGGTTAACTGGGCATAAAAAAACACCTCTGAAGACGAGGTGTTTTGGGGAAAGAGGCGCCGCCCGGATTCGAACCGGGGAGTAACGGATTTGCAATCCGCCGCCTTAGACCACTTGGCTACGGCGCCCTGAGACTCATTAAGCTCTAATAAACTCTTATAACAGTGGAGTTTATTGTGTTGAGTCTATTTATTCAACAGAAGTGATAGAGTCATTATTCGACGCTTCTTCGTATGAATTTGACCGAATCCTAATAACCGATCGAAGTTAGGTCAAGCATAGAGCCAAAGATCAGCAAGAATTTTGTATCCCCCCCATCTTAACGATGCCGGCTGCGTGAGCAGGAATCGGTCCAGTGAAAAAGTCTGGGAAAGTGGTAGTGGCTGAAAATGGCTTCTCTTTGACTAACCGCGTCAGTTTGGTGGTATTCTGAACCAAATCCGTGTAGCATCGATACCATAGCGTTTCTGCTATCAGAGTTGCGGTTATCGAGGTACGGCCGGTTCACGAGCGTTCCCTTTTCTCTTTCAAAATCAGGGCGTCAGGAACCTTTGCTGGAAATTATTCGGAACATCGGGAAGAGCGATTGTCCGTTTCATTATTTCTCTTCTATTTATTGAACACGCATAGAAAAAAACATGACTGATCATACTGAATCGACATCTAAAATGACTGAAGACCAATTGATTGACCGTGCTCGGGAAGCATTAAGCGACAGTAGTTGGGTGATTGGTGAATGTGCGGCGCAATGGACAAAAAAATACGCGAAAGGAAGAACCGACGCTGACTTTGGCGCGATGGTTGGCTTAAGTGGCGATCAGGTTTATCAGCGTAGAAGAGTCTGGGAGACCTTCGGCGATGTCCGGGAGCAGTATTCCTGCCTTAAATGGTCACATTATTATATCGCTTTAACCTGGGATGATGCGCCGGAATGCCTGCAATGGGCAGAGGAAAATCAGGCCACGGTAGCGGAACTGAAAGCCTGGAGGCGTGCGAGCAATGGCGAAGATCTGTCGATCTCTGAACCCTACGAAGAGTATCCTGCTGATGCGGAAGTCACATTTCTTTCTGATGAACCAATTTCTGTAAAAGATCCGTCCGAGTACGGGCAATCTGAACGGAGTGGTTATGACTCCGAACGAGAGTCATCAGATGCTCCAGCAACGGTAGGGGCGCATGCACGAGATGTGGGAGGTTCGGGTAATGAGTACAGTCCGTTTCGTTCTGGTGCAGCAGCCCCCGCGCCGAAAGGTTCGGGATCGGAAGTTTCTGTCGTTGCCAAACCGGAACTGACTCCCGAACAGGCAATCAAACGTATTTGTACTGCCATGGAACGTAGTTTTCAGTTGTTAACGCCTGATGTGCAATCGGAGTTTCCGCAACTTTCCTCCAAATTGAAAAAACGCTTTATCAAAGCTGTCAGTGAGCTCAATTCCGTGGCTGCCAAGCTTCAGTAATGTTTTAGAATAGCGGTTCCGTTTCTCAAGAGTATTGTGATCTTCGAAAAAGACCTGCTTCAAAAGAACGTTGGACGGCAGTAAGTATTCATGTTTTCATTCTTTATGAAACTGTCAGGTAATGATCCCAGAACAACAGCCACTTCGTTTTGATGTTCCTGCGAGAAAATCCTCGATTACTCAAAAATGGCTCATTTTCATTCTCATTGTTTTGATCATTGGAATGACATTTGAATTAGTGAGCCGAACGTTAAGGCAGCCCGCTTCCCGCATACCCGTCCGGACGGATCTGACGCAGTCTGAGTTAAGGACAATCGAATTGTTTCGAGAGTCTTCGCCGTCTGTCGTACATATCCGCACGTCGGAATTCGCGCTGGAGGCAGGCCAGTTCAATATGAACCTCCAGAAAACTCCGCAGGGTTCAGGCAGCGGGTTTATCTGGGATCGTAACGGCCATATTGTGACGAACTTTCACGTGATCCAGAAAGCAGATGAAGCGACCGTGACGCTGGCTGATAATACGACCTGGAAGGCAAAACTGGTGGGATTTGAGCAGTCAAAAGATTTAGCGGTCCTGAGAATTAATGCGCCCAGCGAGCAATTAAAACCAATCAAAGTCGGCTATTCTGCTGATCTTCAGGTTGGCCAGACCGTCTTGGCGATTGGTAATCCTTTTGGTCTGGATCAAACCTTGACGACCGGAATTATCAGCGGTCTGGGACGGGAAATCATTTCTGCGACGGGGAGATCCATTCGGAATGTGATTCAAACTGATGCCGCGATCAATCCGGGAAATTCCGGTGGACCTTTACTGGATAGTTCGGGGCATTTAATTGGCGTAAATACGGCGATTTACAGTACGTCTCACGTTTATGCCGGCATTGGTTATGCCGTACCAGTCGATCTCATCAGCCGTTTTGTGCCTCAGTTGATTCGCTATGGCACGATCCAGATTCCCAGCTTGAACTTCACTGGTATTGATGATGTCGTAACGCGAAAACTTAAAATAAACCGTCTTTTAACTCAAGATGCCCACGGAGTCATGGTCCAGGATCTCATTCCAGGCGGGGCGGCTGATCTGGCTGGATTGAAAGCAATCAGTTTTGATAAGGCCGGAAATCTGGTATTGGGAGATTTGATCATGCAGCTTGACGAAATTCCCATTGCGGATGCAGACGACTTATTAGCAGCCTTGGAGACGCATAAAGTGGGAGATGAAGTCACCCTGATCATTTTTCGGAATAATAAAAAATTAAAAGTCAAAGCGAAACTGCAGGAGTGGAAAAACGAGCAATAGTTTCAGGCTCTGAAGCCTTGAGTAGGGTCCCTGATCGACGATTTGAGAATCCTGCCTGATATTCGGTGAGATGTGAAGCAGGCAGAATGGGGTTAAATATTCGGTTTTAATGGACTTGCGCGAATGGTTCTTGGGAACACAAACTGATTTCTTGGTTGACACTTTGGTGAATTGGATTACTATGTGTAGGTTCCTTTGGTATCCCTCTTGTCGTTACATGCAGGGCTTTTACAAACGACGATCTTGTTGACAGTTCTACTATGCCTGCAGATTATCCACCAGAAATCGTCAAAGAAGGCCAGGTCACTATTGTGGCTTTGGGGCCGGAGTACGAAAATCTGGACGAACCAAGACTTGACGCCTTGACAGATGTATTGCTGCAGGTCGCCGAAACGGCGTCACCGCCGGTTGTCGTGCTGGACCTGTCCCATACTTCGTTTTTCGGTTCTGCATTCATCGAAGTCATTTTCAGAATGTGGAATCGTCTCAACCACCGCGAAGGTGGTCGATTCTGTATTTGCGGGCTCAGTGAGTACTGCATGGAAGTGCTGGAAGTGACACATCTGGACAAGCTTTGGGAAACATACCCAAACAGAGCAGAAGCCGTTCGTGCCATAAATTCTTAAGCAGTCTGTCTGTTCAGAGCACGATTGAATCATTTTTTGCCCCTCCTCCCCTGCAGTTACGCCCGGCGGTATGTATCCCCTTGTACTCGATCATTAATTTAGTGTATCGAATTGTTAACATTTTGAGGTGGAGCCGTTAGCGTTAGTTACCTTTTATTTCACTTATAATGTGTTCTTATGAGTAGTAATATTTAAAGCCCGACCCGTTTTCGTTCGAAAGCCTGCGTTTTTTAAGTATCTATTTTTGAAGCGGGATGAATCATAAAAATCCGAATGATTGGTACAGGTTATGCTTAGTAGTTTGATAAAGGATCTTCTGTCTGGACTACATGAAAGGGTAAACTGTGCTAAACAAAATCAGGACACAATCACGACGATGGACGCAAAAAGTCCGTGGTGCTGTCTTTGTTGAATATCTACTTCTGCTGACCATTATCGGAATCGGTGCGATTGCCGGCCTGACAACTTTGCGTAGTGCCTTGATCAATGAATTGTGGGATTTAGCCAACGCGATTAACGCGATCAACTCATGAATTGAATATCTGGTGTCGAAACCGGAACGGAATACGCCTTCGGGTAGAAAAAAAGCCTGTGTCTCTTGAGCACAGGCTTTTTTTATTTGTTTCCATGAGAAAGATGCTCCCGGGCTCCTGCAGTGCCGATTCAGTTAGAGAACGTCAGTCGGGGAAGGATTCCGCACTCATATCCCTATGGTCTTGAAAACGCAAAAGTAAACCTGATCGCAGGCTCGTGACAGAACAGATTTGCTTTTTTGTTAAAAAGGATGGTATAAGCGGAATGATTTGAATATAATGAATCTGGCGAATAAAGAGCCTGAGGTTATGTTTTGTGTTTGCACAGTGAATGAGGTAGCGCGATGAAACGAATATTGGCACTGGCTGTAGTCATGGGTTTATTTTATATCACCATGGCGAGCTTCACTTCCGCTCAACAGAACGCGAAAGAATCGAAATCGGATAATGATGCCTTTGTGAAAACTTCTGTCAGGCAGGTTCAGGATGACCCTGACTATGACCGGGATGATTTGAAAACGGGCTTAACACGAGCCTTCTATGACGCCCTGATGGGGGCGGAAAATGATATTAACAATATCAATAACCAGGAGGGCAATGACGACCAGGAAAAGATTATTGGCCCGGATGGGAAAGAACGATCTATTTTCGGCGAAGCGCGTCGGACCATTTTTGAGGCCGATCAAATCCTCGCACGAATTAAAGCCGAAAATAAAAAAGCACTCGTCAAATTGAGAAACCCGCCGCGACGAATTCACCCCGCTCAAAGGCAGCTTCCCAAGGTGGAAGAGGTAAAGGATAAGCAGGTGATCAAACAACAGATTGAAGCACAGGAAAAATTAATCGAGAAGCAGCAGCAAAAGCTGAAAACCCTCAAAAAAGAGTTGGTCACAGCGCCTGCTGAATGATGACAACTAGACTGTGTCCGGTTTTACGGTAGCGTCTCCAGGGCCATTGGGGCCGAGTATATTCGATTGAGACACGCTAAGGTAAAATGTGATGCGTTCCAGTTAAGCTGAATCTAAAAGCCGCGGAAGCGCCATTTCTTCTCGCGGCTATTTTTGTTTGAGATCCAGGCAGACCAGTCTTTTCTCATCACGGATATAAAGCCGCTGATTCGCCAATGCAGGATGTGCCCATGCTTTAAAGTCTAGCAATCCGGTGAGCCTCCCTTTTTCGCGATACTCGGTCGGATTGGCCTCGATGAGAATCAGAGTCCCCTGCTCCGTCAGGCAGATGAGATGACCTTCCACCGCGATTTGCGTACATTTGCCGACGCGTCTGGAGATCCATTGCACCTGACCGCGTTGCATGTCCAGGCAGCGATACGTCACAGCCGCCAGATCCCCGTGTGGTCCGTAGATATACCCGTCTTTAATAATACTGGTGGCAAACTGATTCTGCAGTGCAAGGTTTTTCCAATGGGAGATAGGACGAAGTTCTTCATTCTGACGGGTTAACGCAAATCGCATACAGCCCGTACCATAAGCGGAAGAGACAAATAACGAATCGTCATTCCAGACAGGGGTGGCACAATTGCAGTTATATTTATTGCCCCAGACGATGCGCCACAGCAGATCTCCTGTTTCAGGAGTGAGCGAGAGCACAGATTGCCCGGTGGGTACGATGATCTGTCTCTGGTTCTCTGCTTCAATGACAATGGGCGAACCATATCCCGGTGGATCGCTGCCAGCAGACCAGATCAGTTTTCCGGTGTCCTTATTGACGGCAATCACAGAGTTATTATTGTCCCCTCCCGGCTGCAGGATTAGCAGATCTCCTTCAATCAGGGGAGAAGCGGACATGCCCCAGTAATAAATGGTTTTCTCTTCCTGTTGCGAAGCCCCACTGAGTTGAAAAATATTGTTTTTCCAGATGATTTTTCCGGAAAGTGCGTCGAGACAGAGTAAGTCACCCGCCGGCAGCAGGCAGTATAATTTTCCAGCATCGTAGGTCGGAGTGGAACGGGGGCCGCGTGCCTGTCTCTGGCCATCCAGATAAGTCGGAGCAGCGAAGGTCGACCAGAGCTTTTCACCGGACAACGCATCAAAGCAGACAACGTAATCTTTTCTCAGATGCGTTGCCATGGTCCAGATCCGACCGTCGGCAATGACAAGGGAAGAAAAACCATCTCCCAGAGGAACGCGCCACAGAACAGCAGGCTTATGTACATTCCAGTCTAAATTCAGCCCTGTTTCGTCTGAAATACCATTGCGGTTGTTTCCAAGAAAGGAAGTCCAGGTGGCTTTCGTCGCGCTGTTGTCCGTTTTTTTCTCAGATTCCTGAGCAGCGATTACCGTGGAGCCTTTAGAAGTTCCGGGAGAGATTTTGGGTAACTGTCCGACGGCAAGACCTGTGTGAATGGCCAAGGCAAACAGCACCCATGCCATTCGCAGGGGAGGGAAGCGAAAAGAATCCTTCTTGTCGGCTTTTCTTGCAGGCAGAGACATCTTGGATAATCCATTAAAAAGAGGCACCGAAACTCGTTTCCGTTGCTCAATGATCGGTGGTGTGGTTTACGATTCGATTTCCACCCAGAGTGCTAATTGAACGGCCGCATTTAATGGCATCTCTGAGATTCCCAGAGCCACCCGGGTATGTTTGCCAATATCTCCGAAAATATCAGTTAAGAGTTTTGAGGCAGCATTCAGAACATAAGGCTGTCTGTCAAATCCGGGAGCAGAATGGACATAACCTTCTAATCGAATTAGTTTCTTCACCCGGGAGAGGTCGCCTGTGATGGTTTTGACCTGAGCCAATGCGTTCATCAGGCACAGACAGGCTGCGTTGGAACCATCATCCTCATGGAGTTCGCCGCCGATTTTTCCTTTAAACATCAGTTCTGTACCAATAAAGGGGAGCTGACCACTGGTTACAATCACATTTCCAAACTGGGTCACCGGAATGTATGATCCCACCGCTTGTGGCGGAGATGGTAAAGAGTGTCCCAGTTCCTGGATGCGTGCTTCAGGAGTTTGGCTCATTGTGATGATTTTCCTTTTGTAATGAAGTCAGAGTTGATCGACCCTCGTTAGAATGGTTAATTCACCTGGATCATAACATATCTTAGATCAAATCATCCAGAAATAGATCAATGGAATCGGATGAATTTCATTCAGAGTGGCAGAATCTGCCGAAAAGAAGTAAATGGGTATCAAATCAAAATCCTCTGAAAACCAGACCAGCACTCAGCAGACCGGGCTGCGATTCTGGCTGCCAAAACTCTTCATTCTCTGCTTCTCCGCCTTTTGGGTTCTGGCTTTGATGATTCGTCTCACGGTGCGAGATTCTGGCGGGGTGGTGCCCACATTGGTTTTTTACACGACCCCCCTCATTCTTTTAAGTTTGGGAGCGACCCTGGTTTTTGTCTTAGCCTGGAGTACTCACTGGTACCGGATTTCTCTGGTTTGGTTTCTGCTGTCCCTGCTGACGGGGATCTGGTGCTGGAATTCTCAATTTCGGAGCAACGTTCTGCATCCGGCAGCGCAGGCTCAAAACCGGCCGGATTTGCGGGTGCTTTTCTGGAATATCGGTGATCGATTATGGGGCATGGATGTTGTATTGGAAGAATTAAAAACGATCGACGCGGATCTGATCGGTTTGGTGGAAGCAGGCACAGACTCTGCTGACATGAAACAATTCTGGCAGGATTCGTTTCCAGATCATCCATTTCAAGTCGTTAAGAACGGCTTTGTGTTTTTGTCCCGAATCCCTGTGTCTAATCAGAATTCGGGTACGCTCACCGAGATGGGCCGATTTGAACGTGTGGACCTGAAGTGGGGGCAGGAGCCGGGAGGCGGCATCGCGGTCTGTCTGGTTGATATTAAAAGCGATATCTTCAGATCAAGAAAAAAGGCACTCCTGGAATTGGCAACTCAAGTTTCGCAAATCCCTGATCAGCCAATTCTGGTATTAGGAGATTTTAATACCCCCAGTGATTCCGATCATTTTCGCCCTCTTAGAAAGTTGCTGAAAAACACATTTGAAATCGCCGGTGACGGGTATATGGCAACCTGGCCCTTACCCTTGCCTGTGCTGGATCTCGACAGTATCTGGGTCAACGATCATGTGACTGCCGTCGATTCCAGAAATAGATGGACTTGGACTTCCGATCATCGCCCCGTGGTGACAGACATTATCGTAAAGTCACTTAAGCAAGACTGATCGAAATTGTTGTGGCTCCCATCACCTCATTTGCACGGTCCCGGGTACTGTTTATTTATTGGTTTGGCGTGTGATTCCCGGGAACGCAACCTGACACAGGTCGATTATAAACCGCGGCTAACCCCATGTGGCTGATCCTGTTTTCTGGTACTTTGACAGACGGAATGACTTTTTAGCCGAAGAGAGTTAGCCCCGGTTGCTCCCTATTTATAAGGGCAATTGAATTAAGGAACGCTACCTGGCGTGACTGGCGATAAAAATCATCAAATTGAGCCAATTCCTGTTTCCTGCTTCATCCGGTTTCAAAATCTCTGTATAATTCATCTCAGGAAAAAGCCTGCCGGGTAGCAGTACAGCCGGGGGGATCGAATGGTTTCTGAAATGAAGAGGACTTCACATGCGATCAATACGGTTTTTGAGTCTGGTTGTCTTTTTAGTTTCCGTGGCTGGAATGAATCAGGCTGATGCTGCGATTTTCAGTGGAATCATCAAATCCATTTCAGAATCTCAAAAGCAAGTGGTCATTACTTCCACTCAGGGGAAAGAAAAACGTTTTTCGATTCCCGATTCGATTCCCACCACATTCAATGGCAAACAGGCCAAATTTGACCAGCTTAAGGTCGGACAACGGGCGACGGTTTTCACGTCCTCTTCCGGAGCGATTACCCGGTTTTCGATTCGCGATGCTTTGACTCCAAAGCCCAGTGACAAAGCGAATCGACCCAAAAAAGAAATGAAAGCGCCGAAAGATTCGGAGACTTCCGGTCAGGAAGTCGTGTCTTCAGGGTGGTCACAATTTCGTGGCCCGGGACGCGCTAATATTTCCTCAGAAACAGGATTAGCAAAAGACTGGAATCAGAGTCCGCCGAAATTACTCTGGACGGCCCGTGGCCTGGGGGAAGGTTATTCTTCAGTCTCGCTCAGCGGAAATCTGCTGTTTACCATGGGCACAAAGGGGAATGAGGAAGTCGTTATCGCCATCGATGTCAATACAGGTGAAATTGTCTGGACTCAGGCCAATGGCTCGGTATTTAAAGATGGACAGGGAAACGGACCGCGCTCAACGCCGACCGTCGATGGTGAAGTACTCTACGCTTTGGGAGCAAACGGGGATCTCTCCTGCATGACCACCAGGGATGGCAGTGTGGAATGGACCAGGAATATTTTAAAAGAATTCGATGCCGGTAATATTGTGTGGGGCATCAGTGAATCTCCCCTCATCGATGGTGAGAAGCTGATCTGCTCTCCCGGCGGACAGGGCGCAGCGATGGTGGCTCTCAAGAAACAGGACGGGTCTACGATCTGGAAAGCGGCTGTTCCCGGAAATCCGAAGGCCGCTTACGCTTCTGCGATTCAGGTGACTGTAGGGGGCGTGAAGCAGTATGTGAATTTGACCCACGACGGCATTATGGGGGTCGAAGCGCAAACCGGAACACCTTTATGGGGCAATGATCGGGCTGCCAATAAAACAGCCAACTGTTCTGCGCCGATCTTTTATGCAGGCAATAATTCCGTCTTTTATGCCTCCGGTTATGGAACCGGTGGTGCCCTGCTCCGTTTGACGTCTGCACAAAATCGTGTTTCTGCGCAATTGGGTTTTTTCACGCCGGACATGAAAAATCATCATGGCGGAATGGTCGAAGTAGACGGGTTTCTTTACGGTTCGAGTGATCCGGGCGTACTCACCTGCATCAATCTCACCAATGGTCAGACCGTCTGGCAGAATCGATCTGTGGGAAAAGGAGCCCTGACCTGTGCGGACGGGCACATCTATATGAGAAGTGAAGCGGGGCCTCTGGCGCTGGTGGAGATCAATCCCAGGGCATATGTCGAAAAAGGACGTTTTGATCAACCTGAACGCAGTGGGAAACCTGCCTGGCCTCATCCGGTGGTGGCAGACGGGAAATTGTTCTTGCGGGATCAGGATCTTTTACTGTGTTATGATGTGCGCGGAAATTAAGAAGAGTCCCCTCATAAGAATCGATGTTTGAATCGGTAACAGGCTGGTGGAGCACGTAAGAAAATAGAGGGACCTGTCTCTGACAGATGGCTTTATTAACCTTCAGCTTAAACTTGAAAGAGCTTCCTATGCGGTTTAGAAGTGCTTTGCAAAACAAAATGGGTTGGATGCTGCTTTCGTTCAGTCTGGCAGTGGTCTGTCACTTCAATATCAAACTTTTCGCAGCGGAAGCCGACAATCTTCGTCCGAACATTCTGTGGATTACCAGTGAAGACAATGGCCCTGAGCTTGGCTGTTACGGCGATCAATACGCGGATACGCCTCATATCAACAAACTCGCGTCGCAGGGGATGATTTATCTGAACTGCTGGTCGACCGCTCCGGTATGCGCACCCGCGCGGACGACGCTGATTACAGGCATGTATCCCACCTGCCTGGGAGCCGAGCATATGCGCAGCATGGTCAAGCTGCCGGCCGATGTATTGATGTATCCGCAGTATCTCAGACAGGCCGGCTATTATTGTACGAACAACAGCAAAGAAGATTATAACGTGGCGTCGTCGGGAACCGTCTGGGATCAATCCAGCGGCAAAGCGCACTGGAAAAACCGTAAACCCGGGCAGCCGTTTTTTGCGGTCTTTAACCATACCATCAGCCACGAAAGTAAAATCCGCAACCGCCCGCATACTCTGGTTCATGATCCCGCCAAAGTACGCATTCCCGCTTACCATCCCGACACTCCCGAAGTGCGCCATGACTGGGCGCAGTATTATGATCGTATCACCGAAATGGATGCGCTGGTCGGGAAAAATCTCAAGGAGCTTGCCGACGCGGGACTGACTGAAGACACCATCATCTTTTATTATGGCGATCATGGTTCCGGGATGCCTCGCAGCAAGCGTTGGCCTTATAATTCCGGCCTGCGGGTTCCGTTAGTCGTTTATATTCCTCCGAAGTTCCGTAAGCTGGCTCCCGCCGATTATCAGGCGGATGGCAACACGGATCGACTGGTTGGTTTTGTGGATTTCGCACCCACCGCACTCAGTCTGGCTGGTATGAAGCCCCCCGCGCACATGCAGGGGAATGCGTTTATGGGGCAATATGATACGGCTCCCCAGGAGTATCAATACGGTTTTCGCGGTCGGATGGATGAACGCTATGACCTGGTCCGATCGGTCAGAAACAAACGTTATCTGTATATCAAAAACTATATGCCTCACAAAGAGTATGGACAGTATCTGAATTACATGTTCCAGACCCCCACCACTCAGGTCTGGAAGAGGATGTATGATGCCGGTCAACTTAAACCACCGCAGACTTATTTCTGGGAAACGAAGCCGGCGGAAGAGTTGTATGACCTGCAGGCGGACCGGGACGAAGTAGATAATCTGCTGAATTCAGACGAACATCAGGAGATTCTGAATGAGTTACGCCAGGCGCAACAGCAGAAAATTCTTGAGATACGGGATCTCGGTTTTATGCCCGAAGCCGAAATGCATCATCTGTCTGACGGCGGCGCCCCTTATCTGATTGGGCAAAACAATGAGCTTTATCCCTTAAAGAAAATTCTGGCGATGGCGGAACTGGCGTCATCCGGAAAACAGGATGGGCAGGCGGAATTGATTGCCGGTCTGGAAAATCATAATTCCGCCGTTCGTTACTGGGCAGCGCTGGGACTCTTGATGCGGGGTAAACACGCAGTGAAACAGGCCCGCAGCGCATTACACAAATCGTTAGCAGATTCTTCCAAATCGGTGCGCTGCATCGCCGCGGAAGCACTCGGTCAATATGGTGATCCGCAGGATGTTCAACAGGCAGTCCAGACACTGGTTTCACTTGCCAACCAGAACCAGGATGGTGTGTATGTTGCCATGCTGGCCTTGAATGGGCTCGATAAGCTGAGTAACGAAAAGGTGGCACCCGTCAAAGAGAAAATTGCACAGTTGCCGCTGAAGCATCCCAAACTTGATCGACGCCTGCAGTCCTACGTGACGCGACTGGTGGAGCGAATCGAAGAAAAACAGTCCCAGGACAAATAAAGTGATTCAGGGGCGTAGTCGCTGATTTGATGGAGCGACTACGACCTGGAATTCATGTTGGACCTATGATTTTTCGATTCGAATCGTCACTTTGGAATTCCCGATGGTGACTTCTTTCGACTCACCAGAACTGTCTGAAGGATGCAATTGATCGCCGAGAGTTTCACCGAGGATGTATTCAGACCAGTTTGAAACAGCCTGCTCGACTTCAGTCGCGCCATTCGAATGGAAGTAAACATTGATGCGATCTTCGATTTCCAGATCAGCCTCTTTGCGAAGCTGTTGCACCTGCCGGACGAAATCGCGGGCCATACCTTCCTGTTCCAGTTCAGGAGTCAGTCTGGTTGAAATGGCAATCTGGATTCCCTGCTCATCCGAGCAAACCCAGTCTGCGGCCTGTTCGGTTCCGACCAGAACATCGTCGGGATCCAGATCAATCTGGTTTCCGGAGAGTTCAATCGAGACTGATTCACCCCGTCTGAGTGGCCCTAATACCGCGTCTCCGACTTCGGGTAGATCCTTGCGGAGCATGCCGAGCAGCTTGCCGTATTTAGGCCCCAGCGTCTTCAGATTGGGTTTGTAAGTATAACTGACGAGGTCATCCAGATTCTCGCAGCGCGTGACTTTTTTGATATTTAATTCTTCTTCAATCGTGTTCGACAGACTTTCGATGGCTTCAGACTGTTGCGTTGTCTGACAGGCAAATCGCAATTCGGCCAGAGGCTGACGAACCCGTTGATTGGATTCATCCCGTAACTTATGACCGAGTTTGACCACAATTTGTGCCTGCAATGCGCGGAAATTGAGTTCTTCGTCCAGCAGTGTGGAATCGCATTCGGGATAATCGCAAAGGTGCACACTGTGAGGAGCTGATTGATCCCAACTGGTTACGAGGTTCTGGTAAATTCTCTCACTGAGGAACGGAATGCTGGGTGCGAGCGCTTTGGATAAGGTAACCAGGACTTCGAACAGGGTCTGATAAGCGGCAAGTTTATCGGTGTCATTGGCATCCTGAGAACGCCAGAAACGGCGTCGATTTCGTCGGATGTACCAGTTGGATAAATCATCGATAAACGCAGTCGCATTCTTGAGGAAACCGGCATAATGAAAGGCTTCGATCTCTGTTTTAGCGGAAGCCAGCAAGGCCTGCAGATTTGATAAAACCCAGCGATCGATTTCAGGACGTTCGGACACAGGGATCCGTTTTTGCGCGGGATCAAATTCATCCAGCCGGGCATAGTTGACAAAAAAGGCATAGGAGTTCCAAAGCGGAATCAGCACCTGCCGTCGAATTTCATCTGCCGGTTTACTTTCCACCAGACAAGTCGGAGCGCCTTCTTTCGTTTCGCTGATGGGACCTTCCGGAGTGTTGAGTGTCACCGGTTTTTCCGGATTTCGCATGCCGAATCGCAGATCGGCTGCGGGGTTGTGTGCCAGATACATCCAGCGCATCGTGTCGACCCCCAGTTGCTCGGCGGCTTCTTCAAACCAGATGGCGGTTCCATCCGATTTGTGCATCGGTTTGCCTTCTTCATTCAGCACCAGGCGATAACCGAGCAGGGTTTTGAAGGGGGGGGTTCCGTCCATCATCGTCGCCATCGAGAGCAGCGCATAAAACCAGTTTCGAAATTGTCCGGGGAAACACTCGGTGACCAGATCCGCCGGATACCACTGCTTCCATTCTGCCTGATTCGTGTTGTACTGCATGGTGGAAAAGGGAACAATTCCCGCGTCCAGCCAGGGGTTTCCCACATCGGGGATCCGGGTCATCAGATTTCCGGTTTTGGGATTCTGGAGTTTGACCTGATCGATCCAGGGGCGGTGCGGCGTGTGCCCTTCCAGCGCTTCCCAGCCTTCGACGGCCCGTTCTTTCAGTTCGCTCAAAGAGCCAATGACTTCGAAATCTCCGGTTTCTTCATCGACCCAGATCGGCAGGGCCAGTCCCCAGAAACGTTTTTTGGAAACCATCCAGTCCCGCATATTCGTGAGCCATTCCAGTTCATGCTGCTCGCCATCAATGCTGGAAGGAACCCAGTTGATCTGACGGGTCACGTCTTTAATCTCTTCGCGCCAGTCCATATTGATGAACCATTCATCCACAAGACGGAAAATCAATTCATCACCGGTGCGCCAGCAGTGCGGATAAATGTGGGGATACGGTTCTACCGAGACCAGGAGGTCTTTTTGTTTTAATCGTTCAAAGACCAGTTCGGGGGTCGCGGGATCAATGGCTTCTTTGCCGGTAAATTCTCCGAATCCGTCTTCGAATCGCCCGTCTTCTCCCAGCGGGGCAATCGCGACCAGCCCCAGTTCGATGCCCAGTTGATGGTCGACGTCGCCACAGCCGGGAGCCGTATGCACGATGCCAGTACCTTCGCCGGCCACAACGTGCGGATTTCCTTTAAAATCCCGCCCGCCGTCCACCACTTTATGGCAGGAGATGCCTGTCTGGTCCAGTAACGTTTCATCACTGGGATAACCGCCCGGCGATTGTTGCGCGGGAAGATCATCAAAGGGACCTGCATATTCCCAGCCGACCATTTCGGCACCTTTGATGGTGTCAAGAATTTGATAGCCCCCCTGCTCTTTAAAGATCTGGGCCAGCGTTTTCAGTTTGGGGACTTCTTTAGGCCATGACCATTCCGGTCGCCCGAACCCTTCTTTGTACTCCCGGCTCAAACGCTGGTATTCCAGGTTTTCTTTGGCGAAGTAGTAGATGGCGTCGTCTTTTTTGGACTGCAGTTTGACGTAATCCAGATCGGGATTGATGGCCGCAGCCACATTGCTGGTGAGTGTCCAGGGAGTGGTGGTCCAGATCAGCAGATATTCATTTTCACGGCCAATCAGCGGGAAGCGGACAAACACGGAACGGTGGACGGACAGTTTCCGGCCATCGGCGACTTCCATTTGACTGTAGGCACTGCCTCCCCGCCCCGACCAGGGCATGACATCGTGACCACGATAAATTTTACCGCGTTCAAAACACTTTTTGAGAAAGGTCCAGATGGTTTCGTTGTTTTCCGTGGAAAACGTAAAGTAACTGCCTCCCCACTCAGCATTACCGAGCCGCGAAACCAGCATATCTGCTTTGTCGGTGATCTGCTTTCCACTGGGTGCGGTGAGGGTGACTTCGGTTTCCTCGCCGACGAACTCTGCTAATTTTCGTAACTCAGCGGGATTGTCCCAATCCATCCAGTAACCCAGACGGACTGATTGTTCGGTCTGTCGGGCCGCAAAACGCAGCACCCGTTTTTTGCACTCATTGACAAATTTGTCGATGCCATGTTCGGCCACTTCCTGCTTGGTCCCGTAACCCAGTTCTTTTTCGACTTCGACTTCGACCCAGAGCCCCTGGCAATCAAAGCCGTTCTGGAAGCGTAATTCGTGTCCCGTCATGGCAAAATAACGCTGGTAGGCGTCTTTGTAGGTTCGCCCCCAGGCATGGTGAACTCCCATGGCGTTATTGGCGGTCATCGGACCATCAATAAAGCTCCACTTGGGTTTCCCTTTGTTTTTTCTGCGAAGCTGGTCAAAAATCTGGTTGTCTTCCCAGAATTTGAGAATTTCGTGTTCACCTTTGATGAAGCTGGCGTCAGTCACTTTTTGAAACATCGGTAATTCTTATTGAGTCTGAATAGTTTGAATTTGGGCTTGGAGAATTAGAAAAAAGTCCTGCAGCGGGAGCCGCTGGATGTACCGTTTCATTTCCTGATACGGTACTCTGCAAAAGAACTTTTCTGACCGGAAATATGATAACCGGAATGTGTTAAGTATTACATAGCCAGTGCTTTCTTACGAGTGCTATAAATTCGTATTTGTACCCGTTTTGCGATAATTTTACCAATTTGAGAGTCTGAATGTCATCATCGCCTGAGCCCGCTCTGCACATCGTGCTTTACCAGCCGGATATTCCACAGAATACCGGGAATATCGGTCGGACCTGTGTCGCCGTTGGCGCCAAACTGTGGCTGGTCAGGCCGCTCGGTTTTAAACTTGATGAAAAACATCTGCGACGTGCAGGCATGGATTACTGGCAGCATCTGGACTGGGAAGCTGTTGACAGCCTGCAGGAAGTTCAATCACGCCTCGCTGACAGGACATGGTGGAAGCTGACCAAGTTCGCAACCCGCTTCGTCTGGGAAGCAGAGCTGGAACCGGGACAGGTATTCCTGTTTGGGAGTGAAAGTAACGGACTGCCTCCCCGCATTCTGGAGGAATCCCCCGATTCCAATTTAAAACTGCCGATGCGGGAACAGGTTCGCAGCCTGAATCTGGCCAGCACTGCGACCGCCGTCATGTATGAAGCCGTTCGCCAGTTCGGGGGATTACTCCCTTAACGGGATCTATTTTCCCCGACCTGTTACCGGATATTGAGGGTCCTGGAATCCTTTGCCGCTATGTTCTCCGGGGGGGACGAGCGAATCGATAAAGGCTTCATCCTCAGCTGTGATTTCCACATTCAGGCAGCCTAGATTATCGTCGAATTGCTCCATGGTGCGCGGGCCAAGAATAATTGAGGTGAGAATCGGATTCGCCAGGCACCAGGCCAATGCGAAATTCGTCATGGAAACCCCTTTTTGATCACAATAAGCGGCAATTTCCTGAGAGAGTTCAATACTGACATCCCGGAGTTCGGCTTCGTTCATCCGTTTGTCATTTCGGGATGCACGGCTGCCTTCGGGAAACGGTTGATCTTTGCGATACTTTCCGGTCAAAATCCCTCTGGCCAGCGGGCTGTAGCTGACGACGCCGATCCCTTTTTCCTGACAGAGCGGCATCAGTTCGACTTCAATGTCCCGGTTCATGATATTGTAGAGAGGCTGAACACAGCTGAAAGAATAGAGGTTCCGTACGTCGCTGGTCCACAGGGCTTCTGCGAGTCGCCAGGCTCGGAAATTGGAACAGGCGATATAGCGTACTTTTCCGGATCGCACCATATCATCCAAAGCGCGGAGTGTTTCTTCGATAGGAGTCTGATAATCGGGAGTGTGAACGTAATAGAGATCGACATAATCTGTTCCCAGACGTTCGAGGCTGCGATCCAGTTCCCGCATGAGATGGACTCGGCTGGCACCCGCGTCATTCGGGCCCTGCCCCATCGGAGCACGTCCTTTCGTGGCCAGAATCACTTTGTCGCGGCGGTCCGTCAGGGCTTTTCCCACCACCGTTTCGGAACCACCGGTACTGTACATGTTTGCGGTGTCAAAGAAGTTGATGCCCAAATCGATCGCTTTATGCATGATAGAGATGGAATCTGATTCGCCGGTTGGTCCGCCGAACATCATCGTCCCCAGACATAAGGGGGAGACGCGAACGCCGGCTTTTCCTAAGTTACGGTAATCCATAATTGCAGTTCCTGATGAATTCTTGGGTGTGAGTTGATCTCGCCTTTGTCCAGGTTTACTATCGCGTTTCCAGGGTCGTTTGGACCAAGTATATTAGCACGCAGGACGTTCTGGTTAAAAGGGACGTGCTTTAACCAGTCAGTGGCTCTATCTTCGTTTTTTTGAGCAGATTTCTCAAGGGACCTTAAATTCCTTGAACAGACGTGGTTGAAGATTTTATCAAAGCCTGTTAAAGTAATGGTTTGCACTAGGATTTCTGAGAGGAAATCCGTTCAGCAGATTTACGATTGACGGTTAACCAGTCATATGTCGATGTGGTTAACTGAAACTGAAATACATTAAAAATCACTTAATTTAGAAGCAGATACGAAAGGCATATCTTCGAATGGGAACTAAGAAGACAGGTAAAGGTCGCCGAAAACTTGGTCGTAAAAAACGACGCGCTCGAGCTAAGATCAGACACCGTAAAGGCTAGGACTGAGCGGTTTCATCAGACGCTCAGTTGTTAAAGAAGGGCTCACACTCAGATTTCGATGTTGCTTTTGGGAAAAGGCGCGCCTGCATGTGCCATGAAAGCAATGTTCAGATCTCAACAACGCCCGTCTCTGACTGATTCAATAAGGGGTTTTTAAAACCCCTTTTGTTTTTATCTCTATTTCACTGCATACCGGGGCGTGAATACGTTACCAGTATTTCTCAAAGTGAATATTGCCTGGCGCTTTGGCGGTGGATAGCTGAAATCCCCGCTCAGTGAGCAATTCTACCATCCCATTTGGTTCGGGAAAGAACAGTTGGCCGTTTTCGTCTTTATCGGGAAGGCCAATCATCGATGGATTTCCGCACAGAAAAACGTGCGTCTGTTCCGGATGCGGAGTCCATCCAAAGAGTTCCTGGAATTTTTCCGGATGAATTTTATCCTGCAGGTATTGTTTCCCAATATAGTGAGGATGATTCTGGTCAATGTTTTCAGGTTCCCGCGTCGTGAAAGCGGCGTAATGGTAGTTGGGGTAGCGTTTTTGGATTTGCGCCTGCTGATCAAGGTAACCGAGATCCCCTTTGTAGCGTACACAGGTGATTGAGACGATTTGTCCTGTATGACCGCGTTTCAGCAGTTCAATTGACATTGAATTGTGAGGGGCTTCACCAGTGCCTGTTGCGGCAAAGATGACATTGTCGTTCGGTTGAATCGGTTTCAGGGTGTAGGTGCCGACCGGTTTTTTGCCCAGATGCAGACGGTCTCCGACTTTCAGGCAGAACAGGCGGGGAGTCAATGGCGGATCATCTGAATCGGGACGTAACACAAGTGTGATATAAAATTCCAGATAATCAATCTGGTCATTCGAGAGCAGTTCACCTTGTGAGTCGAGCATCGGGCAGGAGATTGAGTAGGCGCGGCGGATCAGTTTCGGCTTAGGCAATTCTGCCAGCGGCCCCCCGTCGATCCGTGGTTCCCAAGAGCCTAATCCGAGCGTCGTATATTGCCCGCCTGAGAATGCCGGAACTGCTTCGTCAGGTTTGACCCGCACGATCATCAGATGATCGTGCGCCATACGCAACTCAGTGACGGTTGAGTTGTATTGCTTGTTTCGTATCTCTTCAATTTCAGGAGTCGACTGCCCGTTCGGAGGGTTCGATGGATTCATGACTCTCCCTGTCGCGCTTTTGACCACCCGTGAAGGGGGCCTGCTGAATGCACAATGGTGGATTTGATTGAAATTTAACTTGGAAAACGGCACATTCTCCATGAGCAGCCCGCTTGATCAAACACCGCAAACGGAGACTAATGGATATCTTTATGCATAGCTCTGTATCAGATTCATTCCTCTATCACTTTTTCAGGATCGATTGTCAAGCCTAACACACGGTTTAATAACAGACTGTATCATCATATCAGGTGATTTGGGGTGCGGGCGTCAGAATAAAACAGAGTTTATTCAGGTGGATTCGCCAGCGAATCGGTTCAGGGAAAACAGTCAAAAACGAACGCTCAGGAGAGCGCTTGTCATCAGGAAATCCATGGGGATTATAAGGATTTTGTGCCTTGGATGTTTACCCCGCTGCCAATCAAAAGATTGTGCGCATAACACCAGCGATAAAACGCACCTGTTTTTTCCGGAGGAAGAATCTTCATGTTTTCAAACCCGGCCTGTTCGAACCAGGACTTGAGTTCTTCTGTGGTATGGTGATATTGATAGGCGGGCGCATACCAGTCGAAAGTATCACAGACCCGGTTTTCCCAATGGGGATGATTGCTGAAATTGACGACTTTATTCAGGGTTTTATTAATCACGGGAATCCCGCCCAGCCAGGCACCCAGGCGGCACCAGGTTTCCAGTTTTTCAGGGGCCATGCGTGTTGTGATTCTGCGAAGCGCGGTATTGATGATTTCCTGCCACCACTGGTTTTTTCGATAGAGCCAGACAGAATAACGGCCTCCGGGTTTGACCATCCGGGCCACGGCGTCGAATACCGCGCGTGTGTTTTTGTCGTGGTGCATTACGCCGATCGAAAACACAAAGTCGAATGACTGGGGGGGAAACGGGAGGTGTTTGAGGTCGGCCTGAACCAGAGAGACGTGTGCGAGATGGCTGCAGAGTTTCTGCGCCTTTTCGACTGCCGTCGTATGGTCTGCACCAGATACGAGGCCCCCTGCTTCAGCGGCCACTTTAGAATAGCGACCACCACCACAGCCGGCGTCCAGGATTTTGAGGCCCTTGAGTTCACTTAATTCTAAGCCGGTTTTGGCAGAAAAGGTTGCCCGGTCTTCATCGGGATGAGCAACCTCGTATTTATTCCATTGCAGGCCAAAGCTGGAGAGGTGTTCCTGTTCTACAAAACGGGGGATACCGTTCAGGACGGGAAAAACGCGACCGGTCTGCCGATCGATGAGTCGATTCTGGTCTGCATCCCATTCGAGAGGAAAATCATTTTCCGGGTTTCTCAATGATTCAAGAAGTTCCTGAGAAAGAAATGTGCCTGGTGATGGTTCTTTCGTCATGATTTCTAAATACTTACTTTTGAGAAGAGGCGACAGGCAGGGAAGTCATTCGAAGTTAAAAATCGATTTCCATCAAATCTTCTCCCAGTATTGTATGGGGAAAGATGTTTCGGGCAACGTTGATTCCGATCGGGTCATCGCCTGGACGCTGAGGGTCAATGTGGGTCAGGACCAGTTTTCCCACCCTGGCATCACGGGCAAGCTCTGCCACGGGAGTCGTGTGACTGTGTCCGGTTTTATCAGCCCACTCTGCCATGTCATCCGGAAAGTAACATTCGTGAATTAAGAGATCAACGTCCTGGATGAAATCCCGATGCTGTTCCGGATGGGCAGTATCAGTGATGTAGGCCAGGGAATGATCGGGCCAATCGATGCGATAGCCGACGGAACCTCCCGGATGTTCCAGTTTCAAGTGGCGCAGCACGCCGTCGCCGGGGACGGGGACGGTTTCTGGTAATGGAGTGTATTCGTAATCAGGCAGAACAGGAAAAATTTCTTCCGAGAACAGATGGGTCTGAATGGCAGTGAGCTTGGATTCTTCGCCATACACTTTGACAGAGTCGACCTGGCCTGTCAGCATGGGGACCAGGAAAAAAGAGAGTCCCGCAATATGATCCAGGTGGGCATGAGTCAGAAAAATTTGCAGGTCGCGTGTTTGCAGGAGGTCAGGAACACGGAAAAAACTGGTTCCTGCGTCAAAAATGATCCCCAGTTCGGGAATCATCAGGCAGGCGGTATGTCGACGCTCATTCGGGTGATAACCACCGGTTCCCAACAATACGATTCGCATTGCTCCACTCCCGCTAAACACAAATTTGCCCGTTAATAAAGTGATTGTTTCTTTATTAACGGGCGAATGAACAGGCTGGCTACTTCAAAACCAGACGACTATTCAGATGACCCGGTTTGGGGTGCGTTTACGAATCCAGACGGCGTTCACGAATCCAGTCGGTATGAAAAGTACCTTCTTTATCAATACGCTGATAAGTGTGTGCGCCAAAGTAGTCGCGCTGCGCCTGAAGCAGATTCGCAGGCAACCGATCCTGGCGATACCCGTCATAGTAGCTCAGCGCTGCTGCGAAACTGGGGACCGGTAATCCGAGTTCAACGGCCGTCGCGACCACGCGTCTCCAGCTTGGTTGTGCTTTCTCAACAGCCGTCCGGAAGAAGTCATCCAGCAGCAGGTTTTCCAGTTCAGGATTTTTATCAAAGGCGGCTTTAATATCCTGCAGGAAGGTAGAGCGGATAATACATCCGCCGCGCCACAAGAGGGCGATGTCCCCGTTATTCAGCTTCCAGCCAAAGTGTTCGGCGGCGGAATTCAGTTGAACATAACCTTGCGCGTAGCTGCATAATTTCGATGCATACAGGGCTTGTCTTACATCTTCAATAAACTGCTTGCGATCACCCTCAAATTTTTTGTTGGGGCCGCCGAGAATTTTGGACGCACGAACCCGGGCTTCTTTCTGAGCAGAAAGGCAACGGGCATAAACGGCTTCCGTGATCAATGTGGTGGGAACACCCAGGTCCAGTGCATGCTGGCTCATCCATTTACCAGTCCCTTTTTGCTGGGCGGTGTCCAGGATTTCGTCAACCAGATACTCACCTGTTTCTTCATCAATCACGGTGAAGATATCACGGGTGATTTCAATCAGGTAGCTTTCGAGTTCCCCCTGGTTCCATTCATCGAATACTTTGTAGAGTTCCTGGTTGGTGAGACCCAGTGTGTGTTTGAGGATGTAGTACGATTCGCAGATTAACTGCATATCCCCATATTCAATACCGTTATGAACCATTTTGACATAGTGCCCTGCCCCAGCTTCTCCCACCCATTCGCAGCAGGGAATATCGTTGTTTTCGCCCACTTTGGCCGAGATGTCCTGCAGGATCGATTTAACATGCGGCCAACCTGCAGGCGATCCGCCGGGCATGATACTCGGGCCTTTTAGTGCCCCTTCTTCTCCGCCGGAAACGCCTGTCCCGATGAAAAGCAACCCGGCCTCTTCGACTTCTCTGGTACGACGATTGGTGTCATCAAAGTGGGTATTGCCGCCATCGATGATGATATCTCCGGGGCTTAATAATCCCTTCAGATCGTCAATAATGGCATCAACGGCGGGACCAGCCTTGACCATGAGCATCACCTTGCGGGGGGCCGCCAGATTGTCTACCAATTCTTTCAGCGTATGGTAACCCGTGATTTTCTGCTCATCCGTTTTGCTGCTGACAAATTCATCTGTGACGCTGGTGGTGCGATTGAAAACACCGACAGAATAGCCGTGGTTGGCCATATTCAGTACCAGATTCTGTCCCATTACCGCCAGACCTACCAGGCCGATATCATGTTTTGACATTGAAAATTCTCGTTCGATTCTGATGTTCTGTGAATAAAAAAATGTGTTGCATTCGTTCTGCTGTCATTGAGTGAACTCAATCTGCAGACTTACCGTTTCCAGGGAGGTAACTCCGGCAGGTAACTGTCAAATTCGGCGATTAATTTTTGTTGATATTCGCCCGCAAATTCGCCGTTAAGAAACTTGTCACAGGCTTCGCCGATGAAGCGTTCCCAGCTGGCTTCTTCTGCACCGGGATTGATGGGGTAAAAGAGTGCTCCCACTGCTTCCGCTGCTTTCATGTCGCCGGGGGCATCACCGATCATTAACACTTTGTTCGATTCATATCCGCAGGCTTTGGCCTGACCGAGAGTTTCTTTTTTACTGCCCGCTTCCTGACCGCAGATCGCATCGACATATTGTGCAATGTCGTGTTCTTCCCATTCTTTATTGAGCGCTTCGTTGGGAGTGGCGGAGCAGACAATCATGTCCGCCACCGGATCCAGTTTGATCAGACTTTCTCTGACATTCGGATACGGGGGGACATCGTGAACCATGTCGGCAATCATTTCATTGACGGCCAGGGACCATTTCAGAGCCAATGCGAGATCGGCGTTTTTGGTCTTTTTAACTTCCTCGGCCAGCGTCGGGTTGCCCAGCTTGGTTTCCCGTTCAATCCAGTCCCGCACGCCCTGCAGCTTTGGAACTGTGACACCGCGGGATTGAACTTCTGCACGTTCTTCGAGCAGATCCAGCGCCAGCGTATAAGAAATGAAGCGATTCGCACCGCGCCACTTGGAATACAAATTCGTAAATTCAGCAGCTTCCCGGGCATATTTTGAGATGGGTTGCAGGCCGAAATAGTTGATAAAATTGGGAATGAAACACTCTTTATGTTTAATTTCCATTGAATCAAAGGCACAACCATCTGAATCAATACCAATCAGAAATTCGCTTTTCTTTTGAAACTTGGTATCCAGTGGATTATCCGACACAATCTTCTCCCATCTTCTATTACAAATTAATCTTTTATTTACCTGGTTGATACAAAAGCCTGACTCTGGAAACCGGTTTTGTCAGTTTTTAAGTTTTATCTGTCCGCCTGAGGAATATATTTCGGCAGCTTCTGATCTGAAAACAAAGGTTGCAACTGAGCCAACCGCATGCGGCCATTGATCAGCGGAATACTGGGCCAATCGTTACCGACGAGCGGTTTGCAATATTTCACAAAATCGTCTGTGACGTCCATTCCATCCGCAGTGATCCAGTTTTTAGGGAAAGTGCGTTCGCTGTTGGCAACTTCGGACAAGGGGACTTTGTCGTAGCGGACGTTATAACCCGGGCCCGCTGTCCGAAGAATCGTCGACATGTATCCTGATTCGCCTGCTGCTGCCAATAAAGCGGCTTTCTGGCCCGCTCCGTAAGCTTCATCCAGATCAACCGTGGATGCATAGGCGATATTATGTCGCTGGTCCGTTCCCGGAATGTTTGCCCGCGCTGCCCCCTTGACTGCCAGACCTCTCTGATTCAGCTCGTTTACCAGCAGTTGAGCCACGGTCAGCTGGCTGGAACTGAACTGAGTATGACCGAAGGAATCTTTGGTTTCGCCGATATCGCCGAGCGATAAGCCTTCGCTGACAACGACAATCAGACGTCCGTCTTTTTTCAGCTGCTCATTTACCTGCGCGTGGATCTGTTCAATGCTGACAGTCGTTTCTGCCAGATAAATCTGCATCGGAATTTTACGCTGGGGATCTGCCAGGCGTGCTGCAGCAGGAATGAAGCCGATTTTGCGACCCATGGCCTGCAGAACCAGTACGGGATCCGCCGGGCAGCTGCCGCGGTTTTCTTCGTTTGCCATTTGAACCATACTCATCCAGTAACGGGCGGTACTTCCATAACCGGGAGTGTGGTCAATCAGTTTGAATTCACTGTCACCGACATCATTGTCAATGGTTTTGGGAACGCCGATGCCGACAATATCAACGCCGCGCTCGGTAGCCATCTGGGCGACTTTGTTGGCGGTATCCATCGAGTCATTTCCGCCGATATAGCAGAAGTACCCGATATTATGGGCTTTGAAAACTTCCACGATGCGGTCAAAGTCTTCGTTCTGGTGTTCTTTCAGTTTATAGCGGCAGGTTCCGACTGAACCAGCGGCCGGGGTGACTCTTAACAGAGCAATTTCTTCGGGAGATTGGCCACTTAAATTGAGTAGTTCTTCTTTAAGAACCCCTTCAATCCCATGCCAGCCTGCGTAGATCGTGCCGATTTCAGGTAGATCCCGGGCCGTCTCCACCAGCCCCCGCAGGCTGTTATTGATGACTGGTGAAGGACCACCAGATTGTGCCACAATCATATTTTTAGGACTTGCCACGTTTTCTCCTCACTCTACTGTTGTCTGTTTGAAATGTTCATGCCGAAAATTCGGCTGAGCAGATCCGGTTGCTGCTTAGAAATCCGTTCAAATTGATCGTATTGAAACCGTCAGTCTCGATTCCCGAATTTCGTTCTCTCTTCCATCAACGGGAAAATGACTGTCTCCTTACGAATCAATTAAGGCGTTTACGAACGCTTCCCACAAGGTCTAAGGCGATTATAAGAAGGCCTCTTTTGATAAAGCATTATTCATAAACAGTTTATGTAAAATGCTCTCACTGCCTGAGCGGACAGGATGTAGCCATTGTCCAGTATGGGTGATCGTGCTAATAGACTCACAAAGACTTGTTTTCACTTACACAGCCGGAATATTACCCGATTTTGTGCGCTAATTCAAAGTATCGCCGTGTTACCAATAAAGAAAGTTCCGGGAAAGTTTGAGGTGGGAAATGCAAAATAACCCATCAGGCTTTATTTTTTGGGAATCAAGGTAACTCTGGTGCCCTCGATTTGATAATTCAGCTTGAAGGATCTGAAGAGTGAATCAAAAAATTCCCGTGCATTGGCATCATTGACGGAAATCTCAATCTGCTGATTGAGATCGATGCCGGCATCGGCCAGCTGGTCGTCGTCGTACTCAAATTCGATTCCTGATTGCTCCAGTTTTTTCATGATCGCGAGCAGCGGCACATTTTTCACCCGCAGCGTAAATTTCCGTCGTTGAACAGGAATCGCATCGACTTTTTGTGGCATCGTGTTGCGGGAATTCGCTCCGGGATTCAAAAATTGTTCGATTTTTTCATGGAGTTCGCTAGAAGCACTGACTGTAATCGTTTTTCCGGATGAGGCCACGGTCAATTCGGGAAACGTTTCTTTCAGGCGGCGGGTTACAGCGACAACCGAACTGCCGCGTGGGGTATATGTCTTTTTAATCGTGACGGTATCAGGAATCGGAATGAGCTGGATCTGAGTGGCCTGCTCCTCCCAGCGATAGGTGAAATCAAACTGAATCAGGATTAACGAGAGGGCTTCGTTGGCATTGACTGAACTCAGTGTGCCATGCGCCCAGAGATCGTGGGGAATCTGATTTCCATTGTTGATCGTAATCTGAAATGCCGCGGCGATTTGTTTGAGGATCTCAGCGGGCTGGTCCAGGTCCTGGTAGTGGATTGTTCTATTTCGGCTGAGAAACTGAAGACGTGATTTGAATTCTGCACCGGAAACAGCAAGTTCCGCGAGTTCCACTGATTTTATTTCCAGCAGGGTTTTCAGATTTGAGACTGCTTTTTCGGGACCAATGTAAATGGTACTGCCCACAACTTCTGTTTTGGCATTCGCCAGAGCAGCCAGTTGCTGCAGCCCCTGCTCCAGCGTCAGATTTTGAAGGTCGACTTTCAGGTTCAGTGAAGGATCAATTCTGCGATCCAGAATGATCGAGATATTTTGTGTACTGCTGATGCGCTGAATAATCGAACGGATTCCGACATTCGACCAGGATGCCGAAAAAGGCTGCGATAAAACCCGGCGGAAATTTCGATTCGTCAGGTATTGGGGAGGATCCCGGTTCAGGACGGCCGCCGGATTTTCGGTGATCTGTGCAGCGCACAATGATGGGATTATTCCGATTCCGCTGGAAACAAGGATCAGATTAACCAAAATCCACCAATCTAATTGGAATCGATACATTTTCACGAAGCGGGGCTTTCTGTCGGGACAGCAATTCAGTCGGTTTATATAGCCGGAAAAACACAAATCAAGTGCTGGAGTGTTACCGGTTTCCATGATAACATAGTAAGAGAGGGCTTTCCTCACATACTTCGTTTATCAGGTATGTGATAATACTTATCTTTAGAGAGTCAATGCTTTATGCAGAAAATACAGGCTGTTGGAATCGATTTGGGAACGACCTATTCCTGTATTGCTCATCTGAATGAGCACGGAGAACCGGTTACGATTCCCAATCAGGAAGGAGAATTATCGACTCCCTCCGTTGCCATGTTTGATGGTGCCGAGGTGATTGTGGGGACAGAAGCATTACGGCATGCGATTGTCAATCCCCGCAATGTCGTACAGCACGCGAAACGATTTCTGGGGCAATCCAACTTTCGCTGGGAGATTGACGGCCGATTTTTTACACCCAAAGATATTTCGGCCTTTGTTTTGAAAAAGCTGCTCGCTGCCGCAGAAGAACGCATCGGTCCGGTCGAGTCAGCGGTGATTACCGTGCCCGCTCTCTTCAGTGATGTACAGCGTCAGGAAACGATTGCTGCTGCCAGGCAGGCGGGTTTGAAGCAGGTGGATCTGATTAACGAGCCGGTGGCAGCCGCCTTGTGTTACGTGCTGGGATCGGAAGGGATGTGGTTTGCCGAACTGGCGGAAGAACAGCGGATTCTGGTCTACGATCTGGGCGGCGGTACCTTTGATCTTTCACTGGTTAAGTATCATAAAGATGAAGTCAACGTGATTGCCAGTGGCGGCGATTTAAAACTGGGGGGCATTGACTGGAACAGTCAATTACAGGCGGCAATCGCAGAACAGTTTTATAATGAATTTGGCGTGAATCCTAGTAGCGATCCGGAAAGTCTGCAGTACCTGGTGAATGAAGTGGAGCAGGCAAAACGCAGTCTGACTGTCAGGCCGAAGACAACGCTGGCCTGTCAGGTAGGCTCAAAGCGAAAAACGTATCAGATTACTCAGTCGCAATTTGAACAACTCACCAAGGGGCTTGTTGATCAGACAACCAGCATTACGCAGGCGCTGTTAAAAGACAATCGCATGGGGTGGGCTCACGTTGATGTGGTGTTGACGACCGGCGGTTCCTCCCGGATGCCGATGATTCGTGATGCGTTAAAACAAGCGAGTGGAACGACCCGCAATCTTTCACTCCCGCCGGACCAGTCGATCGCGCACGGAGCTGCCTATTATGCGGGAATGTTGTTAAGCAATCGTGAGTATGCGGAGTCCATTCTGACAACAGAGGCTGCCAGCCGTCTTGCGAAAATGAAGCAACACAGCGTGAATGCCCGCTCCCTTGGTTTTCTGGTACGGGATCAGCAGGGGCAGCAGCGCATACCGCATTATCTGCTCCCTGCCAATACACAATTGCCCGCATCGGTCAGACACACTTATGGGACGGTATCACCAAACCAGCGCCGCGTGCATTTGAAATTAATCGAAAGTGGTGCCTCTCAGGATGAACCATTTGTGATCCTCGGGAATTGTGTGATTGAGGGCTTGCCTGCCGATTTACCCGTCGATTCGAAAATTGAAGTCTTAATGGAATACGATTCGGAAGCGCGGGTGCATGTCTCTGCCAGAGATCTTGCCAGCGGGAAAGCGGCTGAAATTGAAATCACGCGCGAACAGAATCTGGTCCCGATGCCTCTCGATGCGTCCTCACAGAATGCCAACGCTCGCAACGCAGCCGCGCTGGAGGAACCGCTGCTGCTCAAAGAAATTCTGGATCAGGCGGAATCTGTGTCTTCCCCAGCGGCTTCCCCCGAGAAAAAAAGCGAGCCAGAGAAAAAAAGCGAGCTGCCTCCCCCACAGCCTCTGCCTGCCAAACCGCAGCGCGCGGTTCGCGGACTGGATAACGCAGAACGTCCGATTGCATTATGCAGTCAATGTGGTGAACCGCAGATAGGCCCCCCTGGTTCCGATTGTTCCACCCCGGAAAAACATTCCCAGGGAGTCTTAGCGTCTCGCACGGCGTCGCCTCAAAAAAAGAAACGGCAGCCGATCCAGAACAGCGGACAGCAGCAGAAGGGGGCGCCTGGAAAGCAGTCTGGATCTCCGCGCTCGGGCGCGGCTCAGTCAAAGGCTCAAAAACAAAACAAACCGCGACCTCAAGCGAAGCCGACCAAAAAGCTGGATGCGGCGGAAAGCGAGTTCTGGGATCTGCTGGAAGATGCTTGAGGCAAGTTCCACTTCCTGCGCTGAAATGTCATCATAAATACTGAAGTCTTACAAGGTCTGTACATCAGATGAAAATTGAACGGATTGAATTGTATCACGTGGCGATGCCACTCATCTATCCCTGGCGAACTGCCTATGGCGAAGATTCGGCCATCCATTCCGTGTTATGCCGGATGGTCAGCGGCTCCGTGGAAGGCTGGGGAGAAAGTACCCCGCTCGCTGCCCCCTGTTACAGTCCGGAATGGGCCGGCGGCGTTTTTCAAACGGTTTCTGAATGGCTGGCACCCGCGGTGATTGGCCAGGAAATCGGCAGCGGACAGGCGATGCAGGATCGACTTTCTCTTTATAAGGGAAACCCGTTTGCCAAGGCGGCTCTGGATAATGCCTGGTGGAGCTTGAACAGCAGAATCACGAATGTGCCTCTGCATATTGCTTTAGGGGCGACGAAAAATGAAGTTCCGGTCGGCGCGGATTTTGGAGTGATGGATCATGTGGATGAGTTGATCGAAGTCGTGGGTACCGCCGTCGCGCAGAAGTTTCCGCGAATCAAACTCAAATTTCGTCCCGGCTGGGATATTCCGATGCTCAAAGCAATTCGGTCTAACTTTCCAGATGAGACGTTTCACATCGATTGTAACAGCGGATATCGGATTGAAGATGCTCCCTTGTTTCAAGCCATCGATGAATTTCAGCTGGCGATGATCGAACAGCCTTTGCAGCACGATGATCTCACCGATCATGCCCGGTTACAGGAATTGATTCAAACTCCGGTTTGTCTGGACGAAAGTATTACCCATCCTTACCGCGCTCAGCAGGCAGTGAACTTGAAAAGCTGTCAAATTGTGAACGTCAAACCGGGACGCGTGGGTGGGCTCACAAACGCGGTGAAAATACACGATTTATGTCAGCAGGCAGGGATTCCCTGCTGGGTAGGCGGGATGCTGGAAAGTGCAACCGGTGCCTCGCATTGTGCCGCTTTGGCGATGCTGGATAATTTTACCTATCCGGCGGACATTTTCCCGAGTGAAAAATATTACCGCGAGGACCTTGCCGAATTTCCACTCACTTTAACGGACACGGCTGGAGGTATTCCCGGCGTTAAAGCGTTTCAGGAACTGCCAGATCCTGATGTACGTCGTTTGGAATCCCTCACGATTCAGAAGAAAGTGGTCAAACTTTAGATGAGGCTGTCTCAAACGTTCACTGTCTGGTAGTGTGAGGATCTGAGTGAAGAGGATGCAGAATTGAATTAAGTTAAAAAATGTTCCAATAAAAAGGCTTTATTGGGGAATAACAAGATGTCTCACAGCATCTTTCATTATAGAGAATCAGGTTATGTCTTTGCAGAACCAGAACAATTCGGAAGCACTCACGCTGTTGGTTGATCAACATTATCAGCTGTTGTTTCGATATGCCTACCGCTTGTCGGGCGACAGTGCCGATGCAGAAGATCTTACCCAGCAGACTTATTTGATTGCTCAGAAGAAACTGTCTCAATTGCGTGATATGAGCTTTGCGCGTGCATGGCTCTGTACAATATTGCGTAATTTGTTTTTGAAAAATGTTTCGCAAAAAATCACGCCTGTCTCTCTCGATCAAACGTTGGACCTTGTTTCTGAAGAAACAGTTGTCCCTGAGTTAACGTCCCAGGAATTACAGTGTGCTCTGAACGATCTTCCGCAAGATTTTCGGATCCCGTTATTGATGTTTTATTTTGAAGAGCAATCTTACAAGGAAATTTCCGCAGAACTTTCGATTCCCCTGGGAACTGTCATGAGCCGCCTGGCAAGGGCAAAAACTTTTTTACAAGAACGATTTTCGTCGCTTTCTGAAGAAAAGACGACCATTCATTCATAGGTTTTAAGCTGGTCAACTTAAACGAGTACATGGAATTATAATGAATCTTTCAGAGCCATCCCCCTCATCCGATTATTCTTTATCAGAAGATTCTGATTCAGAACGATTACTCGGTGATGCGGCTTTTCATAAGCAGATCAAAAATGTGATTTTTGACGTGGCGATTCCTGAAGGACTGAAAGATTCTCTTCTGGCTGCGACCAGTCAGAATGATGTCGGTATGCTCGAAGACGATCATGCTGTGGTCCGGTCGCGCAGACATTTACTGAAAAATCCGCGGACGCTGGCAGGGCTTTCCGCATGTCTGATGTTTGCCATGCTGCTGACTTATTTCTGGTCCGCTCGAGGACCCGTGATTGCCTTATCGGAACTCAGTCCGGAATTGAATCTGGACAGTCGTCTCCTGGCTGATTTTGACGATCATTTTCCGGCACGTCTTCCTGCCCAGGGAGGCTGGCACCTGAAAGATCGTTTGACTCTTCTCAGCAACAAGTATTACGGGGTTTCTGTCAGTCAATCTTCCGTCCATGATGCAGCCGTTGGTTATTTCAAGCTTCGTATGGGGAATGTGCAACCTGTGTTTGTGGCATTATTGCAGGCGCCGGCCAGTCAGGTTGAGCCGCTGCCTCTGCATACGGCTTTTGACTCCGGAAATGTTGCCTATACTCAACTGAAAAAAGGCAATTATGCGACGGTCAAGTGGGTGGAAAATGACCGGGTTTATGTCTGCATCGTTTTTGGCGGAGCCCGCGAATTAGAAGCCCTGGGACGTGCCTTACAATCCGCTTCTGCTTGAAATTACTCCCGAAACCGGCTCTACTAAGAGAGCATCTCATTTGTGAATGGGAGTTGGTTTCTTTTTAAAGGGGTGATCATGCATCTTCTGCTTCGATTTTGTCTGATGATTGTGGGGCTGTGTTTCTTGATTGATATTCCCTGTCGGGCCGCGAGTTTTGTTTATCTCTCCCTGGGGGGAGAAAAGAAAATCGCCGTTTATCAACTGAACGAACAGGATGGCGCGTTAACGCATGTTGAAGACGTGCAGCTTGAAGGGTCTCCGGGATGTCTGGAAGTTGATGCGGAAAAGAAGTATTTATTTGCTTCGGTACGCTCGGCACAACAGTTTCTCAGTTTTTCCATTGATCCTCAAACCGGAAAGCTCACAAATATCTCGAAGGTGCCTGCAGGGGGAAATGCAGCCTATATTGCCACCGACAGGAGCGGCAACTATCTGTTCTCTGCCTATTATGGTGAGGGGAAAGTCGCCGTGCATCGGCTTTCAAAACAGGGTGAGATCTCGCCTGAAATTCTGCAAACGATTCCGACCGACAAAAATGCCCATGCGATTTTGCCAGACCAGTCGAATCAATATGTGTTTGTGCCTCACACCGGTCCCAATGCCATTTACCAGTTTTTGTGGGATGCCAGGAATGGTGTGTTGAAGCCGAATGAGAAGCCGCTGCTTGAGGCAGCCGCGGATCTGGAACCTCGGCATCTGGCTGTTTCAGAAGATAATCGATTCATTTATTTCGATAATGAAAAAGCGAGTTCCGTGACGGCTTACAGTCTGGACTCCAAAACAGGGACTCTTACCCCCTTTCAGACCATTTCGACACTGCCAGAAGGATATGAGGGGAAGAATTCGTGTGCGGATATCGAACTGTCCCCTTCCGGCAAATATTTGTATGCCTCCAATCGAGGGCATAACAGCATTGCCTGTTTCGCGGTCGATTTGAAATCGGGACGGTTGAAGTCTTCAGGACAGGAACCGACCGAGGAGATTCCTCGTTCGTTTAACATTGACCCGTCCGGAAACTACCTTCTGGCAGCGGGACAGCAAAACGGTAAGCTCGCCGCTTACCGGGTTTCACCTGAAACAGGTCAATTGAAGCGGCTGGCGACATATGAGGTGGGAAAGTCTCCCTCATGGGTCGAAATTGTCAAGATTCCCTAGTCCGCAATTTCTTGAACAAAATGGGTACTGATTTTCGATTTTGGTTGAAGTCGCTCAGATCACCATCCGTTTGAGTCGATGAATCTCAAGTGCGTCTCACCCTCGTATGGGATGGGAGTATGCGCAACGAGGTATCGTTGAATTCGAAAATCACCCCCGTGAAGAGAGAGGCTCTCCATGCGCTCTTCTGTTTATTCTCTGATGTTTGTTTCTCAGTTATTTCTGGCTGCCGCGTATGGTCAGGAACAAACACCGCTGGTAATCCGTTCGGATAACTCAGAGTCTGTGAGCAATAAAAACAGGGTGAATATCACCAGGACTCCGGCGTCTCATTCCGGGCCCGCGTATCAGCGAATGTCTGTCAGCCAGAAGTTGATCCAGCAGCGCGCGTTTTTGCAGGCTAAAGATCGAATTGCTCGAATCAACGCACGTAAGGCAATGGGTATCACGCCCGGTCGTCCAACGGTGAATATCAATGTCAGTCCGATCCCAACGTATGCGCAAATCATGCAGCAGTCGGCAGGCTTCTATTACAATCCCTACCATTATTCCGGTTACTGGTATGGTCCCGGCGGTTACGAGTTTGGTCAATAAGACGTTCCGCCTGTGTCCAGATGTAATGCAGCGTCTCCAGGCCCATTGAGACCGAGTATAAGAGACGCTCTGGTTCAATGGGATGTCCACCGGAAATCGCGCAGTCTGTCAAGTTTTGAGGGGAAGTGACTGGGTAAATTTCACTGCCTGATTGACCCAATATTTCAAATCGTCATCTTCTTCAAAGCCAGGCCGCTCTATGTAAATCATGCTCTTCAGTGGTTTGCCGGTAAAGTCCATTTCGCGCGTAAAGGGTGCTTCTAAAGCCTTGGAAGCGTTTTTCTCTCCCAGTCGCAGCATCAACTCATTCTGGATCACTCCACAGCACATGTTTCCATGAATCATGAAGCAGATCCCGCCAAACATTTTTCGCTGGGAAAACCCCGTACGACGGTGCAATAACTGGTGGACGCGCTGGGCCAGATTTTCGTTGTAAGCCATAATTCAGACCAGAAAAAGATGACAGGATTATGCAAGGATTCGATTGAGCAGATTGTAAAACATCGACTCATACGAGACACTGATTTTAATGAAAAATGTGCGCCCTTTCTCCAGACAGTGGCTGTAATTCTTGATCCCTGCTCATTTTAAAATAAAGCTGAACAATTTCAGCTTGTTTGTTATCTAAGAAGAGCGGCGTAATTGATGTGGTATAAAAGAGGATACAGCAAGCCATGTGTATGATACGAGTCTTAGTTTTAGCAAGCCTGCTTGGGGCGGGAATCGAATCGATGGTCTTGTATGGTCAGAATTTGCAGATTGATTCAAAAACGAAAATCGAATCTGAAGCAGACAGGGCTCAACCTCGATTCCGGTCTCTGAGCCGTCCCGGTTTGCATAACGTGTTTCAAATTGATGATCAGGTTTACTCCGGCAGTGTCCCGGAAAGCAAAACAAGTTTTGAAGCTCTGAAGAAAATGGGAATCAAAACCATCATCAGTGTGGATGGGACGCAGCCGGATCTGAAACGGGCAAAAGCAGCCGGCATGAAATATATTCATGTTCCCATTGGCTATGATGGCATTTCCCGGGAAGCAGGTCTCGCTTTTGCGCGGGCCGCCAGAGAACTCAAAGGGCCAATTTATATACATTGCCATCATGGTCAGCATCGGGGGCCCGCCGCAGCGGCAATGGTCGGACTGTGCCGAGGCAGTCTCGATCAAAAACGGGCTTTACTCTTTTTGGATCAGGCGGGGACCAGTCAGGATTATGCAGGTCTCTGGCGAGACGTCAGGCAGTTTCAAGCCCCGTCTCCCCATGAGAAATTACCAGAGCTGGTTGAGTCTGCTCAAGTCACGCCGATGGTCGCCGCCATGGTTCAGATCAGCCACTATTTCGAGCGTCTGGCAAAAACAAAGGAAATTGCTCCCCAAAACAAAAAAGAAGTTTTACAGGCTTTAACGCTATTGCGGGAAGAGTTGCATGAGACAGCGCGAAAGCACGCAGACGATTATGACGAGACATTCAAAGCATGGTTCAACCAGTCTGAGAAGCAGGTGAAACGTCTGGAGGAAACAGTCAAAAATGGGAATCAGAAACAGTTTGCTTCCGAACTGAAAATCCTGAAATCAGAATGTAAGCGCTGCCATCAGGCGTATCGAGATTGAATTCGTTTCTTATTCAATCTCTTTCCAGAATAACTGAACCTGGATTCCTTTTTCTTTGAGATGAGAGGCAGGAGACAGTATCATTTCAAAAGTATTATTCCGATTTTCCATGTGTGCCAGTGCGCGTGGTGCAAACTGAAAAATCATTTCGGCATCAATCTGCTGAATGGAATGGGCAGGATCGGTTTTATCAGGATTTTCCAGACGGACAAAGCATTCATAAACTGCCGTCGACTGCTGTTGCAGCCAGAGATCAAGCGAAACACGGAGTTGATTATTGGTGAAATCGCCATCCAGTTTCTGCCAGGATTTTTTGTCCGGCGAGACGAATACGAAAGGGGGCGTTTCAGTCGACTCACATTTCAGACTGAGTGTCCCTTTCAAAAAGACATAAGGCCATTTGAGATGCCATTCACGCTGGTGAGGGCCTGTCTGCTTCAGATTCTGTAGAAATGGACTCGTTCGTTTTAAAGTTCCGTTTCCAACCACCGGAGGCTTCGCGGAATCGACCGCCGGTTTCTGATGGACAAATTCCGCATGAGAAAATCGGAATTCCACCTGATCCAGCGGTTCCAGCACGGGGGCCAAAACGGTTTCATTGATCACGGGCTGTCTTTCAGAAACCCCGTTATCATTGGTTGAAGTATATAAGTCGGCAATCGATTGTGAAGAACTGCCAATCGGATCCTGGGGAGTTTTCGTAATCAGTTCCGGATGTTGTGCGAGTTCTTCGACTCCCGCGATCACGGCCCGTTCATTCCGGTAAATCACCTCGTGGTCCGGATCAAACATGTGCCATTGCCCGTCGTAAAATGCTTCCGCGACAACATGTCCCGATAAACCCCACACGCGGCTTCGCAATCCTGCTTTCCTTGCCAGCACTGCGAAGTTGGTGGCACAGTCATCACAGAAACCGTAGCCATATACATTCAGGAATTTGACGGGGTCGTGAAGTTCATCCCCCTGCTCCGCGGGAGTAAAGTGATAGCGCCAGTCAATCAGAAATTTCCAGATGGCGAGGGCCTTCTCCTCTTCCTGCATGCCGGGCTTCAAGATACTGGCCAGCATTGTTTTCTGGCTGGTGAGATCGGGAGCTCCCTTGCGTTTCCAGGCAGGCGACACTTTGATTTGCGGATTCCGATTCTGCCAGATCAGTTTTGTGGGTTGGATTCGTCGTTGTGAAATCGAGGGGAATTCGATGACGGTATGCGGGGACTGAATGAGAAACGATGCCTGTTTCTCAACATAAGATTCGGTATTCACCAGCTCGTATTTTTTGCCATTGGTTCGGGGGTCAGAGGAATCACTGGCTGAAAAATAAAGGGTATTCGGAGTCCAGTGACTGTAGTGCCCCCTGCCCTGGTCTCGAATCCGTTTGTGGAGTGCGTGAGGGTGTAGTAACGGCGTTCCATTTTCCAGCAAAATACAGGTTGACGTTGATTCACGATCTGCCATGCGAGGGATTGTCAATCGGGCAATATAACTTGCGCCCTGGTCGGACGAAATTCGATCGGGAGAAATAAGCTCTCTGATTTGTTCCGATTTGACAGTTGAGGCGATTTCCGGACGAATCGCTGCCGAGGTGTTTGTTTGAGATTCTGCAGCTGGATCTGCCTGCACAGGGGGTAAATTCAGAGGAATTAACGGAATGCCTGTTAAGTACAGAATTGGAAGTACTAATATTCTTTTCATTATGAACTCTTGATTGCACAACGGGAAAAACCTTAGAAAATTGCACTAAGCTGTTGTGAATGCTATCAGAGTTTGATGATAATACATTCCTATTTCTATTTATTTTTTTGACAGGTATTCTGATGCAATTGATACACCTACGTATACTGCTGTGCTTGTTTTTCATGGTCTGTTTCAATTGTGCGGCGCAAGCTGAGGAGGGGGCAACCAGAAAACGTTCGGAACCTGCTTCAATTCAATCATCATGGGATGATCTTTTGGAAGGAGTCAATTCTCCTGAGGAATGGGTAGAGCATAAAAAAGTTCTCCGACGACGCTATCTGGAACTGATCCGTGATCAGTTTAAACCCAAAAAACCGGCAATGGAAATACAGTTTCATGATACTGTCATTGTTGACGGACTTTATCGCAGGCAGCTGATTAGTTATCAGGTGGAAGATGATGAGCGGGCACACGCCTATTTGGGAGTGCCATTGAATCTACAGGGACCTGCGCCAGCCATTGTTGCCTTGCATGGGACCTACGCTTATGGAAAGAAACGGGCAGCCGGTCTCATTGAAAACCCCGATAAAGCGTATCTGGATCATTTGTGTCGTCAGGGTTATGTGGTGATCGCTCCGGATCATTTCGTGTCCGGGCATCGAATTCCTGTAGAAGGGCCTTATGAGACAGCTGCTTTTTACAAAAAACATCCCGAGTGGACCGCCGTGGGTAAGTTTACTTATGAGCACTCGATCGCGGTCGATGTTTTACAATCGCTGAAGGAAGTCAACTCGGAAAAAATTGGTGTGCTTGGTCATTCTCTGGGGGGACATGGGGCATTGTTTCTGGCCGCTTATGATCAACGCGTCCAGGCTGCAGCGGGAAACTGCAGTGCTTCCTTCTTCCGTCAGAATTCAAAAGTGGAGGCATGGGCCCGCGATCGCTGGTATATTTATTTCAAACACATTCGCCCGGGCGTACTGGAAGGCGAACTGCCTCCGATTGACTTTCATGAAATAATGGCTTTAGCTGCACCGCGTGCCTACCTGGATCTGTCCGGGCTCAATGATGGAAATCCTTTGACGCAACGACAAAGAATTTTGATGTTGTTAAAAGTGATGGACGTGTATGAACTCGAACAGGCACCGCAAAACTTTGCGTTTTTTGTGCATGGCAGAGGACATTCAGTCGCACATGAGTCGCGGGAATTAATGTATGGCTGGATGGATACGCATTTAAAACCGGCCGCAGCCACGAAAACAAAACTGGTCATTCCCTGAGCACCGGTTTGGTACCGAGAGTATTTTTAAAATCATCAAAAAGAGACATCAACGGGAAAGAGGAGATAGATGGAGCTATTGATTATCAGGCACGGAAAAGCGGAAAACGCAGGCACTGTTCCCGGAGGTGACTCCGCGCGTCCTTTGACCGAACATGGCAGTCATCAGTTTCGAAAAGTTGCCAAATGGATTGAAAAACATCAAAGCAGTCCGGGTTTGATCCTGCATAGTCCTCTGGTGAGAACGACGCAGACAGCACAGATCTTACAGGACGTCGTCGAACTGAGTGATGATCTCTGTTATGCACAGAACTGGCTGGGCTTTGGACTGAACCTGGAGGCTTTGATTTCTTTTGTCAGATCTTCGCAATACGAGAGGATCGCGATTATCGCGCATATGCCGGATGTGGCACGATGCACGGCCGATCTGATCGGCGGTGGGAATATTACTTTTAAACCTGGCAATGTGGCCTGCATCCAATTTGATTCAACGATCGGGATTGGTCAGGGCAGTTTGAAATGGCAACTTTGCGCACCGCTGTTTTAGGGCCGGTGTGCTTTAAGATTTACTGCCTGCAAGCAGTTTCAATATTCTGTCGTCGGTCAAACTGCTGGCGATGAGGTTGGCGGAACTGAAATCGCCGTAGTTACTGTATTCATGGGGAATGGAAACGACATAGGCCCCTGAACCCACTCCGGATTTCGTGCCCGTTTCGCTGTCTTCCAGTACCAGCATTTGCTTTGGATCGACTTCCAGTTTCCGGGCGGCGGTCAAGTAAATTTCCGGATGGGGTTTGCCGTGAGTCACATCTTCTGCAGTCAGAGTGATCGGAAAACGGTGCGTCAGATCAAACTGGTTGAGCAAGGTGTCCAGATAAGGTCGAGGGGAAGACGTCGCGACCGCTTTGGGGATTTCCAATTCGTCCAGATAATCCAGCAGTTCAAATAATCCGTGCATCGGCTTCAGGTGTTGATCGAGCAGCGAATGAAAGATTTCCTGACTTTCGACCCAGAGTTCATGGGGATCTTCCGGTTGATTCAAATGACTGGAGAGGTGCTGGAAGCCTTCCAGGGCGCGTCGGCCCATCATGCCTCGCAGGATATCCGGAGTCATATTTTGCCCGCGACGCTGCAGTAAGGCATCGCCTGACAGAAAAAAGACGTGTTCCGTATTGAACATTAATCCGTCCAGATCAAAAGCGACCGCCTGGATGGGGGATGTATGTGACATGGAAAAACTCTTTAAAATCAATTTGAGAGAGACTGTGACTGTACTGAAGGTAGAATAGTCGTTCGGAGATCCCGGATCAACTATGTTACTTACAACGTCGGTTTTTGGTTTTGATAACTGAGATCCAGGATTTCCATGGGATGCGCAACCCAGAGCGGCTTATGAGCCTGACGTAATTGTGAATCAATCTGTAATGTGCAACCCACGTTGCCGCTGATCACAACTTCGGCCTTGGTGTTCAGAATGTTTTCCAGCTTCCGTTTGCCTAACTGGTCTGCCATTTCCGGCTGTGTCAGATTGTAACTTCCGGCCGCACCGCAGCAGATGGTTGACTCGTTCAGAGGAACCAGGGTTAATCCGGGAACCATCGCAAGCAGCTTGCGTGGCTGGTTCTGAACTTTCTGGGCATGTACCAGATGGCAGGCATCGTGATAGGTTGCCCGGATGGGAATTTCGCCCTGGGGGGGAATCGGGCCGAGTTCAAACAGGAATTCAGAGACGTCCTTGAATTTTGCTGCCAGTTGTTTGAGCTGTTCCACCTGCTCGGGGGGGACTCCTTTGATTTCTTCAGCGATGTGCCCGTAATCTTTCAGCATGGCCCCGCAGCCCGCGACATTCACAATGATCGCATCGATTTGATCAAGATCAAATGCAGCCAGATTCTGCAGCGCAAACTTCAACGCATCCTGGTCGGCTCCACTATGATAGTGGATGGCCCCGCAGCAGGCCTGGGTTCGCGGAACAATAACTTCGCAGCCATTTGCCTGCAGGACACGTGCCGTGGCACGATTCACATGGCTGTACATGGCCTCTGAGACGCAGCCGGTAAACAGAGCCACGCGCGCACGTTGCGTTCCCTGTGCCGGCAAGACTTCCGGTAATGCAGGTTCTGCAGGCTTGAGGCGAGGCAGCAAATTGTGCATCCGTCTTAATTTCTGAGGCAATAACTGGGGCAGTTTTAACGCATCCAGCACTTTATCAATCTTCAAAAACTGCATGGCACGCGCCGGTAATAATGTCCAGCGGATTCTGTTGGGGTAAGGGAAGAGACGATACAGAATCCAGCGGTGGAACCAGTCGTTTTGCGCGCCCTTTCCTTTCTCGCCGTCCATTTTCTGAACATCCACACGAAAGGGCTCGATCAATCGACCATATTGAACGCCGGAAGGACAAGCCGTTTCGCAGCTGCGACAGTCGAGACAGAGGTCGAGATGGCCTCGTACCGCATCGGAGAGTTCAATCCGCTGATCCACGATGGCCCGCATCAGGTAAATGCGTCCGCGCGGACTGTCGTTTTCGTTGCCCGTTTCCAGATAAGTGGGACAGGCTGAAGTACATAAACCACAATGGATGCAGTCCAGAAACTTCTCATAGGGGATCTCAGAGCCGGGAACTTGTGCCGGATCTTTTGAGAAGACAGCGGAATTGGATGGGGAACTACCAGGTTTCATTAGTTAACTCGTATGAGATGTTTCGTTCGATAAATAATAACACAAAACGGGGAGACTATGTTTCTACCAGATCTGTGAAACGCTGTGCATTCAGAAGTTGACCGGGATCAAGCGAGTTTTTGAGCTGTTTCATCAAATCCCATCCAGGAGGGGGAGCACAAAACAGGGGAAGTAACGCAGCCCATTCTGATTCACACTGATAGATTGTTAAATGTCCTGTTTTGGGATCAATTTCTTTTTTTAACTGACTTAATAGTTGTTTGACATCTTCCAGGGAGCTGGCTGAGTCTGGCAAATGGCCAAATACAATTCCGTCAGCCGCATGGGCCTGAATCGCAATGTTTAATTTTGTTGCCGCATCCACAAATTTCATCATCTGTGAAGGGAGCACAACCGCTTTGAGAGTCACCGGGTCATCCGATGAGGTCTGGTACTCTGTGAAAGCATTGTAAAGTCTGGTGGCATGCTCCAACTCAACGATTTGTGAACTCAGAGGAGAAAAAAGGTTCCACTCCTCGATGATTTTGTTTGCCTGCCACTTCACTACGTTTTCCGGCCCTTCATAACAGATGCAGATAACATGATGTTCAGACGGGAGTTCGAAACGTGACTCTGCCGCAATTTGCCGGGCTGCTTTACTGTTACAATATTCAATGGCAGTCGGCCTTGTTCCGGATGTAATGAGCGCTGCCAGGGCACGTTCAACCGTCTGGCAGGAATCGAATGCAAACCAGACCATGCTCATGGATTCCGGTATGGGACGCAGATTCAATGTCACCTGACTGATCACTGCTAATGTGCCCAGGGAACCAACCAGCATTTTCGCCAGATCATAACCGGCGACATTTTTGACCACCCTGCCCCCGGATTTGAAAAGATTCCCCGTTCCATCAATGGCGGAAATACCAATCACGTAATCCCGGATGGTCCCATAGGAAAATCGTTTGGGGCCACAGGTATTGGTGGCGATAACGCCTCCCACAGTCGCACGGTTGGACTGGGGAACGTCAATCGGGAGCCGCTGACCTTGTGCAGAAATCATTTCGTTGAGTTCATCGAGTCGCAGACCTGCTTCAACGGTAATCGTCATGTCGTGTATCGGATAGTCGATCACCCGATTCAATTGCGAGGTGCAAATCTGAATTCCGGACTGGCTGGAAGGACAACAGACGGACAATGAAGTGCGGCCACCAACAGGGAAAAGCTGTTTTTGAGACGTTGCCGCATTTTCAGTGATGTAGCGACTTAGTTCAGTTTGAGACGCGGGAATAAATTCTTCCAGAGAACCGGAATGTGTAGGCGACATAGGTCTTCTTTCAGTGGCCTGATAAAAAATGTTTCTCAAATGGATTGATGAGGGCCGTCATTACAAAATCAATGTGGTGCACGTCGCGTGGGATGCGACTGAGTAATAGTTGATTTCTCGTCAGTTTGATGCTGCGGCAGCACTTTATCCCGACTGCAGATTTGCCGGGGATTAAACAGATTGCGTACCGTTTCCATCGTGGCCAGGTCTGTTTTGTTGAAGATGCGGCTCATAAAGTTGATTTTTTCGACGCCAATGCCATGCTCGCCGGTGACGCTGCCTCCCAGCTCCAGGCACTTTTCCAGAATGGCTTCACTTGCCTCCAGCACTGTTTGAATTTGCTTCTGATCGCGTTCATCAAACAGCAGGATCGGATGCACGTTTCCATCGCCGGCATGAAAGACATTCACGATTCGCAATCCGAACCGCTGACTGGTTTCTTCGATAAATTCGAGAATTTCGGGAAGTCGCGTGCGGGGGACCACTCCGTCCTGAGTACAGTAGCTCGGGCTGAGGCGACCGATGGCGCCAAACGCCTGTTTGCGGCTTTTCCAGATGAGAAGTCGTTCTTCCGGCGTATTCGCACTTTGAATATCCCGTACGTTACAGGCATGACAGATCTCAAGAATCTGACGCACTTCCTCATCCAGGGCGATTTCCAGGCCATCCACTTCAATCAGCAGGACGGCACCGGCATCAAGCGGGAATCCAAAGTGAAACGCCTCTTCTACAGCCTGGATAATTCCCTGGTCCATCATTTCCAATGCGGCGGGAATGATACCGGCGGCGATCATTGCCGAGATGGACTTCGTTGCATCTGCGATCGTCTGGAACACCGCCAGCATCGTGCGCAGTGATTCCGGATCTCGCGTCAGCCTGACGGTGGCTTTCGTACAGATTCCGAAGGTACCTTCGTTTCCAACATACAGGCCATGCATGTCATAGCCGGGTACTTCCGCAGTGGGGCCGCCGAGTTCGATGATCGTTCCATCGGGCATCACTGCTTCGAGACCGAGCACATGATTCGTGGTGACTCCATATTTTAGTGTATGAGGCCCGCCTGAATTGGTGGCGATGTTTCCGCCGATGGTACAGGAACCCTGGCTGGAGGGATCAGGTGCATAATGGTATCCGGTACCTTTGAGTGCATTTGTCAGATGCAGATTCACCATGCCCGGTTCCACAATCGCATAGCGATCGCGGAGGTTGATCTCCAGAATCTTCTTCATCTTCGTCAGGACAATCATGACGCCTCCACCGATGGGCAGGCAGCCGCCGGAAAGGCTGGTTCCCGCTCCTCTGGCAAGAAACGGGACATTAAATTGATTGCATAACTTGACCGTAGCAGAGACCTGCTCGGTGGAAGAAGGGAAAACGACAATATCCGGGGCCGTTTTGTCGACGATATAACCATCGCATTCGTAGACCAGTAATTCGTCGGCATCGTACAAGATGCCGTCTTTGCCCAGAAGTTGTGTTAACTTTTGAACCAGGGCGGAAAAAGAGGGCGTCCCCGCTTCCAGTTCCTCTAATAAGGGGGCTGCATGGGGCATTGTCTGGTTGGTTGGCTCAACCATTGTTATGGGATACTTTCAATAAAACTGAAAGAAAAATAGTTTAGGCTTTGGGCTCTATTTTAAAGCAAAACAGGTCAAAGAATCAATTCTCTGATTGCCGCTTCGTTCAATTCCGGCCGTTTAAAGTGCCTCGAGGACGCATCAGGCAAAAGACAATCGATTAGAACACGGAAATTCATTTTTTATTGACCCAAATCGGGCTGGACCAGGCCATTTCTCCGTTTGATTGGATGACACGCACATAGTACCAGTCGTCTTTTTCTCCGTCGCCGTTTTCTTCAAATTCAAACTCGGTCTCCCACTGGTTATGAAATACAATTCTGTGCAGCATTGCGGATTCCCAGGGAAAGGGGCGCGTAAACAGCATTTCATTGCTCACGGCCAGCTCGGCAAATGTCTGCGTCAACTGGCATTCGCTGGGTTGGGTACAGGAAATCGAAACTTTTGTGTTGGCGTCTCCCTGGATGCGCATGACGATCGACTTTTGAGACCAGTCGTCGACTTGTTGCTTGAGGGCGGTAAAGGATTGCACTTTGAGCCGGTTTGAAGTTTGTTCCAGAATTTGATCGCGCCGGAATTCATCGAAAGGCCCGGTGGTGAAACAGGGTTGAATCTCTTGAATATTGCCCCCTTCCACGTTAACAGTGAAATTCCAGTCAGCCGTTCCACCCCAGCCTAACGCCGGCCAGGGACCCCAGCCGTACTCAAAACGCAGGACCACCGGTTTGTCCCAGGCACGATGATCGGGTTGTTGATCAACGGGAAAATCGCGGTGTATCACACGTCCATTTTTGAGAACTTCGACGCGGTCGATTTCATCCCAGCCGCGCACATGAACTTTGAGTCGACGGTGTTTTGTGAACGCTGATTCCTGGCCCATCATCTGGTCGTTCAGAAAAAAATCGAGTTCAATCCGGTCTCCGGTGACGGCGTAGGTTCGCCGATTACGTAATGCATCAAACAGCGCGTCACGCGTCAATTCAGTCGCTTTGATGGCGGCGAGGCCTTCCCGGTAGCCGCCGGGATGCCCGAGGTGATCATCGGTGCTGCCAATGACTCCCAGTCTGTGCCCCTGATTGAGGTAGTATTGCAGAGTATGTTTCGTCCAGCGGCCCCCTTCCGTGTGCCGTTTATAGGGAAATGGTGCGCGGTCGTGTTCGGCGCAGCCCCATTCAGAATAGATTTCCAGCACGGGTGAAACTTCAGGTGCCAGCTTTCGAGCATCAAATCCACGGTGGCCCAGGCGATTCGCCGGATGGTGGGGAATCAGCAGGCAGCCTCTTTGTCGGGCAAATGTCTGAAGCGCAGCCAGATCTTCGATGAGTTCATAGTCCCCCTGCAGGTCGGGATAAAGAATGTGGTAGTCCCCTTCCTGAGTTCCATGTCGCTCATAACCCAGGATGGTGACGAACTGACCGGGCTGGTCGAAATTCCGCGCCAACTCGACCACTTCAGGCCAGCGGGAACGGGCAATATGAAATCCATTTTTCCATTTATGAGTAATTTTCCCGTCGTACTCTTCAAGATCGGGCCAATAGGAGTGCGGAGTAAACGCATAAAAGTCGAGGTGGTTTCGCGCAATTTCGAAGGATCGATCCAGAGAGCCTTGCGCGTAACCCACCTGATTATGGTTATGCAGGTCACCAAAATAATTCTTGAATGGGGAGGTCATTTGATTTCTGTGATTCTGAATGAGAGTGACGGAAGAGGGATCTCAGTAATTCCGGTTTATCATGAGTATGCATGCATCAAAATCGTGAACAGGCAACATGATCCCCGTTTCATGAGAATCAGTTTTATACAGGATTACAAGAGCGAAACGCTGATTGCTTTGCAGAATGTGTCACGCGCAGATCGAATCTCTCGAGGCCAGGTAGTGTTTCTTAATTCGAATTGCCCTTATCAATGTGGAAGAACCGGGGCTAATGCCCTTCGGCTAATAAGTCATTCCGGCTGTCAACGTACCTGAAAAAAAATGAGCCGCACGGCGTTAGTCGCGGTTAAAACCGACCTGGGTCAGGTTGCGGTTCGGGGAATCACATTCAAAACCAATAAAGAACTACTACCCAGGCCTGAACCTACCGCGTCCACTTCAACCATTTCGCGAACAGGCGTTTGATAAACGGACTGAGGCGGGTCCGGTTGTACTGATCTCCAATTTTCCGGATGGCATCTGCCTGGGTCGGATAAGGGTGAATCACGCTGGCCAGCTTTTTCAGACCCATACCGGATTTCATCGCCACGGAAATTTCGGAGATCAAATCGCCAGCGTGCGAGGCGACGATTGTGGCCCCGATAATTCGATCTGTCCCCTGCCTGACATGGACCTTCACAAAACCGCTGGTTTCTCCATCCAGTATAGCCCGGTCAACGCCTTCGAGTTCCTGCACGAACGTCTGAATGGGGATGTTCTGCGCTTTTGCTTCATGCGCATACAAGCCGACGTGGGCAATTTCGGGATCAGTATAAGTACACCACGGAATCAGAAGCTGGCTGGTTTTACTCCAGCCTTTAAAGAGTGCATTTCCAATCACAATTCGCGCCTGGAAATCGGCACTATGCGTGAATTGAAAACGCGAGCAGATGTCTCCGGCGCTGTAAATGGCAGGGTTGGATGTCTGCAGGTAGTCGTTCACAGCGACCCCGGTTCGTTCATCGTAGTCTACGCCGGCCTTTTCCAGGTGAAGCCCCTGGACATTCGGGGCGCGGCCGGCAGCGACCAGTATTTCATCGACGTCCAGATGGAATGTCTGATTTTCAGAACGGACCGTAAGTTGTTTGAGTTGTGCTTTGCTGCTGACCAGGGTTGTTGTCGCGTTCAGAATGATTTTCACGCCATCTGATTCCAGTTGACGATGAATGATCCTGGCTGCTTCCGGATCTTCCCGCGGTAAAATTTGCGCATGCGACTGCAGCAGTGTGACTGCTGAACCAAAGCGGGCGAACGTTTGTGCCAGTTCACATCCAATGGGACCCGCGCCGATCACGGCAAGCCGCTGCGGGAGTTCCGTTAGTGAGAAGACCGTTTCATTGGTGAGGTAACCGGCTTCTTTAATTCCTTCGATGGAAGGGACGGCAGCGCGGGCGCCGGTCGCGATGACCGCTCTTTTAAAACTGATTTTCTGATCGTTGACTTCGATTGTATTCTGGTTGAGAAATTTGCCTGTGCCAATAAATACATCCACACCCAGTTCCTGAAATCTCTGTGCGGAATCGTGATGACTGATTTCAGAACGAAGCTTTCGCATGCGTTCCATGATTTTGCTGAAATTAACAGAGGTCTCTTCTCTGCGGATCTCAATTCCGAACTCTTTTGATTTCAGAACAGCGTTCCAGGCCTTGGCGGAGCGGATGATGGCTTTGGAAGGCACACAGCCGGTATTCAGGCAGTCTCCCCCCATCAGATCCCGTTCGATCAAGGCGACTTTCGCGCCCAGGCCCGCTGCACCGGCGGCCGTGACCAGCCCTGCAGTTCCTGCTCCAATCACAACCAGATTATAGCGGCTCGTGGGTTGGGGGTTGACCCAGTCTGGCGGGTGGACGTATTCAACTAATTGCCGATTATATTCGTCATGGGGGGCAATCTGGATCGGCTCGGGCATATCAGAGTCTCGTGGTCAGAATGATGGAATGCTCACTTTGGGGTTCGAATACGACTCACAATTTTCTTTACCAACAGCGGAAATGTTCCCAGCAGAATGAAAGCGATGATCAATTGCGGAGTCAGAATGCCTGTGGCTCCTTTTTCCGATAAATCCTGTAACGTGGGAACGTTCGTGCCGGCATAAACAAAGACGGCAGTTCCTGCCAGCATGCCAAGTTGACTGACCCACCAGAAGGTCCAGACCCGAATCGCCGTCAGCCCCATCAATACGTTGATCAGAAAAAAGGGAAACGCAGGAACGAGCCGCAGGATGAAAAGATAAAACGCGCCTTCTTTTTCAAACTGCTGATTGATGAGAGCAAATCTTTCTCCATAACGAGATTGAATTGCCGATCGAAACAGATAACGGCTGGTTAAAAATGCGAGAGTGGCCCCGGCTGTCGAAGAAAAACTGACGAGCAGCAGCGCTTTCCAGAATCCGAAAAACCAGCCATACGTTAATGTCAGTGGCACCGCTCCCGGTAATGACAGTCCTGTAATACTGGTATAAATGAGAAAAGCAATCAGATAGATTGCCAGCGGGTATTGTTCGGCGAACTGTCTCCAGTGGGTCTCCTGGGACGCCAGATAATCCAGAGTCAAAACGTCTCTGAAATTAAAATAGGCCAGACTGATGGTTCCGAGCAGAATCAGGAAGACAGTCAGCCTGAGATAGACTCCTGATCGTGTTTTGCTGACGGGAGTTTCCGAAGCATGATTCACATCGTGTAAATCATGTCGCTCAGGAAGTCGGGTTTCCGAATCGGCACTGTTCACCAAAGAAGTCCTGTTCTTAGTGGGAGTGACAGCCTTTGTTTATCGCGCTGATCCTGGCTGAAAATCGTTTTCACATACCAGGATTCACTCTGTGACGGGATAGAAAGTATTTTCACGCCCGTAATGTAAAACAGATTTCAATGTATTAAAGAATGGCCCGGATTTTTTCCAGAAATTCTTTGTTCGTCGGGAATTTTTTGAGTGTGTTGGCGAGCTGTTCCATTGCTTCGACAGGGTTTAAGGAGATTAAACTTCTGCGAAGCATCGTGACACCTTCCAGAACTTCGGGAGCCAGAATTTTTTCTTCACGTCGCGTACCGGAAAGCGTGATGTCAATCGCAGGGAAGATGCGGCGGTCGGAAAGTTCCCGGCTGAGCACCATTTCCATATTACCGGTTCCCTTGAATTCCTGGAAAATCACTTCATCCATGCGGCTGCCGGTATCAATCAAAGCTGTTCCCAGAACGGTCAGAGAACCACCTTCATCAAAACGACGTGCTGTTCCAAACATCTTTTTCGGAATATCCATGGCTTTCACATCCAGACCACCACTCATGGTACGGCCTGTGTTGCCAACCCATTTATTGAATGCACGTGCGGTACGCGTGATACTGTCCAGAAGAATGAAAGCATCTTCTCCCGCTTCTGCCAGACGCTTACCACGTTCAAAAATGAGCTGGCTTGTACGTACGTGGCTTTCCACATCCCGGTCCATCGAAGAGGAAATGACTTCGCCTTTGATGGAACGTTCCATTTCGGTCACTTCTTCAGGTCGTTCATCGATCAATAAGACCATCAGGCGGATTTCAGGATGATTTTTGCTGACAGCTTCAGCAATATCCTGTAAGAGCATGGTTTTACCTGTTCGGGGCGGAGCGACAACGAGTGCTCTTTGACCTTTGCCGATGGGAGTGAGCAGATCCATGATCCGCATGGTGATTGGCATGGGGCCTGTTTCGAGCTGAATCTGCTCGAACGGGTTAATCGGCGTTAATTCATCGAAGGGTTTGATTTCCATATACTCTTCGATGGTACGGGTATCAATGGTTTCGATGCTTTTGAGTCGTGGTCCCTGCCCGCGTGTGCCCGGGCCCACTTCGCCTCGAATCAGAATGCCTTCGCGCAGGTTATATTTTTCGATCAGAGAGCTGGAGACGAATGCATCAGAGTCTTGTGCTTTGTAATTGACTTTGGGGTCTCTGATAAAACCGTAAGCTTTGGGGTGAAGTTCAAGTACCCCTTCGATTGTGCCCGAGATGTTTTCATTCTCTGCAGTCGAAGTCGAACGCGGACGTCTGGTTTGGGCTCGCCCGCCTCCAGTACGGGATCGGGCGCCGCCTCCTCCGCGATTATTGTTTGCATTTCGGCCGCGGTTGGCACCGCCGCCCTGACCACCCTGACGTCCCTGCCCTTGCCCCTGATTCGCAGGCGGGTTGGTGCCGGTGCCATCTGGTTTTCTTCTTCTTCTTCTTCTCCTGCGATTGCCGCCAGTTCTGTCTGATCGGTCAGCATCATTTCGTTCGGTGTTATCGTCGCTTACGGATTCAGCAGGAAAATCTGACATGCTAGCCTGTTCTCTTTCAGGTTCTGCTTCACGCTTAGATGAATGCGAGTTTTCGAAAATTTCGAGGTTCTCTTCTGCTTTGCGATGGTATTCATCCTGCAGAGCATCAGATTCACTTTTTGCTAAAGTGTCCTCTGCCGGGCTCTCCACTTTTTTTTGTGTCTTTGTGGTTTTTCGACGGGTTGTTTTGGGTTTGTCTGAAGTATCAGAACTCTTAGCGGCCATACAGAAACACCAAATTATTCTAAAATAGTAACGAAATAATCAGAGACACAACTACGGCATGAACGTGTCACGAAGTGACCGACGACTGCTTCAAGCCTCGATCACCTGCAGGTAACCTGCGATGATGCTTGAATGATGCTGGTATACTTCTGAACGAGCCGTTCTTAATTCAGCGGAAACCTGACAAGCGCCTTAAATGTAAATCAGACCTGATCTTGATCTCATGAAGAAAGATTCACGCAGAGGAATATTCGCCCGATGGAGGACTCGACCTTCTTGGCCTGTTTATTCCCTTTGTGGAGGACCACCTCTATTGAATTATCAAAGAGACTTGGTCCAGGCATTGATAACAGTGAGCTTTCAAAAGCTTGTTGATGAATGCCTCGTTTGGGTGATTGTCTTGCCGATATCCTTTCAGGCAAAAATATTGTTGTCAAAAACAGATACTTAGAAATTCAATCGTTTTCATCAAGCTCCGTCAACCAATAAATGGCCGCTAATAAGGAACTTTTAAATGTTTTAATAAGTATTCGGGCTTTCATTTTTCATTCTGGTCTGATCGAAAAGAACGATCAGATCAGAAAATGTATTCACAAAAGTTTTAAGAATGTAAAAACTTGAAGCAGGTAATTTTGCCGATCAATGAAATTAACATCGCGCAAGTGGCCCGGTTATTTGCAACTGGTTCGAATATTGAGAGTATCCTTCAGCGCACACTTATGAAAGAGAAATTACTTTCATGAATAAGAGACTCCCGAGTGATTTCAGGAGCAATGCTGTTGAGAAAATACGCCCCGCTGGAAACGACTCAACTTACTTTAAAGCCAACTTACTTACCAGTTGAATTAAAACTGGTTCATGGAAAAATGATCTCAAAAAAGCGGGAGAGATCCTTCATTTGAAAAACGGCTTACTAGAAATTTCTCACTTAATGTTGTTTATCAAAACAATCTCATAGCGTCAATACTAATCGTATTGCAAGCACGTTCTATAGACATAATAGCTCATCGCTGAGCAAAGTCAATTCACTATCATGTTTCTATCGGATGTTTTGTTCAGGCGGTCTATCCTATCTGCATCCAAAGCAAGAGATTTACGGTAAAAAAAGGCATAAGAGGCTCCTCAGATCAGGTTTAACAGGCATCCCCCCCTGCGAAAAAACTATGGTTTGAGGTCTGTGGGAAGGTTCGAGGAATAGGTGCGCTGGATGAAATCCCTGATCCGTTCAATCCGGTTCCCCGGATCAGGGTGCGTGCTGAAAATTTCCGGTTGTTTCCCCGATCCCGCGGACCGTTTGAGGATATCCATCACGCCGATCATGGCGTAAGGATCATACCCGGCCAACACCATTAACTGGATTCCCCAGCGGTCGGATTCCAGTTCGTCATTCCTCCCGTATTTCATATTGACCATCGACCCGACCATGCGCGCGATCTGCGCACTGTTGATATCGCCGCCTGCCACGCCGGCAGCTCCTGCCAGTCCCTGGGTGAATTCCTGTTTTGCCATCTGCTGCGCTCCATGTCTGGATAATACATGGCCAATCTCGTGGCCCAGCACTCCCGCCAGTTGCCCTTCTGTTTCAAGTTCATTGTACAGGGCGGCTGTGATGAAGATTTGACCTCCGGGCAGAGCGAACGCATTGATGACCTGATTATCGTTGAGTAGATGAAAATCAAACTGATAAGGATTGCGACGTCCCTTTTTTTGCAAAGATGCGTTTAAGACCTGCAGCAGACGATTGCCGACCTGATCGACGTACGCCTGGGCCTCCTGGTCAGGGTGCTCGCCGTGGTGTCGTTTGAGAATGGTTGGCAGTGCCTGTAATCCCAAAGCGATTTCCTGCTGTTCCGATAGCGCGACCCGCTGATTCTCGCCTGTGATTTCGTTGACGTCTGATTTCATCAGGTAAGAAACGAAAGTAAACAAGGCGATGCCTGCAGCGATCACCAGACGCATCTTGAAAGAGGAACTGCTTGATCCGCGATCACTGCGAATATAACGTGGCATAATCTGAAATCCTTGAAGATCAGAGAGCGTTCAGTTTGAAAGTGGTTGTTAGAGAATCATAGCAGTCACACCGCGTGAAACACCTGGTATTTTTAAGGATTTATCATAACAAAACAGATCAGATTTCCTGGAGATTACAAGGGGGCCCTGATCGATTCCCTATTTTCATTGCCTGAGCGGGTTGCTACAGTAATGTTCCCGACAGTGTATTCATTTTCAGTCATTCATGCCCCCGTTTTTTACTACATGGAACCATCATGTACTATTTTCGTCTTTTTGCTTTGTTACTTTTGACAGCGATTCTTGCATTTCCCTTGCGTGTGAATGCGCAAGCCGAACGGAATGTGGGTTTTGAGTTAACGGCATTTGCATTGACGCACGCCAGGGTTGTCCGCAGCCCGGGGGCTGTACTGGAAGATGCCACGGTCCTCATCAGGGACGGGCTGATTGAAGAGATCGGCGTGGATCTCAAAATTCCCTCTGATGCGGAAGTGATCGACTGCCAGGGAATGCTGATTTACGCGGGCTTCATTGATGCCGCTTCGAGCAGCCTGATCAATCAAGACATAAAACCACCCAGGCCGGACGCCCGCAAAGTCGACTTCGGTCGTTATGCCCTGGCTGCGACGCGGCCCGACAATCGAAACTATCTCAGTCCGGAGTTTCATGCGAATCAGGCGGTGACCAATAAAAAAGACAGTTTCGAGAACTATCAGAAAGCAGGCTTTACGTCGGTCCATATTCTGCCTCAAGGAAAGATTGCCAGTGGACAAGGCACCCTGCTTTCAACGAGCGAATTTCCGGTTCGAGAGTCGACGCTGATTGAATCCACGATGAGTTCGTTCCGATTGTATGCCCCGCACGGTGATGTTTATCCGAAAACGCTGATGGGGGCCGTCGCTCATCTGCGGCAAACGTTTCTGGATACAACACATTACGAACAGCATTGGGATTTGTATCAGGACCAGTCCGCGTTTATTAAACGTCCTCCGACCGATCCCGCCTATGCGGTTTTTCTCGAACTTCTGCACGCAAAGCAAGTGCCTGTGTTTGCTGCGGATTCACGCGATGAAATATTACGTACGCTCGATTTTTGCCAGGAATTCAAAATCAAACCGGTGATTTATGGGGGCGCGGAAGCCTATCTTTGTCTCGATCGGTTAAAAACGGAATCGAGAGGCGTCATCTGTAAACTGGATTTTTCCGAGAAACCCAAGCTCGAGGAAAAAGCAGAGACAAAAAAACTCACAGCCGAAATCGCAGAGCCGTTACGGGTACAGCAGGAAAAACTCAGACTCTGGAAAGAACGGATACAGGGTTTGACGATGCTGGCTGACAGTGGTTTACCGGTTTGCGTCTCTTCCGGATCGCTGAAGAAACATGTGGCCGATCTGATACCACGATTACGGACCGCCGTGAAAGAAGGGTTGTCGGCGGACCAGGCACTTCGGTTTTTGACCGTCGATAGTGCAAAACTGCTAGGAATGGAGCAACGTCTGGGAACGATCGAAAAGGGAAAACTGGCCCACATGGTCGTCATGAATGGTCCCTGGGAGAACAGTGAAACAAAGGTGCGTTATCTGTTTGTAGATGGCGTCAAATTTGACTTTGAAGACAAATCAAAAACAGAGGAAGAAAAATCGCCGGAAACGATCTCGCCTGAGAAAGCAGAGCCGGCAAAGATCGATTTAGCGGGTAGCTGGGGAGTCGAAATCGAATCAGCCCAGGGAAAAGTGATTGGACAGCTCCAACTCGCACAGGAGAAAGAGAAGCTGCGCGGAACTTTCAACAGCGAAAAAGGGGATGGGAAAGTAACCTCGGGCAGCATCAAAAAAGACCATTTTGAGTTCACGGTCGGAATCGGGGCCGGCGGACATGCGATTGAGCTGCAGTTTAAGGGGGCTCTAGGAAAAGAAACGAAGCCGGCACGTATTTCCGGGAAATTGAAATCCGCCTTTGGTACGGAAACCAGCTGGTCGGCTGTCCGTAAACAGGAAAAATCCCAACCCGCTACGGAAAACCCGATCATGCTTTCGATCGAGGGGGCAGACGATGATGGTGATTTTCCGGGAGCCCCGGTATCTGATGTGCTGGTCGCCGAAAAGCCGGTGCTGACGGAAACGGAACTGAAACAGGTCAATTACCATCTGTATCATACCGAACTGGAATCGGATCGTGTCAGACGCTCTTTGAAAACTGACGGCAATCTGGTGCTTAAAAACGGCACCGTGATTACCGTTACCGGAGAGACATTAAAGAATACTTCGCTGCTGGTGAAAAAGGGAAAAATCGCGGCGATCGGAAAAGATCTGGAGGTTCCTTCGGGCACGGCTGAGATTGATCTTACCGGCTTGTATGTGATGCCGGGAATTATTGATACCCACAGTCATATTATGATCACCGACGGGATCAATGAGTCTTCACAGTCGATCGTGCCGGAAGTGCGCGTCAAGGATGTGATCAATACTTCCGATCCGTCCGAATATCGCGCATTAGCCGGCGGGGTGACCGCTGCCCGAATCTTTCACGGTTCTGCCAATGTGATTGGTGGTCAGGATGCGGTTGTCAAATTGAAACATGGAAAAACGGCGCAGGAGCATATCCTGTATGATGCACCCCAGGGAATCAAATTTGCGCTGGGTGAGAATGTGAAATATCAGACCGCACGTTTCCCCAATACTCGCATGGGAGTGGAAGCGACATTGCAGCGGGCGTTTCTGGAAGCCATCGATTACCGTCGCCAATGGCAGGAATATGAAAAAGCACAAAAGTCCGACAGTAGTGAAAAGCGGTTGCCCCCCCGCCGCGATTTACGGCTGGAAGCGCTGGCCGATATTGTCAACCACGAAAAGTTCATTCATTCGCATTGTTACCGGTCGGATGAAATTCTGATGCTGCTCCGTGTGGCCTCACATCTGGGAGTGCGCGTCTGGTCGCTGCAGCATGTGCTGGAAGGTTACAAAATCGCTCCGGAAATCCTGGCACATGGGGCGAGTTGCAGTACGTTTTCTGATTGGTGGGCGTATAAAATTGAAGCCTTTGACGCGGTGCCCCACAACGCGGCTCTATTAAATGAAGCCGGCGTGAATACAGTCATCAAAAGTGACGACTGGGAATTGATTCGGCATCTGTATCTCGAGGCCGCCAAAACCGTGCGTTACGGGAATATGTCCTTTAATGACGCCTTGCAGACAATCACGATTAATCCGGCCCGTGAATTAGGCCTGGATCAGCGAATCGGGTCGATCGAGGTCGGAAAAGATGCCGACTTTGCTGTTTTCAGTGGTTTTCCTTTAAATGCTTATTCCCGCTGTGAAATGACGATTATTGAGGGAGAGATCTATTTTGATCGGAAAAAACAACCCACGGCAATGTCAGAAACGGCAGAACGGCGTTCCCATGCTCCCAATGTGGAAATCGCGCAGCGGAACGGCGAGCCCCTTTCACTGCCGACAGGTGATCTCAAAGCATTCGCGATTGTGGGGGCCACGCTGCATCCGGTGGATCGAGGCGATATTGCCGGCGGGACCATCATTGTCAAAGGGCAAAAGATTGATTATGTCGGGCCGTCCAAAACACTGCCGAAAGAAATGACAATCGTTGATGCCGCAGGTTTGCACGTGTATCCGGGGCTGATTGATTCAGGCTCGACTTTAGGTTTGACGGAAATTGATAAAGTTCGTGAAACGCACGATTATAAGGAGAGCGGCGATCTGCAGCCGGATTTACGAACCGGAGTGGCCATCAATCCCGACTCCGAGTTATTTCCCGTTGCACGGGCCGGCGGTATCACGTCCGTGCTGGTCTGTCCTCAGAACGGTTTGATTGCCGGACAGGCTTCCCTTATTCAAACAGCCGGCTGGACGGCACCGGAAATGGTGATGGATCTGGAAGCGGGTCTGCAGATTCTCTGGAGCACAAAAGAAGAGCGCCAGCAGGAATTAAAGGACTTTCTTCAGAAAGCACGTCTCTATCAAAAACTCAAAAAACAGACTGAGGAAAATGCTTCTAACAGACCGGTGACAGATCCCCGTTATGAAGCGCTGCTGCCTTATCTGGATCAAAAGAAGCCGGTGTTCATAGAAGCAAATTCGGAGAAAGAAATCGCCGGTGCCCTGCTCTTTGCTGAGAAAGAAAAATTGCGGGTGATTATTACAGGTGGCACCGATGCCTGGAAACTCGCACAGGAATTAAAGACAAGAAAAGTGCCTGTGATCGTCGGTCCTGTGATGAAGAAACCGGAAGAAAACTTTGACCCGTTTGACGCGCCTTATGCCAATCCGGGGCATCTTTACGATGCGGGCGTTTCATTCAGTATTCGGTCCCATAGCGCCTGGAATTCGCGGAATACTCCGTTTGAAGCTGCGATGGCAGTCGCTTATGGCTTGCCGGAGCAGGCTGCCTTAAGAGCGGTCACGCTCTCTGCAGCGGAAATTCTGGGAGTGGAGCAGCAGGTCGGTTCTTTAACCGAGGGAAAACTGGCGAATCTGATCATCGCCGATGGTTCCCCTTTACAGCACACTTCGCATATTAAAGCGGTGTGTGTGGGCGGGAAACTGTTGCCGCCGGAAAGCAAACAAACTCGATTGTATGAGCGCTATCGCGGACGGTTACGGGAAGTACAGAACCCGGCCAAAAACAGATCTCCTGCGCCGATTCCACTGGAAACTCAGAAAACGGAACCTGCTAAGAAGCCGGCCAACACGAAATAAGTCAGCACCGCCGTTTAGCGTAAAACGGCCCCTTCAACCTGTTCGATTTTAAGAACATGCATGGTGCGGCTGAAACGGTCCGGGCTCTTTTTGAACTCTTCGCGTGATTCCAGATCCACAAACAGATAGAGGTTGTGATCATAATAGGCACCGTATTTTGTATTGCCCGGAATCGCACGATCCTGTTTGTTGAGGATGACAGGGTCGCAGCCCAGTAACTGGGGGGCGTAACGTCCCGGATCATTTTTGAAGATTTCCAGCTCAGTCCGACTGCTCAGGTAATACGTAATTCCCTGGTAAGGCCAGCTGAATTTTTCGTTTCCTTTATTCCATTTTCGATCTCGTGTCAGTGCAATCGGGCTGTATCCATCCAGACCGACATTGGCAGGCGCAGTTGCGACATACGTTTTCTCTTCCGATTGAGACGGGACTGCGTTTTCTTCAGGTTCGAACTGATCGTCTTTTTTCTGTTTCTGCATCAGTTCTTGTTTACTGTTTTGCCCAGCCAGATAAACGCGACGATCTTTTTCGTAACGCGACGCACCCCGTCCCAGAAAACTTAAATACTCACTTTTGGGCTGGCTGCCGTCCGTGCGGGTAATAATCGTGCCCGTGGGGGTCAAAAGGATATCGCTGGGAAGCGAACGCACGTTAAAGCGATTCACCAGGTGCTGATGCTCATCACTGTCAATTTTGACGGCGATAATGCGTTTGCCAAACTGACTGGTCAGAGCCTGGGTGTTCAATACGGTCTGGTCCATCTGGACGCAGGGACCGCACCAGGAAGCATGAAAATGCAGGAGGAGCGGAAGGTCTTTTTGTTGTGCCTGTTTCTGGGCAGATTCAAAATCATGCAACCACTGACCAGCAAATGATTCACTGACTGTCATAACAATCAGGCAGAACGTGATTGTTATGATCGATAAACGTGGTTTCTTCGAAATCCATTTAGTTAGTTGCATGCAAGTGCCTCCACAAATCTCTTTGAATACGTGAACGCCAAATCGTTCAGTAAAGCGGAAATCAGATTCATTGACGTTCTGAGATCTTCTGTTTTATCGGTTGGATGGGGGGAGGTTATTGTGAAGTATTACACAGTAATCGAAGTGGGAGGTAAGGAAGTGCAAAAAACTCAGGATCATAACGGAGGAGTTTCGCTGGCAGAATGCAAACTTGAGCCAGCTTAACTAACCGGCCTCTGAATTGATCGCTGCGCACGCATCAGGAATCTGAAAGGTGCGCAGGAATGAAGGAGAGGAAACTCTCCAGCAAGGCGAGTCCGCTTTCGGTCAGAATCGATTCCGGATGAAATTGTACACCGAAGACAGGGGCGGTTTTGTGTTCGATTGCCATCGGGATGCCCTCTTCCGTTCTGGCTGTGATTTCCAGCTCATGCGAAAGTGTTGCTTCATCAATGATCAACGAATGATAACGGGTCGCATGGAAGGGATTAGGCAGCCTGGACAACAGGCGGGAAGTTTGATGAAAAATCAGGGAAGTCTGACCGTGAACGGGGCGTGGTGCTTTGATGATTTTCCCGCCGAAACTGGCCGCAATGGTCTGATGTCCCAGGCAGACGCCCAGAATGGGGATGCGATCTGCAAAGTGTGTTACCAGTTCCCGGCTGAGGCCTGCTTCTTCCGGAGTACAGGGGCCGGGCGAAAGTACCAGCGCGTCAGGGGCTAAAGCTTCGGCCTGCTGCAGCGTGATTTGATCATTCCGAATGACGTTTGTCTGCTGTCCCAGCTCTTCAAAATAGCGGGCCAGATTGAAGACAAAACTGTCATAGTTATCAATAATCAGGATCATGAACGGGTTTCTGCGAAGGGGAAGTTATGGTTGTAGTGCGGCAATCATTCCGGCGGCTTTATGCAGCGTTTCTTCGTATTCCAGACGCGGATTACTCTGTGCAACAATCCCTCCGCCGACGGGAAATTGAATCCAGCCATTTCTGACGGTGAAGGTGCGAATCAGAATATTACTGTCAAATTCGCCATTCAAACCGGCATAAAACAGGCTGCCACAATAAGGGCCGCGGACCGTCGGTTCCAGTTCGGCGATGATCTCCATGGCGCGCACTTTGGGAGCCCCGGTGATCGAACCTCCGGGAAATGAGGCGGCCAGTAAATCCCAGATCGTGTTTTCCGGTTTGAGCTGTCCCCGTACTTCTGATACCAGATGTTGTACGGTTTCATAAGTTTCCACTTCACAAAGGTGGGGCACGCGAATGGAGCCGGGCTGGCAGACGCGGGAAAGATCATTCCGAAGCAGGTCGACAATCATCACGTTTTCCGCCTGGTCTTTTTCGCTTTCGCGCAGTTCATCACGTGATAACAGATCTGCCTCCGGTACATATTGCCTGCGACGGGTCCCTTTGATCGGACGGGTTTCGACTTCGTTCTGAGAGACGTTGAGAAATCGTTCGGGCGAAGCGCTGACAACGGCCCAGTCATCCCAGCCAAAATAACCCGCGAACGGAGCCGGGTTTCTGGAACGTAAATTCAGATAGAGTTCTGCAGGGTGTCCGGTGCTGCGGCTCAGCAGACGTTGTGAAAAATTGGCCTGAAAGATATCGCCGGCGTAGATATATTCAATGATCCGTTCGACATGCTTGAGGAATTGGGGTTTGCTGAAATTACTCAAAATCTCCCGGTTTCCTTCAATGGGGAAATTGGGAGAAAGATCATCCAACTGGAGTTGCTTCGTCCGGGAAAATTTACTTGGCGTGTGTGGAGTCAATCCGGACAGTCGATTGCCGACTGCGGAATGCAGGCGTGCTTTGAGTGCCTTCAACCGCTGTGCGGCCAGATCGAGATGCCGAGTTTCCAGACGATGATCGAAACCTTGCACAATCAGCCAGGCGCGATGCTGGCGATGATCCCAGGCAATCACCCAGTCGTAAAATCCGACGGCTAAATCGGGGAGTTGAAACTCATCGTGAGGTGCACGGGCAAACTTTTCCCAGCAGCGACCCAGTTCATAGGAAAGCAGGCCGGCGAACCCTCCCTGGAACGGCGGAAGACCGGGAATGGATTCCACGTGATGCCGTGCGTGTATGTGCCGAAACGATTCAAAAGGATCTGCGGAAAACTGAGCCTGCTGGATTTGAACACGGGTCAGCGGGTTACACATCAGATAGGAAAAACGTCCCACTGAGGAGGTCTGACGGGCACTCTCCAGTACGAGCAGCTGATCATCACCGGCGAATTCCAGTAAAAGACGTTCCAGATCCGGGCAGGGAGTCAGCTCTTCGACCAGCGGAAGCGGGCTGGAGACATGCCTCCCCTGCTCTGGCAGTAAGTGAGAGAGATCCTGAAAAACGTTACCGGACATGAAATTAATCTATAGAAGAAACACGGTGAATTTAGATCGGAGTCAATCGCAACAGGCGCTTCAATCAGTATAGCAAGAGCCAGACCAGTACGGAATCATCAGCGAGGTCCACATTGTTCGCCTTCTCCCTGATCTCTTCTGCGTTCCAGCGCACTGATTTCCGCCTGTGACAGAAAACCCCAGTTCAAAGGCTGGTCCTGCTGATATTGTTTTCCCAACGTCAAAGCTGTCACTGCTTTAGACATTTCGTAACCCAGATAAAACGCATGCGCGGCGTCCAGTTCTTTCGGGTGGGCCGCCTGAAACTGATCAAATAACTCAAAGGGATCAGTCCCTTTCCAGTAACCGTCCCGGTTCATGACGTGTAATTCATCCTGTTCAGCGAAGATGCGATAATTCGGATCACGAATTTGTTGAGACAGATTCTTTAATGCGGCCTGTCCCATTTCATTGCGTCTGGCATCTCTCAACAACACGAGCTGGTAGTGAATGTGCTTGGGCAGACTTTTGCTGTCGATCGCATATTTTACCATGCGTCGGGCATAATCAAATTCCCGGATGGCGCTGCGCGCCCAGTTGATCACTTCCGTTGCCAGAACGCTATGAATTTTCAGTTCCTGGCAGAGGGCGGCAAGCAGAAAGTTGATTCCCGCAGTGTCGACTTCGGTCAGCTCGGTCAAATTTCCGATGCCCATCATGATTTCAAACTCTGGAAACTCTCTGCGTGCCTGGTAGTAACGCGCGAGTGAGTCAGCAAAACCATAGCCGATCGGTTCCAGGATGGGGTCAATTCGAAAAGGAGTTTCTGTGCGAACCAGTTGATCGACAACAGCACGCAGAGAATCGAAATCACTGGGAATATCCGGGATCGCGACGACTTCAACCCCCAGCTTGGAGACCCAGTCGAGATTCGTGTGATTGCAGCTCAGGATGAGTTCCGCCCCGTTTTCGACAGCCGCTTCCACTTCCCGCTGCTCGAAACTGTCAATCGAGACACGGTGCCCCGCATCAACCAGCATCCGCACCACCTCCCCTGCCCGGTTCCAGCTTTCACCGGGAACGCAGCCGACGTCAATCAGGTTCGCTCCGCTTTGGCGGTAATGTTCTGCCTGCTGCAGGATTTCCGCATCGGACAGAAAAGGGGCATGATTGATTTCCGCCAGGATTTCGATATCAAATCGGGACAGGTCTTTGGGCGGTCTCCCCTTCTGACCAAAATGTTCCGGGAGGTCGAAATGGTCTTTAGGCCCCCTCTTAAAAGGAAGTTCAAAATGATCCATAAGAATCTGCAGGTCGCCTTTACATGAACCGGGAAGCATGACCCAGTCGATGCCGGCTGGCACAGTCAGTCTGCGTTTGATCAGAGGGACATGCATCAAAGCGGCAACCTGAACATTCAAAACGGTGATTTCATATTCAAAACCAGCCTGGGGAGCCAGTTTTTTCAGAATTTCCCGCAATGAATATTCGGCCAGTTTTCCAGTCACAAACAGGATGCGTTCCTGTTTCATAGTCGGTTTTTCCTGATGTCTTGCCACGGTCGGTTGCTGTCAGTGAATCCAATGTTTAGGGAAGCCATCGAGGGGAGATTCCTCTGCGGGTAACCAGGTCACGGTTTCTTCGATTTTTTGTGCCAGCTCTGTGTCTTTGGTTGTGATTGCCTTCACCCGATGCGTCTGTAACTTGACGGTGACCGCAGCATAACCCACGCTTAAATCCGGATGGTGCCAGCCTGCTTCGGCCAGATACCCGATTGTATTCACCAGCATGAGGGTATGCGGCCAGCCAGGTGTCGCGTACTTTCTTCTCAACCAGCCTTCACGAAATTCCCATTCAGAGTAAGTGTTCAGAAATTCCTGGATCTGTTCTTCTGTTAAAATCTGGTCTTCAGTCATGATCGCCTCAACAGTTCGGAGAGATTTTACGGGGGTAAAAATTGAAATTCCAGCGTCTCTAAGTCGATAGTATCACTAGAGCAACTGTACTGCATTCTGCGCATTAATAAAATGGCGGGCACATTGCTAATTTCATAACCTTGTTAAGAATACGGGTGAATCTGAAATTCACTAACTCTATGCTTCATAAGGCTTAAGTGAAAAAACTGACTACCCATTGCCTCTTTCGTCGAGTAGAATAGAAGTATGAGGGTTTGCCGCATTCGATTGAGTCAAACCTGATCCCTCCTGACTTTTCCCACCCGCGTTTAGTTGAGAAAGAACTGAAAAAATGAAGCGGCCTTTGATTCTGTTTCATCATTCATCAAGAGCTCATGTGTTTTCCGCATTTCGATGCGGGGCAATGCTTGCCCTCGTTGTCTTTTCAGCGCCCTCACTGCTGCAGGCCGCGAATAAAATTCCTGCTGAGCAGATCGAGTTTTTCGAAAAGGAAATTCGGCCTGTTCTCGTGAAACGCTGTTATGCCTGTCACGGTTCTAAAAAACAGGAAGCCAGTCTGCGTCTGGATTCGCATGCCTGGATGATGAAAGGCAGTGATAGTGGCGTCGCCGTGATCCCGGGAGACCCGGTTAAAAGTCGAATCATCCAGGTGATTCAATATCATGATGACGACAGTCAGATGCCCCCCGCAGGAAAAATGCCTCCCACCGAGATAGCCGCATTAACCCGCTGGGTCGAAATGGGGACTCCCTGGCCGATCTCCGATCAAGATGCCAAAGCCGTTCCGCCAAATGGCGCTTATGACTTTGCCGCGATTTCCCAAAACCATTGGGCATTTCGACCGGTGACAAATCCGGAACCGCCTCAGGTCAAAAACCGGCAACGGGTTTCTTCCCCGGTGGATCAGTTTGTGCTCTCACGTCTGGAAGAGAAAGGACTGACACTATCTCCTCCCGTTGATCGTCGAAAATTAATCCGCAGAGCGTCTGTCGATTTAACCGGCTTGCCTCCGACCTATCAGGAGGTCGAAGCATTTGTGAATGATGCTGCACCCGATGCCTATGAAAAACTGATTGATCGGCTCTTAGCTTCCCCGCACTACGGAGAACGCTGGGGCAGACACTGGCTGGACGTCGCCCGGTATGCAGACACAAAAGGTTATGTGTTTACTTCCGAACGTCGCTATCCCTATTCTTATACCTATCGTGATTATGTCATTCGCGCTTTCAATGAAGATCTGCCTTATGACCGGTTCCTGCAGGAACAGATCGCAGCAGACCAACTCGATCGCGGCGGCGATGATCGTGCGCTGGCGGCGCTCGGTTTTCTGACCGTTGGTCAGCGCTTTCGGAACAACATTCATGATATCACCGATGACCGGATCGATCTCGTCTCACGCGGTCTTTTGGGATTAACTGCTTCGTGTGCCCGCTGTCACGATCACAAGTTTGACCCTGTGCCGATTAAAGACTATTACTCATTGTATGGCATCTTTGTCAGCAGCCATGAGCCGGATGAAAAAGATTTACCGTTGATCGGTAAACCGAAATCGGAAGCAGAGTATCAAATCTATCAGGCAGAAAGAGCAAAACGTCAGAAAAAAATTGACGATTATGTGCATGCCGAAATTCAGAAATTCAGAACGAGCGCCCGTCTGAAAATCGGCGAAGTTTTACAGGCGGTTGCTGAAAAAGAGAAGCTGGCTGATGACGGCGAGAAACCTCAGTATGAGAAAGAGGAGCCGCACAGACGGTACGTGGATCTCTGGCGTGCTTTCCTGAAAGGAAAAGCAAAAGCGTATCGCCCGGTTTTTGCACCCTGGTCAGAATTCACCGCGATCAAAGTCAAACAGGCGGAGTTTCCGGCTCGTGCCTCAGATCTGATTCAGAAATTAGCAAAGCAGGAAAGCGAAACGGAACCTGATAAGCGGGTCAATCGTCTGGTGGTGCACGCGTTCAAGAATAATCCGCCGCAATCGATCTATGATGTGTGTCGGGTATATGGGACTGTTTTTAATGAAGTCGAGCAGGCATGGGTGAAAATGCTGGAAGAGGCGAAACAGGCCAAAACCGCTTTGCCGGACAAACTGGCTGACCCGGACGCGGAAGAATTGCGTCAGATTTTATATCATCCGGAATCGCCGCTGGCTGCAGGCGATGATGTTGTGCAGGGAATGTTCAACCGGGCACAGCGTGATCAGGTGCGTCGCTTAGAAAAAGAAATCGAAACGCTGGACGTCACCTCTCCGGGGGCGCCTCCCCGCGCGATGGTGATGTATGACAATGAAAAACCGGTGACCCCGCATGTCCATTTGCGAGGCAATCCGGGCCGCCGTGGCGAACAGACCCCGCGTCAATTTTTCCGGATTCTGGCCGGGGAAGACCGTAAACCGTTTGAAAAAGGAAGTGGTCGTCTCGAGTTGGCCCAGTCGATTACCTCACGGGAAAATCCGTTAACCGCACGCGTGTTTGTCAATCGGGTCTGGATGCATCATTTTGGCGAAGGTATCGTCAGAACGCCCAGCGATTTTGGTGTGCGAAGCGAGGCTCCGACGCATCCGGAACTGTTAGATTATCTTGCCTATCGATTTATGCAGGAAGGCTGGTCTGTGAAGTCGCTGCATAAAATCATGATGTTGTCCGCCACTTATCAGCAGTCGTCTCAGATCGACCAGCAGGCAGCGCTGATCGATTCTGATAATCGATTGCTCTGGAAACATTCGCCCCGGAGACTGGATTTTGAAGCGATGCGGGATTCACTCCTGTTTGTCTCCGGGCAACTTTCTGAGGATCGGGGGGGGAAAAGTTTTCTGATCGACCAGATGCCGACGGACCCCAGGCGTACCGTGTACAGTTTTGTGGATCGTAATAATTTACCAAACGTTTTTCGTACGTTTGATTTTGCCAATGTGGAATCGAGCACCGCGCAGCGGCCTTATACCACGGTGCCGCAACAGGCGTTGTTTGCCTTGAACAGCCCGATGCTGATCGAGCAGTCCGGATTGCTGGTAAAAGACCTGGACCTGGAAAAAATCGCGGCAGAGAAAAGTGTGGATGCGGCAATCGAAGCGCTTTACCAGCGGGTTCTGTCGCGGAAACCGGCGGCTGAAGAAATAGAGCTGGGTAAAAACTTTCTGAGTCATCATCGGGATCAAATTAAGACGCCCGCTCAGATGAGTGGTTGGGAAAAGTACGCCCAGGTGCTTTGTACTTCCAATGAATTCATGTTTGTTGATTAATCTGCATTTTTGTAACTTAAATAGATTCAGGAGCCAGTTCTGATGGCTGAAACAAATCGACATTTCAATTGCGAACCGATTGTCACACGACGGCAGATGTTGCAGCGTTGTGGAACCGGTCTGGGATCGATGGGGTTGGCTTCGCTAATGGCTTCACAGGGTTTGCTTGAGAACGCTGCGGGGGCAACCACAGGTCGCAGTGAATCACCGATGGCTCCCAAAATCGCCCACTTCTCTCCCAAGGCGAAACACGTCATTCATATCTTTTTGAATGGGGGTGCCTCACAGGTCGATACCTTTGATCCGAAACCTGCTCTCGCAAAATACGCAGGGAAAATGCTGCCGACCGAAAATCTGCGTACCGAGCGAAAGACCGGGGCCTCCCTCCCTTCTCCCTTCAAATTCAAAAAGTATGGAGAGAGTGGTCTGGAAGTGAGTGAACTATTTTCGGAGCTGGGAGAGTGTGTCGATGATATTGCCTTTGTTCGATCGATGTACACAAACGTGCCTAACCATGAGCCCTCTCTGATGATGATGAATTGTGGCGACCTCATCCAGCCGCGCCCCAGCATGGGCGCCTGGGTCACTTATGGACTGGGAACGGAAAACCAGAATCTTCCCGGTTTTGTCGTCATGTGTCCGGGCGGGTACCCGATTACAGAATCTGCCAACTGGCGCTCGGCTTTTTTACCCGGCGCTTATCAGGGAACTCACCTCGATACGAAACACACTGATATTGAAAAACTGATTTCGAATATCAAAAATAAAAAGCAATCTTTGCCCGAACAGCGTCATCAGCTCGATTTACTGCAGGCGTTAAACCGCAGGCATCAGTCTGTTCGCTCTGAGGAATCGGCTTTGGAATCCCGAATTCAATCGTTTGAGCTGGCCTATCGCATGCAGATGCAGGCCTCTGATGTCTTTGACGTGAATCAGGAACCGAAACATATTCACGAGATGTATGGTTCCGGAGTTCACGCGCGGCAAATGATGATTGCCCGCCGGCTGGTCGAGCGAGGCGTCCGTTATGTGCAACTCTGGCACGGGCAAGGTCAACCCTGGGACAATCATGATGAAATCGAAAAGGGGCATCGGAATTTAGCCCGACAATGTTCTCAGCCGATCGCCGCTTTGCTGAAAGACCTCAAGCAGCGCGGGCTGCTGCAGGATACGATTGTGATGTGCGGGGGCGAATTTGGAAGAACGCCTGTCGTGGAAATGCCGACGCCCGGCGCAAACGCCGGCAAGATGAACGGCCGCGACCATAATAATCATGGTTTTACGATCTGGCTGGCGGGCGGGGGAGTGAAAGGCGGCCAGGCGTATGGCGCCACTGATGAATTCGGGTTCGCCGCCGTCGAGAATAAAGTACACGTACACGATCTGCATGCCACGCTGCTCAGGTTACTGGGATTCGACCATGAGCGACTGACTTATCGGTTTGCGGGCCGGGATTTCAGATTGACTGATGTTCATGGTAAGGTGGTCGAAGCTTTGATCGCATAACCCGATCTTGCAGGTCCGATCCGACCTTTTAAACCGCTTTTTCGTAATGTTGATCAAATAAATACCCTGCTTTATTCAATTTATGAAGTAGAGCTGCTTGACCTGGTCACGAAAATAGCCAAGCATTGATCATACATATCGGTCTGTCAGGCGCTACAGTATTATTCACCAGCCTGAAGCAGGCAATGATTGACGGCGAATGAAGGGGAACCGAGTGGCCGGTGACAATGAACGCATCAAACTGACTCTTGATTTACTGGGCAGCGGACTCTGCCCGCTCATTGAGCAGGAAATGAAGTCCGTTTATCAGGATGCCTGGCTTGACCGGGCTAAAGAGAGTTTCCGTAATTCGCCTGTCACCTCTCAGCCCGAGGGAGACGCCATTCGCTGGGACGCGCATTCCACATTATTAATCTTGTGGGACCATTGGAACAGTGTCTTTCGCAATCGCCTGACTCCGCTGGAGCGAAGTTATGTTGGCGAGTTGAGGGAATACCGTAATCGCTGGGCGCATCAAAGTCAGATTAATACCGCGGATACGCTCCGGATTCTTGATACCGCCTCCCGCTTACTGTCTGCTTCCGGTGCCACGGACGAAGCCAGGCGTCTTCAGGAGGAACGCGATAAATTATTGCATCAGATCCTGCAGCAGCAGGGAAAAAATGTTTATGAAACGAGCGATCATCATCGCGAGCGGATGCGGGATGCGATCATCTTTCTGATTTGTGCGCTGGTCACCGTTTTTGTCATTATCCGCTCTTATGGAACGGAAGTCCCTGCAATCTTTTTTGCAGCCTTTGTTGCGAGTGTTTTTGCGTTTCTTGCTTACCAGCGCTGGGTGACTCCAGACCGCCCGACATACGGCGCGCATGAATGCACGAATTGCGGGAAAATCATCTATGGCGAAGCATGCCCGTATTGTAATGAAAACAATCTCGCATGATTTGACGATCAATCAAACCATTCGTCTTCCGGATCGAATTTGGGAAAGACGATATTGATGATTTTCATGGTGCCAATCGCTCTGTGTCGCACTCCCGGGGGGATGACAATTGACATGCCGGCGTGCACCGAAATGAGTTCATCGTCCAATTGCATCTGGGCATCTTCGTTACACTCAAGGAAATAATACGTTTCCGTCAGTTTCCGATGATAATGCAGTTCTGCCGTATCTGAGATCTCAGTGACGTGTAAAGTACCCGGGAATTCAGCAACATCCGCAAACGCGCGCCGCGCCGTTCCGCAGGGACAGGCAGTCCCTTCAATCTGGGAAAAATCAGCGAGATGATATTTTTTCTGTGTCGATTCCTGCATCAGTTCAATCCCCGTCGAGTGCTGGCTAATTGTTTTGCGAGAGGCGTCTTTCATACCCTCATTCCAGGAACGCCATTATAGCGGCTTGGGAGCCAAAGAAAAACTTTCATCCCGGTTTCTGGATATCATCCAGCAGGACTCTTAAAAACGGTTCCACATCCGTGACCAGACCAATGGTCTGAAAGGTGCCACGATCAGCCAGTTTCGTCACTGTTGCCGGATTGATATCGACGCAGACCACTTTCACACTGGCCGGCAATAAATTTCCGACTGCGATGGAATGCAGTGTTGTGGCAATCATCAGACAGAAAGAGACCCCCTGCACCATCTCACGCATTTTGCGCTGTGCTTCTACGGAATCGGTAATTACATCGGGCAATGGTCCGTCATCGCGTATGCTGCCTGCCAGGAGAAACGGCACTTCATTTTTCACGCATTCATACATGATGCCGGATTTCAACACCCCTTGATCGACGGCATTCTGGATACTGCCCAGTCGTCTGATGCGATTGATCGAACGTAAGTGGTGCTCGTGTCCCTCTTCGGTAGAACCGCCGTGTTCCATGGAGATACCGAGGCTGGTTCCGTAGAAAGACTCTTCGATATCATGAGTGGCGAGCGCATTGCCTGCGAACAGCAGATTGACGTACCCTTCCCTGATCAGTTTGCTGAAGTGATCTCTGCTGCCGGTATGCACGACCGCGGGGCCTGCGACAATCAGAATTTTTCCGGACCCGGATCTGGCACGCCGCATTTCAGCGGCAATCTCGCGGACAGTCACACCTTTGGGTTTTTCGCTTGAGACCGTACTGTTCATAAATGAGAAGCCGGAGACTTGAGACGCGCCGCGTTCCGTCGGGATGACTCTGGTCCCCCGGAGACTGATCACAACCAGTTCCCCTTTTTGAACATCAGCCATCGGCAGGCAATGCGCCGACTGCCGATCGGGGCTGACAACAATGCCGCAGTCCATTTCCTGCAGATCAACGGGGATCCAGTTTCCGGCAATGCGAATTTCTGTTTTCTGGTTTGTCGTGCAGTAAAATCGTTCTGGAAATGCACCGTCCATATCTGCCGGCTCCAGGATGCAGTCATCTTGATGTACGGGAACGGCTCCGTGCTGCGCGATTTGAGTTAATATTTTATGGAGTGTCGCTTCATCTTTTGCGGAAACCTTGATCTGGGCGTGGCTGCTGTCCGATCGTAACTGGCCAATTGCGATCTCATTGATCGAAAAATCGCCTCCCATGACGGTAATTTCATCCAGAATCTTGGGCAGGAGCAGACTGTCGATGATATGTCCCTGTAATTCGATTTCTTCACTGAAGCGAGGTGTTTCAGAGGCTTGGTCATCTGCAGAACGCTGTGATGCATGATTCATAGGTTGATCCTTACCTGGAAGTCTAACTCAGCGACAGAGGCTAAACGACAGAGAGAAAATGACATTTTTGATCGTGGAACTGAACCCCGATACTCTATTTTACGTTTTATTCAGGAAAAGAATACTCTCAAAATAATGTTTGCTGCCATCCCTATCATATTAATAGCTTACTTTTTAATATTTTGCAGACGGATAGGAATCAGCAACTTTGAAAATACACGGGAGCGGGAGTTTGCAACACTTGTTTATGGCTGTTGAGCCGTTTGATTTTTTCCGATTAATCATCGGGCTGGATGCTCCTGCTTCAATTCTAATCAGCTCTTTTTTAATCCTGTTGGGCATGTTCAGCATTACCAAAGGGGGAGACCTCTTTACCGACAGTGCTGTAGAAATTGCGCGTTTGACACGTATACCGCCCGTTATTATCGGTGCGACGATTGTCAGTATGTCAACCACGTTTCCCGAGTTGATGGTTTCTGTCACCAGCACATTATCCGGAAAAGGCGATCTGGCCGTCGGAAATGCTTTGGGCTCCTGTTTATGTAATATCGGTCTGATTATAGGTTCCTGTGCACTTCTGAAAGGATTTCTCTCCTGGAAACGACAGACTGAGAGCGGGATTCCCGTTTCACGGTTGACGATCGTAGGTCCCGGTTTTTTTATGCTGTTCTCGGGGGTGATTGTCTGGTTGTTCAGCCTGTTTTCAACAGGAGGGGCGCTGACTCAAACCGGAGCGCCGGCAGAGTTCGCGATCGCGCGCTGGCAGGCAGGAGTTTTGTTCTGCATTCTTGCCGCTTATATTCTCTACAGTATAAGAATTGCGATCTCTTCGCGACACGATTTTGGCGAAGATCAGGAAGCACCGCCGCAGATCGAGAACAAGAAAAAATATTACTTCAAACTGGTATTTGCATTTTTTTGCGGGGGTTGCCTCGTGATTCTGGGAAGCAAACTACTGGTAACCAACGCAGTCCAGGTAGCGCGTTATTTTGAAGTTTCCGAGTTGCTGATCGGTCTGACGATTCTTGCAGTGGGGACTTCTCTGCCCGAGTTTACAATCTCCGTACTTTCCATTGTGAAAGGCCATGGTGCGTTAGGGACTGGAAATATCATTGGAGCCAATGTTTTGAATATTACGATGGTGATCGCGACATGTGCCTTAATCAGCCCGCTGCCGATTCAGAGGCAGACTGTCATCTTTGACGCCCCGGTTACCATTTTGTTAATGCTGGCAATGCTGGGGCTTTCGTGGAGGCGGAAGCAGATCTCTGCTGCAAGCGGCTCGATTTTGCTGGCGATGTATGTGGGATATCTACTGGTCGCCACGTTCTGGTTTGGCGGCTGACGCTGACTCTGCAGTAGATAGACTTGATTCAGTCACCAATCAGGGAATATCATACTCAATTGGAATTGTTTCTTTGGGATCAAACTACTCAGTGTTAAATCAGCTGGTTTTTCTCACAGATTATCACCCTCTTATCATTTACCCGAATTCAGTAATGTTCCCCACATGGTCAGAATTGGAATTATAGGGCTCGGTCCATATTGGGAACAGCGCTATGAACCTGCACTGCGGATGATGGATCAGCGTATCCAGGTCAAAGCAGTCTATGATCCGGTGCGCAGCCGTGCGGAACAGGTTGCCGCTCACTGGGATGCGGAGGTGGTCTCAGGGATTGGGTGTCTGGTCGCGCGTTATCCTGTGGATGCGTATTTACTGTTACATTCCGACTGGATGAATCATTTCCCGCTCAAGATGCTCAGCCAGCAGCAGCGGCCCGTATATATTGCCGGTAGTCTGGGTGAAGACCTGGAATCACTGGAATTGATTCACAACCGGGCCACAGACCAGTTTGTGACGCTGATGCCTGAATTCAGTCGACGTTATTGCCAGGCGACCACCCGTTTCTTCGAGTTGGTCGTCACGCGTCTGGGGAATCCGAATTCGATTCAGATCGAGACCTGCTGCCCTGCAGAAGATCAGCAGGTTGATGTCCCCGGACAAAAAAATGAAACCGATTTTCTGGTGGGACTGTTTGACTGGTGTTGTTACGTCATGCGCACCAAGCCTGTCAGGGTGGAGACCACTTTTCATTCTGATTCCAGTGATCAATCGGAAGATTATCGCCAAATCAAAATTGAATTCTTGCCTGATCCTGTGACTGCTGCGGAACGTTTTGCGCTGATCAAAATCAAAACTGAGCAGCGAAAAGCGGAGCCTCTTTTTCCCCGGCACAAGCTGACCTGTCGAAACGGATCGGCGGAGTTTCATTCTCCGGACGAGATTCACTGGGAAAATGAATCCACGTCAATGACAGAGTCGCTGAAAAGCGATCGTCGGGAACTGGAAGTGATGCTGGACCATTTTTGCCGCCGGGCGGTGGGCGGCATCATCCCCGTCGCGAATATCCGGGATGTTTGTCAGGCACTTCAACTCGTACGACTTTCCCACGAAAGCATGAAAACGGGCACGCCTCTCAAATATGTGACAGGCAGAAGACGCGACTGAGTTTCCTGAATGGTTTCGGGATTACCGGGAATCCGGACGTGCTGCCTCTGTGTAACAGCGCGCTTGAAAATGCTATTTTGCGCGTTGTGCGTGAGGATGGGCTTTTTCGTAGGTTTCGCGTAAACGCTTTGTACTGACATGCGTATAAATTTGCGTGGTCGTCAAGCTTTTATGCCCGAGTAATTCCTGCACGCTACGCAGATCTGCCCCGCCATCCAGCAGGTGTGTGGCGAAACTGTGCCTTAATGTATGCGGACTTGTTTTTTTATCAAGTCCGGTCTGCAACAGATATTTTTCCAGCATGCGACCCACGCTACGTGTGGTGAGCCTGGTTTTCAGCCGGTTGAGAAAGATGGCATCAGAGTCGGGGTGTGCCTTGGGTTTTGCTTCCCGTTCCTCTAACCAGTGTTTTAATGCTTTCTCGGCATAACTGCCTATCGGTGCAATCCGTTCTTTTCTGCCTTTACCCAGGACGCGGATAATATTCGCGTCCTGGTCCCAGTTACTGAGATTCAGCGCGACCAGCTCCGAAACACGCAGTCCGGCGGAGTAAAGCGTCTCAAGAATGGCACGGTCCCGGAGACCCATTTTGTTGTTGGCCGGCGGCGCTTCCAGTAAAGTGCCGATTTGATCCGTCGTTAAAAAATGAGGCAATTTTCTGCCCGTGCGGGGCGTGCGCAGCGGCTTGGCCGGATTGGTTTTTGTGTAGCCTTCTCTGCAGCAATAGCGGAAAAAACTTCGCAGGCAGGCCAAGCGTCTGGCAATCGTTGTGCGCTCGTACTGGCATTCATGCAAATACGCGACGTAACGGCGCAATTCGCTGATGTCGATGCGGTCCGGCGGTAACAGAGTCCCTTCGTAGTCGGTCAGATATTCGACGAGACTTTCGAGATCTTCCGCGTAGGATTTGAGCGTCAAGTCGGACGCATTGCGTTCAATTTGCAGGTAACGCAGGAAGCTGTCTATCGCCTCATGCAGTTCAACAGACCTGATAGGTTGCGAAGAGATCATAAAACTTCATAATCAGTTTTGGGCTTCTTATCCGGATGAGCAGTAAGAGACCGTTGCAGGGAAAAACAGAGGTTACGAGTTCAGGCTGTTTTTCTGAGCCGTTGGGATTGTTCTTCCAGCTCTGCTTCCCGTCTTAGTTTTCTGACCTTCTGACTCATGACAGCTGCATCATACCAGGTAAAGCTTAACTCAGTGTCAGCCGCGTATTGTCCTAAGGTCTGCAGCATCTGAGAAGAACTGGCATCGTCATAGAGAAACACATAACGTTCGGTATCTTTTACTAATGCAACGACATTCATTTGTTGTTTCACTGTAGCAGTCCTTTATATTTCGTCAGAGCACTGGAGTCAGAGACTGGATGGGTTGGGGTGCTCGTCTAACCGCAATAATAGATATCGGCTGTTGAGCGGTGGGATTATCTGTATTTTCTTACTTTGAAGATCATCTGGTGCTTAGCTTGTCCGCCATGCAGCGTTAGCATCTCTAGAATCATTAAATGTGATGTAAACCGTATAAAGTCCTCACTTCGATGCAGATACGCTTCCCAGCCACCGCTGCGACGATCTCCGCTGACTTCCAGGTAATCCCGCAAATGCGCTACCAGGGCCGCGTCAGATCCATCAAACAGGCGGGTGTAAGACATAAATGGCTGGCGAGGATCAAACACGCCCGCGCCTGCCCCGTCAACGGGGGGACAGTATTCCTGGAATTGATTCACATACGAAGGAATATTCTGATTTGTTTCTACGACGGCAGACAGCGACGGCTTGGGAGCCACGGTCGCCTGCGGGGCTTGTTTCATTCCAGGGTGAGGAATTACCGAGATGGGGTTTTGAACGGCTGGATTTACCGAGGATGTTCCCTGGTTGGCTTGTGCATTGACCTGAATAATTTCTGATTGATTTCTGGGATAGGGCCAGGAGTCGAGTGTTTCCGACGATTGTCCGCGAATCACCGTATTGGCAGCAGGTGCCAGAGGGGGAACGGGAGTTTCCGGCTGGCAGTCGACAGGAGCCCCTTGCTCCAGCACTTCCCCCTTCATTTTCTTTTCCTGCCTGGAGAACTGTCTGGTCGCTTTTTGTTCCAGGTGGGCAGCGTGTTTCACTTCGCGATTCATGAGGTGCTCTTCGTGCCTGGCTTCTTTCGCTGCGAGACGATCTGATTTAAACAACTGATTCAGGAATGTCTTTTTCGCATGGCGTTCTTCCACCATTAAAGGGACTCCCGGAATAAATTCCTGGGCATGCGGCGAATACCACGAAACCTGCATCCCGATTCGGGGGGGATAATAGGGGGAATAATCAGTGATAGCGCCGATCACAACCGCATCTACATTCAGGACTTCGGCCAGTTTGAGAACATCATCAGGGTTATTCATCTGCAGTTGATGTTCCACCATGGCTACTTCGGCGACACCCACCGGCAATACCTGGAAACCGGGGACCTTTTGCAACTCCGCATAATAGGCAAGTGAAAATCGGCGGCCGTCTACGTCCGGTTCCTGGCTGAGATTGAAAAAAGGCGCGATGGCAACGGTTTTCAGTTTCGGATTGGGGTTCGTGACGGAGGTACGTAAGATGACACAACCCGTCAGGCTGTTAAAACAGATTAGTAACATAAGGATGCGAGTCAGCACAGGACGGTTTCCCCAGGATGAAGCCAGTCAGAAACGATATCGTCCTTATCGGCATAATCGGTAGAGTAACTTCAATGAGAATTATTTAAGCAGTCTGCCTATTTTTACTTTTAAGAGAAATCCGGTATATTCAAGGGTTCTCTTGTACGAGATGTTGTGAAATGTCACTATTATCAGGCATGCCATTGGCTGTTATTTTGTATTGTGTGCCTGAAGTTACGCCTTTTAAGCATTAAAGCTCTCATGAATGCCCCGCTGCCCTCTCAACCAGATCCCCGTCCGCCCGTTTGCTATGGTCCCCTGCAGTTGGCGTCCCGTTATCTGCTGTCCCCATTAGCCGGGTATACGAATTTACCCTTCCGGAGGATTGTCCGTGAAATCGGAGGCGTGGGTTTAGGAACAACCGATCTCGTTAATGCGCGGGGCTTACTGGAAGGAAGTCCGAAAACGCTGCAGCTGATCCAAACCTGCCCTGAAGATTCCCCGTTTGCGGTGCAGATCTTCGGGAATGATCCAAAATTGATGAGCGAGGCGGCACAATTGCTGGAAGCACGGGGCGTGGATTCGATTGATATTAACATGGGTTGTCCGGTCAATCGGATTGTCAAAGGGGGAGCCGGCGCCAGTATGATGTGCCGTCCCGATGATACGGTCGCGCTGGTGCAGTCGGTCGTAGATGCAGTCAAAATACCGGTCACCGTTAAAATGCGGCTGGGTTGGGATGATCAAAATCTGACAGCCCCCTTCTTTGCCCGCGCGTTTGAACAAGTGGGAGTTGTGGCCGTCGCCATACATGGCAGAACGCGCGAGCAGGGTTTTCGCGGGTTGGTTAATCATGAGGGGATTCGGCAGGTTGTGGAAGCGGTTGAATCGATCCCTGTGATTGGCAATGGCGATGTGACGAGCATTGCCGACGCAGATCATATGCTGCGAACGACAGGGTGTGCGGGAGTTTCGATCGGACGAGGAGCGCTGGCCAATCCATGGATCTTCCGTCAACTGGTCCAGTGGGAGCAGACCGGCCAATCTGACCCTCCCGGAAATTTTGATGATCGCCTGCAGTTATTATTACGCCAGTTTCGTTATCTGCTGGAGATGACAACGGAAGAGCGGGCGATTTCCATGTTTCGAAAAATGGGGCACTGGTATTTGAAGTCGATGCGGGTCTCACCCGCGTTACGCCACCAATTTCAATGTGCTCAGAATCGGAACGAGTTTGATGAAGCAGTCAGAGCGATCGCCGCCCAGGGACCCATGTCCGGTTCACGGAGCGGTATTTTACCAGACATGCATATTCCCGTACCGGGCGGGCCCGTTGAGCGCTGGTGAAACCGTGACGGGCGTTAAGCGTCTGCGTCAAACTCTTCTACGAGAGAGTGATCCACTTCGATGCGGAGCTTGCTGACTTTACGTTCGTCGGATTCAAGCACATCGATGCGCAGCTGCTGCCACGTGAGCGTGTCGCCCACTTGAGGAACTTTGCCGACTTGTGTGATCACAAATCCGCCTATGGTATCGAAGTCTTTTTCTTCAGGCAGACCATAGTCGAACTGTTCATTTAAATCATCAATATGGACCCGGGCATCAACCTGGATGACGTCTTTGCTGAGTTCAAAAATCATCTGCTCTTCTTCTTCATCGAACTCGTCGACAATATCGCCGACGATTTCTTCCAGCACGTCTTCCATCGTGACCAGACCGGCGACGCCCCCATATTCATCAATGACGATTGCCATATGGACATGCTCTTTCTGCATGGTTTCCAGTAATGAATCAATGCCCGTTGTTTCCGGAATATAGAACGGAGTAAACATCAGGTTCTGAATCGTCAGTGTTTCTGAAGAACCGGAATTCTGATTATCTTTTGCGAAGTGTTTGAGTAATTCGCGTGCGTAAAGAATTCCCACGATATCGTCTGTGGAGTCGCCAATCACGGGGATGCGCGAATGGCCTACGTCAATAAACTTCAGCAAAGCTTCATCCACAGTGGCATTGACGGAGATGTATTCAATATCCATGCGCTGCGTCATGATGGCGCCCACGTCTTCGTCCCGCAGTTCCATCACACGCTGGATCATTTTACCGGCTTCGGATTCCAGAATTCCTCCCCGTGCCCCTTCTTCAAGCACAGAAAGTATTTCTTCACTGATGTTCGCCTCGCGTCCATTTTTATTTTCCTCTTTGCCTGCCAGTCGATGTGAGTATTCATCGATTTTCCAGGAAATCCAGGTTACGGGGGTGAGAAACACGGGCAACCAGCGAAAGACCGGCCAGGACATCTGCAAAAAACGTTCTCCCGCAATCCGGGAGAGAGTCCAGGGAACCGTCATCAGGATCAGGATTCCGATGACTAAGACCAGAATCATTTCGATGGTAAATTGAACCGCGGCGCCGATGGAATCGAATCCAGCAGGGATTTCAATGAAGTGACGGGTGAGTACAACGGCAATCAGAATCACGCCGGAAAGATAGCAGAAATCGGCGGCCAGCAGAATCGTGGGGTGGGATTTCAGTATTTCGCTGAATCGATATGGTACACCTGCTTCGTTACAGAGTGTTTCTAAACGACTCCGCGAGAAATCTCTTAAGGAAAACCCCAGCAATCCTGAAAGCAGGGTAAACACAATCAAAGCAGTAAAAATCAGCGGGACCATAAAATCGTGCAAATAGCCAAGTGGTAAGTAAGGAAATCGAGTCGGTTAAACTGCCTGAACGAGAAAATAGTTTAACCTAAATGGACGAATACTTGAATCAGTGAAAAGCAATAATTCTGATGGATTTCTCACTCTTCTCGCCGGGGAATGATCAGTCCCCGATGATCAAAAATCTGTTGTTCTCTCATTCGCATCAGTTTGAGTTCTGCTTCGGTCAGGTCATCGTAACCACACAAATGCAACAAACCATGTACAACATACAGCAGGAGTTCATCAGCCGCAGACCACTCGTATTTTTCTGACATGGAGACCGCCATTTCCGCTGAGACAATGATCTCACCATCAATGGACTTGCCTGCCCCGCGCAGATCAGGCTCCTGTTTCTGCGCGTCTGTTTGACAGTCCAGCAGAAAACTCAAAACGTCCGTGTCATAATCGTGTTCCAGATATTGTTGATTCAGCTCACGAATCGCAGCATTATCGATGATGGCCAGACTGATCTCGGCTTGTGCCACTTTTTCTGACTGGAGCAGGAAACAGATGGTTTCCTCCAGCAGCGATTCATCCACCGGTAAGTGCTGCTGCGCGTTTTGAATATTGATCTGGAATTGGTCTAATGTATTCATGCAGGTCATCTACAGGTGGTTATGCCGAGCGTTCTTCCGGGTATTTGATACGGCCGTGATAGATTCCGATGAGCGATTTCACGAGGGACTCTTCCACAACATTAATTTCGCTGAGCGTTAACGAGCATTCATTAAACTGACCATCCAGCAGACGTTTCATGACCAGCGAATGTACCAGCGATTTGATTCGTTTCGGCGTGGGATCACTGAGCGTGCGGCTGGCACTTTCGACTGCGTCGGCCAGCATCATTACGCCTGCTTCTCTGGTTTGTGGTTTTGGTCCCGGATAACGGAACGACGATTCTTCTGCGTCGGTTTTATGGTCCGGGCTGAGGTCAGCCTGCTTTTCCGCTTCCCGGAAAAAATACTCCACCAGAGTGGTGCCATGGTGTTGTTCGATAAAGTCAATCAATGGCTGAGGCAGATTATGCTGACGTGCCAGGTCAACGCCGTCTTTGACGTGTCCGATAATGATCAGGGTGCTCATGGCCGGTGCCAGGTTCGCGTGCAGGCTTTCGCTGCCGACAACCATGTTCTCAATGAAGTATTGCGGCTTGAGCATTTTTCCAATGTCGTGGTAATAAGCGGCAACGCGCACTAACAGCCCGTTGGCGCCGATCTTGTCAGCGGCGGCTTCTCCGATTGTCGCCATCGAGATGGAATGGTTATAGGTGCCCGGTGCGCGACGCACCAGTTCCTGCAGCAAGGCATGTGAAACATCGCTCATTTCCAGCAGACTGATGTCGGTCACCACTCCAAACAGAGATTCAATAAACGGCAGGCTGCCCGCTACCAGATATCCGGCAGCAAGACACCACCCCGCGCCCTGCAGACTTTCCCATAAAACCTGCTGATCAATCAGGCCGTTAGAGAGTTCCTGATTGCTGACCAGATTGATTCCCCAGTAAACCAGGAAATAAGTCAGCCCCGTCACAAAACCGAGTTTGATCAGGGTCGATCGTGAAGAAACGGTGGCCAGCGAAATGACGGCGACTGCAGAAACACTCATTAACACCACAAAATTTCCCAGCGACCCTCCCGTGGAGAGGCAGAGAATCAGCGAAAGCGACAATGCGGTCAGAATCGCCATCATTTGATCATATACGATGGCAAAAACCATCACGGTCACAATGAGCGGCAGGACCTCAGCACGCCACGGATCGTGAGAAAGTAAACGTCCCAGAAATACGGTCAGAACGATGACGCTTAAATAGATACTTAAACGACTGACGGTTCTGGCAACCGCTTTTTTATTATGCAGCAAGTGGTAACCATTCAGAACGGCGAGCACGACGAGCATGAAAAAAATGACGGTCACGCGGATGACGCGTTCATAAAACGGAACCACTTTTTCCTTGGCTTCATATTCGGCACGCAGTAATGCGAGTTGTGTCTCGTCGATCACCTGTCCCGGTTCCACCAGCACGGTTCCGCGTTGGAAGGTATCGAAGATTTCATCGACCTGCATACGGGCCTGTTTTCGCTCTTGCAATGTTCTTGCTGCATCGTAGACCAGAGTTGTTGGGGCCTGAAAATGAATCCAGTGAGAGAGCACGGCAGACATGGGAGCCAGCCTGGGGTAATTTTTCCACTCTCTTCCGATGACACCATTTTCGGAAAGTTGATTGGGCAGGCGAATATCAAACGTGGTTACGATCCGTCGATTGCCGTTACTTTCGGTAATAATGGCAATCCCGTCATCGGCCCGAATTTGATTTTTCGTCAGATCATTTTCATTGACGATGCCATAAATCAGCAGTGGCGCAATTAATTTCTTGAAATCCTCGACGAGTTCATCGATTTTTTTCGTGTCGGTGGAATCCGGGCTGCTGACAAGGGATTTCAGTTCCGCGAACGTCTGTTCGGACTCTTCCGGAAATTTGTCGATGAACTGTTCCAGCCGTCGGGCAGAAATTAATCCCAGTTCCGCTTTGGTATCGGTATTCAAATCATCTAAGGATTTGGCTTTGGCAATCGCCAGCAGATCTTCTCTGAGCAGCAATGGCAGTTTGTCGATCAGTTCCGGCTGTTGTTTGAATGAATAAGGGACTTCGGTTTCTTTTTGCGATCGTTCCCGGTCCGTCTCAATCGGATTGGAAATTTTGAAGGAGGCATTTGCCAGGATCCCGTGTTCCGCGAACTTTCCGAGTCGGAAAGGAAACGGCGCTTTCCAGCTCTCGACGGCAACCATGATGATCAAAATCGCCAGCAGACACACACTGAGCCGCGACAGGGTTCCCCGGTTACTGAGCAGTTCGCGCAGCTTCGAACTCAATTTGGAGGAATCTCGCAAACTGGCAGCAAGTGCAGTTCGGGATTTTTTGGAACCAAAAAAAGCCATGGAAACGACCTGAACAGTAAATATATGAGAGTGGGAGAACGTGGATGAAAATTAGTGACTCTGAATATCATCATTCTGATAGGCTTTCACAATTTCACCTACCAGTCTGTGTCTTACAATGTCTTCATTTTTTAATTGCACCACTCCCACTCCTTTAATATTTCGTAAGCGGTTTATGGCATCGGTCATGCCACAAGAAACGTCAGGAGGCAAGTCAATCTGTGAAGTATCTCCGGTTACCACAATTTTTGAACCCATGCCCATGCGGGTGAGAAACATTTTCATCTGGGTCACTGTGGTGTTCTGGGCTTCATCCATAATGATAAATGTATCATCCAGAGTTCGCCCGCGCATAAACGCCAGCGGAACGATTTCAACGATATCATTTTCCATATAACGGGTGACTTGTTCGAAATCGAGCAAAATGTTTAATGCATCCAGCAGTGGTCGTAAAAAAGGATTTACTTTTGCCAGCATGTCGCCGGGCAGAAATCCCAGTTTTTCCCCTGCTTCCACAGCCGGACGGACAAGTACGATCTTACGCACCTGTTCCGTTCTTAAAGCGTTAATCGCCATGGCGACGGCCAGAAATGTTTTTCCACAGCCGGCAGGTCCTGTACAAAAAACAAGATCATGTTCGCTGATGGTTTTGATGTAACCGGATTGGCCGGGGGTTCTCGGATGAACCTTTTTCGTTTTCTCAAAGAGGTCAATCGAAGCGGGAGTGGCCAGCGGAGTCTGTTTGGACTGTTTGCCGGCAGAACTGCCATTCGAGAGTGCGGTTTGAACCTGCTCGCTTTTGAGTCGCCCTGTACTTTCGACAATCGCTTTCAGTTCAGAGAAAATTCGGAGTGATTTTTGGAGCTGGGCATCGTCGCCGATAATGCGAAGTTCATCACCTCGATGAACGATATCCACACCTAGTGCATCCTGGATCAGTCTGATGTGGCAATCATGAGTCCCCAGTAAAACAGGGATCTGGTCAGGATCAGAAAAGGAAAGAGTGGCTTCTGACATCAGAAATTCTGCGCGTGCCTCCGAAAATTATGGAATGAAACAATCTACAAAGTTGAAAATAATGACAGGAAAATTTGAATTTCGCCATCCTGAAATCAGTGAAAACTGGAATAAAACCCAGACTGAAATTCAGAGGCGAAATTGACCCGCCGCTTGAATGCACTAAGTCTACTCCAGCAAAACAGTAAGAGAAAGGAGAGAGTTGGCCTTTAAGCGGTGTTTTTTTGTAAATTATTCAGAATCAAGGGGTTATAGAGGAACAATAATCTTAAAGATCGTGCCGGTTTTGGCCGCGAGTATCTGGAAGTGGGAAAAATTCCGGGAACCGCAGGATCGAAAAGAACATGAAATTACCCAGGTTCTGTAAACGGAATACTCTGGTTTTCTGGCATTTGTTCATGTGAAGATCTAGCGTTTGGGCAATGCACCTGAGGGACCCTGCTCAGATACTGTCGATTGTATTGGTAATGCTCAAGAAGAGACTGCAACCTGTTCGATGAATTGTTCATAGGATGCAGAAGCAGTATTCATCTGAAAGTCGCTACCGGTTCTGTTTATCCACTTTGAGTCAAAACCATCCAGTCTCCCTCCGGAACTGATGAAATAAACGTGAAAAGGCTATTGGAAATGTACGAAACAAATTTTGGGTTCACGGATCGACCCTTTACCGTTTCACCCTCCCCCGCTTGTTTTTTTCAAGCTGCTGAACACCAGAATGTTCTTGATGAGTTACTGGTCTCCATTTCCAGTTTGAACGGGATCACGATTCTGACCGGAGACGCCGGGACAGGGAAAACGGCGATCTGCCGACAGATCATTTCCCGGTCGGAAAATCAGTTCCAGATTCAATTTGTCGAACATTGCAATTTTCCAACAGTCAGGGCCTTACTCCAGACACTGCTGTACGGTTTAACCGACTGTTATGAAAAAGTCAGCGAGCAGGAATTAAGGCTGGCTTTAAAAGCGGAAATCCGGTCCTCATTTTTAGCCCACGATCAGCCGTTACTGCTGATTGTAGACGAAGCGCATCTCCTGAATGCGTCGTTTTTAGAAGAGCTGCGGGTCATGTCAGACATTTCTTTTGATGGAAAACCGGCACTGCAGTTGATGCTCTCGGGACAGACGGCTTTGGAAGAGACCTTGATTCAGCCAGCCCTGTCCTCGTTAAATCAAAGGATTGGCTGCCAGGTTTATTTAGATCGGATGACCCGTCAGGAATCAGGAGAATACATTGAATATCGGATTCAACGCGTCGCGACCGGGGAACGGACATTCTTTACGGACGATGCGATCAAATTTATCACTCATGTCAGTGACGGGTTGCCTCGGTGCCTGAACCAGATTTGCGACCATAGCCTGATGTTAGCCTATGTGCAGGACGCCCCCGTCGTTGATGAAAGCATCACCCGGGAAGCGTTTACGGATCTCCAGCAACTGCCGTTACACTGGAATGATCCACTGCCCGCCTCTTCTCCACTGGATGAGTTGCGGAAAGGGGGCCCTGCCAGGGATTCGGAACCGACTGCTCTGGATGAAGATCCGGCTGAGTACGAAATCGATAGCCTGGTGGAAGATCGCTTGAATCAACTGCTGGAAGAAGAAGCCGCTGATCCGGAATACCAGTCGGACGATGATTCGGACTGGGATTCCTCTGATTTGTTATCCCTGGGAGATGCATTCGAAGCGATCGAGGTTGGTACCAGCTCTGAAACGGATCAGCACAGTCGTCAGGCAGAACCCGTTCTCAAGTCAGCGAGGGACATTGTGCCTGCAGCGGACGTTGCTGAAACGGTTGCGCCTGTACCGGTTTCCGCCAGTGAGCCTGCTTCTGTCTGCGAGCCATCATCCGACTGCGAAGAGGAAGCTGAAGCCACGCTCTCCATTGACGGTTTTGTAGAAATCCTCGATCGTTACGCAGCCATTGATGCCGGGATCGACCCCTCGACGCTGCCGCGGGAAACTCAGCAGAAATCAGAAATCTTTCGTCAGTCACCGCGATTGCAGCCTCCGCAGTTTCATCACTCTGACAGGCCGCAGGCAGCAGAGACTCAATTCGCGAAGTCACAGAACCTTGCCGCCGAACAGCTGACTCAGGCACCTCTGCAGTCCGGTTTGAATCACGAGCCGGAACGGGTGGAATCCTCGGAAGCAGAGCCGGTTGAGGTGCATGAAGATCATCTGAGCCTCGGAAATGAGAACGTATTTCAGGCGCTGGCGCAAGAAATATCTCTGGGGGGAGATTCCTTCGAAGAAATGCTGGCAGCTCAGGTTTATGAAGTTTGTGCCGAGACGCGCCGAGGGTTATTAAATGCCCTGGATGAGATTCGTAATTATTCAGAGATGCCTGCAACGAAAGCATCCGCGGAAGGCTCACCCGCGTATGATGTGGTGCAGTCTGACAGTGATGAGTGGAATGAGTCTGAGACCTCCTCCTGCAGTGATCATGCTCACTTCAGTGACAATACCAGTAAGACCCCGCGTTCTGCAGCCACGTTTCGAGTGGATTCAAAATCGGGAACCGGCGAACAACAGTCTGCCAGTTCAGCAACTTCTCACTTGAGGGGACCTGCTTTTGGACGCTACAAAAATCTGTTTACCCGGATACGTCGCAAGCAGGGTCTGAACTAGCCTGTGTCCAGGTTTGCTACAGCGTCTCCAAGTCCATTTGGACCTTGGACCGAGTAAATAGATCGAGAAACGCTATGGTGAAATGGGACGCGTGCCAGATCGTATCCAGCTTACGATAGTCGCCAGTTGTAAAACTATTATAACCCATACGAACCGATCAATTGATGAGTCTGTTCTGACCGTTCGTCGTATTTTCATCATGATCGACTCAAGTGTGATACCAGCGCTGGTATCTACGCGCGCTGAGCCTATCTCCCGATTTTCTGATTTTCTTTTGAACAAATTCGCCCGATACGCATAATTACACAGCGTTACATTCGAGGCGAGGTTCAAATGCATCAAGATAAAAAAGTAGGATTAGCGTTAGCATTACTGGTACTTGGGTTTGTAGGTGCCTTCTGTCTGCGGCAGGATCGAAACACGACCGTTGAGATCCCCGAACTGAATGATCCGCATTACCTGGACGAGCAGATTGCCGACAAAGACCGCACTCCCTATTTAGGTTCTCAGGAGAGTGAGAGACCGGGTTCCCAGCTGGGAAGCGAACAGGTTTTGACCGGAATTACCGATACGCAGAATCTCTCTTCGAGTTCCAAAGTCGCGGTACCAACGATTTCACATACGTCGCCCGCCAGTCAATCCACGAAAAAAGGTTCGAATGCGGAACGCTGGGGAGAAATGCCTGAGTTCCTGAAAGAAATCGAGCTTCCGCAGGAGCAGTTTTCCAGTCCGAAACTGAAAGATTCCGTATTCGAACCCAATCAGAATCAACCCGAAGTCAAGCCGATTTCTCAAGGTGCCACTCCCAGTTCGTCCGGCTCTGAGATCATCAAACCACAGCATAATAACGCCTGGGAAGTCAATCCCCCGCAGCAAAAACCGGAAACGACCGGCCCCGAACAAAGGCAGCCGCCTCAAATACGAATTCATACCGTCAAGGCGGGAGAGACACTGTCGGAAATTTCGATTCGTTATCTGGGAACCAGTCGGAAATATCAGGAAATCTTCAACCTGAATCGTGACCAGCTGCGTAGTCCGAATGATATTCGCGCGGGCATGAAGTTGAGAATTCCCGTTGATCCTTCGCCGCAAACGAAACCACAGTCAGCAAACAGTCAGACCTCTCTGGGTGCGTCAGCAAACTCAGGCAAGCGGACCATCGGGCAGATGGTCTCGCAGCCGACATTAAAATCGGGTTCCTCAACCGTGCAGTTTGAAGGCCTGATTGAATCGCTTTCAACTGCCAGAGATCAGAAAACCGTCCCGGCGCCGGAATCCGGAAATCTGCCGGATCAGAAAATCGGGATAAAGTCGATACCGGAAAGTTATCGGAAATTTATTCCGGTTCCCCGTTCTCCCTTAACGCCGCGGGCCGCCTCGCAAAGCAGTGCACAGGGAACAAAACCAGGTCAGTCTTTATCGCAGGTTCAACCTGAAAATGTGGATCAGATTTTAGATGATCTGTTCGACAAAAATTCTGAAGCCGCGAAGCCGTCCGGAAATTCGAAATCCTATACAATCAAAGAGGGTGATACACTGGAATCAATTGCGGTTCGCATTTATGGAAAACCGTCCGCAGCGTTTGAGATCTATCAGAAGAATCGCGATCTGTTGAAAAGTGCGAATTATATTCGACCGGGCATGGTGCTGCAGTTGCCTTAGGCCTCTGCAGACAGCCCGTTGAGCGGAAGCGAAAGTCCGTCAAACGCCAGCTCGACGTGGTCTGGCAGACTGGCGTTAATCTCTTCGTGCTCCAGTGAGTGCGAAATGTGCGTGAAGTACGCGCGTTTTGGTTTGACCCTTTCGACGACTTCCAGACTCTGTTCGAGACTGAAATGGGTCGGATGTGGTTTGATCCGCAGGGCATCGAGTACCAGCACGTCCAACCCTTCCAGGTGCTGCCAGCTTTCGGGCGGGATCTCGCTGACATCCGTGCAAAACGCAATGTCATTGATTCGATATCCCAGAACAGGCAGCGTGCCATGCATCAGCCGAATCGGTTGAATCCGGACGCCCAGCAGATCAAAGGGCTCCAGCGTCACTCTTTGAAAATCGAGCCGGGGGCGCGACATGTGGTGCAGATTGTGCGTAGGCGTATCAAACGCATAATTAAACGAACGGCGGATTTGCTGCTCCACGATTTCTTCGCAATGCAGCATGATGGATTTTTCGAGCCGGTATCCGCTGATCCGCACGTCGTCCAGACCAAAGATATGATCGGCATGGCTGTGAGTATAAAGCACCGCATGCACCCAGGGGATCTGCTCTCTGAGCAGTTGCAGCCGGAGTTCCGGCGGCGTATCAATCAGGAATCCCCCTTCCGGGGCACCTACATACACCGAGGTGCGCCCGCGCTGGTTTTTGGGATTTGCTGAAGTGCAGACATAACAGTCGCAGCCCACAATGGGAATTCCCACGCTGGTCCCGGTGCCCAGCGTAATGAATTCACCACGCCTTTGTGAAAATCGATTTGATTCCTGTTGCATTACTCTCGGATCGCTTTTGAAATGACGCTGTTCAGCTCACGCCACAATATTCGCTGACTCCATCCGCAGTCACGACCAGGAGCTGGTCTGTGAGCGGGTGGTCCATGGTTAAATAATCACTGGCAATATTGTGTTGAATTTTTTCAATAATCGGAGCTTCACTTAAGCTGAGCGCAAGCAGAAAATCTCGATTGGGGACCCCGGCCAGAAATTCACTGCCCAGAAATTTTCGCGCCTGCTGATAAAATGATTTACTCAATACCTGGGAGGCATTATAGGCGTCCGGTTTACTTTGAATAATCATATTCGGGCCTTCTTCTCGGGACATGCAAATCAACTCGATTTGATTGCTGTCAAAATACCGGTCCAGATTTCTTAATGCGATCTGGTGCAGTCGTTCCCGGTCAATATTCCATTTTCTGAGAAGGTTGTCGTGAATATACCAGTAGGCATTCGATTCGTCGACGACATACAGAATTGCCAGATTGGCAATCCAGCTTTCGCCGACAAAGTTGGGAAAGTTGTTTTCCCAGGATTCCCGGGAGAGCAGGATGGGCATAATCCGGTCCTGGATCTGTGCCAGCTCTGGTTCAGTCTGGTTCTCCCCCCACTCATTGATCTGCAGAATCGTTGCCAGGGCGGTCGTAATATTCTTCTCGAAATATTCCGGTGTTGTCAGGTAAGCACGATAAAAGTTTGTCAGGTTGATCTCAGATTCGCCAAAATTTAAACGAAATCCGGGTATCAGCTGAGATTTTACCAGGGGAAATTTTTTCTGGGCCAGATACAGAACTTCATTCGCGAACAGTTCAGGGGGATTCGCCGGATTTAATGAGAGTTCAATGGAATGCAGAATCTGCTGAACGGTTTCAAAAAAATCCTCTTGTAATTTAGGATCGAAGAAAAAAGTCACCACCATCTGAATGGAGTGTTCCCGGATCAGCCAGAGTTTCCAGTGGTGCCAGTTTTTCTGGAGAAAGGGAATCCATGCCAGGTACTGTCTCCAGCGGGAAGCGTGTTTCTGGATAATAGCTTCGCCGGAATACCCGATCGATTCGTGTTCGATCGCTAACGGGCCGCGCCTCTCAATATTCCGATGCTTGACAAAAAACTGGTCGAAATCAATTTGCAGATCCGATTCACAGTTTGATTGGGGAAGCAGAGATTTCCAGTGGCAACTGATTGTTAACGTTGCATTCCCTCCGGGAGGACTGAGCTGCAGAATCCCCTCTTTCTCGTCTTTGATCCAATTTGCTGGATAAGAGAGCGAATACCAATTCGCGGGCCCAGTGTAATTAACCCAGTGATTGAAATGCAATTCGGCCAAAAAATTCACCATCAGCGAAAGAAATGATTCTGATCAGAAAATTGGGGAGCCATTCCTTAGCTTTGCTTCGCACATTTCTGATCGGTGTCTTGCAGTGATTTCATTTTAGACGATATCCAAAAAAAACTCTATCTGAAAAACCAGACAGGTCTTTTTCACTCAGGCTGCCATTTATCTAAGCAGCAAAATGCCTTTCCGCGGGGCAATACCCGGAATTTGACCTGCGAATGATTCAAGGGTAATTTTAAAATAATATTGTAAGTGTTTTATTTACAATAGGTTACAGATTTGTTTTTGAGATGGGGCGTTAGCTGGTACGACGTTTGCTTAAGAAACAAATACCAGAAAAGAACAATGTGAGACGTTCTTTTCTGAAACGAACTTCACCAAAGGATACGCTGCTGGGGAGTATAGCCGAACCTTCCCTTGTTGGGACTGTTTGGGCGAGCGCCTATACACTCAGCGGCGTCCTTTTTTTACAGTTTTGAATGCGTTGCACAAAACTGGTAGACCCATGATAGAGGGTCTGGAAGTATTTACCAGTGTTTTCTACAGAGAAAATCGCTTTCTCCCCCTATTTTCGCCTGAAGAGGGGCGACTCTATTTTTCTTTCCGATCGGGTTTCTTTTTCGCCGAAACCGGTTTCATAATCAAAAGACCCAGCGGCGGCAGATTCAAAGTGATACTGTGATCCATGCCGTGGCTCTTGATCTTTTCACTGTAAACACCGCCGGCATTTCCAATATTGGAACCACCATAGATCTTGGCATCACTGTTGATGATTTCATTGTAAAAACCGGGCTGGGGGACACCGATGCGATATCCGTCGCGGGGTACGGGAGTAAAATTTCCGATGACAATCACATGTTCATTGTCACCGGTCGAATTTCTTCGAAACGCGAAAACACTGTTTTTGGAATCGTCGCACTGGATCCACGAAAATCCTTCAGGCGTGAAATCTGTTTCGTAGAGGGATTTTTCCGATCGATACAGGTGGTTCAGATCGCCGATCAAACGGCGGATCCCGTCATGTTTTTCATGTCCGATCAGCTTCCAGTCGAGTTCAGCGTCATGATTCCATTCATGCCATTGCGCCAGTTCGCCTCCCATGAACAGCAGTTTTTTCCCAGGCATCGTATATTGGTAGCCGTACAGCAGTCTCAGGTTGGCAAACTGTTGCCACATATCGCCGGGCATTTGTGAAAGCAGAGACCGTTTGCCGTGCACGACTTCATCGTGAGATAACGGCAGGACAAAGTTTTCCGTGAAGGCATAAATCATTCTGAAAGAGAGTTCGCCCTGGTGGTGTGAACGATAGATGGGGTCGAAATGCATATAGCGGAGCGTATCATTCATCCAGCCCATATCCCATTTCATGTTGAATCCCAGTCCGCCATTGTAAACCGGATGCGACACCCCGCCCCAGGATGTGGATTCTTCCGCGATGGTCAGAATGCCGGGAAACGCACCATGCAGGCTGATATTGGCATCTTTCAGGAATTGAATCGCCTCCAGGTTTTCCCGTCCCCCGCTGGGGTTCGGCAGCCATTCCCCTTCTTCGCGGGAGTAATCCAGATAAAGCATCGAAGCGACCGCGTCGACGCGCAGTCCATCGAAGTGATATTTATCTATCCAGAAGTGCGCGCCCGATAATAAAAAGTCGCGGATTTCATTACGGCCGTAATTGAAGATATACGTGCCCCAGTCCGGGTGAAACCCTTTCCGCGGGTCTTCATGCTCATACAGGCAGGTTCCGTCAAAACGTCCCAGAGAGTGCCCGTCCGTAGGGAAATGGCCGGGAACCCAGTCAAACAGGACGCCGATTCCAGCGTGATGGCAGGCATCGACGAAATACATCAGATCATGCGGCGTACCAAATCGGCTTGTCGGCGAGAAATAACCGGTGGTCTGATAACCCCACGAACCATCAAACGGATGCTCTGTGATGGGCATCAGTTGAATATGGGTGTATCCCATTTGCTGCACGTATTCGATCAGCTGCTTGGCAAGTTCACGATATGTAAAAAACTGGCGGCCATCTTTCGGGCGTTTCCAGGAGCCCAGATGAACTTCATAAATCGACATCGGCTGGTTATGCCAGTCGGTTTCTTCCCGCTTTTTGAGCCATGCTGAGTCCTGCCAGGGAAAGTTTTCCAGATTATAAACGATCGATGCCGTCTTGGGACGCAGCTCCGAGTAGAACGCGTAAGGATCGCTTTTTTCGAAATACTCCCCGTTTTCGCCGCGCAGGCTGAATTTGTAGGCTTCGCCTTCAGAAACGTTCGGAATGAATCCGGACCAGACACCGGCATCGCTGGAATTCAGATAGTTCTCACCGTGTTTCCAGTGATTGCTGTCGCAAATGATACAGACTTCTTGTGCATTGGGTGCCCAGACGGCAAATCGAGTTCCTTTGACGCCGTTAACTTCGTCAAGGTGTGCTCCCATTGATTGATACATAGTACAGTGCATTCCTGTCTTTAGTGCATGAAGTTCTGCGGGAGTAAATAATGAGCGACAGACCTGGGTCTTGTTTTTTTGACTCTGCGTACGCCACAGGGGAGTCGGTCGATTGCGGCCCGTTTCGAAATGAGAGGATTGACGCATTTAAGTTATTTATTTCACCGTCAGTTTATATGAATTTGCAAGCTTCAAAATCATCATAATCAGCAAGCCTATTATAACTAGATTTCGACCAGATTGTTACCCATCCTTAATGCGGTTTTTCAGTCTCGAACAGATCCTTCAGTCCCGCCTGTTTTTTATCCGTTTGCGGAGCCATTTGTTAATTTGTGACTGTCGTAACTGTTAATGTATCTGCGCAGATCGCGGCGGTCAGGGCAGGTGAAGCACTCAGAAGTCCCGCAACATGGTCGAAATCTGGAATTTCGTCAAGCTTTACTCAAGTGGCATGCGTTGCAGCAAACTATAATTCAGCGTTGTCATTTCTTATAAACCGTTACTTCTGATCCGGCTGCAGATTTTGTGGTGAGGAATCAGTTTGGTTAAAGGTTCTGTTTTGTCCATTCACCGAAGTGCTCTGTTGATCGTCGGACCATTGGTCCTGATGGCAAGCTTTTACTTCCTGATCTTCTCTGGAGCTCAGGAAGGGAGAGCTTCGGCGAACGCGGTCCGTCTCAGTCCGCCACCGGAAATGTACAAATCTCCGCCTCAGATCAAAACGCCGCCGCCGAAATCGCTGCTGCAGGCTGAATGTGAAGCACAGGCAAAAGTAATGCAGCAACGCATTTCGATTCCGATCAACGTAATGGTCAAAACGCCTTACGTCCTGATCGGGGATTACGAAAACGACACTTTAGAGGCCCTGTATCGAAAAACCATCCTGCCGACGGAATATGCCTTGAACGTTTCCTACTTTGATGCGCCACCCGATCGACCGATTACGATCATCGCGCTCTCCAGTCAGGAACGTTATCAGCAGGTGGCTTACGATCTTGATCAGCGAAAAACGGGCTTGTATTACGGATACTTCCAGGCCAATGAGATGCGGATTGTCCTCAACCTGACGACCGGGAGCGGGACCCTGGGACATGAACTCACACACGCCCTGGCCCGGATTGATTTTCCCGGCATGCCCGAATGGTTCGATGAAGGGCTGGCCTCTCTGCATGAGCAGTGTGAATTTTCGGATGAACAGAATCAACTGGTTGGCATTTCCAACTGGCGGGCGCAATTGCTGCTGTCCGCCCTGGATCGGAATCAGCTTCCCGATTTGCATTCACTGGTACAACAGACCAGAATCAACACGGAACGGGAAGCGCTGACCTATGCTCATGCCCGTTATTTCTGTCTCTATCTGCAGCAGAAGCGGCTTCTGTCTCCCTTTTATCGAAAACTGCGTACGAATCGTGAGTTCGATGAAACCGGTATGCTTACATTGCAGCAGTTGCTGAATGTGAATGATCTGTCTGAAGTCGATGCCGACTTTCAAACGTGGTTAACCACGTTTCGCATCAATCCCGGCCGTTAAACGCGGGCAGCCGGACCTGTTTCTCAGCGGGAGCCCCGCGAAATCCCCCGCGAAATCATCGTTCTCTCAGAGAAATGCTGCTTGCGGCTATTCACTGGTTTTCCGCAGTTTCCTATAATGAAGCCCCGTTTACATTTGATCTCCTGGCAATGATAATTGAGCCTCTATGAATAATTCCGGATTACGCGTCTGCAGTTTCGAAAGCCGCAAAAGCGAGGCGATGCAGGCGTTGATTGAGCGCAGTCAGGCAATACCCACGCTCGTCCATTCCATGGATGAAATTCCGCTGGAGAATAATCAGCAGGTAAAAACGTTCTGCGAAAAATTATTCCGCGATGAAATTGACGTGATTGTTTTCCTGACAGGCGTCGGTGCGACCGCCTTGCTCGAAGCGGCCGAATTGTATTTTCCGCGTGAACAGTTTCTGAAAGCGCTCAAGAAAATCATCGTCACGGTACGCGGACCAAAGCCGACGGTTGTCCTGCGCAACTGGGAAGTCCCCATTCATTATTCGGCTCCCGAGCCCAATACCTGGCGTGAAATCATTACAGTCTGGGATCAAAAGAAATTTTCGGTTACGGGTAAACATATTATGGTGCAGGAATATGGAAAACCGGTCGAAGAGTTTTATGATGAACTTCGTCAGCGCGGCGCGCAGGTCCTGCCGATCGCCGTTTACCGCTGGGCGTTACCGGAAGACACCAGCGGCCTGCGGAAAGCGGTCCACGCGACGATTCAAGGCGACTTCGACGTTTTGATGTTTACCAGCGCACAGCAGGTCGTACATGTTCTGCAGATTGCAGAAGAAGAACACGTCAAAAACGACTGGATGCAGGCGGCTGCAAAAACCATGATTGCCTCCGTGGGACCTGCCTGCTCGGAAGCATTACAGCAGGCGGGGCTTGCAGTCGACTTTGAATCCAGCCCGCCTAAAATGGGCCCCCTTGTCAAAGATGCCCTCCAGGCAGCCCCTGAAATTCTGGCGAAAAAACGTTGAACCAGGTTTGCCGAATCCCGTCGATTCCGGGATTCGTGACCCGCCGGAATTTTAGTCCCCTTTGTTTCCTGCTAAAATAAATTCCTCTGCCGATCAAATTATTAATCGTACCTGAAAGAACTGAAAATGAATTCTCAAGTGGCTGAGAGCGCCAACTATCAGAATAGCCGTTTTATGAAAGCGGTCCGCCGCGAACCCGTGGATACTACGCCTGTCTGGATTATGCGACAGGCGGGTCGTTATCTGCCGGAATACATGGCCGTCCGCAGTAAAACCACGTTCATTGAGCTTTGCAAAACCCCGGCTCTCGCTGCGGAGGTCACATTAACCGCACAGCGCGTACTCGGCGTGGATGCCGCGATTCTCTTTGCCGATCTCCTGCCGATTCTCGAACCGATGGGCCTCGATCTCGAATATCTCAAAGGCGAAGGCCCTGTCATTCATAATCCGCTGCAGGATTCCTCCGAAGTCGATCGACTGACGGATATCGCCGACATGGACTGCCTCGGTTTTGTCTTCGAAGCCGTCAAACTGATTCGCGCCGATTTACCCGCGGACATCCCCCTGCTCGGTTTTGCCGGCTGTCCGTTTACTCTGGCCAGTTACGCCATCGAAGGGGGCAGCTCCAAAAACTACCGCCGTACCAAACAGATGATGTATAACGACCCGGGCGCCTGGCATGCGTTAATGAACCGTTTTGTCGATAACCTGATTGTGTATCTGCAGCGTCAGATCGAAGCCGGTTGTCAGGCCGTACAGATTTTCGACAGCTGGGCCGGCTGCCTGTCGCCGGAAGATTACCGGCAGTACGTGCAACCCTATACCGCAAGACTCGTCGCAGGAGTGCAGGATCACGCGCCCGTGATCAATTTCCTCACCGGTAACCCGGCTTTACTCCCCTTGCAGAAACAGACCGGCGGGCAGGTCTTCGGCCTCGACTGGAGAATCAACCTCGCCGATGCCTGGGAGCTTCTGGGCCCTGATGTCGCCGTGCAGGGAAACCTCGATCCGATTGCCCTCTACGCAGACATTCCCGTACTCCGGGAAAAAGCGAAGTCCGTGCTCGACGCTGCCGCGGGACGCAACGGTCACATTTTTAATCTCGGACATGGCGTCATGCCCGACATGAATCCGGATCACGTAAAAGCCCTCGTAGAAATCGTCCACGAACTGGGGAGCAGATAAGAATTCTGTTGAGATGCTCTTCTTCCACTTCGAGCCCTTTGATCGATGACAAAGCATGAATGACGCCTCAAATTCAGCTCAGACAAAACGCATCGCGGTCGTCGGCGGAGGCATCACCGGCCTGTCTGCCGCGTTTCGATTGATCGAACTGGCAGAGCAGCAGCAGCAACGGGTTGAAGTCACCCTGTTGGAATCGCAGTCGGCCGCGGGGGGCTGGATCGGAACGATTACGCAAAAAGATTATCTGATCGATACCGGCGCTGACATGTTTATCACCAATAAACCAGCGGCAATCGAACTCTGCAAACGGCTGGGACTCGAAGATCAGCTCATATCCACCAACCGGCAGTACCGGGGCGCGTTGATTCTGAAAGAGGGGGTGCCCGTTCCGGTTCCCCTTGGTTTTGAATTGATGACCCCCTCCCGCATCGGACCCATGCTCAAGACGCCTCTGCTGAGTCTCTGGGGAAAACTGCGCATGGGGCTCGAATATCTGATTCCGCGTCGGCGCAGCAAAGAGGGCCTGGATCGGGATGACGAAAGCCTGGCCCATTTTGTCACGCGTCGTTTTGGTCAAGAAGCCTTAACGCGGCTGATCCAACCGCTGGTCGCCGGCATTTATACTTCCGACCCTGAAAAACTGAGTCTGCGGGCCACACTCCCCCGTTTTCTGGATATGGAACGCGATCACCGCAGCCTGATCAAAGCCATTCGCAAACAGAAGCGGGAAGCAAAATCAGACGATGCCACCGGCGCGCGTTATGGAATATTTGCCGCCTTCCGCGGGGGCATGCAAACGTTAACTCGGACACTCGCCGATCGCATCACCGAACGCGGTTCCCTTCTCTATGAGCATCGGGTCACAAAAATCAGCCCTTCCGCGCAGGCCGGTTATGAAGTCACCGTTGAAACGGAGGGTGCCGCGCAAACGCAGCACTTCGATGGTGTGATTTTAACGACGGCGGCGCCTCAGTCTGCAACGATGACTGCCACCTTTGCACCGGAAATGGCGGGTTTACTGGCACAGATTGAGTATGCGTCTACCGCCATCCTGGTGAATGTATTCAAACTCTCTGAAATCAGACATCCGCTCAATGCTTTCGGCCTTGTGATTCCCGCCGCGGAAAAACGAAAGATATTCGCCGTCGCGTTCGCCAGCCGAAAATTTCCCGGCCGTGCACCGGAAGGACAAGTGCAACTGCGAACCTTTGTCGGCGGCGCGATGCAGCCCGAACTGCTTGCGCTTTCCGACGCGGAACTGACGTCGACCGTTCGCAATGAACTGGCCGACATTCTGGGAGTCACCGGCGAACCCCTGTTCTCGAAATTACTCAGACACAACCAATCGATGCCTCAATACCATCTCGGACACCTGCAGCTGGTCGAACAGATCGAACAGCTTGCTGCCAACTACCCTGCTCTGGAACTGGCGGGCAACGCCTATCGTGGCGTCGGCATTCCCGACTGTATCCACAGCGCCGAACAGGCCGCCGAACGCGTGCTGGCTTCGCTGAATTCTTAGTTATGGCAGGCGAATCATTTCAATCGCTTTTACCTCGATCATGTTCGGTCCGACTTTCTTGAGACCCGTCAACGTCAGATCACAGCGTCCTTGTTTCAATTTCAGCGTTCCCAGCTTGAGCGTGGTCCACTCCTTGCGCATATAATTTTCCGACTGGTCAATGCGATCCTGATTCCCAATGAGGGGCGGATCGTGGGCTTTTGAAATGGTCGCCGTCAGTTTCTGGTCAGCGACACTCGCTTGCACTTCACAGCCGACATCTGCTTTCGCGCACGTGTATTGCATGCTGACGGCATAAGTTCCCGGCGTCAGTACTTCCAGATGCCAGACCGCAGCCGCTTTCGGATCGGTCCAGTCTTCGATCCAGCTGTTCGCGAAACCGTTGTGTCCGCTGCCACTGTAGTTGATCCCCTTCCCCGCTTCCGGCTGCAGGAATGACTCATTCGCCGGGATCGAAGTCACTGCCTCTTTGGGATGACCGACGGGAATCGGAATCGGCTCGAATCCCGCGTCCGACACTTCCTGAAACCAGTCGGCAAACGCGGCACTCAACTTCTGCAGCACTTCCGGATGCGCTTTCGCCACGTCCAGTTTCTGGCCTGGATCAGCCAGCATGTCGTACAGACTCCATTTGTTTCGCTCATAAGCGGCCCGCCAGCGATCCGTACGCACCGAACCCACTGGCAACTCGGCACCGGGAATCGAATTCCGAAACAAGCGATCCGCGAACAGCATCCGCTGCGGCCAGTTTTCGGTTGATTCTTCTATCAGCAGCGGCACGAGACTCTTACCGTCCAACGGAAACTCAGACCTCGTTTCCACGCCACAGAATTCCAGCAGCGTGGGGAGAATGTCGATGTGTGCCGTGATTGGTTTGACGATGGTCCCCGGTTTGATTTTTCCCGGATAACGCACAAACAGCGGAACACGAATTCCCCCTTCATGAATCGAACCCTTCTGGCCGCGCATGTCGCCGTTATAGCGTTTGCCGTTCGGGCCATTATCGGTCAGGAACAGCACGATGGTATTGTCGCTCAATTTGAGATCGTCCAGCGTCTGCATCAGCCGCCCCAGATTGTCGTCGACACATTCGACCATCGCGTAAGCACAGCGGGTCTTGTCGTCCAGACCTTTGTCGGCGTATTTGTCCCAGTATTTTTCGGGCACAATCCACGGCGAATGTGGTGCATTATAAGGCACGTAACAGAAGAACGGCTGGTCTTTGTTCTGCTTGATGAATTGGATCGCCTGATCGGTCAGCACATCGGTGATGTAACCTTTTGTTCTGACCGGCTGTCGGTTGTGTTCCAGATTCGTATCGAAATAACTGTTCCAGTGGCCGCCGCAAAAGCCGAAAAATTCGTCAAAGCCCTGCCCGTTCGGATGCATGGGGAAATGCCGTCCGTTATGCCATTTTCCGAACGCCCCTGTGGCATAACCGGCTGACTTCAGATTTTCCGCGAGCGTGACTTCATCGCCCCGCATGTTTTCAAAACCGCGCGTCACACCATGCACGCCGGTTCGCAAGCTGTAACGCCCTGTCAGCAGCGCAGCCCGCGTCGGCGCACAAACGGGAGAGACGAAAAACCGATCAAACCGCGCCCCCTGTTTTGCCAGCAGATCCTGTTGCGGCGTGGTGATCAGCGGGTTGTCATGCGAATGCACATCCCCCCAACCCTGGTCATCGGTCATGATCAACAACACATTCGGCTTGTCAGCAGCCTGAGAACGTTGACCCGAACAAAACACACAGACCAGCAATAAAAAGCAGACAAAATTCATAAAGCGGGCGTGTCTCATGATGAAAGCCAGTGTCCTGAAAAGTCAGAGAAAACAAGAATAAACAGAATCGAATTCAGAGCCCGTGAAATAAAATATTCGCCACACGATTGCTCAAACAACTTGTTAGGAAAAAGCCGACGTCTACCCCTACTTTTCGGCGGGTGGCACTGTTGGCTTGCCCAACAGTGTATTCC
>CAXBFD010000001.1:0-228522 GCA_963974925.1 uncultured bacterium | reverse complement strand
AAAGGACCTGAGCAGGGAAGTTTTTGTGGTGCCTGACCTGGGGGAAGTAACAGGTCGATGTGAGCATTTTCATGCTGTCCCGCATGAGACAGGTAATCTCCACAAGTAGCGTTCGCACGTTGATTCGCCATCAAACTCGATATGCACACTGTGCCTGCCATCAGCAGGAAACGTAGAGCAGATTGTTGATACGATTGGCCTGGCATGGAAATGACCACGAAAATGAACAGTAAAAAAATAACAGAGTCTGATCGTTGAGAATCTGAAACCTCTTATAAATATATACGGAAACACATTCAATTCCGAGCAAAAAAAATTGATCCCGATGATTTTGTCCCTTTTGGAGATCATCTGATCTGTACGCCTCCAGGCCGAATGAAATGGGGGTTGACGAATTTTCCGATTCCGAAGACACTTTTACGGCGTTTAGTCCGGATTACGGGCGCAACGGGGGGCAAAATAGCAGGGAAGTTTGGGGGATACGATTCATGTTCAATTGGCGAATGGCGAGATATCGACTGGAATATCTGATCTTTCGTATCCTGGTCTGTATCGTGCGATCGCTGCCAGTCAGGGAATCGGTGGCGTTAGCCAAAGGCCTGGCGTTTGTGATTCATTATTGTCTGCCTCGCAAGTTAACCCGATATCGTGTGGCGGCTGATAATCTACGGACCGCGCTGGGAGAAGAACTGTCCGAGAAAGAAATTGAGCAGACCATCTACCGAATGTGGATACATCTGTTTCGGATGGTTGTGGAAATTATCCAGTTACCCCGCAAGTTGCATCGCGGGAATATCTTTGACGTGATGGATTTTGATTATCCACCGGAATTAATTACTGCGTTATGTTCCGGGAGGCCCGTTATTCTGCTGAGCGGTCATTATGGAAACTGGGAGATCGCGGTTTCTGTCTTCGGACTGTTTGGTTTTCCCATGGGAGTCGTCGCCCGTGAACTGGACAACCCTTTTCTGAATCAATGGTTTGAAAAATTCCGACAGCTTACCGGGCACCGGGCGATGGCCAAAAAAGGGGGTTACGATGATATGATTGCCACGATCGAGCGTCGTGGTCATCTGGCATTACTTGGCGATCAGGACGCCGGGAAGCGGGGACTGTTTGTCGACTTTTTTGGCAAGCCGGCTTCGACTTTCAAATCGATCGCTTTATTGGCTCTGGAGTACCGGGCGTATATTTGCGTCGGTTATGCCCGCAGGCTGCCCGATCAGTTCGAACGCAATCAATGGGTCAAATTCGAACTGGGGTGTGAACAGCTGATTGATTCCACGCAATGCGTGTCGAAAGACCCGGTCGGTGAGATTACACAGCAGTTTACCACGGCACTGGAAAACGCCGTCCGTAAGTCGCCAGAACAGTATTTCTGGGTGCATCGCCGCTGGAAAAGCGAACCGCGTGTGCGAGTGAAAAAGCAGCGTCAGACAGAATCCATTCCGGAAAAAAAAGCAGCCTGAATTGATTCATACGCACTAGTCTACTACAACCTGAATCTGAAACGCGATTCTGAGGATTGTGTACCAGGGATTCACCTCGAACGCGCGAGCCGTTTATCGGACCTCTGTTTTCCCCGACGGACTGCGGTTTGGGGCGGCAGGAAATCAAGATGCCTGTGATTGACAGATGTGTGGATCTGTAAAAAACAGACCGGAGGGACCAGTGGGAAAAAAAGTGCGGATTGCGGATGTGGCAGAAGTACCTGAGGGATCAGCGGGAGAGTTTGTCGCTGAAGATCGAGTCATCGCATTATTCCATGTGGATCAGCAGTATTATGCGATGGATGGCGTCTGTCCTCACGCAGGAGGCCCCCTGGGAGAGGGGAAACTGACTGGTACCGTTGTGACTTGTCCGTGGCATGGCTGGCAGTTTGATGTGACGACGGGGAAACATTGTCTGAATGAGCGTTTATGCCATCCCACTTTTCCGGTCTCTGTGGAAGAGGATGGTATCTATATCGAATTGCCCGAGTAGAATCCTGATTAAGAGAGTTCTGTAAAGCGATATGAAAAATTGTAAGGCTGTCATTTTTGATTGCGATGGTGTTCTGGTTGACAGTGAGACGCTGGGAAACCGTGTTCTGGCAGACATGATCACCGACATCGGCTTTCCAATTTCACCTGAGCAGGCGGTTCAGCAGTTCAAAGGAGGAAAGCTGGCCGACTGTCTGGCTGTTGTCGAAGACCAGATGGGAGCAAAGTTACCGGCAGATTTTGCCACTCAGGTGCGGGCTCAGATGGCAGACGTTTTTCAGACAGAATTACAGGCAATCCTGGGAGTTCGCGAGGCACTGGAGCTGATTCCTGTGGCCAAGTGTGTTGCCTCGAATGGTCCGGAAGAAAAGATGGCACTCACATTAAAGATTACGGATTTGCTGCATTTCTTCGAAGGGCGTATTTTTTCTGCCTATACCCTGGGCGTCTGGAAACCGGAGCCGGATCTCTATCTTTATGCCGCCTCTCAGATGGGGGTCCATCCGGAAGAATGCGTGGTAATTGAAGACAGTCATCTGGGAGTTCAGGCGGCAGTTGCTGCGGGCATTCCTGTACTTGGATACGCCGACCACAGTTCACCAGAGGAACTGGAGGCTTTAGGGGCGAAAACGTTCCGTTCCATGCAAGAACTTCCGGCTTTACTCGGCTTTTGATCCAACATTTCTGAAAGCGATGGAAATCGGACTGGCCGCTGCCCGGCAAAGATTGCTGCTTAATATTTCTTCATGTTGCTTCAAGGCGCGAAAATCGCCGAATGGATGGCAATTTTTACATCTCCAATTTTAGAATGGGTAATCTGGATAGACCTTGCAGTCGATAAAATTAAAAAAAACTGAACTTTTCAGTCAAGATGCCAAATTGATTAAGCCGATACTATACATGAAGTCGGAGTAAATCCGGCTTTGAGTATGTTCAGTCTTAACTAAAGGTTTTTTGTCTGCAGAGAAATGCCTCTGCCTGGTTGTGGATTCAACCGGTCGAAAAATCAGCGAGATCGATAAAGGAAGGATCCTCCATGCAACATCGGCTTCGAATATTTACAGGTGAAGAAGAAACACTCGAACAGAAAGACCGGATGGTTAATGTTCGGTTTGGGGAAATTGCAGACGCGTTAGCAGAAGCAGTTTATTATCGTCGCACATGGATTTCTGATTTTTCAGAAGACGAAGTAAAAATTCCACCAGATTTATATGCAATACTGACAGCCTATAGTCATCTCCGCCCGGGCGCCTGATGGTCACACGGCCTTTGTCACAAAAGTTTTTAATCAGCGCACTGGTTGTCTCAGGGCTTTTTCTAGTCGCTCTGGGCGTACATCGGTTCTATGAACATTATCAGGTGAAGCAGATCTCGCTTGAGTTTGTGCGAGCTCTGGAAACAGGGAATGAAGCACAGATTCGCGGTCTGCTTACACCTGAAAAAGCTGATCTGGCAGCGAAACTGAAACAGGATTCGCAAGACCACTTCTCAAGAATCGATTATCGGTTTCTGGATGTTCAAGTCGAAGATGACAAAGCGCAGGTCCGTATTCAGATTCAGAAAAACGGATATGCTATCAAGCCGGATATTCATCTACTGAGAAGTAAAACAGGAGTCTGGAAGGTCGACTCTATTACCCAGGCCAAGGTCGATCCACTCTGGTATGACCAGGAAGATCAGGCTTATCGGGAAAAGTTGGTCAAAGAAGATGTGCCCCTGGCTGAAGTACAGGGGCGCGTCCTTGCAAAAGAGTTAGCACGTGCTTTAAATACAACAGTCGAGGAAGCTTCCAAGGATCCGGTTGCTCCCTGAAGAGTGACTGGTTCTATCAACGCACGTATTATTACTTTTCTGCGAGGTCAGTATGTCTGAGAGGCCCCTCATTTCCAAACGCGCATTGCAGATCTGGAATGCAGGAGTGAAGGCTGTCGATTCAGAAACGCTCGTTCGCAATGCAATCCAGGTTACGAACAGACTACTGACTGTTTGCGGTCACTCGATCTCCCTGCAGGGGCATGAAAATTTACTCGTGGTCGGTGCCGGTAAGGCTGGCAGTGGCATGGCAGCCGGTGTCGAAGCGGCACTTAAAGGTTCCCGTCTCGAAACGCGAACTACGGGGTGGGTGAATGTTCCCGCTAACTGTGTCAGGCCTTTATCCCACATTCATCTTCATCCAGCGCGACCCGCGAGTCTGAATGAACCGACGGCTGAGGGAGTATCCGGATCTCGTCAAATTCTTCAGAAAATATCCAACCTGAATCAAGATGATATCTGTCTGGTACTCATCTCAGGAGGCGGGAGCGCCTTATTGCCGGCGCCCCTGCCGCCAGTGACGCTGGAAGACAAACAGTCTGTCACGCGTTTGCTGATGTCATCAGGGGCCACCATTCAGGAATTGAATTGCGTGCGCAAACAGATTTCGCAGGTTAAAGGAGGTCGGCTCGCAGAGGCTGCCGCCTGTGGGACCGTCATGACGTTGATCATTTCGGATGTCGTCGGTGATCCTCTCGAGATTATTGCCTCAGGGCCGACCGTCGTCGACTCATCCACGCCTGAGCAGGCTGCGGAGATATTGCGACGGGTTGTGAAAGATTCTCAGCAGGTGCCGGAGAATGTCTGGCACGTATTAAATGCCGACAAAAAGACTTCTGCAAAACAAACAGATTCCAGGCAGGCATTCGTGATGAATCAGATTATCGGCAGTAATGCGACTGCCCTGGAAGCAGCAAAACAAACCGCCCGGGAACTGGGATATGAAATCTATTCCCTGGGCTCAGATAATGAAGGCACCTCAGCCGCCACAGGGAGAGAGCTGGCAGAACTTTGTCTGAAAATCCGTAATGATGCAGGGCCTGTTTCCAGACCGGCTTGTATCCTGAGTGGAGGCGAACCCGTGGTCGATTTGTCTTCGACGCAAAATCCGGGCAAAGGAGGGCGGAACCAGGAAGTGGTACTGGCCGCCATGCAGCGTCTGTGGCATGAAACGATTTCTGATTTCTGTATTCTGTCCGGAGGGACAGACGGTGAAGATGGTCCCACCGATGCAGCAGGTGGAATTCTGGACACAGAAATATTACAACGCGCGCACGCGCTTCAGCTCGATCCGGTTGTCTTTTTGAAAGATCATAATTCCTATCCGTATCTTGCCCAGGCGGATGCTTTATTAATAACGGGGGCTACACAGACCAACGTCATGGATTTGCGTGTGGCACTGATTGAATAAAGCCGGGAGAAGCACGGCTGAAGGGTTGACTAAACGGCATGTAATGAAGTTTGCAGTTCCTCTTTGGAAACGGCGCGGACGACATGCACGTCCTCATAATCCGACAGGTTTGTCAACTGCTTCATTCCGTTCTGATTCAAAACCTCAACAATCGGATTATCATAATGAATCCGGTTTGTGCGAATCACAATCGCCAGTTGTCCGTTATTGAGTTCGACGAGAGAACCAAGGGGGTAAAGGGAGATCGACTGCAGCAGTGCCCGCACAGCATTTCGATCATATTTCCCCTGCGAAGCCCCATAAACAAGTTTCTCGGCAGCCTGATAGGGAAGCAGCCCCATTTTATTCGGCCGAGTTGATACCAGATCAATAAATTTATCTGCCACAGCCGCAATTTTCGAAAGCGGGTGGATCTGATTGCTTTTTTGAGCTCGCGGATAGCCTGTACCATCACACCGTTCATGTATCTGATATGCGATGATTTTAGAAATCGTCGGAATTTCGTGGATCTTGCTCAATAGATCAAAAGTAATAATGGGATGTTTTTTCAACTCCACATATTGTATGGGATTCAGAGGCTCATTACTCCAGAGCGCTTTGGAATTGATTCGGTTCATTCCTGTATCATGCAACAGGCAGCCAGCGGCGAGCAGACTCAGTTTTTCTCGACTGAGACCGAGCTGTGTGCCGATGGCCATTGCCAGACTCGACATCTGCAAGCCGTGCCTGCAGAAATTTCCGTTATTAATGGGTGTGATTCCTTCCAGAACGAACAGATCCATGTCCTGTGCCATCTGAGAAAATGAAATATTGGTAATGTCGTGAATTTGTGGCATACTGATGCGTCTTGTTACAAGCAGTTGCCTGTAAAGGTCATCCGTGATATTCGTCAGAACTGCGAATTGTTCCCGATACTGCTTTTTCATTTCGGGCGAGTAACTGGTTGGCTGAACCGGTCTGATTTCATGTAGAAAAGAGCTGGTTTGGATTTGCCAGGGTGAATTCGTTCGTTGCGAATTTGCTGTTTTTTTTTGTAAAGCAGTATACGCAGATTGCAATTGATTATTTCTGCGTCTGTTTTCCAGCGCCGAACTGGATTGCGAATCTTGACTCTCACCCGCGGTAAGCGTCAGATTAATCAAGTCCCGTTCGTGAACCCGCACACTGCGAATGCCACGCTTTTTTAAGTTCTCAATCGTGCCTTTTGTGATGGTTTTGCCACTGGCCAGCAGCAAGATGTTTTTTTCGCTGTCACCATCATAAATCGGAGCCAGTAATTTGACTCCCATACGAATTCGGTCAATATTCAGCGAAGAGTATTCACTTGGTTTTGTTTTAACTGATTGAGCAACCATAAATGGTGGGGCCGATGTTCTTTGTTGACTGACAACGTCTGGTTATCTAAATGGATTTCAGAATGACATGCAAATGATCTGAACCAACCGGCGGGGGTGGACCGATTGCGAAAGTCAAGGAATGTTGAAATCTAGGTCAGATAAACGCTAGAACAAACCGTAAGCCCGTTACAGGTGGTAGAGCGGGGGCTTCAGTGAGAAATTCTGACTGATTTGTTGATTGTACCGGTTTTAGCGGAAGTGAATTTACACTGTTTCAAGGCGGTTAGCTGCGTTCCTGCTGATAGAGGGCAGTCAGGAATTCCTCAATGCTCTTGAACTTTTTACCCTCGGCGGCGACGGTTTCGACTTTCATACGCGCTTCTGATGCCGAATATCCCAGGCTGATTAAAGCTTCGTAAGCTTCGCCGTAGACATCGGTGCTGGACTCGTCAGTGGGGAATTCTTTCGCGACGATGAGGGCAAATTTTGCCATTTTACGTCTGAGTTTGGCGACAATTCGTTCTGCCACTGCAGGGCCAATCCCGGGAAGTGTTGTCAGTTGCTTGAGATCATTTTCTTCAATGGCAGTCGCGACTTCTTTCACAGGACGCACCATGGCACGCAATGTTTTTTTGACACCGACCCCGTCAACCGAGCAGACCAGCTCAAAGAATTCCCGTTCGGCATGACTCGTGAATCCGATCAGGCGGGGAGTGAGCCTGCCTTTTTGCGGATTGCCTTCGATGTACTGGATTGTTTTGAGGCTGACCTCCTTGCCAATCAGCGGCTGCAGCTGCCGGCGGACGAATTCGGGAATAAAAACCTGATAATCAAAGGCACCAACCGAAATAATGGCCTCGGTTAAACTGAGTTCATTAAGTTCGCCGCGAATATTTGTGATCATGGTTGCTCGATTAGGGTATTGATTTGTGAATTCACCTGTCAGAAGCAGGTGACGCGAATAGAATGATAATGACATAAGGCGGCTGCAAATGCATCTGCGACATCATTGGGTTCCAGAATCGTTTTCAGGCCGAGCTCTGTTTTGATGGCATGTTGGATCTGCTCTTTGGATGCACGACCGCTGCCTGTGATCAGTTTTTTGATCTGAGTCGGCGTATAATGTACCACCGGCACGCCGGCGTCATGTGCCGCATATAAGATCGCACCCCGGGCATGCGCCATGATGATCGAACTTTTGGGAAACTTGGGAGTTGTAAAAACCTGCTCAATCACCATCACGTCCGGACGGTATTCCTCAATCACTTCTCGAATTCCTGAGCCGATTTCATGAACGCGAGATGCGAGATTGGAATCCTGATTCGAGCGTATAATACCCCCTTCACAGAGTACGGGACGTTTCAAGGAATACTCCAGCAAAGCATAACCTGTGCGGTTGAGCCCCGGATCGATTCCCAGAAAACGAGTGGGGACGGTTAACGCATCATGATCCATTGTCGAGTTCAAGTGCATGTTCGGCTCTTCGATCAATCAATTGATCTGACAATAATTATATTAACCACGACGCCACAAACTGCCTTCCGGACGATCTTCCACAGTGATCTTGCAAGCTGCTAAACCGTCGCGGATTTTATCAGCGATGTCCCAGTTTTTGCTGGTGCGGGCATCTTTACGAATTGCCAATACCAGCTCCATCAGCTGATTCGCAAGTTCATCGTCGGCACCCTGTTCTTTTGCCGAAGGCTTGCGAAATACACCCAACAGGTTTGACAGCTCTTTTAACAGGCAGGCACCTGTTTTTAACGCTTCTACAACGCTCTGGTTCTGTTTTCCTTCACCATCCAGATGCTGTGCATGGATTAATGCATTGAGTGTTGATCTCAGTTCAAAGAGGACTCCGATAGCGCCGCTGGTATTAAAATCATCATCCATCGCTTCCAGAAATCGTTGACGTAATTCGGATAACTGCTGGAAGTATTCAGAGGGAGTACCTTCCAGAGAAGCCGACTGATCTCGTTTATCCGGAGTGGGAAGATCGTAAAAACTGCAGTCGGTAATCCGCTCGAAGGTTTCAAAGAAGCGATAGAAACCCTCAAGTCCTTTGCCAGTCTCTTTAATATTCTCATCACTAAATGCAATCGGGCTGCGGTAATGAGTTGAAAGCAGAAATAAACGGACAATTTCCGGCGGGTGGATGGCAAACAGTTCTTTCACCGAGGCCGCGCCTTTCGAACCGGAGAGCTTGTCTGCTTCCTGTGTTTGCTGATCGACGACCACATCGCCTTCGCGGCTATGCTGGCCTCCGATTTTTCCAGACGCGTTACTGGCCTGCATCAAGCCGTTGTGTACCCAGTAACGCACATACGTTTTTCCGGTACAGCACTCGGACTGAGCGCGCTCGTTTTCATGATGCGGGAACATTAGATCAAGCCCGCCGCCATGGATATCAAACGAATCACCGAGCAGTTTGCGGCTCATGGCGGAACATTCAATATGCCAACCCGGACGGCCCGGTCCCCAGGGACTGTCCCATGCCGGTTCACCCGGTCGTGATTTTTTCCAGAGCGCAAAATCAGCCGGATTTTTCTTTTTATCATTGGCTTCCACGCGCGTGCCTGCAATCATCTCTTCAATTTTGCGACCACTCAGGCATCCATATTTGTTATCAGCGGCTGCCGAAAAGTAGACATCACCATCAAGAGGGTAGGCAAATTTCTTGTCGATCAGGGATTGAATAATCTCCTGCATTTCCGGGATGTAATCTGTGGCTTTGGGGAAATCGGTAATGGTATCGACGCCCATTGTTTCCAGGTTATCAAAGTAATCTTGAGTCATATCAGCTGCCAGCTTTTCGACTGTGGTATTCAGTTCGGCAGCTTTGTTGATGAGCTTGTCGTCGATATCTGTAATGTTGTTGACAAACTTGACTTCGTAACCGTTATATTTGAGGTAACGGGCGATGGTATCGATAATCACCGGGCCCACCATGTGGCCGATGTGGGCGTGTTTGTAAACCGTGGGACCACACAGATATATGCCCACTTTCCCCGGTTTGATTGTTTGAAGATCTTCTTTTTTCCGACTCAGAGTATTATAGATTCTTAGTGTCATTGTCTCAGATACCTGAATTACTTCCTGTGATCGATTTAGAATTTGCCTGCCGGCATTGTTTTACATTGAAGGTGGCTTTGGTCGTGTCAACAGTACAACTGCATCTGCCATCATGGCCTCCTGTCTGCCCACAGGGCCGACGCGTTCTCCGGTTTTTGCTTTGATGTTGACTTGTTGTTCCTCAAGATTGAGGGTTCTGGCAACCGATTTCCGAATTAATGGTTTGTAACTGGCTAGTTTAGGACGTTCAGCCGAAATTGTGCAATCCAGGTTTATGATTTGCCAACCCGACTTCTGAACTTCCTGATAGGCGGATTCCAGCAAATCTCGTGAATCAGCACCTTTCCAGCGTTTATCCGTGTTGGGAAACATTTCTCCAATATCACCCAGGCCTGCTGCTCCCAGTAACGCATCTGTAATCGCATGTAACAACACATCTGCATCACTATGCCCGACGAGGCCCAATTCAAATTCAATCGGCACCCCGCCCAGAATCAGGCGGTAGCCGGATTCGAGCCGATGGCAGTCCTGGCCGGAACCAATTCTTAAATCGGGTAATTCTTCGAACGACGAAAGTGATGTCATTTGTTTCAATCACAATGCTGGATTGGATTTTGATCCAATTTCAGAAAACTGGTCTTTTGAATATGTGTTTCAGGGGGCTGCACTTAATCACGCAGATCATAGCTGGACTGGGAAGACATGGCAATATGAGCCAATCTCCAGAAGTCATTCTAAAATCAGAGGTAGCATCAATTCGACTCATTCAGGCGAAAGTTTTGAGTGAAAAGAAGGCTTTCAATTCCAAATTGACACAAATCCTGCGAAGAGTTAGACTCCCGGTCCCTTCTTAACTGTGAAGCAATTTCACATACGAATTTACTTCTCATCTTTCGTGTTCTCTCAGCGCATCTTAACTCATATCAGTCATGAAGTTACTCCACCACAAATCATGGTTTCTGGTTGTGGCACTAGGCATTCTAGTTGTCAAATTAACTGGTTGCGCCCTGATGGAAGAGGGCGCTGTTTTGGGATTGCGCAAATATGCAGACAAACGAACCGTTAACAAGCTGCCGGCGATTCCTGTGTCTCAGGACGCGATGCAGGTAGAGATTGTCTTCATCGAACGGCCTGTGTCAGATCCGTTGCTCGGTTCGATACTCTGGAACGAGATCGATGAAGTCGGCGCGATCGAACTCATGGATCAGGAAAACCTGAATCAGAATGGTTTCCGTGTGGGACATGTCAGTTCAGTTCCCCCGATGGCGTTGCAGACTTTGCTTGGTTTGAAGTCAGATCTTGGCGGAGTCGGCAAACAGGACGAGTCTCTGTTGCTTTCCGGACGTCGATTAATGCTGCGATCCGGAGTGCCCACTGATATTATAACCAGCGGTTTTTATGATAAATGCAGCCTGAAATTATTCAACGAAGATGATGATGGGCAACTGGAGATGAAAGAGTATGAGCAGGCTCAGTGTGTGATGCGGGTGAAAGCACATAAGGTTCAGGATGGCTGGGCGCGTCTGGAATTTATTCCTGAAATGCATTATGGCGCACAGCAGTTGCGACGCACGCCAACCAATATCGGCTGGCAGTTTGAGAATCGACAGAATACAACACCATTGTATAAGCAGAAATTTGAGGTCACGCTGAATGTGGGCGAGATGACCGTCATTACGGCTACGGACAATGTGACGCCTGACTCAGCCGGTCATCTTTTCTTCCGTGGGGAAGAATCGAAATCCGGCATCCAAAAAATTCTGGTCGTACGTCTATCGAACATGTCGAAGATGGATGCTGTCCGCACTAAATGAACACAACAAAATTAATTCGGTGATACAAAAAAGCGGGCTGTTTCCATGAAAAACAGCCCGCTTTGTTTTTTACTCTGCGGAGTGAAGCAGCACGATTAAACCTTGCCGAAAATTGTCTTTCCGGTGGAGTAAAGGTCATCACAAGCCTGGCTCATTCGGTTTACGACTCCCATTTCGCCCGCTTTGAGATAGCTGCGAGGATCGTAGACTTTTTTGTTCCCGACTTCACCGTCAATTTTTAAGACGCCGTCGTAGTTTTTCATTATATGATCAACAACAGGACGGGTGAACGCATACTGAGTATCCGTGTCGATATTCATTTTCACAACACCATATTCCAGAGTTTCACGAAGCTGATGCTCTGGGGTTCCGGAACCGCCGTGAAAGACGAGATCGAATTCCGCTTCTTTACCATATTTGGCAATCACAGCTTCCTGACCGGCTTTGAGGATTTCCGGTCGAAGTTTGACGGCGCCCGGTTTGTAACTGCCATGCACGTTTCCGAAAGTCGCTGCAAACATGTAACGACCCAGGCCGTTGAGTGCTTCGTAGACGGCGACCATATCTTCTGGTGATGTGTAAAGTTTGTCGGCGGGCTGATCGGAATTATCAACTCCGTCTTCTTCACCACCTACAACTCCGGCTTCGACTTCCAGAATGATTTCGTTGGCAGCACATAGTTTCAAAAGCTCAACAGACAACTTGAGATTCTCTTTCAAAGGCAATTCCGAAGCATCCAGCATATGCGACTGGAACAGGTTCGGCAAACCTGCTTCGCGGCGGCGCGCTGTTTCAGCGATCAGAGGTTTCAGGAATGAATCAACTTTACCTGGCTGGCAATGATCGGTGTGTAATGCAATCAGGACGTCGTACCGTTCTGCCAGTCGGTGGGTTGCTTCCGCCAGAATTGTGGAACCCAGCACGGCATCTTTCTGGTCCAGACCAGAGGCAAATTGACCGCCACCAGTGGAAAGCTGAATGATACCGTCTGATTTTTTATCTGCAAAAGCTTTAAGTGCCCCGTTGATGGTAGTCAGAGACGTTACATTCATAGCGGGATAAGCATAATTGCCAGCCTGGGCGGCATCCAGCATCGCGGCGTATTGAGCTGGGGTTGCAATGGGCATTGGTTTTTCCTGTTCAATTTAAAAGTAGTTGAAATATGTTGATTTTGAATACTTAAAGTCTATCTGACAAAATAGATCTGACCTGACCACGGCTGTTCCTCGGATGAATTTGAATGGTTTCATTCATCACTGCAGCGAACAGCATGGAACCGGAGATGGTTTTAGAGAGAACGGTAAAAGGACTCCGGCGATTCAAGGACTTTTTTCACAGAGCATTTGAACTTTGAGCCAGCTTTTACCCTGTTTCTATACCGTTTCTTATCAAGTTCGGCGCTGTCATTCAAGTGTGAAGCGATTCCACGTCAATGAATGATTCGTGAAGACAGGCGAACGCATTTGTTAAAATGCCTGATTTTTCGCAGGAAACGGACTCAGTATCGGCAGCTTTTTCAACAAATTGAGCCTTGATGATTCACCGGCAGGGCCGGTATCAGGAGGTGTTTCTGTTGCATTGGTCTGCTGATAGAGTTTGGGCTCGGGTGTATAGGCAATAACCCGTAAATCATCGAACAGAATCGAACCTAAACCATTCAGTGACAGCGTGAGGATTAAATTTTCACTTTGGGGAACTTCACGGATAAGATCAATTTTCTGCCAGTCACCCTGTGCTTTCCAGTGCAAAGCGCCGCCGGGCCCCATAATGCTGTCCTGAAGCATGGCTCCCTGCTGGTTGCCGGTAATGGAAGTTGTCACTTTGACCCACCCGGTAATGTGCACAATCTGATCGCTTCGAACAGCCAGGGGAGGAGTTGTCACTCGCACCAGCGGCCCTTCGATCGTGTCGGGTATCGCATTTCGGTTCCGAGGGGCCGCCAGTAGTCGCAGACTGAATTCACCGGATTTTTTATCTTTTGGATACAACTCTGCGATGGCTTCTGTTCCTTCGATCGCGTTTTGTTCGTGTTTCCAGTGCTCGACAACCATAGTATCGATGTCTTCAAAATCACCAGAACGCAACATGTTGGTTTCAATATTTTTCGCGCTCCGCCCGATTTGCTCAATCATTCTCCAGTGATCAGGCAGGGTGCTGTAGGAGATCGTATAAGGGCTTGCGATCGCTGATGAGAACGTACGGGTGGCTTCATTCCATTGACTCCGTTGCAGAATGCGCAGCATCTGCATGGAGTCGCGGGCATGGGTGCGTGCTGCATGGTAGTCACGACCGGCTAGCGCCGTCTCTGCCTGCTTTGCCAGTTGATCAGCGCGTTCCAGTATGGCCGGACCATCCATGCGTGCGATCTGGCTGACTCCCAGATCGACGAGTTCTGCATTTGTTTTCTGGCAGCGTTCCAGTTTGGCACGACACAACTGCACGCTGGTTTCGGCAGAATTCTGGCTGAGTGAGGCGACTTTTTTTCTCAGCCTGTCAATCAATCCCTGATCTGAGGTCATGATGATGATGGATGTCATGTCAAATTTTGGAATCGTGATTTGGACGCCTCCGCTAACTCGTTCGCGGTTTAAATTTTTGATTTCTGTCGTACTCAACTCCCAGACAGAAGCAGATACGTTCCCCCCCGGGATGACAATCGTCGCGTCATTTCCGGCCATCTGATCGGGAACAAACTGGGCATCCTTCCGATACCAGACCGGTAAAATCAAAGTACCATATTCAGAGCGAATAACGGCTGCCTGCATTTCCTGAGCAATTTCTGTTTCCCGTTGAAGCTGTATTTCCCGCTCTGCCAGAAGTTCATCCCGCAACAAACGTTTGGAACCGGTATTTTTGAACGCAGCGCCCAATTGCTTGATCCGCGGTGTTTCGCGTTGTTTTAACTTGAAAGGGACATGTGATATGACGGTCCCTGTCGCCAGCCAGTGTTCGATCAGGTCAATTTCCATATTCAATTGTCGAATTGCCAGCTTTCTTTCCAATGCCCCCGGAACGGTCATATCGTCGAGTCGGGTCGTGGTCCAGTAACCATTGCCTCGACAACCTGCAGAAAGAGTCGCGTAGGTCTGTAAGCGAATTTGTTCCGGCTCAATGATGATCGGGGATTTATTCGACGAACTTCGCCAGCGCACGTTGGCAGAAGTCGGTTCTGTCTGAATCCACGTCCAGAGAAATCGGCCGGGGGCTATGCGGGTTTTGTCGATCAGAGTGTCGCGATATTCCATCAGACTGATGTCACTGTTGAGAATATGGGGGCTGGAGCCGATCATCGAAACTTCGCGGGCAATCTGCCGTTCTTTCCCCAGTACATCTGCCATAATCGGCCGTTTGAACTGCTGGTCTGCACTTTGGATCTGTCCGACTCTGCTGCGAAGTTCATCCCATTGCCTGCCTGGAATGCGTGTACCCAGATTCCAGAAAATGATGGGCGCAGACTTTTCGTTAAAGGGAATCAGCGTGGCATCCCGTGAAGCGAGAAACCTGCCATCCTGGGCTTGCGGACGGGGAGGAGTCGCCATTGCCCAGAGCCCATGGCTTTGTAATTCCGAAAGAAAACCGTAATCATCGAATTCAGGCGCCCAGATCACATTCAGACCTGCCTGTTTGAGTTCATCCAGGCTCTCGCCGTGAAAACGAGACATCCGGGGAAACATGGGCTGGCCATGCAGTTGAATTCGGTCCAGTAAAAACTCGACAATGGGTTTCGAGTTTTGTTTATTCATGGCGGCCGCTGTCTCCAGAACCGACTGATTCGGATGGACAATCGGAGAGAGTTTCAGGTCATCCAGCAGAAATTCAATTTGATCGGATGAAGAACGAGTCACAATCAATACCCGTTCGACATACATATCTCGGGAATCCACCTGACGCAGCTTACTGCGCCCCCGTAACAGGCCAAGCGATTGATTAACCAGCGTGTCGGTTGTGATGCAGTGCAGCTGCTGCCACTTTCCTTCATCAGTATAGGTATCGCCTATCAGATAGATCCGGGCCAGAGAACCGGTTTCGGGGTCAATTTGATGTGGCAGTACGGCTTCCAGCCCGATGCGTGTGCCTCGTCTGTTGGATTTAAACCAGAGGGACGCAGTCAGTTCATTAATGATTCGGCTGGATGGTAACGGGTGTGAAAGTTCAATCAGCGAACCCAGATTTCCTGTCGCAACCTGTAGATGCTCACACGCGGTACCCTCATGTGGAATGGTAGTATTGCGGACGTGCCATTTTTTCTGGGCTTGTGAAGCATCAATGCGAACCTGCCAGCTGACCTGGGAAGTATCATCAAAACTGGCATGATACGTCTCGGCGCGCAGCACCGACGGACCTAGTAGTGTGAGTAACAAAACTACTAAGAGAGCACTTCGTCCTTGAATCCGCTCACAATTTTTACGTGGCATCAATGCCCAAACTCAGATCCATCCCAGGATCAAAAACATGACGGTAACGTCACGAACTAAACTAATTTACATAATAAAACCGGTTCGACTTCAAGTGGCAAATCACAATGCCGGGCCGAATAAATTTCCCAGCTTCTACAAACCAATCATCGTTCAGCATTCTTTACGAAATGTTGTTCGCTGTCCGGTTTTCGTTGCAGTTGCTCAACAGTGGTGTTGCTTTTACTCAACCTCCTGTTGAATTGTCTAAAAATGGCATCAAACCTCGGGGATTTTAGAAGAAAATTCAATTCTCGCCAATACGAAGCCTTCCATTTTTACGAAACTGAGCAAACAAAGCCGTCTTTGTTTAAGTGTCGTAAGTGATTTTATAACAGCGTCTTACTGCAAAGGCTTTATTAAATGTTCATAAATGGCACAAGATCTGTTCTATTGGTGATTGAGTTTTCCGTATGGATTGTAGATTTTTCGTGAGATCAAAGGCGCAAACTGAGAAATGAATCTAATGAATACACGACTTACCGACGAATCAGATAGTGCAAGTTTGCCCCGCGAAGTGATCGATCTGGGCAAGAAAATTTCGGAACTCCCACGAGAACACCAGGTGTTGCTGGAAGTTTCCTATTCACGGGTTGTTGAATCTGTGAAGCGCCGCAGACGGATCCTGGGACTGATTCAGGAAGCACTCGCACAATTGCGGCTGGATGTGAAATATCTCATGTTTGATCTCGATGTCACCAAAAAAGAACGTGATGAACTCAGAACGCGTCTGGAAGAAACTTAAGTTTCCAGAGGTTCCGTTTTCAACTCTTGTTCTGCCAGTCTCCTGTTCTCCGATTGACGTGACCAGATTTGTGCCAGAATCGTTCCGGTCAACATGCAGCCAAACATGTACAGCGCCGGCGGCAGAGCGATCATTTCCTGACCCGGAAACAACTGCCCCGCCAGCACTGCTCCCAGACCGGCATTCTGCATTCCGACTTCCAGAGTCAAAGCCCGCCGCATCGGTTCATCCAGATGGATCGCAAATCCTGCCAGATAACCGCACAGATATCCCAGCAGGTTAATTACCAGCAAAGCGACTCCCAGTGAAAGAAACACGTTTTGCAGGCGTTCCTGATTCAGACTGATAATCGTGGCGATGATCCACAGGATGGAAAGATTGGCGAACGTCGGCCCAAATAGCTGCATCAGCCGGCTGAACCCGTGATGGATCTGAGAAATCAGATGCCCCAGAATCACAGGTAACACAACCTGCGTCAGCAGTTTGACGAAGGAATCCTGCGCGAGTGCTAACGCGTTGATATCCGTTCCCGAAACGGCCACATATAGTACTAGTGGCACAAATAACGGCGAGAGCAGGGTAGCCGAGGTCGTCAGACAGACCGAATAACTCACATTGCCCCGCGCCGCCAGTGTTAATACATTCGAAGCCATCGCTCCGGGAACACAGCCCACCAGAATAATGCCAATCCGCAAGTCCGGTTGATCCAGGAAAAACAGACTGACCAGATACGCCAGCCCCGGCATGACCGTGTATTGCACAAATGTGCCACTGAGTACCATATGCCAGCGGCGGAAGACATCACGGACTTCATGCGAGGGAAGCAGAGATCCAATCACAAACATCGTGGCTGTGAATAAATACGGCAGATACGGTTGAGATTCGTGAAATGGATGAAAGTCACCGGGAAAAAGCCGATCCCAGAAAACAGCCAGCCCAGAGAGCAGAATCAGCCAGAATAGCAAAAAACGTTGCAGCATGGTTTCTCAATCCGATGGCGGAAACGCGTCCGTTGATTGGGATCTCAATAATCTGAGAGGTTCACAGCCGCGATCATTTGTTGATAGTTCTGAATTGGTTATGATTCCTGACTGTAAACAATGTGCTCCTGAATTTCTATGAATAACACCATAATGATGAATGCGGACCATCTGGCCGATTTTGTAACTGACTTTGAAGAAGCCGGGCAACTGGTCCGTATCTCGGCTCCCGTTGATTCAGAGCTTGAAATCGCCGCGATCACCGAGCATGTCATCAAATCCAACCCGGACGGATTCGCTCCCGCTCTGTTATTCGATCAGGTAAAGAGTCACAAGATCCCCGTTTTAACGAACCTGTACGGCAGCCTGCCTCGACTGCTGCAGATCTTGCGCACCGATTCTCTGGACGCCATCGCCGACCGCGTCGCCGGCCTGTTATCGCCCGATCTGCCGGAAGGCTGGCTTGATTCTCTGAAGATGATTCCGCAGTTCTCCCAGTTGCTCAACATCAAGCCCCGCATCGTCAAAACCGCCAGTTGTCAGCAGGTCGTCAAGCTGGGCCGCGATGTAAATCTCAGCGAATTTCCGCTGTTGAAATCCTGGCCCGACGAAGCGTATCCCACAATCACCGCCGGGCAGATTGTCACATTCGATCCCGAAACCAATGCCCGTTTTGTGAATGCCCGTCCGATTCAGGTCATCTCCGATCAGCAACTGGCAATCCGCTGGAGTCAGCATGACGCCGGTTATCAGCTGCTGCAGAAATATCAGTCCCGTGCCCAGCAGATGCCCGTTGCCATCGTTCTGGGCGGCGATCCCGTCGGCCTCTATTCCGCACACGCACCATTGCCGTCTCTGACCGACCCCTATGCCTTCAGCGGCTTCCTCCGCAATCGGGCTCTGGAACTGGTGAAAGGACGGACGATCGATCTGGATGTTCCCGCACACGCCGAAATCGTGATGGAAGGTTTCATCGATACGACCGCTGATCCTTTCGAAGCAGGTCAGGTCGCCAATCCGACGGGTTATTACAGCCCTCCGGAAACAGTATTTCCCGTACATTTGTCTGCGGTCACGCATCGCGCCAATCCGATCTGGCCTGCGCTGATTCCCGCCGGCCCCCCTGCGGAAGCAGACCTGTTTTCGCACGCGACCGAACGCATTTTTCTACCCCTGTTGAAACTCCTGGTCCCTGAACTGGTTGACGTCCATTTTCCTCCGTCGGGAGCAGGCCGCTATCTGATGTTTGTCAGCATTCGAAAATCCTATCCGCATCAGGCCCGCCGCGTCGTGAATGCATTGTGGAGTCTGGAACGCCTGTTATCATTGAAAATGATTGTGGTCGTAGACGGTGAAGTGAATGTGCATAATGAGTCTGAAGTCTGGTACCGCGTCAGCACAAATGTAAATCCCGGCCGGGATCTGATTTTTTCCGAAGGCCCCGGCGATGTTTACGATCACAGTGCGACAGTCACGGGCATCGGTCATAAGCTGGGTTTCGATGCGACTCGCAAATCCACGGCGGAAGGGCACCCCCGTGAATGGCCGGCTGCCTTACAGATGCCGACAGAAATTCAACAACGCGTACAGAGCCGTCTTGATGAGCTCGGACTTTCCTGAAAGAAATTGAATCGATACCGAAGTTATGAATGTAGATAAAACCGGCTCTCGCGTGCAGCAGATGTTTGGCGAAATTGCGCCTCGCTATGATTTCATGAATCACTTCCTTTCCGGAGGCGTCGATTATTACTGGCGCTGGCGCACCGTTCGCAAAGTTGCGCCGGCGGGCGCTGCTCCCATTCTGGATGTCTGCACGGGCACCGGCGATTTGGCAATTTCCTATCTCAAAAAAACCGGCGGGAAAACACAAGTCGTCGGTGCCGACTTCACCCACGAAATGTTGAAGCTCGCTTTGAAGAAAAAATCGAACGAATTACTTTCGTTTCTCGAAGCTGACACGCAGGAACTTCCCTTCAGCGACAATCAGTTTCAGATCGTCTCGGTTGCCTTCGGCCTGCGAAACGTCGCTGATACCCGGCAGGGACTCAAAGAAATGATTCGCGTCTGCCAGCCCGGCGGTCAGGTCGCGGTGCTCGAATTTTCCATTCCCACAAATCCGCTGTTTCGAGCCTGTTATCAATTTTATTTTCGACATATCCTGCCAAAAATGGGACAATTACTCGCCCGCAACCAGCAGTCGGCCTATAACTATCTGCCGGAGTCGGTCTCCGAGTTTCCGCATGGCAAGGTGCTGGCCGATATGATGGATGAATGTGGCTTGCAGGGAACCCGCTGGTATCCGCTCACTTTCGGAATCGCCACTCTGTATGCCGGCGTGAAACCTGTTTCCGAATAAAATACGGCGGCCACTGTTTCAGAATCAATTCAGAAAAGAAAACGAGGGATGTCCTCATGTCGAATGTTGTCGTAGCAATCACCGGTGCCAGTGGTGCCATCTATGCTGTCCGTCTGGTCGAAGTGCTGATGGCCGCCGGCCGCACCGTGCATCTCACAATCAGCGCCTCCGCCGCACATGTCATGAAACACGAACTCGGCTTGAAGATCGATCTGGAAAACTTCGATTCCAATCAACTGCTCTCGGATCATTCCAGCCTGCCCGCTGACAGCACACTCAGCAAAATGAAAAATACTTCCAGCGAAGATTTCGCGTTGAGTTCCGTTCTGGGTGAATCCGATCTCCAGCAGGGGGAACTGGTTTATCATCACTACCAGGATTTTTCCGCGGGAATCGCCAGCGGCTCATTTTTGACCGATGGCATGGTGATCTGCCCCTGTTCCATGGGTACGCTGGGAAGTATCGCTTCGGGTGCCTGTGGCAATTTGATTCATCGTGCCGCCGACGTACATTTGAAAGAACGCCGCAAACTCATTCTGGTGGCCCGCGAAACGCCGCTCGGCTTGATCCCGCTGGAGAATATGGTCCGCTTAACTCAGGCCGGCGCGACCATCATGCCCGCTTCTCCCGGTTTTTATCATAACCCGATGACAATTCACGATCTGGTCGATTTTATTTCCGGTCGCATCTGCGATCATCTGGAAATCAAACACGAGATTCATCAACGCTGGGGCAGTTAAGAATCAGCAAACGTGGCTTGGAATCCCATCTGCAGCAAACCTGTTCACTCCCCTCAGCGGGCTTCATTGCGATTCAACCGATTTCCGGTTAAAAACAAACATAGAAACACGTACGACAACACAGCAAACGGACTGATCAGCCAATGGAACGGAAGGCCTCCGTGGAATCGATTTCCCGCATTCATCAACTCGATACCAGCGTGATTAATAAAATCGCCGCCGGCGAAGTCATTGAACGCCCCGCGAGTGCCGTCAAAGAACTTCTGGATAACAGCGTCGACGCGCTGGCGACACGCATTGAAGTCGACATCATGAATGGGGGGGCCGACCTGATCCGCGTTGTCGATAACGGCGAAGGGATTCATCCCGATGATTTACTGCTCGCCGTTTCCAGTCACGCCACGAGCAAAATTACCTCCGCCGATGACCTGTTCAGCGTGCAGACGATGGGTTTTCGTGGCGAGGCTCTGGCTTCGATTTCCGAAGTCAGCCGCTTTCGCATTCGCACCCGCACCGCCGATCAGACGCAGGGGCTCGAGTTTGAAGTCAGCACGGGAACCGCCGGAAAACCACAACCCTGTGGCGCGCCTCTGGGAACCTCCATCGAAATCCGACAGCTCTTCGCCAATACACCCGTACGGCGGAAGTTTTTGAAAACGATTAAAACCGAATTCGCGCACATCAGCGAACAGTTTACCCGCGCCGCGCTCGCCCATCCCCGACTCTACATGGTGCTGCGACACAATAATAAGGTCATCTTTGATCTGCCCCCTTCGGATAATCTGATCGATCGTCTACGACTGTTTTACGGAAAAAAACTGGCCGACCATCTGATCTGGGTCGAGTCCCAGGTCGATGACATACACATCTGGGGTTATGTTTCTCATCCCAGCGAAAATAAATCAACCCGCAAAGGACAATACCTGTTTCTGAACGGTCGCTGGATTCAGGATCGCACACTGCAGCACGCGTTGACCGAAGCCTATCGCGGCCTGCTGATGGTCGGGCGACAGCCGATTTCATTTCTGTATCTCGATATGCCTGCTTCGATGGTGGATGTGAATGTGCATCCCACCAAATCCGAAGTCCGTTTCCGCGACGGCCAGCATCTCTACCGCCAGTTACTTTCGACATTGCGCAGTCAGTTTCTCAGCATGGATCTGCAGTCGCAAATGTCACTCGGAAAAAAAAGCGACATTGATCCCGCATCAATCAAAGCGCCCCTCACTCCGCAACAACAGCAGAGTCAGATGGAACTCACCAGTTGGGCTAAAGAACAACTGGGTCAAATTGCCAAAGATCATTCCGCGATACAGATCAATTCTGCCCCGCGCTCCATTTCCTCAACTCCCGATCTGGCAGCGCCCTTTACCAGCAAAGACGCGATTCCGCTCGCAAAGTTCCAGGAAGCCGCTTACCAGTTGAAAGCCGCCTCGCAGCAACCGGCGGACGTGTTCGTTCCGGAAAACGAACGTGAGGAATCGCAATTCTCTGAAGTGGCAACCGCTGATCTCAGGCCGATTCAGGTCTTGAACTGTTATATCGTCGTCGAGATCAAAGGCGCGCTGACCATCATCGATCAGCATGCCCTGCACGAACGGATCATGTATGAATATTTCCGCAAACGGGTTCTCGCACAATCGGTCGAAGCACAGAAACTGCTCGTCCCCCTCACGATTGAAATGAGCCCCAAAGAGACCGCGTTGATTCTCGACCACGCCGAAATACTCAACAGCTTCGGTCTCGGCATCGAAGAATTCGGCGGCAATACGCTGCTCATCACCAGTTATCCCGTAATGCTCAGGAAAGCGAATCTCGAACAACTGGTGCGCGACATCGCCGATAACCTCGACAATGCGAAACAGCCCTCCCGGCGGGATCTGCTCGATTCCCTGATCACGATGATGTCCTGCAAAGCCGCCATCAAAGCGGGGCAGCGACTGACGCAGGAAGAAATTCTCAGTCTGCTGGAACAGCGTCATCTGATCGACGATGCCCATCACTGTCCGCACGGCAGGCCCTCGGCTCTCGTGCTCAGCCACGCCGAACTCGATCGTCAGTTCGGGCGGATGGGGTAACCGCACCTTCAGTGCTTCCCGCTGTGCACGGGATAAAGATTCCGCACGCTCTTTTTCCCTTGACAGATTCAACTCTGTTTTGATGGCATTCTGCTCCTGATTTTCAGTGAATAAAAGACAGCTTGACACGCCTGTGCTGTTCCTCAATATGCGTGTTATGCGTCGCGCGCGTGGAGGTTGTTTTTCTTCTCTCCACAGTTCAGTACCTGCGGAAGAGAGCATTATAAAAGTCGCTCTGTTGAGACCGTTTTTGGTAATATTCAGCAACACCGGTTCCGATTGAGCAGGTATTTTCATGCATTGAATTCGCACCTGGGGCGCCATAACGACGCATATCGGACACTCGAAGGGACGCCTTTTAAGCGTTGTAAAGAACACCCCCCGCGTCACCCCCGGAGATTCCCAGAGAAGACAGGTCGCACTGAAAAACCAGACACTGAGCAGCACACAATAACATTCACAAAACACAGACTCGAACATGGTTTTGACGATCTCCCGTGATCGAAATGAAACGGATCGAACCAGCAGGCAGCAGACGCCGATGGCCGATAACACTTACCCCTGGTAAACGGGACGCCTATTCTACCCGATCCTCAGTCGGCGACCGGAGATGAAAATCCGCCAGTAGTGTTTCTGGAAACGGAAACGATTTCCGAAAATTCATACGATTCTGAGCAGTACGGCGCGAGCCGCCGATTTGAAAAGTACCAACAGTTTTTCAACGGTGGCCCGCGCGATTCCGCTCACAAAACGAGTGATTCAATATAAATAAACAAGCCGACAGACCCTGAAAATTCCTCTTGAAACAGCAACAAATCAAGTCTGTTTTCGTGACTTTCGTGGTAGTAAAAAATCAATCCGCGGCCATACCAGGTCTGAGCAGCAACTGGTAAACGAACCGGCATCATAGCCCCTGTTTTCTCTTTCAAATTCGCTTGCTGCCGTATTTGCCGGCGGGTAAAATAAGTTCTAAGGATGTCTGTACAACAATCGAGCACAATACGTAAAATACCCGACACAGGCACCCATTGATTCACGCAAAACACATTCAGGCTGATGGCCGGTCTGGAAGCGAAACCGTCTCCCGCCATTTTCGTCAGATCTGGACGCAGCATTAAAAAATGCAGCCAGATCTGAAACTCATTCCTGCGGCGCTTTGGAGTAGAACAAGATGCTCTCGATCCTGGGACCGAAACAGACACAATGTGATGGATCAAGGCGGCAGTTTCTCAAGATCGGCGGTCTGGCGCTGGGGGGACTTTCGCTGCCGCAGATCCTGCAGGCCGAAGCACACACGGCTTCGACTGCCAGGCCACTCGGCCACAAAGCCATCATCATGATTTACCTCTCTGGAGGGCCCTCTCATCAGGATATGTACGACCTGAAGATGGATGCGCCGCTGGAGATCCGCGGCGAATTCAAGCCGATCGACACGAATGTTCCCGGCATCCAGATTTGCGAACACCTGCCGCGACTCGCCACGATGATGGATAAATTCGCCATTATTCGCTCTCTGCACGGCTGCCCCGATCAACACGCTTCCGATCTCTGCATGAGCGGCTGGCCCATTGGTGGCGAGGGACGGCAGTCGGGACATCCTTCACTCGGTTCTGTCCTCTCAAAAGTGCAGGGGCCGGTCGACAAAGCCGTGCCTCCGTTTGTGGGACTGAGCATCAAGAGCGGGCATGACCCCTATTCCAATCCCGGTTTCCCCGGTTTTCTGGGGAAACCGCATGAGGCACTGCAGCCAACGGGTGAAGGCATGGATAACATGCGTCTGCAAGGCATCTCGCTGGATCGGCTGCGCGACCGCAAAGTGTTGCTGTCGGGTTTCGATACATTCCGTAATTCTACGGACGTGGCTTACGACGGAATGGATGCCTTTTCGCAGCGGGCCTTTGACGTGTTGACGTCGAGCAGGCTGGTGGAAGCGATGGACCTCGACAAAGAAGATCCCGCCGTCCGAGACCGCTACGGACGCGGCGATGCCTCTGCCGCTTTTGGTGAAGACGCCGGCCCCCACTGGCTGGACCAGTTCCTGATGGCCCGCCGCCTGGTCGAAGCCGGTGTGCGGTGCGTGACACTTTCGTTCGGCAGCTGGGACCGCCATCATTCCAATTTTGCCCGTTTGCCGCTGCAACTTGCCAAATTCGATCAGGGAATCACGGCCCTCGTGGAAGATCTGCACGCACGCGGACTGCAGAATGATGTCAGCGTGATTGCCTGGGGCGAATTCGGACGCACGCCCCGCATCAACAAAGATGCCGGCCGCGATCACTGGCCACAGGCCTCCTGTGCCTTACTTGCCGGCGGCGGAATGCGCACAGGGCAGGTCATCGGCTCCACGAATCGCCTGGGCGAAGTCCCCCAGGATCGCCCGCTGCATTATCAAAACGTCTTCGCCACCCTCTACCGTCAACTGGGCATCGACCCCATGACCACGACCATCCTCGACCCCGCCGGCCGCCCGCAATACACGCTCGATATCCGAGAGCCGATCGAGGAATTGATCTAGGTGAAAAAAAGCAGTCAGGCTTCTTGGAATAATACAAATTCTGATAAAAATTTACTGAATTGTCTTAGCGGAAATTCTTAGATTTCAAAAGGTGACTCGCTTTCGAATGAAGGAGATGGTGTTCCAACGAAGTAATAATTAGGAGTCTGATCAGGAGGCATTCTTTGGACAATACTTCCGTGGAAGTCTCGGTAAGTTCCAGAAAAAGAACCATTTGCCCATACACGTAGCATCGTTCCTGTGAAAAGTCCATTGAAGGTACCATCTGCGGAGAATTGATTGTCTTGACATCCTGATATTAGCAGTGCAGATGCTTGCACTTCATTTCGAGCATTCTCAATAGTTTTATCATTCAGTATGGGATCATAAATTGCCTTGTTCGCATTGTAGACTCGTAATGCGACATCGTTTGGCATTGCTCTGTAGACTGTGGATTTCGATTCATCTAATTTCATACTCGCTGAACGCGCAGCATTGTAGTAATAAGCCGACTTAATGGCCGTTCCACTATGGCAGCTATCCGAGAACACTAAGATACGGACTCCTGATTGAAATCGACCAAGCAGACTATAAATTTCATCGTCGACAAGCTCACCGTCAAACAGGCACCATGTCTCATCTTGTTGGTCGGGCTCGTCTTGATTCCAGTCAGGTAATTGCCCGCCGTGGCCAGAGTAGGTGAGCAAGAAAATATCTCCTGAATTTAATTGATTCGCGACAGAATTGATTTCATTAATCACATTTTTACGTGTCGCTGCTGATGTTAGTAGTGAGCTCGTTGTGTAACCTTGATTTGTGGCGATAGCCTGCATGTCGATCGCATCAGCTTCACAGGCATTCAAGACCCCAGACCAACCCTGATAATGATCCGGATCAACCGAATTGAGGCCTATATGAAGTGATTGTCCTTTTGGCATGATTTGTCTCCAGTTAGATAAAAAAGGTTCGAGTGACGATCTCTTTTACATTTCTGGAAGTTTTATGAACAAGGCAGGGTTTTACACGCACTGATTCATTCATCCCACTTTCCAGAAAACACTTTTGATAGGAGAACTAGAACTGATAATGCAATAAGCAAAGGGCTTTTGCTTGAGTGGCAGTTTTACGCCAAAGCAATAATTTATCAGATGCCTGTGTTTATTCTTCTATGCTCAATTAACCGATTTATTCTTAAGAATTTGATCATGGAAGCGAGATTTTTTAAGAATTGCTCTAAAATTTCATAGAGAAAATATTCTTGATCTTACCCAAATTTAAGCTTGCGAGTGAAAAAGGCAAAGTAATAGTATCCCCCGCTTTTGTCTGATCGTTTTTGAGTGTGAATCGGAAAGTCGAGCCAGGCCGATGCCTTCAACGACAAAACGCTCAGTGAACAATGGGCGGCGAATGAGAGAGAATGGAAAATCGAAGAGGGAGTACTCACGGGTAAGGAACTGAAAGCCGACAAACACGCGGCCGTGTTGACCTGGAAACTGCCGAATCGGAATTCGATTCTCCGCTGTTCCTTCCAACTCAAAGATGCCGACTTTTTTCATGTGAGCCTGAATCACCCCAAAGGGCATCTGTTTCGAGTGATCGTCGATGAGTCAGGCATGATTCTGCCGACCGACAAAGACAAAAAAGACCCGAAGTCAAAGTCGATTACGCTGGCACAAGCGAAAGCAAAAATTGATCCCGACCAGTGGTATACTCTGCAACTGGAAATGCGGGGAGACAAAGTTGTCGCCCAGATCGACAACGGCTTGAAAGTCGAAGGCCAGCATCATTCACTGGACGTCGACAAAACCGGCTACCGCTTTATCATGAAAGGCAATGCACTTCTCCTCGACGACCTGACCGCCTGGAAGCTGGAAGATGAGTAGAAGCTTTCAGGGTTGCTTGTTGTCTCGCTGGGAGGATCATTTCATCGCACTGATTTGTCATTTATACCCTCGTTTTCTGTTGCCGAAAGTCGCAGGAAACAATCAGAGAACACACCGATTTCAGAGCCACATAACGAGCTAAGTCATCGTAGGGGCTGGCCTGTGTGCCTGCCCGCCTGGTGGCATTCATTTCTGTATCACAATTGCGAAGGAACCGGTGAAAACGTTTCGGATGTGATTGCACAAACCATGTCGATACCGCGGGCGACCACACAGGGTCGCCCCTACATCGGGCACAAAACAGTTGACATCAGTGTTACCGATGGTCCGGTCTATACTCTTGCCCGACTGTCGATGCAGGTGAGGGCTCGATGGTCACCCCAATGCATAACTGCGGCCAGCTTCGTGCCACCCACTGATGAAAAGAAAACGGGGGCAGAACAGTTCCCACTATTGAGGCAGGCTTTCCACCAGTCCGATGACGGCCCAGCAGGTGCCCCAATAGACGGCTGTTTCTTCTATACTCTCTTTTTTCTTTTCTTTGGTCCCTTTGACAGGCCATGAACCGTCTGCGCGTTGTGTGCTGACCAGAAACTGTTGGGCTCCTTTAACGGAAGCATCCTGCCGATCCAGTCCCGCAACAATGAACGCGTACAGCGCCATGCCTGTTCCCAGTGCATCGCTTTCATCCTCCACCATCCAGCCCCAGCCGCCGTCCGGTTTTTGCAGACTGCGGAGCTGCGCCACCATCTGGTCTCGCATTTCATCGTCTTTTGTCTGGGTTGCCAGCAATAATCGCACCGCATACCATTCGGTGCTCTTTCCCGGGGGACTGGCTTTGATGTACTGCATCGCTTTTTCAACAACGGGGACGCTCGTTTCATTTCCCTCCCTGAGCAGTGTCAGTGCCAGCCACATGGTGGAGACGCGGTTCGTTTCCGGGGCAGGTCGTTTTTGAAAGGGGAGCTGTCCTCCCGCCTTCCAGGAACCGTCTGGCTGTTGGCCCTCCAGCAGCAACGAGGCCAGTTTTTTTCGAGTCTCCGCCTGGTCCGGGTCGACGCTGGGGCCATCGAAGCGCAACAGAATCTGAGCCACCCCTTCTTTGTCTCCCAGACCCACAACGGTCCCTTTATCATTTTTCGCGAGCGATTGGTCGGCGGCCCATTGCAGCCATTCATCCAGCCTGTCGCTGACTTTGAAACCGTTCCGTTTCGCACTATCGAGACTCCAGACCATCATTCCCACACGATGGCAGGTAACGCATTTCTTCTGCTCAATCCACCACAGTCCTTGTTCCTCGATATAGGGAACGCTGCGTTGAATCGTTTCGCGAACCTGAGGCGTTGTGACCTGATCCCCGGGCAAAGCAGCCATCGACAGCGTCAACAAAATAGAACCGAAGGCAAACATAACGCCCGCCTTTCTGCATGTGACATGGAAAAATTCTAAAACGACTCTTTTATTATATCAGCCTGTGATTATGAAAAGTATCAGTGATTTGATTTTCGTGTTCAGGAAAAAGGGAAGGGCATGCGACCTGTACAGGGGATGCGTTTTAAGTGATTCAATTCCATCTACATAAGCGGAATGGCGACAGCCACCGGCTTCACATATGTGTGCGGACACACAACGGCGGCTGATACCGAACCGCTCATGAAACTAAACTCATTCGTTCTTCTTCAACAGTCAATTTTTGCGACAGGTCAGGGGAATTGACCGCGCTAACCAGTGAGAGTCCGCCGCTGAAGAGGGGCAGACTGACGAGAATTGAAGGGGCATCGGGAATGCGGCATAATCCCTACAACGTGAATCGTCTCTGTTTCCCGGTTGAGACACCGGAAACGCGTTTCGCCGAGTCCTCGCGGCACGAAATGCTATTATACCTGATCCGAATCGCCCTGGAGAGGCTGTTGTAAACCTGGAAACAGGCTAGACACTTGTTTGAGTCGGGATACGATATTGGTTACACTGTGAACTCGCTCAGTCGTTATTTCGTCTCTCTGCAGGGAACACAAGGCTTTGATTCCTCCGGACAGACTTCGCATATCAATCAAGAAAGTTGAAGAGAATCAATGATTTGTGTCAGCATCGGTCGAACCCGACACAAAATGGTGATGATGGAACACCGTTCCCTGGCGGAAAAGGGGGCGGAACTGGTGGAGTTACGTCTGGACTGGATCGCGCGTTCCCCCGATGTGAACCGTCTGATTAAAGACCGTCCTACACCGGTCGTCGTGACCTGCCGTCGGCCGGAAGATAAAGGACGCTGGAACCGCACCGAAGAACAGAGGCAGGCGCTGCTGCGAACCGCCATCGTCTCTGAGGTCGAATACGTCGACATTGAAGACGACATTGCTCAATCGATTCCGCGTTACGGAAAAACCAAACGTATTGTCAGCCATCACAATTTTGATGAAACGCCCGATGATCTCGAAGAGATCTACGCTACGATGTGCGAGAAAGATCCCGATATCGTCAAAATCGTCACGATGGCAAATTCTCCCGGCGATTCGGTGCGGATGCTGAAGCTGGTGGCCAATGCCAAGGTGCCAACGATTGGTTTCTGCATGGGCGAGTACGGCGTGATCAGCCGGATTCTGTGCGGGAAATATGGTGCGCCGTTTACTTATGCCACGTTCAGTCGTGAGCGAGAGTTAGCGCCGGGGCAACTGGCATTTTCCGAGATGACGGGAATTTATGACTATGATCAGATCGGGCCGGAGACTTCCGTGTACGGCGTGATCGGTGATCCGATTGCGCATAGCCTGAGTCCTTTGATTCACAATCTGGCGTTTCGCCACGATAAAATGGACGCTGTTTATCTGCCGTTCCGTGTGCCCAAAGATCGACTGGCGGAAACGCTGAAAGAATTTCAATGGCTCAATGTGCAGGGTTATAGTGTGACGATTCCGCATAAAGCGGGCGCACTCAAGCTGGCGGATAAAGCAGACGCAGCGTCCCAGAGTATGGGTGTGGCGAACACGCTGTTTCGCGACAGTAAAAATGTCTGGCACGCGCGCAATACCGACTACGATGCGGCACTCGACAGCATTCGTCTCGGCCTCGATCCCGAGGGGAACGCGACCGGCGATCCGATTAATGGTAAACAAGTCCTGCTGTTAGGGGCCGGCGGTGTCTCGCGGGCGATCGGTGCGGGAGTGATGAGTGCTGGCGGGGTGTTGACGGTTTCGAATCGCAGTCGCGAACGGGGCGAAAAACTGGCGAAGGATCTGGGCTGTAACTATAGCACCTGGGAAAACCGGGGCAGCGGTCATTTTGACATTCTGGTGAATGGCACATCGGTGGGCATGTCGCCGAAGGTGAATGAAACGCCGTTTGCCCAGAACTTTATGCAGGACGATATGCTGGTGTTCGACACGGTTTATAATCCGGAAAATACACTGCTCCTCAAACAGGCGCGCGAGCGAGGCTGTAAGACCGTTTCCGGAATTGAAATGTTCGTGCGCCAGGCAGCCGCACAATACAAACTGTTCACGGGTAAAGAACCTCCTCTGGATGTCATGCGGGCGACGCTGCGAAAAGGAATTTCGGCAGTCGGAAAACTCTAGGGGATCTCAAATGACGGTAATCACATTAATTGGCTATCGAGGCAGCGGCAAAAGCAGTGTGGCTGCCCCTTTAGCAGAACGGCGCGGGTTTACCTGGATGGATGCGGACAACGAAATCGAACGCGTGGCCGGGAAATCGATTGCGCAGATTTTTGCCGAGGAAGGGGAAACGCACTTTCGTCAGATCGAACGTAGGGTGATGCAGAACTTGCTTCAGCAAGACAAACTGATCATTGCCGCGGGCGGCGGTGCGATTCTGAATGCCGAGACACGCCGTGAAATGCGAGACGCGGGCCCGGTGATCTGGCTCAAAGCGAATGTCGACGCGCTGGAGCTGCGGATTTCACAGGATGCAACAACAACCAGCCGTCGGCCTGCGTTGACGGCAAGTGCTTCCCAGCGCGAGGAAATTCAGAATCTGCTCGATCAGCGCGAACCCCTGTACTATGAGTGCGCCAGTATCACGGTAGAGACAGATTCTAAAACTGTTTCCCAAATCGTCGATGAAATTGTAGACTCCCTGGATTCAATCCTTTAAGGCACGACGAAAGTTCACCGGACTATGACCCCCTTCGGCATCGACCCCAATCTCATGCTCGTACTGCTGTTTCTGCTGGGAGCAGTGCTGGGACGCGTGGTTAATCTCTGTATCGAAGAGATTCCCCGTGAAGAACGCGTAGGAGCCGCCTGGAAACGCGTCGGCCGTCGCATGCGTCACCTCTGGTCGCGCTATCACATTCCCATCATCGGCGTTTTTCTGACGCGATCCCGCAATTCCGCGTTTCCCTATAAGCGTACTCTGCGTGAAGCGTTGGTCGAGCTGCTGAATGGACTGATTTTTGTAATGCTGTATTGTGTGGAAGTTCCTTTGAGTGCGCAGGCGGTGCTGCAGCAGAGCGGCCTGTATTCGGCGTATGCGCCTGACTTGCTCGCTGTGGATTCCTGGATGACGCCGGCCATGCTGCTGAATCTGCGTTATCTGTTTCATCTGGTGTTGATTGAATCGCTGATGGTCGCCACCTTCATCGACTTCGATCTGAAAATCATTCCCGACGGGGCCACGATGCCGGCGCTGTTTATCGGCGTGGTCGGTTCTTTTGTCTTCGGTCTGTTTTATCTGGTGCCGGTCTGGTTTCAGGAACCGTCGGTCGTCCGTTTAATGGGCATCTACTTTCCCGAGCAGTATCGTTCGTATTTCATAGTCGAGAAAGTGCCGGAATGGGTGATTCAATATCCGCATCTGCATGGGCTGGCGGTGAGTCTGGTCGGTCTGGTTGTGGGGGGCGGTGTGGTCTGGGCCGTGCGGATTATCGGGCAGTGGACGTTGCGGCAGGAAGCGATGGGTTTTGGTGATGTGATTTTGATGGCCGTCATTGGCAGCTTTCTGGGCTGGCAGGCGACAGTCACCGTGTTTGTAATTTCGCCGCTGTGTGCTCTGGCGGTGGTGGCGGTTTCCATCTTTTTTCGACAGACACGGGAAATTCCCTTTGGTCCTTACCTCAGTCTGGGGGCGCTGCTGGTGCTGCTGGGCTGGCCGAAAATCTGGCCACTGGCCGAACGGATCTGTCATCTGGGACCACTGCTCCCGATATTGGCGGTCGTGATGCTGTTTTTGCTGGGGGGCTGTTTAATGTTCACGCAGCTGATGAAACGGATGTTGGGTTTTCCCTTATATTACGAAGAAGAATGGCAGGAAGAATGGACATCCGCTGATCAATTAAGCTTTCAGGCCGGGGAAAACGTGGACGAAACGCAAGGCCGCTGGGATCGGGGCACCGACTCGCATACCCGGTCAGGGCGGGGAACACACTATTACCATCAGTGGAAAAAAGGGCGATAAACGCCGAAACGGCCTGCTTTTGTTATGCATCATTCACAAAAACGGCTGTAAACACTAGAATCGGCTGCACGCGCTGAAGTTGGAAACGTCTCTGGTGTCCCCACTGCGGAAGCGCTCGTCAAAGATTGAGACCTGGAATAAGAAAAAACTATGATTACAATTGTCGATTATGGAATGGGAAATCTGCGAAGTGTTCAGAAAGCCTTTGAAAAGGTGGGGGTTGAAGCAACCATCTGTTCCAAACCGGAAACGATTTCCCAAGCCACGAAATTAGTGCTGCCCGGCGTGGGCGCGTTCCGGGATGCGATTCAGGCGCTCAAAACGCAGTCGCTGGTGGAACCGATTCTGGAACACGTCAATTCGGGCAAGCCATTTCTGGGAATCTGCCTCGGCCTGCAGATGCTGTTTGATGTCAGTTATGAAGACGGCGAATACGAGGGGCTGGGCATCATTCCGGGGAAAGTCGTGCGTTTCGAGGAACAGCCCGATCTGAAAATTCCGCACATGGGCTGGAATCAGATTGAACGCACCGCTGCGCACCCGATTCTCGCCGGCATTCCCGAACACGAACATTTCTATTTTGTTCACAGCTATTATGTCGTGCCCGATCACGAATCGGACGTTGCTGCCTGGACCGATTACGGCTGCCGTTTTGCGTCGATGGTGGCCCGCGATAATATTGTCGCCTCGCAGTTTCACCCGGAAAAAAGTCAAAACGCGGGATTGAAACTGCTCCAGAATTTCGCTTCATTTTAATTTACGTTCATCAGGAAAAAGAAAGTCAGCTCAGTTATGGAAATACTGCCCGCCATCGATATTAGAGGAGGCAAATGCGTTCGTTTGCGACAAGGCGATTACGGTCAGGAAACGGTCTTCGGCGATGATCCGACCGAAATGGCCCGTCGCTGGGCAGACGGAGGCGCCTCGCGGTTGCATCTGGTGGACCTGGATGGCGCGAAGGCTGGCAAACCCGTCAATCATGAAGTCGTGCGCAAAATTGTGGAAGCCGTTTCCGTCCCCTGTCAGATGGGGGGAGGCATTCGTGACGAAGCATCCATTCAATTGATGCTGGATGAAGTGGGCATCGACCGGGTGATTGTGGGGACGCAGGCGTTGAAAGATCCGCAGTGGTTCAAAGCGATGGTCCGGCGTTATCCGCATCGACTGGCGCTGGGACTGGATGCCCGCGATTCGAAAGTCGCCACCGAAGGCTGGCTGGATGTTTCAGAAACGTCGGCCCTTGATCTGGCTGGCGAGTATGTGGGTGTTGAGCTGGCAGCCGTGATTTATACGAATATCGCCAACGACGGCATGATGCAGGGCGTCGATGAAGGCACGATTCAGGATATGATTGCGCTGGCCGAAATGGGGCTTCCCGTGATTGCTTCGGGGGGCGTGACGACACTCAAAGATGTGTCGCGTCTGGCGGAAGTCAGTCGGCAGCATCCGAAGTTAATCGGCGCGATCATCGGCCGGGCCTTGTATGAGGGGACCATTGAAGTTCCCGCCGCCATCGCCGCCAGTTTGTGAGGGAGTTTCCATAGCAGCAGAACGGATGGCATACTATGACGGACGACGAAGACCGAGGTAAGCTGTTCCGGGCACGGCTGCTGGTGCTGCTGGCTTCGGTTTTGTGGAGTCTGAGCGGCGTATTTATCAAGTCGCCTCCGTTTCAGTCGATTCCCGAAGCGGATCGCGGTTTGATTCTGGCCTGTTATCGGGCGTTTTTTGCCGGGCTGTTTCTGCTGCCGTTTGTGAAATTCCAATACGTGCGCTGGCGTCCCGGCCTGATTCCGCTGCTGATCGCTTTCGCTTCAATGAATTTGCTGTTCGTGACCGCGATGACAAAAACGTCGGCCGCCGCCGCCATTTTTCTGCAGAATACAAGCGTCGTCTGGGCGATGCTGTTTGGGCTGGTGTTTCTGAAAGAACGCATCGAGCGCGGTTCGATTGTGGCGATGCTGATTGTGATGGTGGGCATTTTCTGCATCGTAACGGCGGACTGGTCGGGAAAAAATTATACAGGCAACATGATTGCATTGATGAGCGGCGTTTCTTATGCGCTGGTCGTGATTTTATTTCGCCAGTTGCGGGACGAACACCCGGCCTGGCTGGTGGCGCTCTGTCTGCTGGTGTCGGCAGCCCTTGTCGCGCCCTGGGCGTTAACGCTGGGGGTTTCACTGACAGGTTGGCAGCTGTTTCTGATTGCCACGCTGGGAGTGGTGCAGATGGGAACCCCGTATGTGATTTTTTCGCACGCGGTTAAAACCGTCAACTCGCAGGAAGCCGCCCTGCTGGTTTTGACCGAACCGATTTTGAATCCGATCTGGGTCTGGCTGTTCTGGGGCGAGACGGTTTCGCTGACCACACTTGTCGGCTGTTCGCTGATTGTGCTGGGACTGGCCGTACGGTTTCTGTTTTTCAGATCGAAATTGATTCTGCAGCCGGAAAATGTTCAGCGCTGAGCGAGTTTCACGGTCTGCATTTCGTGATAATGGGCACGCTGTGATTTCAGTTCGGACTCAAAAAACTTGATGGTATCGACGGTGACTTCACCCCATTCCGCATTCTCGCGATCCCGCAGAATTTCAAACAGTTCTTCCGCCGGCTTGGCGTTCACACGCGCCAGGGTCAGGTGGGGATGGAAGCCTTTGCGTTCCATCGGGTAGCCCAGTTTTTCCGTTTCCTGTTCCAGGTAATCAACCATCTCTATTAGTGGGGCGGGATCGGTGATACCTGCCCAGATGACATTCGGCCGTTCTGCGTTGGGGAATGCCCCCAGCCCTTTGAAGGCCAGCTTTCTGCAGGGAAACAGCGTGCGCATTTTTTTCAGAATGTTACTGATGGGCATGATGTCATCTAACTCGGTCGGCCCCAGAAACTTCAGAGTGATATGCATCTGGTCAACCAGAATCGGTTTGACGGCAGGTCCCAGCTGATCCAGTTTGGGCAGCAATTTTCTGAGTCCCCGCGGCGGATGAATGGGGACTGCGATAAATGTTCTCGTGCGTCGATTGGAGTGCGTCATGATTCGTTTGAGGTTTCCGTCAGAGAAACGGAAAGGAAGTTCCTATTTCTTTTTCTGGTTCCAAAGTGCTTTCAGTTGATCGAAGCCCTGTAAAGGCTGTTCACCGGATTTCATTTCATTCGTCAGTTTGGGAGCGGGGGGAGACTTTTTCTCAGTCTGTTTTCTCTGCTGCCGCTGGTTTTTCTGGCCGCCGGTGCCCGTACGGGCAGCAGGCGCTGTTTCAGTTTTTTCAGGCGCTGCTTGCGGGGGAGCCGGTTTGGAAAACGATTCTTTTTTCGGCAGGCGATCCGTGCCCGGTTTGATCAGCGTTAATGAGACGCGGCGGCGTTCGAGGTCCACGCCCAGAACCCAGGCCGTAATCACGTCGCCGACTGAGACGAACTGATACGGGTTTTTGATAAAATGATTGGCCATTTCACTGACGTGAATCAACGCGCTGTCTTTCAATCCCACATCCACAAACGCGCCAAAGTCCACCACATTCAGAACCGTGCCCTGCAGTTCCATGCCTTCGACCAGTTGCTCGAGTTTTAAAACTCCCTGCTTGAAAATCGGGCCGGGCAAATCGGCGCGTGGATCACGTTTGGGGCGGACGATGGCTTCCAGAATGTCTTCCAGTGTCGGCAGGCCGATTTTTAAACTTCGGCTGAGTTCTTTTTTATCGACCGCTGCCACTTTTTCAATAATGGATTCGCGGTCTTGAGCGGAAGTTTTCAGGCTGTCCTGAGGCAGGTCGAGTTGCGTAAAGACCTTGTGGGCGTGCTCATAACTTTCCGGATGAATCCAGGTTGAGTCGAGTGGTTCGGTGCCCGCATCAATTTTCAAAAAGCCGGCAGCTTGCGTGAATGTGGCTTCGCCCACCCCGGCGACTTCCAGCAGTTGTTTTCGATTCTGAAACGAGCCATGCTTTTCGCGCCATTCGGTGATGCGTCTGGCGATCAGTTGATTCATTCCTGAAACATGTCGCAGCAGGGAGGCACTGGCGGTATTCAAATTCACGCCGACATAATTCACACACGATTCGATGACTTCATCCAGCGATTCTTTCAGGCGTTTCGCATTCACGTCGTGCTGGTACATGCCGACGCCCAGATGCTGAGGGTCGATCTTCACCAGCTCGCTTAACGGATCCTGCAGGCGGCGGCCGATGGAAATCGTGCCTCGGATCGTGGCATCCAGATCAGGAAATTCTTCGCGGGCAACCGGGCTGGCAGAATAGATACTGGCGCCTGCTTCATTCACAATGAGATAACGGGCCTCGGGCAGATTCTGCTCGATCATCTCCGTGATAATCTCTTCCGTTTCGCGGCAGGCGGTGCCGTTGCCGATGGCGACCAGCTTACATTGATGTTCCTGCATCATGTCGGCCAGCTTATTGCGCGCGTAATCTTTTTTGTCGGCGGAACCAGTGACATACACCAGATCGGTGGCCACACAATTTCCCAGTTCATTCAGCACGGCTAGTTTACAGCCGGTTCGTAATCCGGGATCGATGGCCAGAATGCGTTCGCCTTGCAGGGGGGGCTGCAGCAGTAAGTTTTTCAAATTCTGGGCGAACACGGTGACCGCATGGATTTCCGCTTTGTCCGTCAGTTCGCGGCGGATTTCCCGCTCCAGGCTGGGCAGTACCAGCCGCTGCAAAGCATCGGTGACCACCTCTGTCAGAAAATCGTGGAAGCGGTGACCGTTTAGATTCAGATGGCTGAGAATCGATTTGCAGGCGGAATCTTCAGTCCATTCAAAACGGATGCGCAGTGCACCGGTTTTTTCTCCCCGGTTGATGGCCATTGTGCGATGGTGGGGGACTTTGACGGCCTGTTCCGAGTAATTGAAATAGTCGCGATACTCCTGGCCGGATTCTTCCGCTTTTTTGGTGGCACTCACGACCAGGCGGCCGGACCGCCAGGCGATCTTACGAGAGATGTCACGCACATCGGGGTCTTCGCCAATTTTTTCCACCAGAATATCGGCGGCCCCTTTCAGGACCTCTTCCGTTGTGCGGGCGCCGTCTTCACCTTTAGTATATTGTTTTGCTGCTTCCGTCAGATTCGCAATGCCGGCATCACCGGACCAGATGGCATCGGCCAGAGGTCCGAAGCCATGCTTCCTCGCGGTTGCGGCGCGCGAGGTTCGTTTGGGGCGGTAAGGTCGGTAAAGATCTTCGAGCCGCTTGAGCGTGTCGGCTTTTTCAATTTCCGCTTTTAACTGCGGCGTGAGTTTCTGTTGCGCTTCAATTAAACGCAGGATGGTTGAAGCACGTTCCCAGATCTGCCGTTTGAACTGAACCTGTTTTTGAATATCACGAATCTGAACTTCATCCAGATTACCCGTGCGCTCTTTTCGATAACGGGTAATAAAGGGAACCGTATTTCCTTCGTCCAGTAATGCAATCACATTCAGGATCTGCTGTGATGTGAGATTCAGTTCCAGCGCCATCTGCTCTGCATCTGCTGCAGTGAATTGAGTGCTGGAATGATTCGCTTGTATCTCAACCGCATCCATTTCGATCTCGATTCGTTTCGATCAATAGTTCCGAAAACATAGATTAGGAGTCTGATTAAATAACAGGAACAGTAAACTGACTCACTGTAAGAATAACGGTTTTGAGAAAAAATAGAAATGGTCGCAACACATCACCTTTGTCCGCGCACCGCGCGGCGGGAGTTTCCTTCTCGAAAGTGTAGTGGTCTCTGTCCATATTGGATAGGCTGAGGGAACTCAAAAGAGGTCACGTTTCACCCGTATGCGGTCGGAAAAGTATCGATGCCTGTTCCTGGGTCGCGGAATCATTTTGTCTCAGTCAAAGCGTTCTGCCAGCGGACTGCACAACCCTTTGTTTGTAAGAACGAAGGGCGGGAACCGGGCTCGGGGTATGTTGTGAAACAGGCCTGACTTCCGATTGTTTTTGCTGTTTTTTGCGGCAATCAGATACTGCAGTGATTTTTGTTTCCGTGTGTGAAATTATCTCACTCATTCTCCCGGTAGAATCGTTTTTCTCGTCAGGACCGGACCACTCCACTGCCGATAAGAGACAAGCATACAATCTCAAACGGTTATCGGTCTGGCTTGCGCGAATGGTTCATGCGTGGACTGACAGGTGATTCTCTCACGATCAATACAGGGGGGCGATGGCATGACGACTGCCGTCAAATTCAACACGTATCTACTTATCTTATTTGTGGTTAGCCTGTCTAATGCTACCGACGTTCAGGCTGGTTGGCCTTGGACTTCCAAAGAAGAAAAAGAAGCGAAGTGGGCAGAGAAGGCTGCGCGGCCTGTTGGTTCGCGTCAAAAATATAAATTTGGTGAGTTGTGGCCTCCTTACCCTCGACCAACGGGACCAAAACAGGGGTTCTGGAGTCGCTACCATCACGCGACTTACTGGCCTTATCCTTATACCTGCCAGGACCGTGAATATGTCCGTGACGTTATGGACAGACAGATGCACAACGGATGGACCGATCAGACAACCCTGTATGCGTATCACTTTGAAGAAGATGGTAACAAGTTAACTCAGGCCGGCTTACTGCATTTGCGCTGGATACTGGAACATGCACCGGAAGAGCATCGCATGATTTTTGTACAGACGACGGATTCCTCGATTGCCAGCCAGGAGCGTTTGGGGAACGTCCAATACGCGGCTTCAGAAATGTCCGGCGGTCAAAGTATTCCTTCGACGATGTTAAGAGTTACCCCCGCTTACGGTCGACCGGCACGCGAGGAAGATATGAAATACCGCGCTTATGTCGGCTCCATTCTGCCTCCTCGAATCCAATACACGGCTGGAGGCGGAACTGCTGCGAATGGGGGGAACTGATTCCTGTCCGTTTTCTGTTTGATTTCCATGCCATTTCTCACTCCAGTTAATTCAGACGAAAACTCGTCATGATTGATCGTCCTACAGAAGATGAATATCAGAATCCCTCACGAGAGGGATTCTCGCAACAGGATAAACGTGCTGAACAGCAGGAAACGGACTCTAAGCCCGATCATCGGGTTGCTGCCAAAAACACGGATCTGACGGATCTTTACAGTGATCTGTTTCAAAAAAAACAGTCAGCCGGTGATGCACCGAATTCCCTGGCGGGAGACGAATTTCCTCACGCGGCGAATTCCTTAAAAACAGCCCGTTATGATGTCTCACCGATACCGGCACCGCAGACACTGGAAGAAAGCGGTCTGTCATTATTGCAGTTATGCAATCTGGTTTTGAAGCAGCTCTATCTGCAGGGGAGTGCGCTGGGAATCGAAATTTCCCGCGCTGCGCACCTTCCTTTCTGCATTATCGATATGGCGCTGATTTTTCTGAAAGAGGAAAAATGCATTGAGGTAACTTCCGGTAATATGATCGGTCGTTCTTCATATCGATTTAACTTGACAGAACTGGGGCGGGTTCGTGCGCGGGATGCGTTCGAACAATGTCGGTATGTCGGGCCTGCACCGGTGACATTGGAAGCCTATGTGCGCCAATGTCGGTTGCAGACGGTGGCAGGCATCAATTGTACTCCCGAGAAACTGAAAGCCGCCTTTTCCGAATTTATTATTCGGGAAGGGCTCCTGGATGAATTGGGGCCTGCGGTCTGCAGCGGCCGTTCCATTTTCATTTACGGTCCACCGGGCAACGGTAAAACAATGATTGCCAAAGGGTTGGGGAAATTTCTGAATCAGCAGGGGGGAGAAATTTACGTCCCGTATGCGTTACAGATGGAGAACAGTATTATCACGCTGTTTGACCCGACCATTCATCAGACGACCGACGATCATGAGTTGCAGGAGTGGAATCAGTCTGACCCGAAAAAGGGGGGCCGCGTGCCCGATATGAAAGACTGGGACAAGCCGGATACGGACCTCCGCTGGAGGCGGATCAGGCGACCGGTTGTCATTACGGGGGGCGAGTTGAATCTGGAGATGCTCGACTTACGTTATAACAAAACGAGTAATTTTTATACGGCGCCGTTGCACATCAAAGCCAATGGTGGTGTTTTTCTGATTGACGACTTCGGCAGACAGCTCGTGAGTCCCAAAGATCTGCTCAACCGGTGGATTATGCCGCTTGAAGACCGGGTTGATTTCCTCACTCTGGCGACGGGAAAGAAATTTTCAGTCCCTTTTGAACAGTTGATTGTATTCTCAACCAATCTGGATCCCAGCGATCTGGTGGACGAGGCCTTTCTGCGGCGCATCCGCCATAAGATTCAAATCAATGCCCCCTCCCGCGAAGTTTTCACTGAGATATCGAAGCTCTGTTGCCGCCAACGGGGCATTGAATATGACCCAGTTTTTGTAGATTATCTATATGGTGATTATTACAACCAGGGAAAGTCCCCCAGATCAAGCGACCCGCGAGATTTACTGGAGATTCTTCAGTCAATATGTCGATTTAAAGGACAGGAACCCATCCTTTCCACGCAACTCATTTCAGAAGCAGCGCAGCGTTTCTTCTGTCAAATATAAAATCCTTTCTTGAAGATCTTGATCAAGCCTTTCTCGTAAGGTCTTTTAAGCAACCTGATTCACTCATTATCACACGTCTCTCAAATTACTGAATTTTCACTCATTGGTCGTGTAACCAATTGTGAATTGGCTGGAATTAGCGAAACACAACAGGAACGACCTGTTGAGATAAAAAGAGGATTCACAATCCACGCCTTTTGCGTGCACCTCATGGAGGTAATTAAATGTCGGTACTCATGATTAAACAGACCTGGATCGCTGGAATTACTTGTGCATTACTGGTTTGCACCGGTTGTTCATCCGTGCGACAGGCATTTGTATCCAATTCGGATGACGTTGCGCCGACCAGTTTGAAAGACAAAATTTCGGTTGCCAATCAGAAATTGAAGAATCCGGATAAGTTTTATATCACTCACGGGCAGCTTCAGGAAAAGATGGGCGATACGAAATCGGCGCGTTCTTCCTATGAAGTTGCTTTAGGACAGAACTCGAAATCCATTGAAGCCATTCTCGGACTGGCGCGACTGGATCAGGTTGCCGGCCGTAAAGCAGAGGCCGAAAAAGGGTTTCAGAAAGCGCTGGAACTGGCGCCGGAAGATCCCAAGGTGCGTGCCAATATCGGCCAGTTTTATGCAGCTGAAGAAAAGTGGGATCAGGCAATCGCACTGCTGAGTGGTGCCGTGAAAGCGGCTCCCGCTGATAAAAACGCACGTTATCAACTGGGAATCGCGATGGCGTCTTCCGGTGATTACCAGGGAGCGATGCCGCATCTGATTCGTGCTGTTGGCGAAGCGGAAGCCCATTATAACATTGGTTACATTTTAAGAGACCGGGGACAACTGCAGGCCAGCGAGCAGCAGTTCCTCCAGGCCGTTCTGTTGAAACCCGAATTCAACGAAGCCCAATACTGGCTCGACGAAATCCGCCGCGAGAAAGAAAACCGGCTGATGCTGGCCGGAGTGACAAGCGGCCAGACGACGGGCCACAATACGGGCGCACAACAGGCCTCTTTTTCACAGACAAAAAATCCCAGGACGGCTCAAGTCAAACAGCAAAAACCGGGTGTCGCGCAAGGCATGAGCCCCGTCGGAATCTCACCGGGTCCCGCGTCTGCAGTAAACAATACACCGTCAGGCACTCCACCGGACAACCTGACCGCCGAACAACTGGAGCAGTGGCGTAATCAACGCCAGCTGTAGTTCTGACATCGTTTGGATTGAATTTCAAAAAAACAGGCCCCGATTGTATGATCGGGGCCTGTTTCATTAGCTGTTCGTTCGGTTTGATTACGCAGAGGCAGGAGCGCCCTGAAGTTGCTCTGCCAGCTTGCCACTCAACCGTTGTAACAGTGCCAGCGACTCGCGTGCCTGTTCTTCGGTCATGGTCATTGGCGGACTGACGCGTAACACATTTCCGGCGAGTGCCCCCAGCAGGTGAATGCCGTCTCCACCTGCTTCGCCCAGGTAGCAGGCTTTGACCAGTGCGATGGCGACTTCCTGGCTGGTTTTGTCACCCAGTGCGGCACATTCGATTCCGAATACCATGCCTTCGCCGCGGACTTTGGCAATGATGCCGGTTGCTTTCAGGCTTTGCAGACCTTCGATAAAGATCGCAGAAAGTTTCTGCGTGTTTTCCATGACGTCGCTGCCTTCGAACTCGTCCAGCGTTGCCAGCACAGCGGCAGAAGAGACCGGGTTGGCACTCCACGTGTCAGAGGCTTCGCCGTATTTCAGGCTGGCGATCACGTCGTTCCGTCCGACCGCAGCGGCGACGGGAACTCCGTTTCCGAGACCTTTGCCGAGTACGACAAAATCGGGTTCGACCTGATATTTTTCAAACGCATACATGCAGCCGGTTCGACCGAAGTTGGCCTGGACTTCATCCAGGATCAGCATGATGTCGTGAGCACGGCAGAAGTCCTGCAGCACTTTATGGTATTCCACCTGCGGATGATAACTTCCCCCGCCACCGAGATAAGGTTCGGTGATCAGGCAGTTGATCCGTGTGCCATATTCGGTCCAGAGGTCTTCCAGTTCTTTCTGATAAACGGCTGTGTCCAGTGTTTGATCACATTTTGTGAGATCATCACATTCGGTACGCGGGAAACTGATGAACTTCACGCGGGGATCGCGGTCGGCGTCTGTTTCCGAACCGGTGACGGCGCCGGCCAGCCCTTTTTTGCCGTGAAAGCCGTAGCGGGTGGCCAGGATAATATCCCGCTGGGGATCACGGTGCAGACAAGCCCAAAGGGCTTTTTGCACGGCTTCTGATCCGGAAGCGGCCCACATGACTTTCTCGCAACGATTACCCCCTTTGAAGGATTGAATGTTGGCGATCAGACGCTTGCTGGCTTTGGTTTCAATTTCTGTAACCGCGTTATAAGCAGTCAGCGTGGCGGCTTCAAAGTAATCTCCTGCGCCTTCGCCGGTAATGTGTTCCGGTTTCCAGCCCAGGTATTCACTGAAGCGTTTCATCCAGCGACGCGGATTGTGTCCCAGGTTGGCAACCAGCACGCCGGAAGTGTAGTCATACAGGCGGCGTCCTTCGGGAGTCCAGTGAAAGCAGCCCGCTGATTTTGCGAGTACTGCCTGACTGGGAGTGAAAGTTCTTAATGCCAGTGGTTCGGTCTGGAACAATTCCTCGCGAATGGCATTGGACTGATTTTCATTGTCAAACTGAATGGCTGTGGTCATGGTTTTCTCTTTAGTGTTACGGGATGAATAAAGGATATTGATAAAAAGAGTTTCAAAGTCGGCTGCGGTTTAACGCGCGTTAAACAGTTCCTTCATAAAGCACTTCCGCTGCGGAAGAACCGGGACGATACAGCACCAGGCCTCCCTTGTCATCATTCACGCGAACGACACAATCGGGCTCGCCTTGAGCGTGTTTTTCCAGAATCGCTTCCAGCGCCTGCACAGCGGCGACGGTCTGGCGGTCGGCTGATAAGTCGTTGTAACTCAGCGAACGGGCTGCTTCCAGGCGTTGCTGACGTTCCGAGTCGGGACCGCCCAGCTCAATCATCGCGACTTCCTGGGCAAAACGTTCGATGACTTCTATTCCATAACCACGCTGCGAACGTGTGTTCCAGGGTTCGACAAACGTGCCGTTAAAGTGGTTGTTCATCGAGTTTTTGATCGTAAACGGTGTTTTGTCTTCGACCGTACATTCAACGCCACGCTTGCGGGAATGGCCATTCCACAGACCGTTGTCAAAGCGAAACTGGACTTCCTGCTCGACGTAACCGGGGAAATTGTCGGGCGTCACCCAGGATGTATGAATATCGAAGGCGGCTTCGCGGCCGGAGTCATATTCGTAGACCATCCGCATCTGGCAGCTGTCCCAGGTCGGACCGTCTTGAGGGCCGACCTGGCCGCGTTGGCCAGAGGCCGTAATCGTTTTCAGTTTTCCACCGAATGTGAAATCGATCAGTTTAATATAGTGTACCGCGACATAAGTTCCCGGGTTGCGGCCGGTGATCCATTGGGCAAACTGGTTGCCGGAAATCGCCTTGGGTTCCAGCAGCGAGCAGTAGCCGTTATTGACGTGTTTCAGGACATCGTCATAAACCAGGGTGCGGAGTTTTTTGTGATCGGGATCGAACAGTTTATGGTAGACGACCTTCGCGACGACATTGTTTTTTTCTGCCAGTGCGACCAGTTCATCCAGTTCCTGCAGTTTCAGTACCGAAGGTTTTTCGACGATCAGGTGTGTGCCTGACGCGAGGATTTTCTTGCAGGAATCAAAGTGGCGATCATCGGGAGATGCGACGCAGGCAAAATCGAGTCCGGAAGCCACCATCTGATCAATCGCCTCTTCGCCGGCAAAACTTTCAAACCCGTCAATCTTCTCTCCGCGTTCGGCAAGATATTTTTCTGCCCGGGAACCGGTTCGCGTGGCGACGGCGGCCAGTGAAATGTCCACGGGACCGGTGGCACGCTGGTACAAGCCGGTTTTATGTACGGTCTCAAAAAAAGGACGATACGTCTCATCGACGATCATGCCGAATCCGACCATGCCGGCTTTCAGCTTGTGTGTGGTGGCTGCAGGAGTCATGTAAATATCCCTAAGTGAATTCAATATTTGTCGATTTGGTGGGTGTGAATTCCAGTGTTGATGCTATAATGAAGAGAATGTTAAGCTTGGACGCCTTCTGATCTCTTCAAAGTGAATTCACTTTACGGGCAGGAAGTGCGATTGTCAAGTCTCTCAACCGATTTGACAAAAAAAGAATCTGGAGTTTGAATAAGTGAATTCACTCCCTTGGCCTGGGACCGGGTGGTCCCCGAACCTTTTCCTGAGTTTTCCCAGTGAAACGAGACTTTCGTGAATAAAGACAGTGCTTGGTTACCGGATCTAAATGGACAAACCGTCATTGAAGATGACGACAGCCCGTCGCTCGTTGATGAGGTTTATCAGAAACTGTTACTGCGGATCATTCGTTGCGAGCTGCCGGGGGGGACCGAGCTGAAAAGTACGCAACTCGCGCGTGAAATTGGGGTCAGTCGGACTCCCGTAGTGCAGGCATTAGCGCGATTACAGGCGGACGGGATTGTGATCCAGCAGAAAAATCATCGTGCGGTGGTTCGGGAAGGTGCAGAAAACTGGCTGGTGGAAATTCACGAATTGCGGCTGCTGCTGGAGCCGTCGGCCGCTGCGATGGCGGCTCAGCGCATTCCAGATACAGAGGTGATCCGCTTGCAGGCGCTGGCGGCTGAGGTCAGAGCGTGCCAGCAGCAGTATGAAGACGGCGCGCACTCCAGCGAACATTTACAGAAGTGGGGGACGGCGTCGCGCTCATTCGACTATGCATTACATCTGGCCATCGCCGAACATTGCGGGAATTTACCGATTTCAGAAGCCATTCACAAATGCTGGAGTTATAAGCGGGTTTCCTACTCCGCAGCCGACGAATCTCCAGAAATCATGACACGCGGACTATATGATCATACTGTTCTGTTGGATGCTTTGCAGAAACGGGATTCCGAGACGGCTTCCGTTGCCATGACCATGCATTTACGAAATGCGTCCCGGCTGCGACCTGATCGTTTGATTGTGTGAAGATTTTCGCTCCTGTGGGGCAGTGAAATCGGCAACGGCCTTTGAAAAAGCGACAGGGATCTTCGCGTAGCTCTTGAAACTTATCCGAAACCTGTCAAAAATGGCTCCGGCGTGGTCCATTCGATTGGCCCATTCTTATCCGCTTACGATTTCATAACAAAAGGCAAACCTCCGTCATGTCAGATAATCCCCGTGTGATTTTAAGTGCATTTGCAGATGAAGCAGCGAATCATAAAACAGCCATCGAACAAATGGTGGCACTCTCTGCTTTGGGACTGAAGTATTACAGCCCGCGCTTTATTGATGTGTACGGTGATGGAAACGTCAAACATGTCGTTGATCTGAATAAGGCGGAATACAAGGCACTACTCAAACTGCACGATGAATATGGAGTGAATGTCACCAGTATCGGCGCCCGTGTCGGCAAAATCAAACTGGTGAATAAAGACGATGGCTCTCATAACGTGTTTGTGCCGTTCAAAGACTATTTGAAAAAAGAAGTCGCCAACACCATCAATGCGGCCACAACGCTGGGCACGAAACTGATTCGCGGATTCTCTTTTTATCCTCCCAAAGGCGAAGACCCGAAACCGTATATGAATCAGGCCGTTGATCAGATAGGTCAGATTGTCGATCTGTGTGCGAAAGAAGGGCTCGTGTATGGTCTCGAAATTGAACCGAATCTGATTGGCGAAACCGGACCTTTACTGGCCGAACTGGCACGTAAAGTCAATCGTCCGAATATGGTTACCATCTATGACGGGGGAAATATTGCGGCTCAAAATAAAGATGCGATGCAATGTCTGAGCGAGTTTCGCGACATGAAAAAATCAATGGGCTGGCTCCACATTAAAGATTACACCGTTGATAAGAGTCTGGAATGGACGGGCGTGGTCGATGAAGAACGCTTGAAAAACTTTGTGCCTGCCAACGTCGGCGACGCCGGTCATGAGCTTGTTTTGCGCGAACTGCGCGAGATGCTGCCTCAGATGGAAAAGAAAATGAAAAAGCTGGGTGTACCCGGTGTATTCCTCGAAGTCGAACCTCACTTGAAGGGGGGGGGACAGTTTGGCGGATTCAGCGGACCAGACGGAATCGGTGTGGCGGTACGGGCTTTGTGTTCGGTGCTCGATTATGTAGGCATTGATTATGATCTGCGGACTTTCAAGGACATCCAGTCATTGCGAGGTTTCTAAACAGAGCGGCAGTGGAACTGCCGACCTGCCCGTTTCAGGAAGTCTGGTTCAAAAGAAAACTGTCGCACCCCTGCTGCATCTGCTATAATTTCATCAAAGTTGCTCAAGAGTAAAAACGAATGTCATTCGACCCACGACATCTGCAGGACATCATTGCCTGCCCGAAAACAAAAGCGAAACTTGTCTGTGACGGTGATTTTCTGGTTTCAACAGATCCGGCAACGCGACTCAGGTATCCCATTAAAGACGGGATACCCGTGATGCTGGTTGACGAAGCGACCGAAGTTCCTCAGGGAGAGTGGGCGGAAATCATGCAGCGTCACGATCGAAATCCGGAAACAGGAGCAGCCGTCTCCTGATCCCTGAACCTGCCAGAGGAGTTGAGATGAAGAACGCTTCGCAGAAATTGCTGTCATGGAACTGCTTCCGCGGGTTTGTGTGTTTTTCTCTGGCGGGGGGGATGCTGTCTCTCGCCGTGTTCGCTGCAGAGCCTGCCGTTTCGACTTCGAAGCCGGAACAGCAGGATTCTGAAAAAACGCTTTACACTTATCAACGCGATCACGACCCGAACGGAATCGGCAAGTTTTATCGCGGACGGGAAATTGCCCACGTGATGGGTTATCAGGGTGCTCCCTGGCTGGAACGAAAAACACGTGAGCAGGAAGAACGGCTGTCGCTGCTTCCCAAAGCACTCAAACTGCAGCCCGGCATGGCGATTGCCGACATCGGTGCGGGCAGTGGCGTGATCTCCGTGATCCTGGCAGAGCATGTGAGTCCCGGCGGAAAAGTGTACGCCGTCGATGTTCAGCAGGAGATGCTCGACCTGCTGGATCAGAAACTCAAAAAAGTGGGCGTGGATAATGTCCAGCCTGTACTTGGAACTCAGAAATCACCCGGACTCAAGCCGGCTTCGATTGATCTGGCGATTATGGTGGACGTTTATCATGAGTTTGAATTTCCGTATGAAATGATGCTGGAAATTTCGAAAGCCTTAAAACCCAAAGGACGTGTGGTGCTGGTCGAATATCGCAAAGAAGATCCAGCTGTGGCGATCAAACTCGTGCATAAGATGACCGAAGCACAGGCGAAAAAAGAAGTCGCCCGACCGGAACTGAATCTGAAATGGAAAGAGACGATCGGCGTTCTGCCGCGCCAGCACATTCTGGTGTTCGAAAAAACCGAATCGAAATAAGTGATGATCAATCAAAACATGCTCACACCGGAGTGCGATGTGAGCATGCGATTTGTTAAAGTCTTTCTGTTTCGAGAAGTTTAATATTCGCTGATGACTTCCCCTCCCGAAATCGTGCCCAGAGCACTGTAGACGCCGAAATCAATGCTGGATCCGATCAGGCGAACGGAGCCATCGCCCAGCAGAAATTGCGCGAAACCGACATGCGGGGCAGAAACATCACGGTCATCACTGGTGGGCGCATTGGGAACGTGGCCCGTCTGAAACAGGATCATATGGCCGTGATCGTCTGTCGAATCTGTGATATCCCGCACAGCTCCCGCCCAGGTCGTTTCATATTCGAAATGGTTACCGTGTACGGCTCCGTTTCGGAAGACGCCATTCTGTCGCTCGCCTGCGCATAACGTGTTGGAGAGGCCGTCAGTCACATCGCGGGAACGCGTTGCACTGTTGCGACTGAACATGCCGGTTCGCTTTTCCTGAGTCGCATCCAGATCGGGTGGCCCGAAATTGCCTACATAACAACCCATCGCATAACGTTCGGCGGCACTGCCCATCTCGACAAAACCGTTTCCGGAAACCGGATCGGAAGGGCAGAGCAGGGCGGGGAGATGCTGTTCCCGGGCGTCCCGATTCACGGCACTGAAAACAGGCTCTTCCAGATCAAACTGATTGTACAAGTTTGCCTGATCGAGCATGGGCAGAATCATCGTGATCCAGCTGAACCCGGAATTGTTACCCCCTGCGCCCGGTTTATAAACATAACCCGGAGGAAAGCAGCCGTGGGTATCGTGGTAATTATGTAACCCCAGACCCAACTGCTTCAGATTGTTTTTACACGAGAGTCTTCTGGCAGCTTCTCGCGCCTGCTGTACGGCAGGCAGTAATAACGCCACGAGGATGGCGATGATCGCAATGACAACCAGCAGTTCAATCAGTGTGAACCCCGGTCGGTGTATTCTTTTTTCTTTCATTGAATTGAAACCAGCTTTCTGTTGAAGCGCAGTCAGTTTACGGCGCTATAGCTGCGCGGATACTGTCTGGCTTCTCTGAAGAAACATTCTTGTGAAGCGGGCGCATAAAATTTCCGGCAAACATGTATCAGCATGGAAGCGAGGAATTTAAGACGCACCAATCCTGTCAGAGGCCGGCAATGGCATCGCAACAGGAATTACGTGAATGAAACAGAAAGCGCAGTTTCAGGTGGCGGGACAGGGGGAGGTTCACTGACTGATTGATAACAAGAGGTGGCAGACGTCACGGTCCATGTATAACGCTGCTGAATCGGGAGTCGCTTTTTCGGCGGAGGAAGTACGGACTGCCAGGAGGAAACCCATTCGGAAATCAGTTGCGTCCAGTGGGGGGAGGCAATGAGCGGCCCGTGATTTTTATGCGATGAATCCAGCGCGGGCGCTGAGTCTCTGGCCAGGGTTTTGTCTCTCACGTGTGAGTGAATTGGTTCTGCTGCTTCAACTGGTGTCTGTACGGGGCGTTGATTGTTCGTATCGCCATTCAACGTGAATTCCCACCAGAGCAGAGTGACGTGAATATGCTTCTGTGGCGATTGGGACATTTCCGTCGTCCCGGAATCGTGGTGGTGGGCGTGGTCATGTCCGTGATGATGGTGTGAGTGGCCGTGCGAATGTGAATGGCTGTGTCCGTGCGAATGAGTGTGCTGTGAGCGGCCGTTTGAGTGCGTATGTTCCACCTGAACCTGTAGAGTCTGAAGCAGAATCCCTATCAGGCCGAGAACCCCCAGAAACCAGGATAACCTTCGAACCATTCTTTTCATTACGGTTCGACATTAATTCCTGCAGGCCCCAAAATCAATCCTGAACTGTTAAAACTGGTTGAAGACTTTTGGGCTCGAGTGTGACGGATGTGGTGTTATGAGCAGAATCTCATTCTTTTTGAGAGGGAGAATCTCGGTTTTTATGTCGGATTGACCCATTTTTCAGATATCTGTATACTCCGCCGCACAATCAGTACCAGTATCGTCGTGGACTCGAACACAGGGAGATCCGAGACTCCTGGTACGATCATTTCGCGCAGATTGTGAATGATTGACAGCACGAAAAAACAAGGTCTCAGGCTTTGCTCCCAGGATCATGAGAGGGCGGTCCGAATGAAAAACCAAATCGAGTGTATCTCATATTCTCAAGGGTAATGTTGGAAAATGATGATCGACAGCTTGATTTTGCCCGGCTTCCTGTTATTGAGTATTTTTGTGACCTCACTGGTCTGTACCGGGCTGATCGTCAAACTGGCCCCGCGATTAGGGCTCGTCAAAGCGCCCACCAGTCGCTGTTCTCATGTCGCACCCACTCCCCGCGGCGGAGGACTTGCTATTGTGGTGACCTGTCTGTCTGCAATCTGTTTGCTGTTCTGGGACGAATTGGTCTCGGGCAGCTCGCTTTCCATGATCTTTTGTGGCGGATGCTGTATTGCAGCCATCGGACTCTGGGATGATTTGTACCATTTATCCGTGAGGTACAGGCTCTGTGCGCAGGTCCTCATTATTTCTGTATCTGTTTATGCGATTTCTCCTTTGCCGGCAGTGGATCTGTGGGGATTCACACTGGATACCACCTGGGTGTTGTGGGCGATCGCCACCATTGCAATGGTCTGGTGGTTGAACTTATTTAACTTTATGGATGGCATCGATGGGATGGCAGTTACGGAAGCGATCAGTATTCTGGTCATGGCAAGTATTCTGATCTGTTTCAAGATCCCGTTCCTGAATGCAGGCTATTCTCTGGAACAGGCATTGATGATGATACTGGCCGTTTCATTGCTGGGATTTATGGGGGCGAATTGGGCACCGGCGAAAATATTTATGGGTGACGTTGGCAGTACATTTCTGGGATATATGCTGGGTGTGCTGGCGTTGATGACGATTGTTGCCGGCTCGTTAAATCTCTGGGCCTGGTTGATCTTACCGGCCGTATTCTGGGTGGATGCCACCTCGACTCTGCTGCGGCGCATGATCGGTGGCGAACGCTGGTATCAGGCTCATCGAAGCCATGCTTACCAACGGGTGTCGCGATTACTGGCCGGATCGGGAGAGCGCGATCATCTCAGGCACCAGGCGCACCGGAAAGTCAGCTTGAGCGTACTTGCAATGAATGTGTGCTGGCTGTTTCCTCTGGCTGCGTGTTCTTTGATCTGGTCTGAGTGGGGCATTTTGTTTGTGGTGATAGCTTGGCTGCCTTTGGTTGTTCTGGCAGCGTTTTGTGGTGCAGGAAAACCCGGGGAGATCGAGCGGCACGGGAAAACAATCGCCAAATTCATGCAGCTCGAAGAGACCATTTCCCTGGAAATCTGAATTGGAAGTCAGAGTTTTCTGTCTTCCACATCAGTCGGCTGCAACTGGAACGTTCTCGGCGCAAATTGAAAATCCCGACTGGCATCTGCATGACTGAACGTGAGATCTGCGTTCATGCGTTCTGCCATGCCCATCGAGAGATTCTTGAACCGAGGCAGGAATTTTAAACACGCCGCACCGCTGCGAAACAGAAAGTTCGGTATCCGCAGACAGCGCGGTTTCATATCCATTGCGGAAAAAACGCGTTTAATCATTTCGTCATAACAGAGCGTTTCTGCACCGGAAATGTTATAGGACTGACTGGTGATATTGTGCATTCGTAACACCTGCAGGCAGGCCATCGCGACGTCGTCTGCATGAATCGGCTGTCGTAAGCCTTTCGCTCTACCCAGCAGCGGAAAAAATTTCAGACGGCGAATCAACCGGGCCACCGCGGCAATATTTTTATCTTGTCCGAATCCGTAGATGAGCGTCGGTCGTAAAATGATCCAGGCGACGCCATTTTCTTCCGCCCAGTTTCTGAGACGTTCTTCTCCCTCGGCCAGCATGGAGGCAGTCTTCTGCTCTGCCGCGTCAATCGATTCTGTTTTCGTGAAGCGGCTGGTAGAGCTTAAGACCACGATGCGCCGTACGCCCGACTGAGTCAGCAGTTCAAAATAATCGGGCAGAACCCAGATGGGAGCCAGGCAGATCCAATGTTTGATTGGACCTTCGAAACCGGAAGCCGTATGATCCGATAACTGACACCAGCGAATGTTCCTGGTTTCCGTCGGAGTTTCAGCGTTTTTTTTTCTGGTAAAAGCGACGAACTTTTCTTCGCCGTTTTCACAGCCGTGGATCTCAGGCGTGAGCAGCCTTCGTCCGACCAGGCTGGTTGCGCCCAAAACACCAATCACAGGTTCTGATTTTTGCATGCTTCCCCAGGATTCTTCAGTCGGCTGTGATACTCACAGGGAATAAAATCTGTTTGAGTTCTGTTAATGAACCGGCGAAAACATCTGCCGTCCGTTTATCCTGTTCACTCACAGCATGTCCGGTTCCTGCCAGAGCCGTTGTTTTCAGGCGGGCCGCCTGACCAGCTTTGATATCAGAGAGTTTATCGCCGATCAGGATCGATTCCGACAAGTTCAGATTGTGTTTTTTTGCCGCATCCAGCAGCATTTGCGGTTTCGGTTTGCGGCAGGCACAGTTTATCCGATAGTGGTCTGTTCCCTGAGTCGGATGGTGCGGGCAATAGAATACATCGGTAATCGCGATGTCTCGTTTTGCAAATTCATTCACTACCCACGTCATCAAGTCATGAAATTGTTGTTCGGTGTAATAACCGCGGGCGATGCCCGCCTGATTTGTTACGATGATCAGGCAATATCCGGACTGTATCGCCGCCTGACACAGTTCAAAGATGCCTTCAACAAATTCGAAATCTTCAATCTGGTATAGATAGTGTTTTTCCTTGTTGATCACACCATCACGGTCGAGGAATAACGATTTTTCAGGGGAAGACAGGGCCGGCATTACAGAATCAGGCTGCCCGTCTCAAGCTGATGGTCTGGTCCTGTAGAGACGAGCTTAGATCCAGTTTGAAGTTGAACAAAGCCGCTTCCACACATTCACAGAGAGTGTGTTCAAGCACCAGATGCACTTCCTGAATCTGACTTGTCAGTTCGCCGGGCGCAACCACGCACACGTCACACAGCGAGCGGATTAAGCCACCCCCGTGTCCGGTAAACACAATGCTGGGAACCTTTTTTTCCCGGCAGGTTTGCACCGCTTTCAAGATGTTCGGGGAATTGCCGGAGGTGGTGATGCCCAGGAAGACATCGTTCTCTGTCAGTTTTCCTTCGAGTTGTCGCGAGAACACCACGTCAAAACCGTAGTCGTTCCCAATGGCGGTGAGAATGGAACTGTCGGTCGTTAATGCCTCTGCTGCCAGGGAAGCGCGATCTTTGCCCAGGCGACAGACAAATTCGGCTGCCAGGTGCTGGGCGTCCGCTGCAGAGCCTCCGTTACCCGCGAGGTACAATCGACCATCGCTTTGATAGCTCTGGAGTACCAGTTCCACAGCTTTCGCAAATTCCTGCTGCATTGCCGTGTCTTCCAGCATTTGTTTTTTGGCAGTAATGGATCGTTCCAAATTGCGGCAGAAAATTTTACTGGCCTGATGCATGATCTCGGCTCTCCGTCCCTGGTAATGCGCTTTCAAAATATCGATAAGTTGGCAGTGATCTCAGCTGTAAACTGACTGCTGGCGATTTTGAATCAGGATGACCTGATTCAGGCTGCGAGTATAGTAGATATCGAAAAATTCAGGCAATATAAGTTTTAACAGATTAATGTGAAACCGGTGTTTGAATTTCGACCAGAGGCTTGAATTGTAAAAAATACAATCAAAACAACTTCAATGGGAGGGGATCAGAGTTGCTGTAAGTACGATCCTGCACGCTGATTAGTCTTAAGATCGACTGTAGTCGGAACAGACGGCGAAGGCAGAGGCTGCTGTGAGAGAGCAATGTCTGTTCAACAGGGCGGATGGCAGAGGTGCAAAAAGAAACAGCTCTCAATCTGAGTGCTGAAAAAAAGGGTGAGTAACGGGGTTCGAACCCGCGACCTCCGGAATCACAATCCGGCGCTCTAACCAACTGAGCTATACCCACCATATATTGCTGACTGGCTGATCATTCTGCCAGTTTCTATCGGAATTCTAACCAATTCTCTCGCAGCTGAAAAGACACTGACTGAGACAAATGGTTCAATTCTTACGTTATCGAAGCTGATTTCGGGATGCAAGTATTCCAAGGCACCGAATCAGGAATATTTCCTCTATACGTGCATCTCCTGCTCATAATCTGTAGAATTAATACTTCAAAGTTCCTTGATGAATTTACATTGATTTTACTGACTGAAAACAGGGAAAAAGCGCATGAAAACCATGAGATTCACCAGTATGCTTCTCGCAACGATCGTATTGAGCCTTTGTCAATCCATTTTGCAGGCCCAGGATTCGACCAATTATCCCACCATTGGGGAGCTCATCCGACTTGATCCACGATTAGATCAACTGATCGACAAGGACGCGAAGATCGAGGTCCTTTCTTCCGGGTTTGACTGGTCGGAAGGCCCCGTCTGGATTGGCGATGCCAAGGACGGATATTTGCTGTTTTCCGATATTCCCCGTAACAGTGTAATGAAGTGGAAAGAAGGACAGGGGGCCAGCCTGTTCATGAAACCCTCCGGTTATACGGGGGTGACGCCTTATGGGACAGAACCGGGCTGTAATGGTCTGTTTCTGGATCAGCAGGGACGCCTCGTTTCCTGCGAGCACGGCGATCGTCGGGTTTCCGTGCTGACGAAAAACGGAGGCAAGCGGACACTCGTTGATAACTATATGGGGAAACGTTTAAACAGTCCCAATGATGGTACATTTAAATCGAACGGCGACCTGTATTTCACTGATCCTCCGTACGGACTGCCGAACCGTTATGATGATCCTCTTCGCGAACTGGATTTTTGTGGTGTGTATCGACTGGCCCAGGATGGAACGATGACGCTGTTGACGAAGGAAATGACCCGGCCTAACGGAATTGCATTTTCACCGGATGAAAAAACATTGTACGTTGCGCAGTCCGATCCCGAAGCCGCCCTCTGGAAAGCATTTCCGGTCAAACAGGACGGAACTCTGGGAGCAGGCAAGGTGTTTTACGATGTGACTTCCGCAGTCGGCAAACTGCCCGGTCTGCCTGACGGTCTGAAAACCGACGTGAAAGGGAATCTGTTTGCCACGGGGCCCGGAGGCTGTTATGTATTTACGCCATCAGGCGAGCTGCTGGGTCGCATCAGCACCGGAGAACGCACAGCCAACTGTGCCTGGGGCAATGATGGCTCCACGCTTTATCTGACCGCGGATACCTACCTCGTCCGCATCCCGACTAAAACCAAAGGCCAGATGGGCGCCGCGAAATAGCGATCGCTTAGCATTGCTGAAGTTCAATCACTTCCCGGCTGCCCACTTAGTTGGGTACCGGGGCAGTGGTCGACAGGGGAGTGCCTTTGAATACAAACAGTACCTTCACTGGGAAAGTGGTCACAGTCGCGTCACTTTCATTCAGGCCGAGGGCTTTTCCGGTGGCGCTGTTTGCGTTCTGATCCGACGTCGGTTTTGCTGCCATCAGCGGCAGATCCACGGAGGACACCCCAGTATTATCTAATTCCTGCTTAGTGGAGTCCTGCTGCACCAGAAAGTTCGGGCGTGGTTCCGCCGGCATTTGCATGCGGTATCGGGTCTGGTAGGAAAGCGACTTGTCCTGGAGGACTGCCGGTATTTTAGCCTTGAAATCAGCGGCGTCTGATTTTTTGAGCTCCGCGTTGTTGAAGGGCAAAGCTGCTCTCGCAGAATTCTGATTGAGAGCGAGGTCGGAAGTTCTTTTGGCGGAGCTGCGTTCAGAATTCGATTCTGATTGAGCGGTGCGCTGCGTAAGAAGCTGAGGTAATTCTTTCACTTGTTCCGTCAAAGAGGAAGCGTCGATGGCCGGCTGCAAAGTCAGCCCCAGAAGTTGGTCTCGCTTGAGGTCTTTTTGAAAATCGCTTAAGGCGGACGCCAGTTGTTTGTCAGTTGCTTCGACGTAGACCGCAAATAATTCCGTTTCAGAATCGTTGGCCTGCTGTGCTTTTCGATCCTTCTGGCCCGTCGTCTCTGATGTTGGAGAGTCGGTGCCCTGGAGCTGGCGTTCCACTTCCGACTGCTTACGCTGATTCACGGGAATATTGTTGCGTGCCAGCAGTAATTCCATCGTTCCCAGTGCCTGTTTCACATCGACGACGCGCACTTCAATCACGGCGACTTTTCCCTCGATATCGTGAAAATAAGGCAGAACGTCGCCAATACGAATGGTGTCGACGGGAATATGAGCGGGCAACCCTGATGTCGCTGGTTCAACAGCCATCGCGATTTTGGGAAGACTTGTTGCAATTTTCTTTTCCGCAATGCTGTTTCTGACCGAAAAATCGCCCTTCATTTTTCTTGCCATTGAATCGTTGGCGACCAGCGCTTCCTTCGTGTCGAGACTCTCAGAGCGGCGATTCTCTGGAGAGGAGTAAGCAACCGAAGGGAAAGGCGTTGTGGCAACGGCCTCGCCCTGTATGTTCGATTTCAGTGAATCATTCGTGGTGTAGTTGTCTGCGGCAGAATTTTTGTGCAACATGAATGTTGTGTTGGCACGCTGGTCGGACGCTGCAAATTGCATCGCAGGATCAGGAATATTCATCAATAATACAAATAAGACCAATGCAGCTACTGAAGAGCAGGCGCTGACAGCAACGGCAATGCGGTAACGCAGCAGAGAAGGAGCACGTTTGACAGCAGACGTGGTTGATTCAGCCAGCAGCGTTTCCTGTTCAATCCTGCGACGGATGGAGGACGCCAGTTCGGGAGGCGCAGATTCCGTAGCCGTTTCGTGCAGCAGTCGGGAAATCTCTCCGATTTCATGCAGTTCCTGTCGTGCTGCGGCTGAATTCTCCAGAAGCGACTCCAGCTCGCGGCGCTCTTCTGGTGAGACTTCATGATCGAAGTACGCAGAAAGTTTTTCGTTTGGTGGTGGGTAACTACTCATTTTGATTCACTTATCGATGACTCATGGTCAGATCTGGAAACACGCGATTTCGGTTCTTCCTGAAAGAGCGTGTTCAATTTCTGTTTCAGTTCATTCCTTCCTCTAAAGATACGGCTCCTGACAGTTCCCAGGGGGATTGACGTGATGTCGGCAATTTCCCCGTAGGACATTCCTTCCAGTTCTCTCAAGATCAATGGGGTACGGTATTCTTCCGATAATTCATTCAGTGCCTGATGAACCATCTTTTTTCGTTCCGCGAGTTCGGCAACATCGGGGGGCTGGTTTTCGGGGTGTGTATCAACCAGCCAATTGCCGGCCGGGTTGTCTTGTGTATCCAGCGTGGTGGAAGTTCGTTTGGTTTTTCTTTTCTGGGATATTGCCGCATTAAAAGAAATGCGAAATAACCACGAATAAAAGGCGGCTGTCCCTCGGAACGAATTCAGTTTAAAGAATGCCTGGGTAAAGCCTTCCTGGGCTGCATCGCGCGCATCGTCGCTGGAGCCCAGAACCCGCACCAATGTTCGATACAGGCGGTCCTGATATCTCAGGACCAGTTGATCAAAGGCTTCGGTACGACCTGCCAAACATTCTTGAATCAGGTGTTGATCATTGTTGGTCACAGTATGTGATTGACGAACAGGGGCCAAACTAAGTTCCCGATCTTACGGTAAAACCGGGATTTTCAAACAATTTACAGAGAGTAGTATGGATATGTTCTTATTTTTTAATACGTTACGTCAATATCAGATTGCCGGAAGAACCCAGGAATGCCGTTTTATTGTGTCAGGGGAGGCTCAGGCGGCTGTTGTCGATCAACCGGGTGGCACCGACATAAGCGGCTATCAGAGCGACCATTTCTGATTGCGGGCTGGAGATTTCTTCCAGTGTATTCGCATCAACGATCGTGGCGTAATCCAGTTTGACCAGCGGGGTTGTGTTGAGCAGCTGCCGCATTTCCGCTTTCACCTGATTCAGGTCGGTCTCGCCAGCACGAATGTTTTCCGCAGCGAGTTTTAACGCGCGGGACAGTGATAAAGCAGATGCGCGTTCCGCCTGTGATAGATAGGCGTTGCGGCTGCTCAGCGCCAGTCCGTCTGCGTCTCTGATGGTGGGGCAGGTTTTGATTTCCACCGGAATATTCAAATCAAGACACATCCGGCGGATGATGGCCTGCTGCTGGTAGTCTTTCGCACCGAAGTAGGCGATATCGGGCAGACAACTCAGGAGGAGTTTGGTGACGACCGTGGTCACGCCTTCAAAGTGAGTCGTGCGGGTGGCACCTTCGAGAGTCTGGGACAGCGTTTCCACCGTGACGTGCGTTGAGAAGTGCGGGGGATACATGATTTCTTTTGTGGGGGTCCACACCAGATCTGCTCCTGCTGCCTGACACTTTTCCAGATCCTGCATCAGTACGCGCGGATACTTTTCATAGTCTTCGTTCGGTCCAAATTGAGTCGGATTGACGAAGATAGAAACAACAACAAAATCACAGTCACGTCGTGCCTCTTCAATCAGGCTGGCATGTCCGGCGTGGAGTGCGCCCATCGTGGGAACGAAACCGATGGAAGCATGCTGGCTGCGTTGTGTCTGAATCAGCGACCGCAGCGCGGGGATCTCCTGGACTGTTGTGACGGGGGAAGCAAACTGGTCCGACATGATCTCTCACTTTCAGGACGGGTGTTTATCCTTGCAAATATCAGAGTGGAGTCACTGATTTAATCTGCCATTACCCGAAACAGGAATGATCTGCTGCCCAAATGGAGTGCAGAGGCTGACGGGTAATCCAAACAGAAACCAGCCTGGAATTCAGGCTGGTTTTTTCATTTCCGGCGCTACTGTATAGACCGCAGCGAATCTGTTTTGATGCGTTTCGATCAGGTTTTCCGCAGGCATTTTTATGACGGTTTTTTAGGAGCCTGACGCCTGTTACCGCCGCGCCTGTTTGAAGACCTGCGTGGCGACCGTTTCGCGGCGCCGCCTTCTGCCTCTGGTGTTGAAGCAGATTCGTTTTTTCCTTCGCTGTCTTTACCGGCTTGACTCCCAACCAGTTTTGGATTCAGCAGATAAGAAATCGCTTCTTCCCAACTGGGCACATTCGGGTATTTGTTTTCGGAATCACTTTTTTCAGGATGTAAGGTTTCGTCCGGTTCCGAAGTGGTTCCTTCTGCATCGGCGGTTTCAGGACTTGGCGAACTCTTGCGTCTGCGGGAGCGGCGTTTCGGAGGACGATCTGATGTACCTTCTTCATCTGACTCATCAGAGGCTTCTGTTTCGCTGTCAGACTGGAGTTCAGACTCATCCTCATCGGCTTCCTGGCTTTCTCCTTCAGCGGCTTGCGTTGTCTCATCGCCGGTCTTACGAGAACGAGAGCGTCTGCGTCTTCTGCGTCTGCGTGGTTTTTTCGTTTCCGTGCCGTCTTCTTCTGTTCCGGTTGCAGGTTCGGTCGCTGTTTCTCCGCCGGTTTCTGCTACCGCTTCTGCTGCATCAACCTGTTCGTCTTCCTCTTCGAAGTCGTGAATTTCATAGGCGACCTCATTTTCAGCCACCTGTTTTTGAAATGCGACCTCTTCAGAAACGAGACCAAAACCGAATGCATCATTATCATCGAGCCGTTCGTCGGTCCGTGCCTGTATTTTTTCTGCTGCTGGTGGCGGCTGTTGTTTCTCAACTTTTTGAGCGCGAGGTTGTGGTGATCTCTTTTGTACCGGTTTTTTTGCCTCAAGCACTTCATCGTTTTTGTCGGCGTCATTCGACGCTTTGTGATGATGCTTCACAGAAGAATCGTCTTCATCCCAGTTCCAGCCATCGAGGGCATCCCAATACGTATCTTTTTCTTCGTCTTCAGGATCATTCGCGTCATCGACAATGGCCGATGCAGGGACGTAGTCCTCTTCGATTTCTTCTTCCTCGTCTTCGTCTTCCTCATCATCGAAGGCTTCGAGGATGTCTTCGTCTTCATCCAGGTCGTCTTCGTCGTCTTCAAATTCGAAGTCGGCATCGGATTCCAGCTTTGCCGGAGCGGGCGCGGGTGTTTCAGAATGGGCGGGGCTGGTCTCATCATCATCGAAGATGAAAGAACCGAAATGGTTATCATCCAGGTCCGTTTTTTTTGCTGCCACGGGTGCCGTTTCTTTTGATTCTGTTTGTTTCGGTTCTTCGGGAGGTAGTTCGTCGAGATCATCAGACGAAAATTCTTCGAAATCTGTAGGTACCGGTTCGACTTGCTTGCCAAAATCGATACCAAACAGATCACCTGCGAGAGACTCCCAGGAGTCTCCCTCACCCGACGGATTGTTGCCAAAAGGCTCTTTGCTTTTATTCATATGCGCAAAGTACACATTTTTCGCAGAAATTTCAAGATTTGCGCCTGGGTGGAATCAGGTATATCAGAGAATTCAGCGACCTTCCGAGTATTCAATGTGGTGGATTACTGCCTGTAATTTACGGGCTTTTTCCAGCATGGAATGATATCGGGGAACCTTGGAGTAACCGACCTGTCTGGCCAGCAGGTCTGCTTCTGAGCTCAGGACAACTGTGCAGGGGATTGATTTTACTTTGAGAGTATCAGCAATTTTCCGGTCTTTATCGAAATCAAGGTGAACGGGTTCGAACGCCTGATTGAGGTAACGGGTCATTCTGGGGTCGGACAGAGTGTCTTTTTCCAGTTTGCGGCAATAAGTACACCAGCTGGCATCGAATACGATGAAAACCGGCTTATTGCTTTTTAAAGAAGCCTGATGGGCGGATTCTAGATCCTTATGCCATTTGATCAGGTTTCCCGACTGATCTGCTGATCCACTCTCTGATTCCGCCTGGGAGAGTTCAATGGACAAACCAACTAACAAAACAACAGAAAAGCCGACAATGACCCATTGAATCTGTTTTGGAAGTCTTTTCATTTCTGTGACTCCTTCACAAGGATAAACCGCAATTCTTTTGCAGCTGGCCTTATATTGAATGATGACTTGGTGACCCGGTTAAGCGCGAGTAACTTATAAAATCGATATAAGTCATTCACTAAGCTTTATCGGTATGAAGCGGGGATTTTCTATGAACGATTCGACCGGAATCACCCTGATAACGTGAACATGGCCGGCAAAGTTTACCTAACCGGAATAGAGCAGATCCCCTAATCCGTAAAGAGAGCCAAACCGATGGTGTATACGCGTTGATTGCGTCTTACCACAGGTTTGGCCTTGTCTGAATGTTTACTGGTGTAATGATCAGTTTTTCTTTGCAGGAGCGGGTTTAGCGGTCTCCGGAGCAGCCCCTTTTGGAGTTTCCGGTTTGCCGTCCGTTTTATCTGCTGCCGGTTTCCCAGACGGTTTAGCCGGCTTGGAATCGGAACCTGGTTTTTCAGGAGTCGGCTTCTTGGCGGGCGTCGGTTCAGTCTTGGCAGGCGCACCCTGGGGTTTGGGCGCTGGTTTACCGTTCGGAGGATTCGAAGGCTCTGTCTGGGGGGACGCTGGTTTCTCAATCGGTTCGATCAGCGCTTTTCGCGACATTCTGAGTGCTTCGAAACTGTTGGCCGAGATAACGTAATACCAGTCGGCGAAGCGTTCATTCAGTTTTTGGACGAGTTCATTGCCTTTGATCACTTTGTCATCGTACTCTTTCAACTGTCTTTCATAGGTCTTCAGCTCGGACTGATATTTTTTCATCGCGATTTCATATTCGGCGACAGGGCCGGTTTTCTCTTCCGGTTTCGCCGCATCCTCTTTTTTATCAGCCGGCTTGGCATCTGTTTTTTCGTCTGCTTCCTGTTTATCAGGTGCCGGCTTTTCTTCTTTTTTGGTGTCGGCCGGTTTCTGGGGCTCTTCCGGTTTTGTGGGAGGATCACCCAGGAAAGAAGGATCGAACGAAACCGTCACGAACAGATAACGGCTGGTTTTTAAGGCGCCCTCATCGGTTTTTTCATCTGTTTTTTTCTCGGGTTCCCGGGCATCGGTGGCTTCCGATGTTTTCTCTTTGTCTGTTTTAGATTTTTCGTCTTTCTTTTTCGCGCTGTTCCCCACTTCGATATCCAGGGCGCTCCCGGTGAAAATTTCGCCGAAGTAAAGCGAGTACACAACTCCCTGGTTCGTGGCTGCAATCACTTCGCCTTCATTCGAAACCAGCTGCTGATTTCCCTGAGGATCGCTGGCCAGGATGAATCCCTTGCTTTGCAGGTCTACAAAGTCGATTGGATCTAGTCGCAGGCTGCCCGACTTTTTCAGTTCCTGGGCAATTCCCGTGGGCTTGGGGCGAATGCCCTGAATTTTCAGATCGTCCAGAGTGTTGATCATCTGATTGACGTCGGCGGTATTCAGTTTTTCGGTCTCTTTATTTAAGCCTTCCAGTTCCCAGGGATCGGTGGACTTTTTGCGTGTAAGTGTCGACAGTTCCCGGTTCACGATCCGGCGCTGCCGTTCGTCAATCGAGTATTTATTGACGATGATTTCCACCAGTCGATCACGTTCGACTTTCAGCAGATCGGGTTCGATCCAGTCAGAAAAGTCGGAAGAAAGGTCCACGTTCAGCTTGGTGCGATAGACGGAATCTTCATCCACTTTGCGGACGTAGTATTCATTAGGCTGATCGGGAATTTGTTTCCCAATAATAAAATCAACGAGCGGCGTGCCTCCCTCTTGCGAGAGTGTCAGTCTCTGGCCGCGGCCTTTGAGGTTCGTGTTGGATTCATCCAGCGGATCGATTACGCCAAAACGTTCGTGGTCGCTTTTGCGTCTGCTTTCCAGCGCACCGCGGACAACGCCTACCAGAGAAGATGCCGTCTCAGCCAGTTCCGCTTCGGCATCCGCAGGATAATCATGGTGCGAAGGGATTTTCCAGAGGCCGTCTTTGAATTCTACATTAAAGACTTTCAGCGTAGCCGAGTCTTCATTATAGCTGACGACACGCAGTGATCGGGCCTGTGTCGGGTTGGTAAAATCGGGATAGAATTCTTCTCCGACGTTTTCGTAGCCTGTTAACTCAGTCGGCTGAGATGCTCGATCGGCTACGAAAGCGGCGATTAAAGTCGCGACAGCAATACCTACAAAGGTCAGTGTTCTGGTCGTTTCATTCATGGCAAACGATTTTACTCAAAAACAGTGGTTTAAATTGAATTCAAACAGGACGCAGTTCCGCTTTTTTCTGATCACAGGCTGCTGTTCAGAACCGCCTGCGATTATTTCTTCAGTCTCCGGTCAGGAGCGATATTCTGATTTTCATTTTTCAGCCGGAAAAACAGGAAGCAGATCCCCAGCAGAATTGCCGGGAACGGGGGCACCAGAATCGCATACCAGCGGATGCGATCTTCGATTTCCCGAATCTGACGTTCTGTTCTGGCTTTGATTTTCTCTACCTGCTGCTGTTTTTCCCGTTCAATTTTCGCTTCGTCTACTTCCAGACGGCGGGTTTCATTCTCCTCAGCCATCCGCAGCATGATTTGTTTTGTCCGGTTATCGAGTGATTTATCCTGCTCGATTTTATCCCGTTCGGTTTTGAGCCGGTCACGGGCTTCCTGCAGTTTTGCTTCTGCATCTTTGGTGGCTTTTTCCCGTTCTTCATTCCGTTCTTTGACGAAGACCGAAGTTTCCCGTTCTACCAGCGTCAGCGTGCGGTGCTGTTCACGACGTTTTCGAAGTGTGATGTAGGAATCATCGCCCGCCAGCTGGTCTACACAGTTTAACAGAAATGTGACGTTGTCAATTTTTAATCCGAACGCCTGTCGTTCGCGGATATTGAATAATTCATTCGAAATCAGGTCGGCATCTGCGACAAAGATGACGTTGATATTTTTTTCTTTGGATTTGTCGGTAGACGTGATGTGTGCAGCCAGTACGTGTGCGTCGGCGTCAATCACGCGCGGCGGTTCCTGGGCGATGCGGACCGAGTTGAAAAAGGGACTTGTAATTTCACCCCAGTCCAATAACCCCGAGTTCGGGCCGGTTCTGAGCAGCGGTTCAAAGTTCAGATCCCGATCTTTCCGGGGACGAATGCTACCGGGGAAGAACGTGAGAATTTCCTGCAAGCCGCTGGTAATGTTGCTGTTCAAGCTGAAAGCGCTGCGTGTGCCACTTTTCGGAGTGATGAATATCAACTCGGGCCGCACGACTTCGGCAAATTCCGGATGCGGATTAAAGTAATCGAAGACGACTTCCCCATTGTCCCAGGCAATCTGCAGGACGTTCAGCAGCGAGGTTAATCGTCCTTCGTCCGCTTTGGGGGTCGCAGGAGGCTGCCGCATGCCCATCATGCCTCCGCCGGGACTCGGTTTGGGCATCCGTGGCGCATTTTGAAGCCCTCTGCCTCCGCCAAACACGGGGAGTGGGTCGTCACAAACCAGCGTCGGTTTCCCTTTTTTGACGTAATCAACGAGGTTCTTCAACTGTGGCTGTGTCAGTGAGGAAGGCAGAACGGCCATCAGCACATCGTATTCCGTATCGCTGATCGGCGAGTCTGGCGAAACCTGCAGTACGCGATACTGTTTCTTTAATTCGCTGACGATGAGCCAGGGGGGCTGATTTCCACCGGCGGCCATATCAAAACCGCCAAAGATGCTGGCATCGGTGTTTAAAATTCCCACGGTCAGGCGATCGTCTTTGGAGACGGTGCGGATGGAACGCGTCAATTCATATTCGATCGGAGTTCCCACGTTAAAGAAGGGGATGACGACTTCATCGGTGCCGCTTTTGATGACGGCTCCCATGAAAATGGTATCCACGAAAGCACGCCCGCCGCGCTGGGTTTGTACCTGTTCGGGAGTAATATCGAGCAGCCGGGCTTCTTCCTCTTCCTTGCTGAAAGGGACCACATCCACAAAGCGGACCTGCAGTCTTTTGCCCCCCAGCTGATTGTATTCTCTTAACAGTCCAATTAAACGTTTGCGGATCGGAACATACTCGCGTGAGACATCCGGGCTGATGAAGGCTTCGATCGTAACCGGATTACTTTCGTCAATTTTCGAAATCAGATCTTTCGTGGTTTGCGACAGGCTGTAGACCTTCTCGCGAGTCATGTCAATGCGGCTACTACCATACGAGGCAATCACATTCACGCTGATCAGAATGACGACCAGCGAGACTGTACGAACCAGATACTGCAGGCCCATTGAATTCTGGACTTGTGAGCTCCAGTGACGGCGGGTAATCAGAATCCGGTTTAAATACAGCATCATGATGGCCAGAGAGATAAAATACAGAATCGCTCCCAGAGGCAGAACGCCGGTGCCGAAATCCTGAAATTGTGTGAGCAGACTCAAACCCTGAATCAGGTTGCTGGAAGGCGCAACCTGACCGATGAAAACGGGAACGGCGCAGATCACAGTGCCCAGGACAAAGGCGACCGTTGTGCTGTTCGTTAAGGCAGAGGCAAACATGCCGGCGGCCAGTAAAGAAGCACCGGCCAGCCAGTAACCAAAATACGTGGTAAACATCACGCCGATATCGGGATTTCCGATTCGCCATAACACAAAGATATGGGTGAAGGAAAAGAGCAACGCGATCGTGTAGACAGCCAGTACCGCTAAAAACTTGCCGAGTAAAACTTCGATATCAGAAGCGGGCAGTGTAAAGAGCAGTTCATCCGTGCCCATTTTCTTTTCGTCTGCCCAGACTCCCATTGTAATCGCGGGGATCAGAAACAGCAGGAGTAACGGATACCAGAGCGTCAGTTGATCCAGGTTTGCCTGGTTGTTTGCGAAAAACTGCTGATTGAATGCAGCAAACGCACCGGCGACTACGAAAACAACAATAAACAGATAACCCAGCACGCCGGAAAAGTAGCTTTGTACGTTTCGCTTAAATACGGCTAATACAACGTGGTTCCGCAACATAATGGAAGGGTCCTTAACGTCTGCTTTATTTTGAAACTGGAATTGGTCAGTTAACAGTAATTACGCGTGTGTCAGTTTATGGAAGCTGGTTTCCATATCATCCTGGGTTGTACCCAGGCCATCCACAGAGCCGTCAAAAACGACCAGACCCTGATTGATCAGAATCACGCGGCTGCAAACTGCTTTGACTTCCTGCAGAATGTGTGTCGAGAGTAAAATGGTTTTTGTTTTGCCGAGACTGCGGATCAGGCTGCGCATAGACTGATTCTGATTCGGATCTAATCCACTGGTGGGTTCGTCCAGAATCAAAATGTCCGGATCGTGAAGTAACGCCTGCGCCATACCCACACGCTGTCTGAAACCACGCGATAATTTTCGGATCGGTTTTTTCCAGACACTACTCAAGTCGCATTTGTCCGTGACAAACTCCAGTCGATTGCTGAGCTCGGCGCGGGACATGCCTCGCACGCTGCCCGCGTATTTCAAAAATCCCTGCGGGGTCATTTCTTCGTACAGCGGGCCGTTTTCCGGCAGATAACCGAGCTTCTGGCTGGCTTCGATACGATGGGTGTTGATATCAAAGCCGCCCACCCGTGCGTGGCCTTCGCTGGGAGAAAGAAATCCGGTGAGGAGTTTCATCGTGGTCGATTTACCGGCACCATTCGGGCCGAGAAAGGCGGCCACCTGACCTCGGGGGACGGAAAACGTCACATCTTTCGTCGCTGTGAACTGGCCGTAGAATTTGCTCAATCCAACGGCTTCAATCATCTTCTCCTGCGAGGAACTTTCCGACTGTTTCGCAGGAGATTGCTGAACCTGTTCCGACATTGCAATAATACTCCCGATGATTATCTTGTGGGGGATTCAACTGGGGGATTCAACAGAATCAATGAATGCTGCTGATCTGACTCAAACGTGACCGTTTTCTGCCTGAGTTACAACAAGCTCACTGAACATGTTCACTTTTAACTTGATCGTGTTAAAAACACAACAAAGGGGGAGAGTACGTTTTGAGATCGCTGCATCTTCACTGATTTATTTTTGTGTGGAACAATCATCATTCTCAAGGATAAATCACAAACCCGGCTATCGGTATTGCTGCGCCTGTTTTTCATGGCTGGTTTCAAAATAAAATAATTCTGAAAGCACGAAAAATCAAGAGTAGAATGCAAAAAACGGCTGTACCAGGTCAAAGTACAAGCCGTTGATTGTCAGCCGATTATTCGACGCGTTCTTCTGTCTCTTCTGCCTCGGCAAAGAATTTCTGAACCTGATATTTGGCTTCCAGTTCACGGCTCCATTCGAAGTTGGTCTGCTGCTGCTCCATTTGAGCCAGGGGCAGATAAGGCGAGAAAAAGAAGAAGAGGTCCGTCTTTAAAAACTCCTGATACATGGCTGTCAGACCGCCGGGAGTGGAAGGAATGCGGTTGATTACTTTCACAACATAACAGACGGATTTGTCTGCATTCATGGCGGTGCCGACCTCTCCGTTTTCCAGATTGTCAAATACCTGTTCCATGAAATCATTACCCGCACCAGCAACAGCGCTGATACTTGATAACTCGGGGCGAGGCATCGAAAACGGGTTGCTGGCTCCTGCTGTGGAAGTTCGCATCCAACTGAATGATTCGGTGGTCTGAGTGGAAAGCTCTGTGCCCTCTTTTTTGCCGGTGATGGTTTGCCCCTGCAACGCTTCGGCCATTTCTTTATCACCTGCTTCGGTAATCAGTTTTTTCAGTGCTTCCGCGCGTTTTAAGGCAAGCGGTCGGGCACCTTCGAGTTTCAATTGACTGGTAATGAGCTCGTCAATCTGAGGGTCGTCATATTTCGGAATCATCGCATCGATGTGTTTGGATTTCCAGTAGGCCAGCAACGCACTGGAGAACGAATCTTCCGCTTCATAAGCCGTATAAAGCAGCTCAACCGGGGTTTCAAACAATTGTTCGATGACAGTCCTTGGCTGGGCAGCAAATTGATTCAAGGTCGGTTCTTTTGCCGTTCCCAAGGGGTACTTTTCCGATTCTTCCATTTCCTGAGCGGACATCATGGGGGTGATGTTGTAGACCAGTTGATGCTCGGCAGCATATTTTTTCAACAGTGCGGTGATTTCTTTTGGCGCAGGAGGAGTCACGCCTTCATCCGGGCTGTTAATACGATAGCTGAGATCATTCATATAGATCAGTGCTGCAGAAATTTTTTCTTTCATCAAGGTCAGCGTGCGTTCGCGCAGTAGCTGATCTCGGATTTCACTTTTCAGATCGTCGTTCAGAGGACGATAAGGTTCAAGCGGTGCTGGGGCCGTGGTGGGAGTTTCCACTTGTGTTTCGACTGGTGCGGTGCCGGGTTTCGGGGCCACCGCGGGAGTCTCGGCCGGCTTTTCAGCAACGGGCTTTTTATCAGCAGGTTTTTCATCTAACAGGGAAACAAAGGTAGAGAAAGCAGGATCCAGCTCACGCGCGCTTGATTCTTCTTTTTTCTTCTCTGTATTTTCCTTTGGTGTCTCTTTAGGTTTTGATTCCGGAGCCGTTTCAGGCTTTGGTGTCGCAGGAGTTGCGGGTTTTTTCTCAGTTGTCTCCGGCTTGGCTGCTTCTATAGGCTGGTTGATTTCCGGACCTGTCGGGCTCTGTGGCGCCGTTGGTGCGGACATGTCGGGGGAATCAGGAATCGGATTGTTCTTGTAAAGCCGCTCCTTGTTTTCTTCATAAAACGTTTTGATTTGCTGATCAGTCACCGCGGGAACCAGCTTTTCCGTTTCTTCGTAGTCGGCCATCAGGTATTCGACCTGAACTTTTTGTGGCTGACGCAGGCCGGGTGAACCAGGGCCTTTCTCATTTGGAAAGACGGTTTTGTATGTTTCGAAAAACGCTTTTTTCTCTGCTTCTGTGGGCGCTGTTACCTGGTCTTCAAAATCCTTGACAGGCAGCGCGACCAATTCCAGCTCTTCGCGCACATTGAACTTTTTATAGAAGTTCCAGTATTGATCCGGGGTCAGGGAAACTTCCGGCCGGAGCATTTGAAAGGCGAGTCGTGCCTGGAGTTGATCTCTGATGATGTCGTAGATCTGTCCTTCCGTCATCCCCATGGTTTGACAGGTGTTCTGGAACGCGGTACGACTGAGCCGGTTATTTGTGTAACGGGAAATATATTGAGTGACTGCATCATCGGAGACAAGCAGATTCATTTTTTCGGCTTCTTTGCGGAACAGGAATTCGAGGATGATATCATCTTCGGTATCCCGACCAAAACCGAACATGGCGCCGCGGGGAGGTTGGGCACGTTCCCGTTCTTCCTCGGGCAACGACTCATAATAAGTCCGGGCTACAAACTGGTTGGCAATTTGTCGATTTTGGACAAGTTGCTGAAATTCCATCTGGTCGATATCACCGGCCGTGCTCGTCACAACCATTGCGGCACCTTGACGGGGGATATACATGTAACCCAGAAAGAAGCCGATGATGATTCCGAATACCGCGAACAGTGTTCCCTTGCCACGGTCTTTGCCCAGATACCAGAACAGTCCGCCGAAGATCAGCATTCCCAGAATGGGAGGGAACTGTTCGGGCTTGAGCTGGTCCATGACGATAAACGCAAACATAGCCAGGATGGTGAGCGGAACCATTAATACTTTTTGTTTTTTACGAAACAATTCCAGTGGCGAGGCCATTCTGTTTCCTTCTTCAGTCTGCAAGTCGAATGAAATCAATTTCCAGTAGTGAAATGATGGTGTCTGCGATCTTCGATTAACGGGATGTCCGCATTTCGTATCTTCCCATTGGAAAAGAGTTTTCCGTTTATTTCGTGTGTTGTAATTTATTCCGGCCATTCATGAAAGTCATCTCTCAAAGAATCCTGCTGTTTCCTGCCTGTTCCTGCCCCGAAAAGTGCCTCCCGGGAGGGAAAGATCGTGGGTGAAAAAAATAAATACAGGCTTGACAGAGAGTTTTGTGGCGGTTATGGATTGCCGAGATAAAGTTATCAAGTGAATCCGGTTAACGGTTCAAATGTCATAATAAACAGGAAAGATTGAGCCACGTATTGTAGCCAGGATTAGTCTGGTGACAAGGTTTACGTCGGTTTCTCAAGAAGGGCAGGTCTGGTGGCAAAGAAAAAGCTCAAAGCACTGGTGATCGTTGAATCCCCGGCCAAAGCCAAGAAAATCGGTAGCTATTTAGGCAGTGATTATCGGGTTCTGGCCAGTATGGGCCATGTTCGCGATTTGCCTACAAAGGCCTCCGATGTCCCTTCCGAATTCAAGAAAAAACACAAATGGGCCACTCTGGGGGTCAATGTTGAGTCCGAATTCGAGCCTTATTACCTGGTTCCGAAAGAAAAGAAAAAAACGGTTCAGGAACTCAAGGACGCTCTCAAGGATGCAGAAGAACTGATTCTCGCGACCGACGAAGACCGCGAAGGGGAGAGCATCGGCTGGCACCTGGCCGAACTGCTGAAGCCCAAAGTTCCGGTAAAACGCATGGTATTCTCCGAAATCACCGAAGAAGCCATCAAGGAAGCGATTGCCAATCCGCGCGATCTCGATCTGAATCTTGTTTCAGCCCAGGAAACACGGCGCGTCCTCGATCGTTTGTATGGATTTACATTAAGTCCGCTGTTATGGAAAAAAATCTCCCGTGGATTGTCCGCCGGACGTGTACAGTCTGTCGCTGTTCGCATTTTGGTACAGCGCGAACTTGAACGGCTGGCATTTAAAAGCGGTACCTACTGGGATTTAAAGGCACAGCTGAAAACTGACCAGGGAGCCGAGTTTGATTCCATGCTCTCAACTGTTGGCGGCAAAAAAGTTGCCAGCGGGAAAGACTTCGATGAATCAACGGGTAAGCTCAAGGATGGCTCAGACGTATTGCTGCTCAATGAGCAACAGGCCGATGAATTGCTGGAACGCGTGAAAAAATCGGACTGGAAGGTCACTTCGGTCGAGCAGCGTCTGCAGTCGCGGAAGCCGCCGGCGCCGTTTACGACCAGTACACTGCAGCAGGAAGGCAACCGCAAGCTGAACATGTCGGCACGTGAAACGATGCAGGTCGCGCAGCGTCTGTATGAAGACGGTCACATTACTTATATGCGTACTGATAGTGTCAATCTTTCCAACGAAGCGGTTTCCGCCTCGCGTCAGCGGATTGAAGATTTATATGGTAAAGATTACCTCAGTCCGGAAATTCGCCGCTTCGATACGAAATCGAAGGGGGCACAGGAAGCACACGAAGCGATTCGTCCTGCCGGCAAGTCGATGAAAACAGTCGAAGAACTCGGCCTCAAAGGTCAACAGGCCAAACTGTATGCGATGATCTGGAAACGGACGATGGCCACGCAGATGGAAGAAGCCAGGCTGCGGTTTCAAACTGTGACGATCACCGCCGCTGATGCGGAATTTCGGGCTACGGGCCGCCATGTCGAATTTCCCGGTTTCTTCCGCGCTTATGTCGAAGGTTCTGATGATCCGGAAGCAGCCTTGGATGACAGCGAATCCGTGCTGCCGCCTCTGGAAGAAAATCAGGCGCTCGAAGCCAGTCAGGTGGATCCCCTCAAGCACGAAACCAAACCTCCCGCGCGTTATACGGAAGCCACCATCGTACGCAAAATGGAGAGCGAAGGCGTCGGTCGTCCGAGTACGTACGCATCCATCATCGGCACGATTCAGGATCGTGGTTATGTGAATAAATCCGGCAGCCAGCTCGTACCCACGTTTACTGCGCTGGCAGTCACGCGTCTGCTCGAAAAGTTTTTTCCGAATCTGGTCGATTTGCAGTTCACAGCGGCAATGGAACAGGAGCTGGACGACATCGCCATTGGTGAAGGGGACCGGTTGCCTTATTTGAATCAGTTCTATCGAGGCAAAGAAGGCCTGGACGAGCAGGTCAAAGCCAAGGAAGAGACCATCGATGCGCGGGAAATCTGTACGTTGAATCTGGAAGGAATCACCTCGGCAGTCCGGGTCGGCCGTTACGGGCCTTATGTGACCGATGGTGCAGAAGTGGAACCCGTCTCTGCTTCGATTCCGGAAAATATCGCGCCCGCTGATCTCACGAATGAACTGGCAGAAAAGTTAATTCGCCAGAAAAGTGAAGGGCCGAAATCGATCGGCATGCATCCCGAAGAGAATACTCCCATCTACAAACTGTTTGGCCCGTTTGGTCCTTATCTGCAGTTAGGGGATGTGACCGAGGATGGACCGAAACCGAAGCGGGTGAGTATTCCCAAAACGGTTGACCCGGATACGATTGACCTGGAACTGGCACTCAAATATCTGAGCCTGCCTCGTCCGTTAGGTGAGCATCCCGAAACCGGAAAAAAAGTCAACGCGGGCATCGGGCGTTTTGGTCCTTATGTGCTGCATGATAAAGTCTACAAATCGCTGGGCAAAGAAGATGATATTTTGACAGTTGATCTGCCTCGCGCCGTGGAATTATTGAAACAGGCACGGCAGCGGAGTGCTCCGACGCCGATTCGTGAACTGGGTAAACATCCGGAGGACGAAGAGCAGGTTGCCATTTTTGATGGTCGTTACGGGCCGTATGTGAAACATGGGAAAATCAATGCTACGATCCCCAAAGGATACGAAGTCGAAAATATAACACTGGACCAGGGGCTGGAATGGCTGGCGGCAAAAGCAGAGAAAACCGGCGCGAAGAAAAAAGCAACCAAAAAGTCCGCCGCCGCGAAAAAAGCCGCTCCTAAGAAAACCGCCAAGAAAGCTGCCACGAAAAAGAAGACGACAAAAAAAGCCGCTGCAAAAAAGACAGCCACAAAAAAGTCGACCGTGAAAAAAACAGCCAAGAAGAAGACTGCGAAGAAAAAAGCGGCTGAAGAATAGGGATCAGGTCAGGCAGAAGCCTTGGTGGAGTCCCGTTCCACCGTTTCCTTAGCAGGCGTGGCGGCCTGTTCTTCTTCGCATTTCTTCTGGTCTGCCGCTTTGACGTCTGCTTCATCCAGGTCGAATTCTTCGATTAATTCGCGACGGCGGAGTGAGACCTGACGATCAAATTCGGAGAGCACATCCAGTGCGCGGTCACGCGAAGTGACTAAACCGATAATCAGATACTGCGTAATCGCCAGTCCATAACAGACCCAGCCTACCGTATCGACGGCGATGGCTGCTAGAATAGCGAACACCGGCGAAGAACGGTTGACATGCTGGCAGACAACTCCCTTCAGGATAATCCGCCATTTTTCTTTCAGTTCTCGGATCAGCCCATACTCTCTCGACAGCTTCAATTGAGGTGGACCAGGGTGAATGATCGAAAATAATTCCTGGTCGGGCATGGCTTCAATCACACCGATGGCCAACATGATCCGCAAGCCCATTAAGACCAAATCATCGGTTTTCTGCAGGCCCAGTGGGGCCCAGTCAAATAGTTCCGGGACCCAATAAAACAGAGCCTCTTCCATATTGGCGGTAGCCACTAGAAGTAATAATGAACCACGGAACCATTGCTCAAGATCTTTTTCCAGCTCGACATCAATTTCCTGGACACGCAGAATCTTATTCAGAATCAGGTGGAAGATCGGGATCGCGACCAGCCCGACAAAAAAACGTGTCAAAGGTTTTAACAGGATTTTAAAATATCCCATTCACAATGATTCCTAACTGATCGAAAGGTGTAAGCACGAGTTTGTCTGCCTGATTGACAAAACGAATCCGCTTCAATCAGGGATCAAAAAAGACGTGGAAAATTCCAGGTCTGCAGGAGAAACCGTGTACTCATTATGCCTCAAAATACAGGAATGAGACAAGGCACATTTGCGAAAGAGAGTTTACCAGTGGATTTGCTGGTACAACTGCAGTAAACGCTGGCCACGCTTTGGGTTGAGTTGTTGAACATGAGCTACACGGCCGCGCAGGTGACTGGCAAAATCGGGATGATTCTCCCGGTTCTGGCCGACGGGTCCCTGACGAATACAATTTGTGAGAATTGCTTTCAGCAGATCAAATTCTTTGCGCGAGACATTTGTGTGTTCATTCACGACAACGCCGGTAACCTTCTGCTGTTGGTTGTCGCGCAGCACGCGCCGTTTTGATTGATTGACCTGGAATCGTTCCGAGCGCACGATCTGATCTACGAGTGGAATAAACACACGCAGCGATCGCAGAAACTGATCCGATCCGGAGAACGTTAAATCGTCAGCATAACGCGTGTATTCGGCATTGAAGGAGCGGGCCAGTCCGGAGAGTCTGACATCCAGCGAAAAGGCAGACAGGTTTGCCAGCGCAGGCGACGTGGGTGCGCCCTGGGGGAGATGTCGCGAGAGGTACGGGTACAGCGGTCGCAGGCTCCCATCGGGAAACGGGATGCTCATGGGAATTGCTGAAGTGGTCAGGCGTGCGAGGCAGATCGCCGCTTCGCGACAATAACCCACGCTACGGAAAATGGAAACAACGCGGGCAAATTTGACACTGGTATAAAAATTTTCGAGATCAAATTTGACGACCACGCGTTTGCCAACATGCGGGCGTGCATTGGTGACAGGCGAGTGGCCGGTGATAAATCCATGTGCGGCGGGATGGACGGGGATCTGATTGAGCAGTTCCTGCAGGATCTGCTGCTGGGCGATTTTGATAAAGGGTTTCGGCGATTCAATCAGCCGAAAGCCGTTTCGCTTGGGGAGCCAGTGATAGGTATAATGCGATTCGTTCACATCATCGGGCCGGTCAAACTGATTAAACCGATGCGTCAGCCAGGCCAGTTTTCCCAGCGGAATTTCCAGCCACTGGGAAAGTTCCAGTGGCGTGTTGAATCGAGGCAGATTGTACTGTTCCAGTTTTTCGGGATCGCCATCCTGGGTCATATCAAAATAATGACCGGTGCGGGATCCATAACGTGCAAGTTCGTATGGCGGAGAGGAAACCTCTGTGATGCTGTTTGCGTTCTGTTTCTTGCCTGTCGCATACCGCAAAGGCTGCAGGCAAGGCTTGCGATGAACCCGGAGAGACTTTGCCTGTTCCTGAATGGGGCTGGGGTCAGGAGTCGCAACAGATCGGTTCGAAGGGGGACCGAAGAGGAGCCGACGAAAAAAATCAAATAAGCCCATTCAGAAATCCTGCAGTCGAGTCAGTACAACAATCAAAATAATGAAGAATAAAACAAAGATGGCCAGCGGGCCGCACAACCGATCCTGTGGCGAAGTGTTGATCCGATAAGAGTCTATCGGAGCGACACTTCACGTGTCGTAGAATGGTCAATACTTCTCCCGCGGGGTATCCCCGCAGTGATCTGAGTGATCGATTAAGATTCAGTCAGATCAGAACTTGTGCGACCCACTGCCCATCGTGTGTGCAAATCGTATCCTTTTCGTGAGATGCGTCAATGTTAAGTCGAGTGAATCTGGATAAAGCCTATATTTTCCGGCAGGATTTCAGTAATGTAAACGGATCTATAAAAACTGAGTGAATAAATGACGAGAGGCAAGTTGTAAGAACTGCAATTGCCTTGATTTCGTGACCGCGATACATTCCGGGCAGAATACGAAATTTAAGGAAGTGCTTCCCGTCGGCTCTGGGGCTGCAGTTCTGATCGTCTATGGTTCCCGCGGGATGCGGGAATCGCTTTGAGGGAAATGTATACAGAAAGTTTAGCTGATGCTGGGAAATGTGGCTCCCACAGAATTTGATTTGCGTTTTTCTCTGTTTGGAATTCCGGTGCGCGTGCATCCTCTGTTCTGGGCAGTCTCGGCGTTCATGGGCTGGTATCCTGATGATCTGAAATTCACCTTGATCTGGATTGCCTGCGTGTTTGTCTCCATTCTTGTACACGAACTGGGACATGCTGTGATGGCAAAACACTTTGGCTGGCCTCCGGAAATTGTCCTGTACCACTTTGGAGGACTGGCCATGTTTCAGCCTTATTCAGGAATGACAACGCAGCGTTCGATTATCGTCTCTGCAGCCGGACCCCTGGCCGGTTTTGGTCTGTACGGCGGAGTCTTTTTTTTCAAGTATCTTTCAGTGAAATACGGTCTGTGGGATAACCTGAGCCATGCAGGGCTGACCTACGTCAGCGTGGCCTTTCATGACCTGTTATATATCAACCTGTTTTGGGGATTGATCAATCTCGCGCCGGTGCTGCCACTGGATGGGGGACACATCTGCGAGGATGTGTGTAAAGCCGTCAAACGTTATCGCGGCGATATTCTGGCGATGCAGATTTCGATGGTGGTTGCCGGCGGACTGGCCTTTTATTTTTTCCAGCAGCAGTATCGATTTGCCGGGATCATGTTTGCCTTGTTCGCATTCTCCAATTTTCAGTCTTACCAGCAGCGCAATAGTGTCTGGTAGCGGGCATTGAAGACACAAAAAAAGCCGGGCTCGCACTTCCACATCAGATGTGTAAGCACAAAACCCGGTTATTCTGCAGGTAATCAAATCGAGTTGCGCTTAGAATCCTAAACCATCGCCGTTCAACTCGGCTGTTTTAACTGTTCCGTCGGTAATCTTGAACATGCCTGGATAAGAACGCGTCCATTTTTTATTCGGTCCGGGGCAATACTGGCGACCGTTCCCTTCAATCGCAGCAATACTCGGGATTCGTGCCGCCAGACTGGCTGAGTGCAGGAATGAATAACCGCAGCAGGTCAAATCCTGCACGCAGAGAAACATGTCAAACTTCTGGGCGGCAGCACCCAGGAACAGTGATTCCGTTTGCCCTTTGCAGGCTTTCAGAGCCACGCCTGAGTAACCGAGTTCACGACTGAGCAGCAGCGATTCATAATCGACCAGCGATTCATCGATCACGACCGGTTTGATCTTGGCCGCTTCGTGCATTTTGTTTTCAGGGTTGGCTTTAAGATCGCGGTTGGTGGGTTGTTCAATGTACTGCACGCGGTCGAAGGCAGCCGGTGTCTGCTCGCGAATTTTATTGAGGAAATCGAGTACGTAATCGACGTTTTCGCATTTCTCATTAAAGTCCAGTGAGTAACACCAGGTGTCCTGTCCGCGTTCTGTCTGAGCTTTGACAGCTTCGTTTTCGACAGCGATGACGCGGCCGATATCCCAGTCCATGTTATCGCCGGAGAGTTTGATTTTCAGATGAGTCAGCCCGTCTGCTTTGATCCACTCACCCAGTGTTTCCGGCAGTCCGTCGTTAATGCGCTCGTTAATATCGGCTTCGGTGATCGGGTCGAGTGCTCCCACAAGATGGTAGAGAGGCAGTGTCGTTTTGGGATCGCGAAGCGTGTATCGATCCAGGTATTCGCCCTTGAATTGATCGTCCAGATACTCTGACAGATCGTGAGTCATATATTCTGAGGAAAGGCCATTATAGCTGTTGATATGATTGGCACGTCCGAAACCATCGTGAATGGCGGCATCAAGCGGGCTGGAAGCAACCAGTTGCGCCAACTCGGGAATTTCTTCCTGCAGGCCTAAACGCTTCGAAAGTTTTTTCGCCATGAAATGGTATTCAGCCGAAATATGATACATGAGGTCAATGGGGTGCGCGATTTCCGGACAGATGTTGGCAATTTCAACAGCTTCTTCCAGAAATTCAATCATCGCTTTCAGAGCATCTTCCGGACTGACGACCGAGGAAGGCCACGCCCAGATGTTACCGGCGGGCATACTGCCGATTCCGATACCCTGTTTACCGTTGCGTGTTTCAACGATAACCTCCACATTTAACAGAACACTGCTTTCCATCACCCGTCCGCCAAACTTAAGCGGGGTCCGAAAAGGAACTTCTTCTGTTGAAAATTTTGCCTCAACGATTTTGATATCTGTTGACTTGGGCATCGGTCTTTAATTATTCCTTCTTCTTGCGTGACAAACCAGAAAGACAGTTCATCTTTGAATTATATGTCGTCTTGCAGAACTCCAGTTCTAAACTGGATTTTATAACCAATCGGCTCAATCTTCAAGAAACGAATGCGATTCATTCTGGCTTGGGAAAAAACCCGGAAATACCAGATTTTCTGGTTTATTTAAAGACCAGAGCTTGCGAAAAACGTCGGAAACATGCTGGGGCTGACAGATCTCCGGTTCAAAAAGCCGCGAATTTTTTACCAACGTACCGGCCAGGGACTGCAGACACGTTTCATGGTTCTCCCCTGTTCCATATATGGTACAAAGGGGGGCACCGGCCGTAATCGCCGTTCCCAGGCCGGGGATGTCGGCACATTCAGGAACATGATACAGTCCTTCCGAGAAGGGATTCTTCCACTCGATTGCGGGGCACAGCACATCCTCAGCGGCATACAGAATTCCCTTGGAAATTTGATTGAATGGTTGTTTTTCAGCCTGTAGAAGCTGTTTTTGCAATTGTTTGGGGGGTGTGGTGTCCGGGGAATGTTCCTCAAAGGAGCGGCAGGCGGCGCAGTGCCAGGAGAGGAGCGGGAGACGGTACTGCAGCTCAAACAGTTCCGTGAGAGCCGTATAGCGGGGATTGACTTCAGTCAGCCAGATCTCATGAGGCGGTTCCGGTTCCATCAGAAGATCGCAGCCAAAAATGCCCCGGATCTGACATTGCCCGGCAATCGTCTGCCCCAATTCCTCAAGTGAATCTCTCAGCGAAGGAGCGACCGGGGAGAGGGTAACCCCGCCACAAAAATGAAATGCAGCGGCATTAAAAGCGGAATTTCCAATAAATTGCCTGGAAATTCCTACCAGAACAGTGACTTGACGGAACGAAATAAAGAGTGCAGACAGAGAAATCCCGGACTGATAACGTTGCAGATAACGGTCTTCATTCATGAGAGAGTCGCACGTAGTGGCATTTGCAAACCTGATACCGTGGCCCGCAGAACCCTTGAGTGGTTTTGAGAGCCATTTCAAAGTTCCATCTGGTAAGGAATGAGACGGCAGGCAGGGGAGTGCCTGAATCCTCTTGTGTGAAAGAATCTGTTCCAGAAAAAACGGATCGCGGGCACGTTGCAGTATTTCCGGATCGCAGCCCCTCAGCTGATGTTTCTGATTGATTTGTTCGATGAGTTCAGGCTGATTTTCCAGCGCCCCCGTATAAATCCAATCCAGGGGCGGCCGTTGATTCAGCGTTTCTAACCAGTCAGAACAGTTTTCGCTTTTCAGAAGGACTTCTGCAATTTCGAGCAGGTCCAGGTCGGCATATTGATCTACACAGACAGGCCGGAAACCCGCACGCACGGCGGAAAACGCGGCAGCCCGCGTGCTCGCTCCCACAATCAGTAGCGGAGGTTTTCCGGAAAAAAACGTCTGGTTTTGCTGATTCATAAAATCGCGTTTTGGTTAAGTTTGAAGATAATTTTATGAGGATTTAAAGTGAATACCAGCGAATTACTGGCAATCCTGTTCTCAAATTGTTATTACTTGGTATAGGCTACGAATGATCCAAGGCGAATCTGACTGCAGTTTGTTTCGCCGTCCGTTCAGGACTGCGGTATTCGTGATCCGTTTTAGTTTATGCACTGCGCATAATTGTGAGAACCTAATATGAAATGGAGAACGAAGAATGTCAATTTTTGTCGGTGAGTCACTTGTTGGCGAAGGTAATGAAGTTGCTCATATCGATTTGATGATTGGTGAAAAAAGCGGTCCTGTCGGAGTCGCTTTTGCAAACGCACTGTCCAACCAGAAAATGGGTCACAGCAACCTGTTGGCAGTATTATCACCAAATCTGGCTGTGAAGCCAGCCACTGTGATGATCACCAAAGTCACAATTAAAGGCGCCAAGCAGGCCGTACAGATGTTTGGCCCCGCTCAATATGCCGTTGCCAAAGCAGTGGCAGATAGTGTGGAAGCTGGCGTGATTCCTAAAGATCAATGCGAAGATCTCGTTATTGTCTGCGGTGTTTTCATTCACTGGGAAGCAGATGACGATAAAAAAATCTTTGATTACAACTACGCAGCTACTAAAGAAGCGATTGCTCGCGCCATGAAGAACGAGCCTTCGGTTGATGAAATGCTTGCCAAGAAGAGTGAAGCTTCTCACCCCTTCTACGCGGGCTGAAATTTCATTTAGCAGGTATTAAAATCGAAATGAGACCCCTGTTCTTTCAGAGCAGGGGTTTTTCGTTCTGTATTTTCCCATCTCCTGGTTTTGGTGAGCTTCAGAAAGATCATGAAAAAAATACTGATTCAACTGGATACCGATGCGCAGCCCAGCACATTTGACCGTGTGGTTGCCGTCGATGCGGGCGTTGATGAACTGATGAGTTACGGCGGAATTACGCCCGAGAATGTGGAAACGCTGGTGCATGGCGCGATGTTTACGCGCGGGCCCGAGAAACTGCATCGCACCGCCATTTTTGTCGGCGGCAGTCATGTCGAACAGGGAGAGGCGCTTTTTCAGCGCATTCAAAAGACATTTTTCGGTCCGATACGGGTTTCGGTCATGATCGACTCGAATGGTTCCAACACGACCGCGGCCGCGGCCGTGCTGGCGGCAGGAAAACATCTCGACTTTTCTGAAACCACCGCGCTGATTCTGGGAGGAACCGGTCCTGTGGGGCAGCGTGCGGCGCAATTGCTGGCGAAACGTGGTGCGAAGGTGATTATCGCGTCCCGCTCTGAAGAACGCGCGCAGGCCACCTGTGATGTCATTGCAGCCATCGTTGAAGGAGCACAATTGCAGGCGCTGTCGTTAAAAGATCACAAACAGATTGAAGAGGCCAACCGGGAAACGAACTTGATCATCGCTGCCGGCGCAGCAGGAGTCAAATTGATCCCCGCGGCCTGCTGGAAACCAATGAAACAACTCAAAGTCGTCATCGATCTCAACGCAGTGCCTCCCGCCGGGGTTGAGGAAATCGACGTGATGGATAAAGCAACCAACCGGGACGGCGTAATCTGTTACGGGGCGATCGGGGTCGGTGGCACCAAGATGAAAATTCATGAAGCCGCGCTCCGGAAGCTCTTCAAAACCAATGATCTGCTACTCGATACGGAAGAAATCTATCAGATTGGCGCCAAACTGAAAAAATAATAATGATTCAGAATCGGCGGGGGACAGACTTTTCAGGTTGCATCCTCCGAAGGTGTCTCGCTAGAATCAGCCTGTATCCGGGTTTATTGTTGCGTTTCCAGGGCTGTTTGGGCCGAGTATCGGAAAACGCGAGATGCTCTGGTTAATTTGATACAATCCAGGAAGTTAAAAGTACGTTTTGAATTGAATCAATCGGTCTTTACGGGTGGTTTTACCCGCAGCGCTGGTCATTCAGGATGGATTAAATGATAGACGATGCCACGATGATGAAACGCATCTGCGCAGGAGAGTATCTCCTGTTCGATGAGTTGGTCTTGCGCTATCGTGATCGTTTGCTCAAATTTGCCTGGAGTAAATACGGCAACCTGTCGGCGGCGGAAGATCTGGTGCAGGAAGCATTTTTATCCGCTTTTGCGGCTCGCGAGTCGTATAACCCTGCGTTTGCGTTCTCGACCTGGCTCTGGACGATTTTTTTAAACCTTTGCCGTCGACATTACAAGCGGGAATTTCGTCAGCCACGTGAAATGGTGCGTTCCTCATTTGCTGCTGCCGAAGCGGCCGTCATTCCCGAACCCAGTTCCCCAGAGACTCCGTTGCAGGTTGCTTTGAAGACAGAACAGTTTCAGCTTCTGGCATTGTATCTTTCTGAATTGCCCGAAGTGCAGGCCGATGCACTGCGACTCCGTTTTTTTGGCGGAATGAAATTTACTGAAATTGCGTTAACGATGGATTGCAGTTTGTCAGCAGCAAAAATACGTGTGAAAAACGGATTGCTTCAATTGGCTCATCGTTTTTCTGAAGGTACGACTTCGGAAGGAGATGTCTCGTGAATTGTGACGAAGCTTTTGATTTGATTACTCATCCCACAGATCACAATTGTGAGGAACTGCAATGGCATCTCCAGTTGTGTCCGCGCTGTCTGCAGATGAAAGAAACTCTGGCACCCGCTCTGGATACGTTTCAGCAGGTCCTGGATGATGCGACAGCCGCTGATGAACTCGCCGACTATCATGCAGAGTTTCATCCATCCGCAGAACAGGTAGCAGCGTCCCTTTTTCCGAAAACAGGAAAACCTTTTTTGTCGGCAGAGACGGTGCGCATGGCGGAGCAGGCAGCGGGGCGTTTAAGAGCAGAATCTGTCACCAATCAGCTGGCGAAACAGTCTCTGAAGCGAAAACCTCACCAGAAGCGACTTGTACATGCGGCGTTGATTCTGCTGGCCGGATTTGTGATGGGCTGGGGAATCTCTCTGGATCGTTCCGAGAATAATCACTTCTCTTCAGAAGTGAGCAGTTTACAAAGTCAGCAACCCTGCCTCTGGATTGCCCAGCGTGAAAACCGCGCGTACCAGCCAGCCAAAACTGAGCGGGAAAAACGCGCAGCCAGCAGCGTGGTTTTGTCCTGCGTGGCCTGCCACTTACGGTCTACAGCCGAGTAACTGGCTCCGGCTGGCTTGTTTGACCAGCGTTCTCCGCCCCTTTCAGGCCGGTTTTTAAGTGAAACGCGTGGTCACGCATCCGCTGCTTGTAAATATTACAAGCACGTTCAGCGGAGAGTGGGTTTTTCCAATCGATGTCATCAAAACGGGAGGTCAAGGGAAAACTCGTCTTGCGGCTGTTTTTGATTTTCGTTATCTCTACGCAACCTGCTTTTAACCAGTGGGCAACTTTCCCGTCTTACACTCCCTTTCCTCATTTCCTCACTGAGAGCTCAGGGGCATTGAAAAAGAGAATTCCAGCCTGTCACAATAAAGTGAACCTCATATCCTTTCTCGCATAAATTACAATTGGATTCGACATGATAAGAGGTGTCTTATCTGATATCAGATGCGGCAACGCATTCCGATCTGCATTAAGCCTGATCCTGGTACAGATTACATTATTCGGAGCTTGCATCAACGGGTTTGCCCCATTGATGAGTTCAGCCTTTGCGCAGGAAGCGGGAAAGAGTTCGATCAATCTGAACGAACCCCTTTTCGATATCCAGGTGGAAGGCAACGAATCGATTCCCGCACTGTCGATTTTACAAAAGACAAAAATTCAACGTGGTCGCCCAGTTTCCCGCGATCAGGTGATCGAAGATGTAAGACAGCTCTTTGCCACGCGCTGGTTCGCCAGCGTGCAACCGGTCTACCGGAAAACCGATCAAGGACTGGTTCTGGTATTCAAAGTTAAAGAACGTCCCATTGTGGAGAAAGTGGAATTTCGCGGGAACAGTAAAGTCAAAACCAAGCGTCTGGAAGCGACGACGGGGTTGAAAGTCGGTTCTCCCTTTGATATTTCCGCCAATCTGGAATCCGTACATCGGATCAAGCAGCTCTACGTCGAACGTGGTTATCGTTTCGCAGAGATCAAACTGCTCAAAGGCGATGATCCCAATGATCGTCAGGTGATTTTCGAGATCAATGAGGGCCCTAAAGTTATTGTTTCGAGTATCAATTTTCAGGGAAATAAATTCGTCAGTTCAGGCGTACTCAAAACAAAACTGCTCACGAAAAAAGCGCCTCTCGGTTTGAGTATACTGGGGGGAAAATTTGATCCTGCAACTGTGGAAGACGACTTAATCTCACTCAAACAATATTATAACGGCCTGGGTTTCTTTGATGTGAAAATTGAGGAGAAAGTCGGCTTTAACAAAGATCGTTCACGGGTTCAAATTGATTATACAGTCAATGAAGGCAAACGTTACAAGATCCGTGATATTCTGATTGAGGGCAATCGAATTTTCTCGGAAGAAGAAATTCGCGATGATATCAAGCTGGCTTCGGGCGAATACTTCAACAGTCGGACCCTTTCTACGGATGTGGAAAAACTGAATCTCAAATATGGTGAACTGGGCCATCTGTTTGCCAGAGTCAATCCGGTGCCCCGTTTTCTGGAAGCCCCCGGTGAAGTCGATCTGGTTTATCAGATTAACGAAGACAAACCCTACCGGATTCGGCGGATTACACCCCACATTGCCGGTGACAATCCACGGACAAAAAGTTCGGTCCTGACGAATCCCCTGATGGTTGCGCCCGGCGATCCTGCAAATCAACGCCTGATTACCAAAAGTAAACGGCGCATCGAAGGGGGGCAGGTTTTCGAAAAGGGTCCCCAAAACGGGCCGCGAATCAACGTGACGAAAGTCGATCCTCAGCAGGAAGTCGCGGCACTTCGCAAGGATGATGTCCTGCGAGGTCAAAATAATGAAAATAATGAACTAGATCATAACCTGGAACAAGGTCAGATCTATGATGATGGAATTTTGAACGAACAGAAACGCGAACGGGAAGTCTTTCGCGGGCAAAACTATGACAATGGAATTCCCGAGCCGCTGAATCCCCTCTTTGGAAACAGCCCGCTGGGAGATCCGATGGGAACCGAGTTTCCTCAGCAGCAGCCGGGCTGGGTCGATCTGGACGTATATGCTTCAGAAAGCCGAACGGGACGTCTGATGTTCGGCGTAGGGGTTAACAGTGACGCCGGCGTGGTCGGATCAATCGTGCTGCAGGAACAAAACTTTGACATCCTCAGGCCGCCTCGCAGTTTTGAAGATATTCTGGATGGTACCGCGTGGCGCGGTGGCGGACAGCAGTTCCGTGCTGAAGCCGTTCCCGGTGATCAGGTCAGCCGTTATCTGGTGAACTGGACGGATCCTTATTTTCTGGATACCAACTTCAGCCTCGGCGTGAGTGGGTTTTATTTCACACGTTATTACGAAAACTGGAATGAAGAACGCGTCGGTACACGTTTGACGCTGGGCCGTCAGTTGACACAGGAGTGGTCCATCAACGGCCAGTTCCGTCTGGAAAATGTCGACCTGATGAATCCCACGACTCCGACCCCTCCCATCGTTCAGGAGTCTGTAGGAAATAATCTGTTGAATACATTCCGACTGGCGGCGACACACGACACGCGTGATGCTGCGTTTCTGCCGGCGGAGGGGCATATCTTTGAAGCTGCTGTCGAGCAGGCTGTCGGCGATTTTGACTATACCCGCCTGGAAACGAGTGCCAGTCAGTATTATACGATCTATAAGCGGCCCGATGGCGGTGGACGCCACATTCTTTCTTTGAGTGCTTCACTGGGATGGACTGATTCGGATACTCCGGTATTTGAACGGTACTATGCCGGTGGTTTCCAGACATTCCGCGGTTTTGAATTCCGTGGAGTGACTCCCCGGCAATACGGAGTGGCCATTGGTGGTCGCTGGAGCTTCCTGGGTAGTGCTCAATACATGGTGCCTATCACTGCCGATGAGATGATCCAGATGGTCTTCTTCAGTGACTTTGGTACCGTTGAAGAAAATGTGTCGCTGGATCAGTTCCGTGTTTCTGTCGGTGCCGGGCTTCGTTTAACGGTTCCGGCGATGGGCCCTGTTCCGGTCGCTTTGGACTTCGCAGTGCCGCTGGCAAAGGAAACGTTCGACCAGACACAGGTCTTCAGCTTTTATGTCGGGTTTACCCGCTAGTCTCTCACTGCTGAGTGACCACCTGGCCTGCCTCGGTTGAGAACCGCCGGCAGGTCTGGATTTCAGAGCGGCCACCGGTTTCACCAGGGGCTGTTCAGGACTATAATAGTGGCTTGTTGCGAGTTGTCCTATTACTTCAGAGAGCAGCGGAAATGATTCTGGAAGGTATCGTTACCAGTCGAAATCAGCAGGGAGAATTAAACATTGCTCCCATGGGCCCCGTGGTCGATTCTGAAATGTCCCGGTTTGTGCTGCGTCCTTTTCAGACGTCGCGTACTTTCAGCAATTTGAAGGAAACCCGCTGCGGAGTCTTTCATGTCGTCGACGATGTCCTGTTACTGGCAAAAGCGGCCGTCGGTCTGCTGAACGAAATTCCGGAGACGTTTCCCGCGGAACAGATTGCCGGCGATGTCTTGCAGTCAGCCTGTCGCTGGTATGAATTTCAGATTGAGTCGATTGATGAAACCGATGAGCGAACCGTCATGCAGGCCGTGGTGGTCCATCAAGGCCGGATCCGCGATTATTTTGGACTCAACCGGGCCAGGCATGCGGTACTGGAAGCAGCAATTCTGGCGACTCGGACACATATCATTGAGCAGAGTGAGTTAGAGGCCCAGTATCGTATCTTCGCAGAAATTGTGAAAAAAACTGCTGGTCCAGATGAACAGACGGCGTTCGACTTACTGGAAGAATATATTGCCAAAGCGTATGCTGGAACGCATCCTATTTAACCATAGCGTCTCTCGTTCTATTGTACTCGATCCGAATGGCTCGTGAAAAATTGTATCTTCCTTATTCAATCAATGTCAAAAGCAATCACCTGTCATGTCACGCGAAGTGAATATCACTACCGGAAGTCGATTACACTGGGGACTGCTGTCACTGGCTCCTGCGACAGGGCGTGAATTTGGCGGGATCGGCTTAATGGTGGATGAACCGTCATTAAAGCTCTCCGCCAGCCTGTCCTCAAACACACAGCATATGATTGACTGCAGTCCGGACTGCTACCCAAAAGTCGAAGCGGCGATCGAAGCGGCCCGCGTTTCACTAGCGGGTTCAATGCGAGAACGTTCGTTTTCTGTCACACTGCATTCCGAAATTCCCTTGCATTGCGGCTTTGGTTCTGGAACACAATTGAGTCTGGCGGTCGCACAAGCGGTTTCTCTCCTCGCCGGAGAGCAGGGGCTCTCCTCTGTTGAACTGGCCCAGCGTGTTCAGCGTGGTGCGCGTTCTGCACTGGGTGTGCATGGGTTTGATTCCGGCGGGTTTCTGGTCGAAGGGGGGAAACGCGAACCGGATGAAATCAGCCCGCTGGTGATGCATGCGGAGTTTCCGGAAGACTGGAAAATTCTGTTGGTCACGCCGGTGAATCAGGCCGGGATTTCAGGTCTCCTCGAGGCAGATGCGATTCAGCAGTTAGGCCCGATGCCTGTAGAGGTCACGGAAAAGCTCTGCCGACTGGTGCTGATGCAACTCATGCCGGCGGTTTTGACCTCTGACTTTGTCGGCTTCAGTTCCGGTTTGACAGAGTTTGGTCACATCGTGGGGGAATTTTTCTCACCCGCGCAAGGGGGGATCTTTGCCCATCCGGGGATGGTCGAGCTGGAAAAACGGTTAATTTCCAAAGGGATTCTGGGAATCGCGCAAACTTCTTGGGGCCCGACTTTATCAGTGGTCTGCCCGGATTCTGACTATGCTGAAAACGTTTCAAGTATAATAATCAGTGATGGTTACGGAGAAAATTGTACGTTAAGAACCGTCAATCCGCTGAATCGGGGGGCCTTGATTCAGATCAGCGATGGTGCATGAACTTTTGATTTGATATCGAAGTTTCAGAAACAAGGTGAATTCTCAGAGAGGAATTCTTCGACTATAGACCAAGGCTGGTATAATAGAAGCACCCCGAAATAAGCCAAAACATTCTGAAAATCAGTGAGTACTAATTGATATGAGTTCCAAACAAAGTCACTCTGAAGTATCGCGGCGGGATTTCCTGCGGGTCGGTAGTTTGAGCTTCGTCGGGTTATCGGTGTCCGAACGGGCCGCGTTAGCGGCTGCAGAGAGCGATCGTTCGCAGAAAAACTGCATCCTGATCATGATGACAGGAGGCGCCAGCCAGCTGGAAACCTTTGATCCAAAGCCCGATGCGCCGTCTGAGATTCGTGGTCCCCTGAAAGCAATCTCCACATCCGTTCCCGGCGTTTTTATGAGTGAGGCGTTTCCGCAGCTCGCTCAGCGGGCGGGGCAGTTTTCGATTGTACGGTCGCTGTATCACGATGCGGCTCCCATTCACGAAACCGGCCATCAATTGATTCAGACGGGACGGCTCTCCAAAGGTGCCTTGAATTATCCCTGTTTCGGTTCCGTCGTTGCGCGGCAGTGGGGCTCCCGGGGTGATGCGCCTCCTTTTGTTGTTTTGCCGCGTCTCGTCGGTTCTCTGGGAGTGAATATATATCGAGGGCAGCAGGCCACATTTCTGGGAGAGGATTTTGCGCCGGCAACGACAGTCAGAGAATCGTCAACCAGCGGCGATTATGAAATTGAAATCGCGGGAGAATCCAAGGCGATTCAGCAGCAATACGGAAAGCACCGATTCGGTCAGTTAATGCTGCAGGCGCGGCAGCTGGTAGAACGGGGAACGCGGTGTGTGGTTGTCAATTTATTCGATGACCTGCATCAGCAGTTGACCTGGGACTGTCATGGTACGGGAATGGGGACTTCCGGAAAAGTATATGAATATCGGGATTCGCTGGGCCCGGCGTTTGATAAAGCGATCTCAACCTTGCTCGATGATCTCTCTTCAAAAGGTTTGTTGAACGACACACTGGTGGTAGCCACGGGAGAATTCGGGCGTACTCCACAGATCAATGCGCACGGGGGCCGCGATCACTGGCCTCATGTCTGGTCCGCGTTAGTCGCCGGCGGAGGTACACCCGGCGGTCAAGTGGTGGGCGCCAGCGATGCCCGCGCCAGTGCTCCTGTGGAACGCCCGGTGCATGCGTCTGAACTGACGGCGACAATTTATCATCACCTGGGACTCAACCCTCAAAGCTGTCTGGCTCGATCCGATGAGCAGCAACTCAAACTGGTCGAAGCCGCGCCGGTTCAGGAACTGGTAAGCGGTTAATCCGTTTTAAAAAACAGGCGTCTCTCAGGCGATGTCCGTTGCAGGGGGTACGTTTTCTTCGGCCAGAATAGTTTCGACTTCCGACAGACTGCAGTAGAAGCAATTGCTGATTTCCTGTGCGGAAAATCCCGCCTGACTGAGGTAAACCATCATGGTTCGTCGTTCCGAAGCCGCACTGATTTTGCGGGATTTTTCATACACCAGAATGTCGGGCGCTGATTCCGACTTCGAGGCAGGTACCGGGGCAGCGGCAGGGGAACTCTGTTGGGTTAGTGCCAGCTGTGTGCGTAAACGATTGATCTCCCGGTCGGCATCCAGGAGGAGTTCATCAAGGATACGCAGGCGATCATCGCTGCGGGCATCGACTTCTCTGCCATATTCATAGAGCTTGACTTCAAGCTGATTCAGGCGATTGAATTGACTTTGTTCCAGGGTGGCAAGCTCCTTTTTCGCTTCCTCCATGGGATTACGATTGCGCACACGTCGTTGTTCGCGAAAACTTCTTCGGAGAGCCCAGGCGACAACCAGTATCAGCCCACCCGTCACAATGAGATTGGAATCATTCAAGTCAAACATGATTGGCAAGTCATCCTTTACTTCCAAACAATACTGAAATGGCACTGTTCACTTTGGAACTCGGACGATCTTCCTGATCGCCTTAAAAGTGATTATTCATGGTCATGGTCATGGTCGTGGTCGTGGTCGTGGTCGTGGTCGTGGTCGTGGTCGTGATCGTGATCGTGGGCCACATTGGCATCGTGCGCCAGCGGAGCCACTGATTTTCCATCAAACAGGAAGGCAGCTTCTGCAGCACGATAAACGGTTTTCAGCGAAACATGATTCGCGGCGGCAAGCTGCGCACAGGCTTCATATTCCGGAGTGAAAACGGATTGCTGATTGGGGGCGAGCGAAAGTTTTCCTGCCACGTTGCCCCATGTCGTTTTGACAAGATGGGAGTGCCGCGGTCGCAGAGCACGCTGCAACTGATGACGGCGAATGCCCAGAGTCTCCGTTTCCTGGAAAAGAATCGATTCGAGTCGCTCCGCTGATTCCGGCTTGCAGATAATACTGAGCATGACGGCGGGACGGTCTTTTTTCATCTGAATCGAAGAACTGTAAACATCCAGAGCGCCCGCTGCGAGCAGTTTTTGTTTCGTATAACCAATGACTTCCCCCGACACATCGTCGAGGTTTGTTTCCAGCAGTGTCACATAATCGGTATGACTGGATGCGGCTAACTCTCCGACAAAGATGCGCAGCAGATTGGCACGCTCCGGGAAATCTTTGGTTCCCGCGCCATAACCGATTTCCTCGATCGTCATCGGGGGCAGCATTGAGAAACGGTCGACCAGCGTGGAAATAATGGCGGCGCCGGTGGGGGTCGTTAACTCGGCTTGAATCGGGATGTCTGCCAGGGGAATTCCCTTGAGTAATTCCGCGGTTCCCGGTGCGGGAACTGTGCAGATTCCATGATCAATTTTAATCTGGCCGTAACCGGTCGGAATGGGGCTGGAGATAATCTGTTCCACCCCCAGCAGATCAAAGCCGATGGCGACTCCTACGATGTCCACAATCGAATCGATGGCCCCGACTTCATGGAAATGCACTTTGTCGATGGTCGAGCCGTGCACGCTGGCTTCCGCAGCAGCGATCGACGAAAACAGGGCGAGTGCCATTTCATACTGTTTCGGTGTGAGCTGAGTCGACTGCTTCAGAATTTTAACGATATCGCTTAAATGGCGATGGGCGTGCTGTTCGGGATGTGTAATCTGAACCGAAGTCGCATGAAAGCCCCCCTTTATCGTGGAAGAGAAGGTAAGTTTCACGCCGGGCAGGCCGAGAGAATCGATGCCGGCACAGATTTGATCTGCATTCACGCCGGCGTCAACCAAAGCTGCCAGAGTCATATCACCGCTGATTCCGGTGGAACAATCTAAATATGCAATCCGCACGGTCGGGGTATCCAGGTGGGTTAAGATCGGAAGTCAGGAGCAAGCTGGTTATTTCAGAAGCGGATTCTAAAGATAACCGGCAGGTTCTCCAAGGTCAATTCGACGCGACTTATCACGGGCTGACAGAGATAACTCTAGGTATGTCAGGCAGATACGCGATGCTGTGCATCAGGAACGTAACCGGGACACGTCTTTTTCACGGCGATTACGGCGGCTGATTCTGCTTTGGTCCGTTTTGTTCATGAAATAAGGGGTTGTGCGAATTCCATTCAGCGTTGATAGATTGGCAGATACTGATATTCGACGGCGAGTGCCAGGACTGCCAGCGCAGTGGAATAGACCTTGCCTGCCTCCTTTTCGCTGCCTTTGGTGGCAAGCCAGCTGCCATCGTGTTTTTGCATTTCCAGCAATTGGGGAACGATGGTGGACCGGGTTTTTTTCCAGTATTCTCCCCCCATCTGAAACATGCCGACGCTGCAGTAATAAGCGCCATAGAAGTAGTAAAATTCATCTGGATGCAGAGGGTGTTCAACGAGATAATCGCCCGCATCCAGAGCTTCGCGGGTATGGTGTTGCCCGCAGATTTCCAGAGCGAGAATTCCAGTGCCGGTTCGTGTTGCGCTGGGTGCTCCTCCGGGTTGATAAGCAAAGCCGACATTATTACGTCCGCGGCAGTGACGCACATAAGCGACCGCCTTGTCGATGTGGTCGGCTGAAATGTCACAGCCGATATTCTTCGCTGCCCGCAAAGCCAGTAACTGCCAGCCCGTCACGCTGAGATCGCTGTCCTTACTTGTCTGATTATACCGCCAGCCGCCGGCGTTCCTTTTATCTTTGGCGACATCCTGCGCCGAAACAATCAGTTTGATGGCGCGTGCGAGAACGGCTTGGCATTTTTTTTCCCGTTCTCCCGTCAGCATGCCTGCGACTTCTGCCAGCATCAGCGTGCTGATGCCATGGCTGTACATCGGGCCGTGACTTTTATGATGCACGACCAGCCCGTTATCTGCCTGATGCGCCAGAACCCAGTCAATGCCTTTGTTGATCTGCTCGCCGTAAGGACCTTCTTCCGGAACATAACCGGCGGCCATGAAAGCCATAATCGCCAGCGAGGTCGCAGCCGTCGATTCGCCATAGGAATTAAAAGACCAGGCGCCTGAAGGCTGTTGTGATTTTGATAAAAACTGAACAGCCCGTTGGATACTGGAATCGAGCTGCTTTTTCTGTTCGTCCAGTTCCTGAGCCCGACAGCGTGATGTGTTTTGGACGGAAAAAATAAGAATCAGTAAGACAATCAGACAGCGTGACATAGATTTTTTCCTGTGATTCAGATCGGAATCGAATGCTTATTTACTGTCAGATTTCGATTTGGCAATGGCTTCAAAATAATGCTTGATCAAGCGGGCATACTCCGGATCAGTTCTGCTGGAGGAACCCTGCAGAATTTCGGTATCGAGATTTCCGGGCAGTTCCCCCCAGTTTCGATTGGACATCGCCTTCAACTTTGTCTGGAGTTGCGTGAAGTCCACGCTCGTTCTGGCGCCGCCCCCCTCGCTTTCGCCTTGCCCTTTTCCGGGAGCCATGTTTTTGGACGCCGTTTGCGATTGTTGCCCGTTGCCGGGATCCGAACCCTGTTGCGACTTTGATTTCAATTCTGTCGCTGCCTGCGAAAGGGATTCTGCGGCCCGTTTGAGCGATTCGGCTGCTGCTTTTGAGGATGAAGGTTTGGATGATTTTCCGGATTCGGACTGTTGACTTTGATTTTTCGAATTTTCGGCCACCTGTTGTTCCGCAGATTTCGCATCATCGCCGGGTTCAGCGCCTGCCTGACTTTTTTGTTCGCGGGACTCCGATGCTTTCTGGTCGGTCGGTTTAGCCTGTTTGGGGTCCGCATTTGAATCGCGGGGTGTCGACGGATCATTCTTGGCCATTGCCTGATCGTCGGCTTTGAATTCAGGGCTCTGCTCCAGTTGCTTCTGAGCGTTGCGAAGTTGCGCAGCCGCATCGGTCACCTGATTGCCTACCTTTTCGGGAACAGGAGAGGCTTTCTGTTTCCGTGAACTGGCTTGCTGGGTTTGTTGTGCAGCCGCCTGTAATGCTTTGGTCGCTTCGCGTGCCTGTTCTGCTGCCCGTGAGAGGTTTTCTTCCGAAAGACCTTCGACTGCTTTCTGCATGGCCTGACTGGCGTTTTCTGTTTTTTCCTGGGCCTGCTCTGCCTGACGTCCCTCTTTTTTCAATCCGAGGGGATCTGTTTCCAGCTTGTTTGAGGTTTCAGCCAACTGCTGGGATAACGCTGCTGTCTGTTGTGCCAGGGCCTGTTGTGTATTCTTGACTGCTTCCTGTCGTTTTGCTTCTGACGTGGAAGCGTTCTCCATTTTTCCTGCGAGTTCCTGTTGCATGCTGGCCATCTTTTCGGCCTGTTCCAGGAAAGCGTCCCGCTCTGTTGACTCTTTCTTTTGTGCCTGATGAGCCTGCTTGATTTCTTCAGCCACCTGCGACGCACGATTGGCGGCCTGGCTGGCTTCGTGTAACTGTCCCGTGTTGGCTGCCTGTTGTGCTTTAATCGATTCTTCCGCCAGTTGCGTGGCTTTACGGGTCGGCTCTGATTCCGGGCCAAACTGCTGTGCGGTTTCCAATGCGAACTGAGCGGCTGCCTGGGCGAGCGCCTGCTGCTGTTGTTGTAAATCAAAAATGGATTCGGTTTTTGCCTGATTTTCTGCAGCCCGAGATTTCTCACGGCTCATGTTCGTTTCCGCAGGTTGTGCGTTTTTGGCGGGTTCGGAATTGGCGGCTGCGGTTGCTGCCGTCGGTGGGGTTTGGGGAGGAAATACTTTTGATGTTTGTCCCGATGAACTGCGGACGGGCGGCGACTTTTCAGCAGCTGGCTGATTTTCATTTTCGGGAATGTTTTGAGGTTGAGATTCCTGGGTAGCAGGTTTGCCGGCTGAGACCGGCGCCTGTTGCTGGATTGCGTCTGCTAACTGCTGTTGGGGTTCGATCAGTTGCGCGGTTTGATTCACCAGAGAATCGAGTTGCTTCAATTGAAAGTTCCGGGCGGCATCAACGAGTTCCGGTCGGCGTTTCAGTAAATTGTCGAGATCTTCGGAAAGACGCGACTGTCGATGTTTCAGTTCTGCCTGAAGCTGTGCCAGATCCTGCTGCATCTCTGGAGTCAGGTGGGGATTCTTTTGCGCCTGCTTTTCAGGTGTGTTCGGAGCCGGTTCCGTTTTTTCTGCAGTCGATTTTTGCCCGTTGTCCGCTTTGGGCTGGGCCATCTGTGGTGGCTGCTGCTGGGAACCCTCGACTTTGTCGTTGAAAGCAAGCAGATCGTCGGCGAGATGATTAGTATCCTCCGCGAGGCGATTCAGGTTCAGCAAATCATTTTCCAGATCTACCAGTTTTTCATACTGCCGGGTCAACTCGCTGAGTTTCTTTTCCGTAGCGGTCATCGCTGGAGAAACCGGTTGCAGGGTTTTGTTTGCCTGTTTTGTGGTTTCTGAATCTGCAGAGGCTTTTATGGTATCATGATTTTTGACAAAATCCGTCCGGGCGATATTTTGCGTCTGCTCCGCGAGTTTCTGGTATAGGGGGAGTTGCAGAAATTCATTCGCCAGTGTTTCGAGCCGTTGTGCGAGCTGCCGTTCGGCCAGGGCCTGTTCCTGCAATTCCTGTTGATCGACGGCTTTTAACGGATCTGTTTCAGGCGTCTGTTTCAACGCGGCGATTGATTGATCCACCTCGCTGTGATGTGTTTTATACTCCTGCTGGATTTTCCGAAGTTCGTCACGCAGTTTCTGCTGGCGGGAAATGACGCCTGCGGAAAGCTGCTGTTCGGCGTTTTTATCAATTCCGAACACGCGCGGCGTTGACCAGACTACATTCGGCGAGGGAACCTCACGATTGTCAGCAGCACGAACCTGATAAGTAAAGATGTCAGCCTGCTCTGCTTTCAGTTCCGGGAGTTCGATTTTGAATTCATATTCGACAACCGGTGTGCCCAGGAATTCGGCAGGGACTTTGATAATGGTCGGTTTTTCATCCAGTTTCTGGACGTGCAGTTCCAGTTCTTTGACGGAAAAATCGTCGGTGACTTTGACGGGGACTGTCAGGGTTTCATTCGGTTTGAAAAATTCGGGCTGATTGTAAATAGCGAGTTCCATTTCAGGAGCGCGGTCCGGCAGTACCTTGATGAGATGTTCCGATGTCTTGGTCTGCAGGTTGCCTTGTTGACTTTTCAAAGCGATATGGAACAGAAAACTCTTTTTATGAACCGGCAGTTCGAGTTGCGCCGTCAACAGGTCCGGACTTAAGACAAAGTCTTTTTGTTCGACGGGGGGCCGCTCTTGTGCATCGGCGCCGGATGAATAAAGCTGATAATGAAATGTGGCTTCTGTCACGGGACGATCAAAGGTCAGGCTGATTTCGAGCTGGCTTTGTTCAAGAACGCTGATTTCGCTGGGAAGAACCGTAAATTCCTGTTCTTTGGCCTGAGTATATCCGGGGGGAGTGACCACCAGACGGGAATCGGTAATGGAAGCAGGCTCAGAAATCTGAACCGTATACTGCTGGCTGCGGCTGCGTTCGGTAGAGATGCGATATTGAAATCCGCTGAGCAGGTGAGAAAACAGAGTCTGATAGTGTCCGGTTGACTGATCCAGGTCCATGCGTCTGGAAAACGGTTCGCCTTTGACATCTTCCCATTCAATCCGGACTTCGTTGATCGTGCCGGGCTGTTTTGTATGCCAGTGCGGTGTGGCGATGATTTGCAGATCCTTCCCTCGCGCTACCGTTGCATCGCCGGGCTGCACCTCAAAATACAGCGAACTGACTGTGGCGAAGTTGCCCCAGGGAACAACACTTCGTGAGAGCAACAGGCGATAAGCGTCCGGCCAGAACAAAAGCGGCGTTAAAAAAATGAGGAGGGCGATCCCGGCACTCATGATGAATCGCATGGTTCGATCAGAGGGGACGGAATCGGAAATATTGAAAGTCGAAAGAGAGGCGATCGTTTCTTTGGCCAGATGTTCCCGCATTAAAACCGAACTGGATTCTTCGTGCGCCGAGGCCAGTTCCAGAACCGACGTTAAGCGTTCATTGAGGTTCGCTTGAGATTCTTCCACAATCGCAGCCAGCTCAATCGGCGTTCGTTTGTGAAATACTCTGCGCAGCATGGCGAACCAGATACAACCGGCTAAAACGGTGACGGACAGTGAACTCATCAGAATCCGGGCTTTGGTACCCAGTGAGAACAACAGATCCAGACTGATCTGCACAGCCACCAGACAGACCAGTACCAGCACAATCAATCCGAGGCCACGGAGCAGCGCCAGCGAACGGATTCTGCGATCGAGCTGGTTTAACTGCCGTTTCAATTCGTTGACAAATTGGTCTAACTGCCCATTCATAGTTTATCTCAGCAGGAAGTGGTTGTGCAATAATTTCTCTGCGAACACGCTACGCTGACCGGGATCTCACTTTTTGAAAGACCGTGGTTTCTTCGCAGACCGGTTACCCTGATATTGTAACAGGTTTTGGAGTGAAATAGTGATGAAAAAACCGTTCGGAGCCCAAAATCTTTTCAAGGCAAACCGTTCAGTTTACGAATGGCCCACTCGACCGTGAGGATACCCATGATCAGAACCAGAATAAACCAGTTGTCCCATAGCGTGAATTCGTCCTGATTGGTCGTTTTCTGGCTTAAGGACGGAATCAATTCGAGCAGTTGATCAATCGTCTGAGGCGTCAACAGTTGGCCGCCGCTGGATTCCGCGATTTTCGAGAGCAGCTGAGGGTTGGAAGACAGATTTCCCAGTTCGATGGTTTTGATTTCATGAACAAACAGAGGAGTTGTAATGGCTTTTCCTGTCGCGACTTCCGGCGACGTGAGAAGCTTCAGCAGATATTCGCCGGCTGGCAGCGCGGGAAGATTGGCTTCGTGAAGGGAAGGCTGGCTTTTCTGTCTGCTCAAATCGAAGGTGGCGATGACTTTTTCCGGCTCAGTTGCTTTATAAATGGCGACGCTGGATTTCACATCCGGAAATTTTGCGAGATATTCCTGAGTCCAGCGCGCGCTGGCAGTCGAAATTTCGCCAGCGTCAATGTCGGTTTTGCTCAGACTGAATTTGACAAATTCATTTCCCGCGGCCGCCTTGTTACGTGCTGCCGAGCGTGCCAGTTGTCCCCAGAACCGATGGTGATAACGATCACCCACGCGAAACCGCCAGCGCCAGGTACTGTCGATACCAATCCAGAAGACTTGCCCGGAACCATATTGGCGTTGAATGATCACACCATCGGCGTTTTCATCCAGGGGTGCATTAAACGGAGAAATACCATAAGCCAAAACCGTGGCACCCGGTTTTAAGCTTCCCTGCAGAAACCAGAGATGACCGGGGAGTTGCGCCCAGATTTCGCGATTGATTTCCGGGTTCACATCGAACTGAAACAACGGCTCGATTTCCCCTTCCGGTGTCAGCCTGAGACGCATGCCGCGTTCCGCGGGAGGAACTTTAAACGAGCCCTGATTCCAGTCGACGACTTTCAGGTTTTTCAAAGGCAGCAGTTCGTTCAGGGTTTCTGACTGATGCGCGAGCGGGAGATATTTTTTTCCCGCCAGCAGCACCAGGGTGCCTCCCTGATCTGCGACAAACGTTTTAATCTGTTTCCAGTTTTCCTCTTGCAGGTGTTCGGGTGAAACGTCGCCGATAATAATCAGGTCTTTGTCTCCGAACGGGGGTGATGTGCCTTCCTGGTTCGGTTCAGTCACGTTCGGCGGGTTTTGAATCAATAATTGATTCGGGAAAAAAGGTTCTGGCAAAAGTCCCATATAGGGTTGTTCGAACAGGACCTGCTCAAGATCAATCCGTTTGTCACGCTCCAGCGCGTGATGCAGATAACGAAATTCCCAGCGTGCCGTTTCTTCGACCAGTAGTACGTGCGATTTATCATCCACAAAGTTAATGGCAAAGTTCTTCGCGTTATTATCCTCGCGGGTTTCTCCCGGCAAAATCTCTGTTTGCAGCGTGAACTCGTGGCGTCCGAGTTTCTCCGATTCCAATTCGAACTCAAGCTGCTGACTTTCGCCCCGGGAGACGATATTTTTCACTGCCACTTCACGGTCATTTTGCTTCAGGATCACCGTGATTTCCTGGCCATCGTACCCGTTTGTGCCGATGCGGGCTTTGAGCAACGGTCGATCATCCTTAAACGCCGTCTGTGGATAATCCAGTGCCGCGACAGAAATGTCTTTGGGCTGATATGTTGATCCGACAATCACAGGATAAATGGGCACCTGCATCTGCCCCAGTTGTTCGGCGGTTTTGACAGGATCGAGCTGGCTGTTATCACGGCCGTCCGTCAGCAGGATATAGCTGGAAATCGGAGCGGAGCCGGTTTCTGAACTTGTGGACGAAGACTTGAGCGCCTGAGAAAGATTGGATAATTCCATATGGACCTGATCCGGAACTTTCGTGAGCGCCGTTTCCAGAACCTGCTGATCAGTCGGAATTGCATCGCCAGCAAACAGCACGAGATCCACGAGTCCTCGTTCCTTTAATTGATCCAGTATCGGGTTCGCAGGGTTCAACAGGAGTTTCTGTGCGATGTCCTTGCGGGATAACTTATCGATTTCTGCAAAGACCGCTTCAAGATTCTGTTTGCGGCTGGCGGCCAGTTGGGCACTTTTTTCCGGATTGGCAGTTTCGTTTTCGTCGACCCATTGCGGTTCTTCATTTGCAGTGTACGCGTTTTCCCAGCGATCGAGGCGGCTGTCGATATTTTTGTTACCGATGATTTTCAGAGCGCGTGCCAGTTGAAGTTTTTCCAGATCGCTGGCGTGGCGATCCTGCGTATTCATGCTGTCGGACACGTCGATCGCGACCACCAGTCGCCCTGTTTTTTCTATATTGAAGGACCAGGTCAGAACCGGTTCCAGAAACGTAAGCAGAATCAACAGCAGCGCGACTACGCGCAGCGTGATCAATGTATTTCCAATGGCAGAAGGAACCAGCCGCCGTTCATAACGAAAGAGCAGAAAGATCGTGACCATCGCCAGCACAACGGCGCAGACGCCTGCGATCGTCCATCCGCTTAGTTCGAACCCGTTTAACTGGAGATGCCGTTCACTCATTTCAGCAAAGATCTTAATACAAAATTATGGAATTACTTTAAATCATCGGGAAGTGTGGCGTGACCACCTTGTACCAGGCGCCTGGTAAGAAACATCTCGCCGACCATTAACAGCAGGAAAAATAATAAGAGAATTCGCCAGAATTCGGTTTCCGAGACATCCGAAAACATGGCCTGTTTCAGTTCATCCAGCGTTTTGAAAAATGTCAGATCGCATTCTTCTGACAGTGTATTCTGTTGCGCTTCCGAAAGGGGGGTCAAATCCGATTCGCTGCGGTCAAAGTTGACGACAATCCGATCTGCTTTGAGTTCCGTCTCTTTTCCGGTTTTGGGATTCAATGAGTAAACGCCGGGGAGCGAAGTGTTTTCACAATGAAAGGTGGCACCATGTGCAGAGGGGACAATCCTGCCTGTGGCCGGTTTTTGATTGGGATCAAGAAAATCGAACTGGTCAATCGTCGTATCAGCAGGCACGGGCACGACAATGGGCTCATCGGTATTTATGTTGCGAAACACGCGGCCTGAGGAGAGCTCGAAAACGGCTTCATGCAGGAAGGGGACATAATCGGGTTTGGCGGGGAGATTATTCCCGTCTGCATCGAGCGAAGAGGTCATCAGCATCACTCGGCCTCGCAGATGGTTCATAAAGAGCATCAGCGGTTTCTCATTGGACAACCGGGCAATTTCGACCGGAGCCGACTGAGGCAACGCCTCCGGTTTTTCAGTCTGATCGTCGATGGGGAGGGGCTGTGACGCGTTCGTCGGAGAAACGTCCCACCACTGATTGAAGCGGGCTGAAGTCAGGCCGTTGGCATAAGCGCCACGAAACCGGGTTAACCAGGGAGTCTGCAGGCTGTCCGGTTTGATTTGAATCAGATTTCCGAACTCAACCCCCGGATTCGATTCGAGGGACTTGATTTCCAGAGGCATTAAACCTGCCGGGTGGAACAGCAGTTTCTGGTACTGTTCAGGATTGATCTGGTCTCCCAGCGCGATCAAAACGCCACCCCCTTCGTGATTGACAAAATCAATCAAAGCGCCTGCCTGCACTTCCGTGAAAGTATCCACGTTGGCCAGAATCACAACCGCCTGATTTTTTAATATCTCTGGCGTGAGTTGTTCTTTTTCGATGACGGTTGTCTGAATCCAGGGGGTTCGATTCGTAGGGGCCATTAATGCCAGGTTTGCGAAAAATACTTCGCTGCGGGTGGCGTCAAAGTCGGGAGTACCATCGACGAGCAGCACAGGCAAGGCGCTGGTGACATGCAAAGCGGCATCAGATCGATCATCGCCCGGAAGCTGATCCGCATCGAGCACAACACTGACAACGTGTGTTCCTTCTTTGTCAAATCGATACTGGAACTCGACCGCCGCCTCGCCATGATTCTCAATTTTGATCGATTGGGTCTTTTCTTTAATCCGTTGCCCGTCGACTTCGAAATAAACCGGGCAGATCCGGGTTGGTTCGGCGCCATCATAGCGAATCGTTGTGGAAATGATCACGGGAAGATTTTCGACACAGACTTCTCGTGACACCGTTAGCTTGTCGACCCGCAGATTGGATTGCAGGCCCTGGTTCTTTTCACCTGCCACATTCGTCGCCCACAGATTAATGGGTACCGCCGACTGCTGGAGCAGATCATTGACCTGTTCCCAGAGGATCGTATCCTGCGGCGTCCAGCCAAATGCCTGATCGTCTGTCAGAACGATAATCTCTCGTTCGAGATTCGAGGTCTTGCCCAGAGTCTGAATGGCTTTGGAAATCGAATTTGCCAGATTGGATGATCCGGAAGGGGGGGGGAGCTGATTTAATTTTTCGCGAACGGTTTCGAACTGATGCGTGGGAGACTCGGTGATGAGCCGCGGCTGATTGCGGGCATCGATAATGGAAATCGTATCGCCGGGGTTCAGTTCTTCCAGAAAGCGGTGTACCCATTGGATGGCAGCGGAATGAGGCGTTGCATCTGCTCCCTCCCAGCCCATGCTATAGGAACCATCGATGACAAACACGACATCACGGGATTGTGTCGAAATATATTTTGATAAAAAACCGCCGGAAATCCAGGGGCGGGCCAGCGCAAATGTGATTAAAGCGATGAGCAGCATGCGAATGGCAAGCAGGAGCCAGCCTTCCAGCCGAATTCTGCGTTGCGTGCGTCGTCCGAGTTCCAGAAACTGCATGGCCCCCCATTGGATGATGTCATAACGTTTACGGCTCAGTAAATGCACCAGTATCGGTAATGAAATCCCCAGCAGGCCGAGTAGCATCATCGGATTGAGGAAATCAAATGTCATGAAGGCCTGCAGTATGTGCGAGATGGATGGGGTAACAGCATGGGAACAGTTTACAAACAGGAACAAAAACAATTATATGTGTAAATCGTTGTAAATGGTATTGCTCACATAATTAACAAATTAAGTCCGACTTAAATACCGTTTTGTCGCGAACCGGTTTGGAAATCCTTTTTGAATGATTATGATGGACTAAACGGGCTCGTGTAAACATGTCCGGTACTTTTAACTTCCGATTAAAAAAAACTCTGAATCCATGATGAGGTTGGTTCTATGTTCTCTGTTAATACGAAAATCTGCCGGTCTGTGTTAGTAATGATTCTGCTAATCGTATTTTCATCTACAACGAAGGCGGACGATATCAAACCTGATCAAATCGAATCCCGCTATGATATAGTCGTTTATGGCGGCGCTTCAGGAGGGATTGCTGCAGCGCTTCAGGCAAAACGAATGGGGAAATCTGTGCTGTTGATTGAACCGGGGAATCATCTGGGAGGACTTTCTTCCGGCGGTCTGGGGGCGACGGATATCGGAAACAAAGCAGCCATCGGGGGAATTGCCCGCGAATTTTATCGTCTGCTGGGCGATCATTACAGTCGGGACGCAGCCTGGATGTATCAGAAAGCGGGCGAATACAAAAGCCGCCGCAGTAAGGGCGCCGAAGCCGAAATGTGGACTTTCGAACCGCATGTGGCAGAAGCAACGTTCGAAAAAATGCTCGCTGATCAGTCTGTTCCCGTTTTAAAACGCCAGCGTCTGGATCTGAAACAGGGAGTGCAAAAAAAACAGGGACGCATTGTCTCCATCAGGATGGAAAGCGGTCTGGTCATTCGAGGGACCGTGTTCATCGACGCGACTTATGAAGGAGATCTGCTGGCGGTTGCCGGTGTCTCCTATCACGTGGGGCGCGAGTCGAATGCAACTTATGGTGAAACCTTAAATGGAATTCAAACCCGCAATGCCGTTTATCATCAGTTCGTGAAACCGGTCGACCCGTATGTCGTTCCCGGAAATCCGCAAAGTGGTTTATTGCCGGGCGTTCAACAGGAAGGACCGGGCGGCTCAGACGGAGACGGCGATCATCGCGTGCAGGCCTACTGTTTTCGCATGTGCACCACCGATGTTCCGGAAAATCAACTGGAATGGGTGAAACCCGAAAATTATGATCCCCGTCGTTATGAATTGTTACTGCGGAATTTTGAAGCCGGCGATTTGCGTGTTCCCTGGAGTCCGACGCTGATGCCGAACCGAAAAACGGATACCAATAATAACTTCGCGATTTCCACCGATAACATCGGCATGAATTATGAATATCCGAATGCCGATTATCAGCAACGCGATCAGATTATTCAGGATCATTTAACTTACCAGCAGGGACTGATGTGGACGCTGGCAAATCATCCGCGCGTGCCCGCAGTCGTGCGGAAACAGTTTCAGACCTGGAAACCGGCCAAAGATGAATTTCAGGATACGAATGGCTGGCCGTTCCAGCTTTATATCCGCGAAGCAAGGCGGCTGGTTTCTGAATACGTGATGTCTGAAAAGAACTGCATGTCGGAAATCGTGGCGGAAGACAGCGTGGGGTTGGGCGCGTATACAATGGACTCGCATCATCAGCAACGCTACGCCATCGATGGGAAAGCATGGAATGAAGGGGACGTTCAGGTCGGCGTGCCGAACCCGTATCCGATTTCCTATCGCTCGATCCGTCCTAAAAAAGAAGAATGCCAGAACCTGCTGGTTCCTGTAGCGATGGCGGCCTCGCATATTGCGTATGGCTCCATTCGGATGGAACCGGTGTTTATGGTGCTGGGACAATCCGCGGCGACAGCCGCCTGCCAGGCCATTGATGCGAAACAGGCAGTGCAGGATATTGATTATGCCCAATTACGAAAACGGCTTTTGCAGGATCAGCAAGTACTTGTCTGGGACGGTCCGCGTCGCGTGCCACCGATTCAACCAGGGGCGATCCCCGGGATCGTCATTGATGACCGGGATGCCAAGGCGACTCTGGGCTGGAAAAAAAGTTCATCAGGTACTCCCTATGTTGCGTATGGATATCAGCATGACGGAGATGCCGACAAAGGAGAAATGCAGATGACTTTTACCGCAGAGATTCCAGAGAGCGGCTTGTACGACGTCCGCGTTTATTATGCACCTAATTCCAATCGAGCTACGAATACTCCCTATACAGTGAAGAGTTCCCGTGGTTCTCAAACCATTAAAGTGAACCAGCGACTGAAACCCAACCAGGATCAGTTTCATCTGCTGGGACGATTTCCCTTTGAAAAGGGAAAACAGGAAGTGCTGTTGATTTCCAACCAGGGAACCGACGGGCACGTGATTGTTGATGCGCTGCAGCTTGTTCCCGTTGCTTCGAAGTGAAAATGATTCGAGAGACTGGCCAATATTTAAACGGTAAGCACAGACTGGGAGTCAGAAGGTAAAGACATGCAGAACCGTGTTTTCAAAGATATGATATGTGTTCTCGTATTCCTGTGTACCTTCCCGCTGGGGAGTGAGTCGCTCCAGGCGGATCTGTTTACTTACGTGGATGAGTCCGGTCAGACCGTCACGCTGGAGGCAGTGTTATACGGTTCCGGGAAATCTCGCGGCGAGATGCTGCATGCTTTATTAAAGCCCGATGGATCCATCAAACTTGTTCCGCAGGGAAAAATTCAGAAACGTGTACTCAAAGCAGCTCCCAAACCTTTGACGGTCAAAGAGATGTCTGAGGTGCTGTCGAAAAAATTTGGTGCCGAGAAGTTTCGGTATCATCTGCAGAGTCCCTTCCTGGTAGGCATTGTACTGGCTGCGCCTCTGGATGGATCGGACAGAACCGAGTTGCGTGTGAAATCGTTTCTGGAGAAGGCGGGGCGTTTTTTACAAAACGTGGAAGTGATCTTCGAAACATTCAGTAAAAAGATCGGGCTCGAATTAACGGAATATGAATTTCCAATGGCAATGCTCGTCTTTGAATCCGATGACGATTTTGAAGCGTATGCGAAGGAAACGACTTCGCTGGGAGACGGTGTCTCGAACGTTCTGGCCTATTATTCCAGTATTTCCAATAACCTGATACTCAGGATGAGTGAATGCAGCTCGTTTGAAACGCCGTTGCACGAAGCCATTCATCTGCAGACATCCAATCGTGGTGTCGCGAAGCGATTAGCGCCGATCCCTGCCTGGTTTATGGAAGGGATCGCAACCGGCTTCGAAGGAAAAGGGGACCGGATTAATGTCAGTCCCGATCGAATCAATTCACATTATGCCCTGCTGTCGGGATTTGCACAATTGCTGAACTGGGGAGAAGTCGTTGCCTTGAATGGCGTCTTTCGCGGCTCTGTTTTGTCCGGCGATGCCTATGTGCATGCCTGGGGGCTGCATTGGATGCTGGTCACCCAGTATCCGAAAGAGTATCTGGAATACGTACGGAATCTTTCGAAGAAAGAGCCTTTCGAGGAGTCATCTCCGAAGCAGCAGTACGAAGAGTTTGTTGAAATTCTGAAAGTCAAACCGGAATCACTGCAACTCAAGTTTAAAGTCGAACTGATTCAGGCGATTCTGAAACAGAAGGTGAAATTGCCTCCTCTGGATGACAGAACAGTGCATCTGGAAAAACATAAACAGGAGATGGCCATTGTGAAAATGACGGCGACATCTTATTCTCGACTGGCGCCTCCGCGAATTGAAGGCTGGCTGCAGAATATTTCACCGTTTCGTCCGATGACCTTTCATGTGACGGTTCAGACGGATGCGGGCACTTATGCCGAGTGGTATCTGCCTGAAGTGGGAATTCGACAGAAAATCAAATTGAAAGGTGAGAACGCCGACCATTTGATGCAGGGAGGCAGGGGAGGTAAGTGGCAAGGCTATCATGTCGAAGTCGAATCGGCTTATCCTGGTAGCGACACCGCCAAAGAATGGGCGAGTGGAAAATTGCCGGTTCCCGTTTTTACTCAGAGGACACAAACTGATCCCTCAAATTGATGCAGAGAGGCATTGAAGGACCTTAGATGAAGCTTTCACTTTCAGTAAGGATTGCTGAAGCAGCCTGTAAGACGAAATTAAATATTCCCTTTCCCGAAATTGCCGCGATAGCGGCGGAGTTGGGGTATTCTGCTTTATGTATGCGGGCCAGTGTGGCGGGTGTACACAGCTCACAGGCAGAACTGGAGCAGGTACGCTCGATTGTAGATCAGGCAGGGCTTGTGGTTTCGATGGTTACTGCCGATTTTAATATCCCGCAAAATAATGACCAGTCACCCGATGCCCTCAAAAATATTGAACCAAGCCTGCATGTTGCAGCTGTTCTGGGTAGTCGTTTGGTCAGAGTCTGTTTGAAAACCGAGGCCGATATTCCCTATGCACAGCAAGCCGCCGATCTGGCAGCCGCGCAGGGCATGCAACTGGTGCACCAGTTTCATCCAGCCTGCCTGTTTGAGGAAGTGGCGCAGTCAGTCGCCGTTCTGAAGCAGATCAATCGATCCAATGTTGGTTTGATTTATGAGCCGGCAAGTTTGCTGATGTGTGGTCAGGAGTATGGGGAATCCACAATCAGGCAGATATTACCCTGGCTGATGAATGTGTATGTGCAAAATCTGGTGATCACCGCCGATGGTCCGGATCATCTCGAAACGTGGTGTCAGGGAGATCGTCCCTTCCAATTACTTCCGTATTGGGACGAAAGCGGTCGGGGCATTGATTTCCAGCAAGTGATTTCCGGTTTAAAAGCAGTCGGCTATGATGGTTTTTTTACCGTACATCAGGCGGAAGGCATTGTGACTGCGGAAGACGCGCGGGCGTATGCGGTCCGGTGTCAAAAATGGGTTGAGTCTCTATAACGATGATCGGTACCAGCGATTCCATGAAAAAAGCGTTCGTAATCAGTTTTGAACAATTACCCGCCTGCATGCTGGGCTGTTACGGTCATCAATGGATTGAAACTCCCCATTTTGATCGGCTGGCTTCGCTCTCCGTCCTCTTTGATCAGCATTTTGCCAATGATTTGAGTACGAGTCAAAACTCGTTTCCCTGGTGGACCGGCCAAACCATTCCCCAGTCGTTGGGAGCAGGCGAACAAAGCCGGGATTCGCTGATGTCACATCTGAAAAAGCAGGGGATCAAATCAACCTTACTGCTGGAGTCAGACAGTGAAACCGGACGGAATGCCACGGCCCGGGCACAGGAGACGTATTTCAAAGAGTTCGATCATGTGGAAGCTGTCACTGGGCAAAATGGATTCCAGGTCAGTGAGGCAGAAACTCCCGTGGCTAGGCTGGTGCAGGCCGCAATTGACCGACTGCCGGAGTGGATGGCGGATTCACAGGATCAATTAATCTGGATCCGCTCCGAAGGTGTTCCGCTGGAGCCGCTCGCTCCGGAATTTTTCTCAACACTTTATCTCGATGAAGTGCTCGACCAGGGGGCAGACGAAGACGAACTCGCAGAGGAAACTGCTGCAGCCGGGGAACCTGATTCGTTTGACGCCGATGATGACGAGGAAGCAGACGACGATCTGGAAACGGACCTGGATGCAGAGGACTGGCAGGAATTAATTTCGGTCGTAGCCGAGCTGTTTACCAGTCCCGAAGAGTGGGCCGAACTCGATGAACATGAACGCCAGATGGCGCGCGTCGTTTACGCGGGTTATGTGACGCTGCTCGATCAGTGGCTGGGGCGTCTGCTGGACCAGTTATTAGAATACGCGGCAACGCAACCAGTATTGTTGATTGTGACCGCAGCCCGGGGCGGGAATGAACTTCTGGGTCCGGACAGACAGGTCGAGAACTGGGGCCTGTTTGAAGAAATGAGTCATGTTCCATTGTTTATTTTTGATTCGGAGAATCAGGAGCAGGGAAACCGACGGCAGTTCCTGTCGCAGCCGGCAGATATTCCTATCTCACTTTCGTATTGGCTGGGAGCGCCGCTGGATGTAGTTTCGCGTTTCGGAAATAATTTATTCGATGTGATTTATGACCGGGGTCCTATTCCAGCGCCGATGATTTATGCCGCCAGTGATCAGGCGATTGCATTACGGACTGCCGAGTTTTATTATCTGCAGTTACGAAACCAGCCGCAGTCACCGGATGCGGAAGACGCCCTGATTCCGCAGGAAGGACAGCAAAAACAACTTTATCAGAAGCCCATCGACCGCTGGGATATCTATGAACAACATGCGCAACTGCCGGAAATCGTAGCACAGTTGTCTGCACAGCTTGAAGAAAAAAGAAGACATGAGCATGATCAAAATTTATCATAATCCGCGTTGCGGTAAGAGCCGACAGACACTGGCCTTGCTGGAAGAGGCTGGCATTGAACCTGAGGTAATTGAATATCTGAAAACGCCCCCCACGGCGGAGGAACTGGATTCGCTTCTGCAAAAACTGAAACTGGCGCCGCAAGATTTAATGCGGAAAGGTGAAGACATTTATCGCGAACTGAAACTTGCGGAACGGGAACTCTCTCGCCAGGAGGCCATTGCGATTCTGGTGGAGTACCCGAAATTGATAGAACGGCCGATTGTGGTCAAGGGGCGACAGGCGGTTCTCGGGCGGCCTCCTGAGAATGTTAACGCACTGCTCTAAACACGCGATTAATTCTGGTTCGCATTGGCAGTGGCTGGTACGGTGCCCAGCATATTTCTGCCGACAAGCAAACCGATTGAGAACGTCAGCGTCGCAAAGATGACCAGAATTAGGACCCAGGTGCCTGTCGGCAGTTCGAATTTGACCGAACGCTTTAAGCGGCTCTTCTTTTTTTGGGCCAATACCTCCGAAGCTTGTTTCTGTGCCAGGCTGGCCAGACTTGCCAATTCCTGTTCGTGGTTTACTTCAGCCTGGTCGGCTTCGACTTCCAGCCTGCTGACCGGCGCCAGGGGAGTTTCCGGATGCGGGGCCGGGTTTGCTGTTTCTCTCTGCGGAGGGGCAACGATCTGGTTGACCGATTTTACTGGTATGGCTTTAAACGCTTCCTCAGGGAGGGGGGCTTGACTCTGAGGGGCTGGTGTTACAGGGACAGAGGCAGGGGAATGCAACTCCGATTCCTGCACTGAGCTCTGTTTTTTTTCGATGGTGACATTCGCACCAATGCCTGCAAGCTCATCCAGGGCATTCGTCAAATCGGCGTCTTTCAGATCCAGTCGCGGCTGAGGGATGGGAGCAATCTGACCATCCAGCCCCGGAACACGTACCGACAAACCACAGGTCGGACAGTCGACAACCTCACCCGCTTTCGAGTGTGAGATTCCCATGAGCTGTTCGCAATGTTGACATCGAAATTTGATAGGCATGCTGCAAATTCTTTTAACCGTTTTTGTTCAATGAATATCTGTCACGGTCTGACAAATTTCTCTCCCGTATTCCTGTAAGTAACGGCAGGAATCGGAGTTCGCTACTAAAATTTCCCGACTTTCGATCCGGAACGTACTCACAAATGTGACAGAAATGCGTATTCTCTGTAGGATGAGGGGATATTAAATGACCTGTTACCTGATATAATGATAGACAGTCCGATGTCGAGAATAAATCCATGAACTGAAATAATTCAAAAGTTCGTATTTGTGAACGAGTTAAAGCAAGAGGTTATTTAGTGGACGTAGAGGAATTTCTGAAACGAGACGTGAATCGCCGCCAGTTCTTGGATCGGAGTGCGCGGAATGCCGCCGGTATGGCGGCCGGTGTTGTTGGACTGACCAGCAATATGGCGCTGGCCAACAGTAGTTCACCGAATGAGCGAGTGGTTTTAGCCGGCATCGGCGTCCGCGGACAGGGGAAGTTTCTGACATCCAGCATGGCCGAGTTTTCCGATGTCCGCTTCAAAACGATCTGTGATATCGATGAATCGGTTGCACCTGCTGCGATCAAGTCGATCGAAAAAGGGCAGGGCGTTGCGCCGCAATTCGTGACGGACTTTCGCAAGGTTCTGGATGACCCGGAAATTGACGGAGTCGTGATTGCCACACCCGACCACTGGCACGCATTGATGGCAATTATGGCGTGTCAGGCCGGCAAAGATGTTTACGTTGAGAAGCCGGTTTCCCATAATCTGACCGAAGGCGTGCAGATTGTAGAAGCGGCAAGAAAGTACCAGCGCGTAGTCCAGTCCGGAATTCATCAACGCAGCGGAGCCCATTTTCAGTCAGCCGTGGATTTCGTGCGGAGTGGCAAACTGGGGGAAGTCAAACTGGCCAAAGCCTGGATCATTCATCGCCGGAAACCAATCGGTAAAAAGAAAAACGAGGCGGTCCCTGCGGGCGTCAATTATGATCTCTGGTTGGGACCTGCTGCCAGCCGCCCGTTTAACCCGAACCGGTTTCATTACAACTGGCACTGGTTCTGGGATTATGGGACTGGTGAAATGGGAAACTGGGGAGTGCATATGCTGGATATTGCACGCTGGGGTCTGGGTGTCGATCTGCCGGAACGCATCTCAGCTTCCGGGGGCAAATACTTTTTCGATGATGATCAGGAAACACCCGATACCCAGGTCGTACAATATAACTATCCCGGTAAAACCATAGTCTGGGAGCATCGCCTCTGGAGTGTGCATGGCATGGAAGGCCGCAACGCCGCTGCTGCCTTTTATGGAGACAAAGGAACGCTGGTCGTGGATCGGGGGGGCTGGAAAGTTTACGATCAGAAAGAAGCCGCCACTTCCGGCACCAGTGATCAGGCCGCAACACACCATCGTAATTTTATTGACTGCATCAAAACACGGAACAAACCAACCTCGGATATCGAGATTGGTCATATTTCAAGTGCTTTGTGTCACCTGGGCAATGTCGCTTACCGGGCGGGACGGGAAATTCAATTTGACACGCAGCAAAATCGCGTGATCGGCAATGAACAGGCAAATGCGCTTCTCGGTCGCGAATACCGGCAAAACTGGGAACTGCCTCAGGTTTAAAAAAGACCTGTTCCGAATCCACTGAGTTATAAATAAAAACATCCTGACAGCAAATTACTGTCAGGATATTTTTTATTGAATTCCAGTTTTCAACGCATTGATTATGGGTTACCCGTTTGCTGGAACAGGTCTGTGGTGGTGTTGAGGCTGTCGCTTCCACCGGAATGGAAGAAGTCGGAAAGTTCTACTATCGCCGGTCCCAACAGGAAAATATAAATTGCCGGCATCAGACAGAGCACTGTGGGGAACAGCAGTTTGAATGTTGCTTTATTGGCTTTTTCATCAGCACGCTGCTGCAGACTTTCGCGAATGTTATCACTATATTCCTGCAAGGCGGAAGTCACGTCGGTTCCCATTTGATCGGTTTGAATCAGCAGGGCGGCAAAGGAATGGACTTCAGGAACATCGATACGTTTACTGAAATTCGAAAGAGACTGGGAAAACGTTCCAATCGAAGCCTGCTCGATCACGATTCTCAGCTCTTGTGCCAGAGCCGGATAAACTTTTCCCAGTTCGCTGCCGACGCGTTTTAACGCATGAGGCACGGTCATCCCCTGAGACACGCACATATTTAACATGTCCAACATGTCAGGAAACCCCTGTTCGATTTCACTTCGACGGTCAGAAGCCTGGCTGGTGATCACGAGGAATGGAGTCGCCCAGACCAGAATTGGTACGAGGACCATTGCAACCAGAATCGGAATTTCAAATCGCTCCGGGGCAAGTAGCAAGACGATGCCGAAGAACATGAGTGTTCCCAGAATCGACAGATAGCGAATAGCCGAAAAGTTCTGCTGTGCGTGAGGTCGATAATAACCGGCTGCCTGCAACTCTGTTTTCGTTTGCGCACGTCTGGCATCAGATTCCGGCATCATCTCAGCCAGCGCAGGTGTTGCGGAGCCGAAGACATAGTCGTCGGTTCCCATTGCTGGTACGTCGCCTGCTTCTACCTGAGGCAAGGAATCCTGGGCATTCTCACCCCTGAAATTAAAGCCGCCATCGGAAAACAATTGTCGCTTTTCCCATGAGGCAGACGTAGACACAGCAGAGGAATCAGAAGGTAATAATGAAATGACCTCTGGTTTGGTTTCCACTTCAGGAGTCTCGTGCTCAGGCGCTTTCGGAGTTCGCTTGCGAACAATGCGAAACAGCATCCACAGGATGACGAGACCGCAGGCTGCATAGAAGATTGTGATTGTTGTTGGTGTAAACATAGGATTGCCCTCGCCGTTATTCGGCAGGTATCAGTAATTTTTAATTTGATCAGGTACGTTGACTTGTTTTCAAAACTCGCAGGACCCATAAAGATCCAACAACCTGTAAAGCAATAGCGGTAAATGTTGCTCCACGTCCCCAGTTTGATGCCATCAACGTCGTCAGATAGGTGGGGTCCCGTAAGATAAAGAATCCCAGAATCAGTGGAGGCAGCATGATCATCAAGATGGCTGTCGCACGGCTACCGGCGGTTGCAGTTCGCAAACGACCCAGAAACAATACGCGGTCGCGAATGGTGCGTGCCAGTCGTTCGAGAACTCTCACCAGGTCTCCCCCGGTTTCCTGATGGACAATCAAGGCCATCGAGAGAATGTTCAAACTGGCGACACCTGTGCGTTCAAAAAGTCCGTCCAGGGCGGCTCTCATGGAGACACCCATTTGTAATCGTCGGGCAGACTCTTTGAGCTCGTCTCCCAATGGTGCGGGCGTTTTTTCTGCAACGCTGATGAAACAGTGGTTCAGGCTGCGACCGGTTTTGGCGGCACGAGCCAGTTCGTCAATCATATCTGAAAGCTGTTCGTTGATTCGCTTCTGACGCTGGCCGCGGCGGAAAATCAGATAACCGATGGGAGCCATTCCACCTGCCATGAAAGCAATCGATGCTGAGAGGAAATTTTCCTGTAAGATGAAAATCAATCCACCGAAGAGGAGCGAAGTCATCAGGCAGAAAAACAGAACGATGCCGGGGTCTGCGGTGATTCCGGAATGGAGAATCAATTCGTCAAAACCACCATTCACACGATTCCCAAGTTGTTTTGAATCGGTGCTGGAATATTTATTTCGATCACGGAGGATGTCCGAAAACGTTTCGGCAGTATTTTTTGTATTAATTGCGGCGTCAGTTGCCATTGTTCATTCTCCTATTCAACCTGCTCGTCTGGCTGGGTATCAGCCAACTTTAATTCGCGTGCATGAAAAAGATCATCGCAGTCATTAAAGTTAGTTTGAGTTAACCAGTTCATGGCAACCGGTTTGTGGCCGGTTGCATAAAATGAACCGTTCACATTCCCTTGACGATCGACATCGGTAATGCGATAGACGAACAGGTCTTCTACCATGTATTCACCGTTCTGGAAGCCGATCAGTTCCGAAATACGCATGACTTTTCGCTTACCATTGGGAAGTCGGGTAATATGTACCAGCAAGTGCACGGCCGATGCGATATAACGCCGGGCAATCGAGTTTGGAAGTTCCGCACCTGACAACGCGATCATCAACTCCAGACGGTCCAGAGCGTCGCGGGTATCGTTGGCGTGCACGGTACTCATGGAGCCATCGTGACCGGTATTCATAGCCTGCAGCATTTCCAGCACCTCACCGCCACGCGATTCCCCAACGATGATTCGGTCGGGCCGCATTCGCAGACTGTTTTTCAACAGATCGCGCTGATCAATTTCTCCCTGGCCTTCAATGTTGGAAGGTCTGGCTTCCAGTGAAACGACGTCAGGCTGCTGAAGCTGCAATTCCGCCGTCTGTTCGATTGTGACGATGCGTTCTTTACCTGAAATGTACCGGCTGAGATTATTCAGCAGTGTCGTTTTACCAGCACCGGTACCACCACTGATCAGAATATTAAGACGTCCCTGGACCGCCATTTCCAGAAAGCGTGCCATGTCGGGGGCCAGTGATCCCATCTGAACCATGTCATCGAACAGCAGAGCCTGGGTTCGAAAACGTCGAATGGAAAGCGTGGGGCCTTTTAAAGCGAGAGGTGGAATCACGGCGTTCAAACGCGAACCATCGGGAAGTTTGGCGTCAACCATCGGCGATACTTCGTCGATACGTCGTCCCGCGCGGCCTACCAGTCGATGAATCAACTGGAGTAAATGCTCGTCATCCGCGAAACTGATGTCGGTTTGTTCCAGTACCCCGTTGCGTTCAATGAACACCTTGTCGGCACCGTTTACCAGCACGTCGCTGATGTCCGGATCACTCATCAATGGTTCCAGTGGACCGAAACCGTAGATTTCGTCCAGAATCTCGCGAACCATCACATCACGGTTCTTCTGATCCAGCGCGATATCCTGCTGCATGCATAAATGCTCAGCCAGGCCACGCAATTTCAGACGCAAATCTTCTTCCGGCAGTTCACCTGCTTTGGAAAAATCGATGGCGTCGACCATCTGGCGATGCAATCGTGTTTTCAGCCTTTGGAATGCTTTTTTTGCATCGGCTGTTGCACTGGCAACGGTTGTTTCGGTTTGTAGTACCATTTTCATCTCCGCCCTTACTGGGTCAGATAAAGCTTGTAAATGTATTTGTTTTTACGTTCTGAACTGTACTCTGTCGTTTTAGTTGTTTTCAGGTTTGTGTTCTGGGCAGATTGTGTGTCTGTTTCAGATGGTTGTAGATTTTCCAGAATCACGGCACGTGTAGTGAGGACTCCAGGTTGCAGAATGATTTCGCAAACCTGATTGTCAGTTCTTGTGACGGACATGATCCGGCCTGCCACCATGTTCGTGCAGTCTGCGATTCCGTTGTAGGATTGGGATGCACCCTCAATATTGTCATACAGGAAGCAGATTCGACACTGACCGATCATTTTCTGAAATGCATTCTGCTCGTCATCTTCGATAGTGGGACTGCAATGAATTTGGATCGGTCCATTATCGAATAATAACTCGCCGTGATAATTCTGCAGATCCCGTCTGGACAGGCCCGATAAGATCTGGCGAACGATCACCTTGGAGTTATGTTGTGAACCAAAATTCAGAATCTGCATATTCGCATCTGAAATATCCCCGCGACGTGGCTTGCCTTTCAGCCGGATTTCCCGAATTCCATCAGCACCCCGGGTGACCGTGTTGGTTTCCGGGTCGAACTGATATTCATCCTTCCCTTTTTTCTGATCAATCTGAAGTTCCCAGGTTTCCGTGTGTTTTCCTGAAGGATCATTTTTTAGAATTGCCAGCGGATAGGCAGGTACTGAAACATTTTCAAAGGGACGCATACCAATAATGTGATTGTTGATTGTCGCTTCGATCTGTGCTCCAGTTGTTCCCGGATTGATCTGCGTTAAGTCTGACATGAAATCTGCTACCGGATTATTGATCCGCGTGGCGACATGGGTTTTGATTTGGATGCTCACTGGTTCGTGATCGGTTTGAATGAATTGATTCACACCGGTATCAGCTACCAGGATCGATTTGCCAAACAGTAAATTGTCGCCTTTGATCAGGGGCGCTCCAATCTGCTGGCCTGCGACCGTATTCAAAGCGATCGCATGATTGGCTGCTTTTTCTGCTCGATTCAGCAGCACATCGTAATCGGGTTTTTCCTTTAATAATTCATCTGATGCCAATTCGTGGCCCGCTGCCAGGACTGCCGTTTCAACACATGTGGTCACTTCCAGAGTCGCGGCGTCCAGCCAGAGCCGATTCACAATCAATGCGATACCACCCATGACAACAAGCAACACGATCGCGGCCAGAGGCGTAATGATGCCCCGTCGGCCGGCGACTTGTGATTTTGCGATGTTGGTTTTCTGGTAACGTTTCATGAGTGTTAAATTCAGTAATCAGCAACAACAGACTAAAAGAAAACAGCGGCTGCTTCCGTGACCTGTTAACGACCTGCCACAGGGTTTTGCGAAAACGAACGTGCATAGGGACCTTGCTGAGTGGCAGGCGCCCCTTGAGAGTTAGACGGACTCTGATTCTGAGGGGCTTGTTGTGCCGTTGGCCCTCCTCCGTTGCCGGGCGAACCAGGTGCCTGACGGACAGGAGCACTGATGGAACCACTGTCGCTGTCTGATGTCCCGCCACTTCCCCAGTTCGGATTCAGATATCCGCCTGAGTTGAATCCGCGACCACCACCACCGCGATTGAAACTGTCATAATTGCCAATCCGTAAGCCGTTCTTATCAAACTGGTTCACACTGCGGGTGGAACCGTAGTAACCTTCCACCACAAATGGTTTGGGAGGTTCTTCCACTTTTGGTTCTACAGGTGTTTTTAATCCCAGAATTTCATACAGCGTTGCTTTTTCAGCACTACTGACGGCGACGCCTCCGTCGCCTTTCCCTTCCGGATTATAGCTCATTGTGATTTCACCGCGATCACGGGCGAGAATCATGATATTGGCCTGTTCCGGAGTCAGTTCGAGTGTCACGTTCGTTCCGCGTCTGGAACTGTTGTTTTGCGTATAGCTCCCGTTGATGGCATTTACCCGCACACCATTGAATAATGTCAGAGTCATACCGCCGTTCAAACGTTTGTCGTTATTCAGTCCTGTTGGCGTCATGTGAACATCAACGTACTCTCCCGGCTTAATCAAACCATCGACCAGATCAACCGAAGATTCCAGAGGCACGGAGATCGCCCTCATTCCCGGTTCAACCTGAATCGGAGGCGTTTCGCCAGCCGGATAAAGTTGACCCGTTGAAATCGGTGTCGCAGCCGCAATGCGCTCTTTGACAATTCGACCAACGATGACCTTGTTCGATGTCATCATTTCCGGTTTCAAATTTTTGATGGCAATTGGACCAAGCCCCAGGTGATCTTCAGTGACCAGGGTACCTGGTTCCAGAACACTAATTGCCATGGGGATGTTTCGTGTGGCAACAGGCGGTACTTCTTCTTTTCCCGCCAATAATCTTTTTCCGATATAGGCTGCAATCAGAACTCCGAAGACGCCAAACATCAACAGTGTCACTTTTGCAGGGGTCAGGCTTTTCACCGGATCAGTCTCCCGTAACTTAATGAAGCAGGGTATTACCCGACTTCCAACTTTCCCTCCTGTTAAATCGTCGGAGGGCTACACGATTATTTCCAGATAAAACCAGTTGATTCAAAGCAGGCGCGTGATGGCATTTACTCTTTAATCATCCTGGTTTCCGAGTACAGATTTTGTCCCTTTAAGTCGTAACCAACGGGCCAGAGCAGGTTGGGAGAAGCCAGTGTCATGGGAATGCTGACAGCAACCATGACGATATCTCCCGAATGTTCTCCCATTTCAGTCTGAATAACTGCCCCTTGTCCCAGTTGCGGAGGAAGTATTTTCCGAACTTCCTGCTCAATATTCAGCTGGGTCATGCCAGGCAGTGTTGCCAGGCGGGCGCCAATTCGACTGGCTTCAACGACATCAGCACGAGCGTAAAACAGAAGTGTGAACTCCAGAAGTCCGAACATGACAATGCCGAAAATAGGTAATACCAGAGCAAGTTCCATGCTCAGGAATCCCGTTCGTTTTGTTTGCTTTTTATGTTTATGAATTCGTTTGAATTTCATAGCAGAACTGCTTTCATCGATGTTTTTATACGATGGTTTTCCGTGAATGATGCTTAATTCAGTACAACAGACTTAAGGACCATCCAGGTAGTGACACTCCAGGTTGCCAATACCACGGGAAGTGCAAAAGGCATCAGGCCTCGCTTTTGTTTTTGTTCCATTGTTTCCGGTTTGTATTTTTTCTTGTTTTTCAAAGCCTTACCCGTTGCCAGATACGTTTCTTTGGTTTTTCTGGCACCCTTTGTTACGACGCTCCAGAACAGAATGAAAAGGGAACCAATCAGAACAAACAGTGTGCCGACAATCATGACGGCCAGCGTTGCCTTAAAGCCTAACCAGATAGATAAGGCTCCCATCATTTTCACATCTCCCGCTGCACCACTGCCTACGATCCAGATCAGAAAAAATGATCCAAATCCGGCTAGAAAACCCAGTCCGCCATACATCAGGCCGTCCCAGCCATTAAATACCGCTTGATAAATAATGCCTAATACAAAGAATGGAACAGTCAGTACGTTGTAGATTTTTCTGGCTTTGTAGTCGGTAATAGCTGCGATGACGGTGAAAATCCCCACGCTAATTGCCATGACGTACAGTGAGAGCTGTGTTAACGGAAAATCCATTTGTTATCTTTTCAATCAGTTTAGCTGGTTACGGAATTTCTGCCGGTAGAGACAGGTAAGAAACATAGTGAAATTATATCGCACCTGATGTCAGGTGTTGAAAATATACCTCATGTTTCTTACCGGACACTTTCAATCTGAAAAAAATCCACAGCTTTGCCTGTTTCTCTGTTTTCAATAAGCAACATCAATCAGGAGAATTGATAGAACGATTACAATTGTGGGAATACTCACAATCATCAAAACCGTTACGATGCAATCACAGTCGCTGGATGCGAAAGGTGCCAGGTTGAAACACGGGTTGGGGAGCAGGATGTGGCGGTGGCCAAAATGGCGTAAGAGGTTGAGGCTGCTTAGAGTCTGATACGTGAAACACGAAAGCCTGAGTGTTTTGCATTTTTCCGTTTAGCGAAGAAAGAATTGTGAATTCCGGGGGTTGACGGTTCACGGGCCACTGTGTGATTCCTAGAATAGGACTGGTGAGATTATCTGTCATAATCAATATAACCAGACGGAATGTTAGGGATTTTATCTGGTTCTGAATCTCCCTTTGTAAAAAACGATTCAAAAACCTGCTGGCAGTTCTCAGAACAGAGAACCTGAAATGTGTTTCACGGAGGATTTAGCATTGGATTCCACTGAATTAATAGAGACGGCTGAGACTGCTGCCCGGTTGGGAGCAAAATGCCTGCTGGACTGGGTCGATGAATTTCGCGTCTCTGAAAAAGGGAGAGCCGATCTGGTAACCGATGCCGATTTTGCTTCTCAAACAGCGATTGTGAAGCTGATCAGCGAGCGGTTTCCCGAGCACCATATGCTGGGGGAAGAGGGATTAACCCGTCAGGAAGGAGTATCAGACTACCGTTGGGTGATCGATCCTCTTGATGGCACATCAAACTACGTGCATGGTTTTCCTTATTATTGTGTCTCGATTGGACTTGAATTTGAGGATGAACTGGTTTTGGGGGTTGTCTATGACCCGAATCGCGATGAGATGTTCTCAGCGTTTCGCGGGCAGGGGGCTAAATTGAATGGAAAGCCTATTTCCACTTCACGCATTCTCTCGCTTGATCAGGCGATGCTGGTGGCAAGTCTGCCCGTAGGGACGAATGGACGGGATATCGCCATCGATCGTTTTTTGCGGGTCCTGCCCGAAGCACAGACAGTGCAACGTACCGGTTCTGCAGCTTTGAACTTAAGTTACGTCGCTGCAGGGCGAATTGATGGTTACTGGTCCAGCAATTTGAAGCCCTGGGACATGGCAGCGGGAGTTTTGATCTGCAGAGAATCGGGAGGCACTGTGACTTCGATTGAAGACGACTCATTTACCATAGAAACGCCGAGTCTGTTGGCGACGAATGGAACAAATATTCATGCAGAACTACAATCCCTCTTAACGGGCCCGCTTTTTTAGTCCGCTTTAAGATTCCTTCTTTAATGTGCCCAAAAGACGACGTATGATAGAGGGAGTGAATTGCAACCTTACACCATGCTGTTTTTATACATGTGAACATTGAGCCGGAGTCACGTACGAGACTGACGATTTTCTTTCGATCAGTTCAAGAGGATGCGTGGCCAGTTACTGAATAGGAATCAGCTCTCTGACGAGCAATGAGTCTGATCCGTTCAGAGTTTACCTGTTCCCGTACAAGTGGGATCGATCTGCGATTATGTCATATCTTACTCGGTTACTTCTGGTCTCTCTGGGGCTGCCTTTGCTGTTTTGGGGCGTGCAATATCCGTCCGAGAACGCTTTTGCGCAACCGCAGTCCGCAGGCAAAGACACTTCCGGGAAGAACGAGCAGAAACCGGATTCGGGGACAAAACTCTTCAAGGCTCCCGGTCAGGGAGAAACCGGACCTGAATCCGCCCCGGGTTCTGCTGATCCGAAGAAAACAAAGCCAGAGCAAACAGGGCCGGAAAAAAATACTCCCGGTCAGGAAGTTTTTATCAAAGGTGCCGACGGTCAATTTCTTCCGCTGCCCAATCTGACCCGTGATCAGATTCTCGAATATCTGAAACAGAAAGAAACCATTCAGCCCGAACGATCTCCCGAGTATGCGGTTTCTTCGGTTTCACTTTCCGGGACCATCAAAGAGGATCGTGCGATTCTTGATGCACGGATCGTCGTATTGCTGAACGAAGAAAATAAATGGGTGCGTGTTCCCTTAAAGCTCAATGAATCGATCTTCCTGAAAACGGCTTATTCCGGTAAAGGGGAATCCAGCCCCGGCGGATTCAACCGTACGGAAGGTTATCTCTGGTGGTTCCGAGGCAAGGGGACGCATGAGATCAATCTCACATTAAGCGTCCCGCTCAAGCAGCAGTTACCTTCCAGGCGTCTGCAGTTATTGTTACCGCAGACCGCCGTCAGCAATCTGCAGCTAAAAATACCATTGTCTCAAATCAGTCTTGAAGTTCCCAGCGGCGTTGCGGTTTCGAAAAAGAGTATTACGGACGATCAGAGTCTGGTAGAAATGTTTGGATTGGGAGAGCAGCTTGACCTATCCTGGCAGCCGATTCCTGATGAGAAAAAAGTCGAAACTGTTTTACAGGCTGAGACATTGCTGACAACAGATTTTACCTCAGATTCTGTTTTGCTGAATGCGACACAATCGATTAAAGCCTTAACGGGAAGTTTTCAGACAGTACAAGTCAAACTGCCGGATTCATTTCGGTTACTGGATGTGAAGTGCGAAGGTTATAAAAGCCATAAAGTGACAAAAGAAAATCTGGTTGATGTCTCTCTGATCGAACCGACGGTCGGACCGATTGGGATCCAGTGGACGCTCGAAGCAGATTTTCCTGAAGAGAACGGGCGTTTTTTAATTGACGGTTTTAATGTGAGTCGCGCCAAGCGACAAACGGGGCTGATTGATATTCAGACGTTGGATGGATATCGCATCTTTCGCACAGAAGGTCAAAATCGATTTGTCTATCAAATCAAGGCAAACCAGAAAGACCTGGACAGCTCATATCGCTTTCTGAAACAGCCTTTTCAATTGCCCCTCAACATTGAGAGAGTCAAACCCTACTTCTCAGCCAAGCCTTTTTATCTGGTGCAGATGTTTGGCAATCGTGCGGAGTTTGAAGCACGAGTTCAAATTGATGTGTTTCAGGGTGCGCTCGACAAAGTTGCATTGAACTGGCCTCATCGAGTTGAAGAAGGCTGGGAACTGGAGTTAATGCAGGAACCGTCCCTGACGGAAGCCATTCAGATTGATCAGGCACAGCCGGGAAAAATTACCATTAATCTGTTGAAACGATCTAAGGGGGCCTTTGAAATTACATTTCGTGCCAGGCGTCCTGTGATTGCTGACCAGGAACCATTTAATTTTACGCTGCCTGAAATTCAAGCGCCCAGTCTTGCTGCGACGTCGCTGGTTGTTGCCAACGATATCAACGTTGTAACCGATCTCACTCCCTCACCCAAGACACAGGTTCTCTCTTCCCCGTTAGTGCAAATGGAAAAATTTGCATTGCCGGCGGAAGTGAAGCTGCTGCGAAAAAGCGAGTTTCAGATCCAGCCGGGAATCAATGAATTCTCTGCAGTAGTTTCGATTCATAGCCAGGAGATCACCGCCACCAGTGCAGCGCAGCTGGAACTGGACGGCTCTGAAGTGCGCGTCGAGCAGGAGATTCAGTACCAGATCGAATACGAGCCACTTTCTGAAGTTCGTTTGCGCGTGCCATTATCGTTAAAGAATCGGGTCAATTTTTATCTGGATGAAGAACAAAACCCGCTCGTACCGACCTGGACTTCAGACGAAACCGAGCCCGTTCAAAATGCCCGACTTTCATTGCGGAACAAAAAGCTGGGTCCAGTGAAAATTACAGCCGTCTATTTATTGCCTCAGACTTCGCCAGCCGAGCTGTTTGTTCCACTGATCCATTCCGACGATGTCGCTTATTCGGAAAGTCAGTTTGAACTGTTCATCAAGGAGGGAGATAATTCGCAGGATCTCGAGGTGGAAAGTTCAAACGCGGCCTGGCAGCAGCAGTTGGCCATGAATAACAATGCGTTCTGGCGCGCCGTTGATCCCAGAGCCGATATCAATCTCAAGTTGAAAAAAAGTGAATCGGGGGCTTTATTTTCTTACACGATTGACGAGGCATGGATCGATTGCAGTATCGATATGGCAGGCTCTTATCAGGCGCGGGCGCAGTATCAATTCCCGGTTTCCCCGCGCACCCTTTCATTCAGGATGCCCGAAAACGCCGGTGTGAAGATCGATCAGGTCTGGTGGAACGATCAACAGACTGCATTCAGCCAGGTTCCAGGCAACTCTCATGAATATCAACTCAGTCTGCCTGTAGTCAAAGGGAAAGAAAATTCACCGAATGTGCTCACGATTGATTACGGTTCCACAAAACACCAGCGCGATTCACTCTTCAGCCCACTGACGGTGGTCGCCGCCGAATTTTCAGATAATCTGTGGGTGGAAAAGACCATGTGGAAAATCAGTCTACCCAATCACGAGCATCTTTTCACGATCCCACAAGGTTACACCCCGCAGTTTCGCTGGGAAAACCAGGGTGTGTTCTGGTCTCGTCAGTTTTCAGGTCAGGAAAAAATACCTGTCACATTAAAAAATACGCCTCTGAAACAAGATGATTTCATGGGAGTAAACGATTATCAGTTTTATCGACTTGGTCCGGCCACCTCATTGGAGTTTCGTGCCTTCTCCCGTTCCATGATTGTTTTCATTGGAGCTGGAACGTCGCTCCTGCTTGGATTTATATTGATGAGTATTTCGCCACTGAGAAGCGCCCTGGTTTTATTGACAATGATGACCGCAGTTTCTGCTGTTGCACTGTGGTATGCAGCTCCCGTGGAAGTTCTGTTACAGCCTGCCGTCTTCGGATTACTCCTGGCAATCGTCGCAGCGTTAATAAATGGGACTTCGAGAAAACGCAGAGAGACAAAACTGTTGACGTTATCCGCACCCAGCGATTTTATACAGCCGCCCGCTTATTCAGAGCGTATTCAGCCTTCGGAAGTTGATCCCGAAGATATTACAGCAGTCAGACCTGGATCAGAAGTCATTGACAAACCTGTTTCGTCATCAGAAGCTGGGGCGAAGCGATGAGTGTGGTTCCGAGGATCGAGTGGAAACAGCGCACTGTAATCAAAGCAGCCTGTCTGTTGCTCATCGAAATGATGTGCCTGTCTCAGACCGCATTATGCTGGGCCGCTGATAACATTGTGTATGATCTTTCACCCGGACTACGGATCAGAGAAGTAAAGGTGTCAGGCAATGATACTTCAAAATGGCCGTCGGGAAACTGGTATCCCCTCCCTTTAAAAAAATATCACGCGCTCAAACAGGCGGCGTTGTTAAAAAAAAACACGCCCCCGAATTCCTGGATTCAGGAAGCAACTTATGAGGCTACCCTGGCCGGCGATCATCTGATTGATGGCCGCCTGAAGTATGTTCTGCATTGTTCGAAAAATGAACTGGGGTTTATAGATCTATCTAAACTGGATCTGGCGATTCATGAACTGAAGTGGGACAAACACGCTGCTGTCTGGGGGTTGGCACCCGATCAGAAAACGCTGCTGCTCGTCGATCATTTTGGTGAGCCTTTATCGGGCCAGTGGAGCTTGAAAGGCAGGCAACTGCCTCATCGAACAGAATTCTTATTCCAGTTACCGGAAACAGTCGTGTCGCGTGTGCAGTTGAAAGTCCCTCAGGGAATGATTCTGACAACGTCGGTCGGCTATGTTTCGGGGCCAACGAAATCGGATGTTCCGAACTTCGATCTGTGGCAGATTGAATTGGGGGGACAGTCGCAGTTTCAGGCCGTCATTCATGAGAATGAAAAATTGAAAAATGCGCCGACTCAGATTCTGTATCATCAATTTGCACAAGTCGGCATACGGGAAGATGGCTTAAGGCTGCGGGAAGACTTTCAGATTGAAGTTCTGAATCAACCTGTCAGGAAACTGGAATTTGAAGCCTCTGCCGAATATGAAATTTATTCCGTCACGCTGGGGAACGATCTGGCCTTACCATTTGAGATTAAAAAACAGCAAGATACGAACCTGATTACCGTCGATTTGATAGATCCACTCATCGGCATCAGTCGTCCCCTGTCTGTCCGCTCATTGGCTTCGCCCTCTTTAGAAGGGGATATTTTGATCCCCCGGCTGAACCTGAAACAGGCTCACTTTCTGGGGGGAACCGTTCATCTTGATATTTCTGCCCCGTTGGAAACGCATGAAATCAAAGCAACTGATTTGCGTCAGACGGGTGTACTCATTCAGGAGGATCAGGGAGAAGCCTATGATTTTAAACAGTATGCTCCTGAGGCACGCTTATTATATCGATTGGCACTACCCGATCTCAATCTTTCTGCCAGAGTTCATAGCCTGATCCGTGTTGAAGATAAATCCTGGAAATTGAAGTCGTGGATCCACTGGGCTTCCGCAGCCGGCTCGACCTACCGTCTGGAGTCGATGATTCCTGCCGGCTGGGAAATTACTCAGGTCAGCAGTCTGGGCGAAAACAGTTCCGGCGATCTGGTCTGGGATGTGGAACAGAGTGATCAACAGCAGAAATTAAGTATTCGTCTTCCGATTGCCGTGTCACCCGATGCTCCTTATTCACTTGAGATACAAGCCCGACGATTAATTCCCGTCTCGAATCCAGCCGTTGATCTGTACGGTGTTACTCCATTGGGGTGTTATAACGTAGATCGGATTTTAGAATTATCTTCGAACTCGGAAGCGGTATTGCTCTTTGATCCCGGTAAGGAAGTGGAAGAACTGGCAGCCAGTGATCTGCCGAAAAACTGGAAATTTCCCGTAATCAAATCGGGCACGTCGCGTTTTTTTCATCTTTCGCCGTATTCTGGTTCAAGATGGGGTAATCTGGATCTGTCGCACGTGGATCGGGCGCTTCAGGTTGTTGCCAGCACGTTTATTGCACTCAATAAAGACAACATTCAGGAAAACTATATTCTGAACTGTATGCCTGCCCCCGGTGGAATTCAACGCGTGCTGATTTATCTGTCAGAAGCAGGTGAATCTGTGGGATGGTCAATGCCATCTGGCAGCGGTGTGCAGGCGAAACTCAACAGTCGAAAACTCCCCGTTTCCGAGCATCAAAAGTGGCAGTTGCCTCAGTCCGGTGAAGTATGGGAGTTAACGTTTTCAGCCCCTGTTTTTAAAGAGATAGAGCTGCGGGGAGAACGCCGTCGGCCTTTTCAGAAAAATGTAAGAGCTGCTCTGGTGTATGTACCTCAGGCAAAACCCTTTAAAGGGGTGGTCCGTATTCTGAATTCAGACGAGTTGAATTTACGCATCAAAACAGAAGGCCTGTACACGACTCCCGGCTCAAAGGACAGGCCGACCTTGCAGCGAAATCAGAGAAACTATGAATGGGAATACGAATTACCTCAGGGGGCGTTAACCATTGCTCGTACGTCTGAAATGCCCGGTCACAGTTTAGATCAAGGCACCGCAACTGTCGTGATCGATACCAGATTCGGTCGCGGTATCGGAGAATCTGATGTGCATCAGGCGACGATTGTTCTCGATCTGTCGAATACGTTTGATGACAAATTTACGTTTCATTTTCCTTCAGATGTAAAACTGATCTCAACAACAGTAAACGAACGACGCATTAATCCCATTGAGGCGGATGGTCAGTTTCTGGTGCCGTTATTCGACCAGTTGGAAGCGTACCGGATCACCATTCAGTATCAGACGCCGTCCGTTCCCGACCAACTGACGGTGACAAGGCAGATCCCTTTTCCTCAAATCAATCAACGCGTTCTGCAGACAAGCTGGGATTTCACACTTCCCGAGGGAATCAGGCTGATCAGGGGACCTGATGTGATGGTCCTGCAGGAAACTTTACCAGAGGATTCGCTGACGCGGCGGTTCTTTGGGATTCTAGGGAAAAAACAAGGGGGGATTGAAAACACGGAAACAGAGTGGAGTGCTGTTAATTTATTTCCGGTACAATTTGGAATACTGGAAACTTCCAATTCAGCGAAAGTAAATATTATTTCCTGGATGATTTTCCTGGCAACGATTGTGATTGGCTTACTGCTGAGAATGCTGCGGATCGGCATCCGTAACAAGCTCTGTATGCTGATTGCTTTGATCTCGTTGATTTTTTCCTGGATCTTCCCTTTGGCGTTAGCCCAGATCAGCGGCAGTTGTTTTACGGGCATCCTGATCGTCATGCTAATTCCCCGCCGATTTCTCTGGCAGGAAACAAAACCGCAGATTGAGGATCAAAGTACCAAAGCCTATCAGCACCCCGTATCTTCGATGTATTCGGCAACCCGGTATCTGCTGATTGTCATGCTGGGGGTATCCGCGTCCGGTTATGCGCAAAATATACCAACCAATGCCGTTTCACAAGTTGAGGCTCCGTTGAGTGGAATCAGAACTGAATTAGTCCTCTTACCGGAGAACTCAGATTCAACGTCGGAATCGATTGCCTATCTCACACCTGATTTACTTCAGGAACTGGAGAAGTATGTGTCTGAAGTTCAGCAGCCTCAATACCTGCTTACCTCTGCGTTCTACGAAGGAGATATTCGTGACAATCAGTTATTAACCGTGAAGGCAGTCTTCCATGTGAAAATTCCGGTAGAACAGTCATTTGCCATGATCCAGTTGCCCATCAATGGTGGAAATTTAAGCGGCCCCGATTCCTGTAAGGTGGATGGCACAGTGATTCCTGTTCTTTTAGGTGCTGATAAGCAAAGCATTCTGGTGAAAGTAGAAAATGCAAAGATTCAAACACCAAAACCTGCACCGCCGAGCACCGGGCCCGTTGAAGCACAAAAACCGGAATTCCCTGAGTCATTCCGGAATCACGAGATAGAACTGACCTTGCATCCCGCTGTAAAATTCAGCGCCACCAGCGGGCAGTTTGAATTAGGGATACCGCAGATCTCGAAAAATCAGCTGACGCTTCAGTTCAAAGATGCAACACACCTTGTCGAGCTTACGGATTCTGCTGGTGTCTCCAAATATCAATTGGCAGGGAATAAAGAGTTTTCTGCTTTCCTGAAAGAAAATTCACTCCTGAAAGTCAAATGGCTGACCAGTCAGGATTCTGAAGAGAGCCCCTTGAATCTGGAAGCAGCAATTCTCACAAATGCTGAAGTTTCACCGTCTCTGGTCCGGATGGACGTCCAGGTGAAATACAATGTAGTGAATGGAAAAGTGGATTATCTGTTATGGAAAATTCCGGCTAAAACGATCTTGCGCAGCGTGAAGTCTGCAGGCATAACAGTGATACCGGCTGTGAATCCGTCAGAAGGTGGGAAATATGAAGATCTGGTTCTGGAATTATCAGAATCAATGTCAGGTGAATTTGTCATCAATGCCGTCTTCGAATTACCGGCGAATGCTCCATTAACGGCGGTCAACATTCCACCCATGGATTTCAGTTCTGGAACGATTCATTCCAAAACGGCGACGATTAAGATTGTTTCACACCTGATAGGCGTTCGCACCGGTCCTGAATTTGAACTGGAGCAGGGGAAAACGCTGCCGGATGGTGTATCCTCGATTTCAGCCAAGTCTCCCAGCAAACAAATTGAAGAGAGCATTCTGAAGTCTGCTGCTTTGTTGTTTCAGGTGAGTCAACCGTCTCCGATCTCATTGGTGCTCAAACCCAAAAATCCGGAGCGGACCGCGCGAATCAATCAGACCGTTGTTGTAAATCAGAAGAATATCGATTGGACGTTCGCCGCAGAATTACGCATCAGCCAGGCACCTGCATTTCGTCATACGATTATTGTTCCGGAAGGACTCAATATCGAATCGCTGTCAGTTAAAGAGGAAGATGTCGAAAGGCTCGCACATTGGCATCGAATCGGAAATAAAATTACGTTGTTTTTAAAAAACAAAACTACAGGTTTGCAGGACCTGACGCTCAAGGGATGGTTTCCGGTTCGACAGTACGGGAGCCTGGATATTCCCAGTATTCAGATTGAAGGGACTGTGATTGAAGACTCGCTTTTGACGTTATTCAAGAAACCTCAAATGGATGTGCAATTGACTTCACCCCATTTTCGTCGAATTCAGGAAGGCGCAGGCCAGCCGGTAACAGCCACAGATCATGTTTCGTTCGTCGGGCGTTTTCAGGCAACAGATGTTACAAATCAGCCAATCATCCTTTTAATTAAACCGCTGAATTCATTGATTTCAGTTGATTCGCTTACGATTGTGGATGAGTTGGAAGACAGAAAAATTGAAGTGACGCAATCATTGAGATTCTCAATACCTGCTCTGGAGATGAAAAATCTGTTGCTGCTGATCCCGGCCGAGTATGCTGGTGAATATACCATCGATGGAATGCCTTACGAGATTCTGGATAAAATGCCCGATGGTTTGCAGCGGGTTGAATTACAACCGGGTACATCCGGAACCAGGGAAAAAACAGTCACCGTCAGGGCCACCCTTGTCAAACCGGACAATGCACTGGTTGTATTCCCGATCACTCTCGAGAATTCGAAAACACAAAATAATTATCTCTTACTGTCTTCCAATCAGGAATATCGATTAACTGATAATAATCGGAGGCAAACGGTTCTGCCGGAAAATGTTCCAAATTGGATACAGACCAGATGCAGTGTGTCTTCTCATTTAGACTGCGAACGTTTATTTTCTTCTGCACAGTTGCCCTGGAAATTGAGTTCTGCTTTGATTGATTCCGGCGAGTTAACAGAAGAACTGATCCCTTTGATTGAAACTGAAATCATTTTGGGGGATCCGGGGACGATTAATGGTTTGACTCACATCAAACTGTTTAATCAAACCAGTCGTGAATTGAAACTGGAATGGCCTGAGAAAACCAAATTGGTGGCGGTCCTGGTTGATGGTGAAAATGACACCGCTGTCAAACAGGAAAATGGATCACTGGCGATTCTTCTAAACGGTGCTTCCGCATTGATGGATGTCACTTTATATTGGGAATCATACCAGGTAGATCAAGAATATTTTCTTGAGAAAGCCTGGCTGCAAATACCAAGGCCTTCTAATATTAAGATTGATAAAAACCTAGTTAAAATTATCGGGTCTGACAGAGATCGAACATTTCTCTCCAAAGACGTAACCCCCTTTATGTATCTGGCAGACAAACTCGAAGCACAACTCAAAATAGCAGAAATTCAGCTGGAGCAGGACGCAAAGGTTAATGTGCCTCAATCGACGTGGGCTGCGGTTGAGCAGGGATTCAGCCAGCTTGAATCGATTCTCTCTGATCCCGCGAATGACCGACAGGGAGTCAGTGAAAAACTGAATCGCTTTGAGTCGTTAAAAGCACGAATCTTCGTGTTAAAACAATCGGTAAAACCAGATACCGGGGCCAACCGGCAAGAGAAACTATTCATGAATCAGTTTCAGCAGAAGCTGGGAACAGTGCCGATTCAGAATGTGCGTTATTACTCCAGTCCGGGGGACACAGATTCTGATTCGGCTCCTTTGTCTGTCTGGATCATTCCCGATCACTATCTTGATATCGCTCTGGCTTGTTTCAGTCTGATGATTCTGCTTCCTGTTTTGAACCGATGTGTTCAATCCCGGTCTGCTGACTGGATGAGTGCGCACCCGACAATTGGACTGTTAGTTTTGGGATTAATCTGGATTCTCTTTTTGTCACCTCAATTTATCGGGATCGTGATCATCTTTGTTTCGATCCTGGTCGCATTCAGAGCCAATCAAACCATGACACTCAGCACAAACCAGAATTTGGCACATTCCTCCGGAAGTCAGATTGTGAAAGAGTAGCGGTTTTTGGGGGGCGTATAACATTTCCTCTCTGTCGGCGACTGGCCTGAAAGAGATTGACAACGCGATTAGCAGATTGCGTGAACGCTAAATCCGGTCCAGGCTGTCTGCCCAGCGTCCGATTTCTTCCAACTGCGGCTTCCCGAGATACCCCCCGGCTTGATCGTCGTTTTTGATGAGTTCGAAAACGGTCGGGTAATTCATCTTTCGAATTGCTTCGATCTGAGGTTGTAGTAATTGATTCAAAGGGTTATTGGCGTTTAAAACAAAGTACAGACTGAGCGGATAATCGGGATCGGTTTCTGGTGGTCTGTCTTTAATCGAAGAGTTGGAGACAGCGACACCCCGGAAGAGTTCCCGGTATTTGAATGCCAGGTGGAATGCAAACTCACTTCCATTTGCGTGGCTGGCCAGAAAGATCCGTTTGCTATCAATCGCATAGCGGGATTGCATTGCTTCAACTACTTCCTTGACGAACTCGGATTCATCCTGATTCCAGCGAATGAGATCTTGTGCGGCTGGCCCCACAAGGATAATTCCACGCTGATCACAAATGCTTTTCCATTCCTTAAAAATCGTGGATTCCATCGTGTTACCCGGCGGATGAATCCAGACCATTAAACCATACTCAAAATCAGGATCATAATTTTCAGGAACGTATGCCCAGAATTTCTGTTCATCGCCGGTAATCTGATCTTTAAAGTGCCCGACCTTGATTTTGTGTTGTTTGTTTTCCTGAGCGGTTGTGGAAGGGATGGCCTGGCTGGGCAGCGAGGGTTCGACAGCGTTGGGAATGGACTGTAACGTCACTTTCATGTTTAACGGTTTTTGATCACGCGAGAGCAAGAGCTCTGCAGAATCACCGGGGCGCAAATGGTTTACCAGTAATGCCAGCGATTCTGCGCTGGTGACTTTTTGCCGATTGAATTCCAAAATCCGGTCATGCGGCTTCAGACCTGCTTCCGCAGCTGCCGATTTCGAGAATACATACCGCACGCCGACTCCTGCTTCTCCTGACGACTTTGATTCGCGTTGCGGGAGTATACCCAGAAAACCCGATTCAAAGGGAACCAGTTTTTCCACGAGCGTGACTTTAACAGTCAATGGTTCTGCTGTGCCTTCCCTGGTCACCGTCAGGCTGACCGATTCATCGGCATACATGCTCATCAGCACCTGTTTGACCTGAGAATGTATTGCTACCGGTTGGCCATTCAGTCTGGTCAAAACATCGCCGGCTTTGATGCCCGCCTGTTGAGCGGGGCTTCCGTAGCGCACGCGATCCAGTTTCAAGTCGTCGGACAGATCACCTTTTCCACTCAGCGTGATTCCCAATAAGCCGGGATGCAGATCTTTACCGGTATTCAGCCGGGGAATAATTTTCAGCACATCCTGCATGGGAATCGCAAATCCGATTCCTGAGTCATACCATTCAACGCCTGCGGTTTCTCCCGATTCTCCCGGAGCGAGCGGGACCAGAATTCCCATGAGGCGACCGTTGATATCTACCAGTGGTCCGCCATAATTAATCGGAGAAACCTTGGCGTCTGTCTGGATGGCTTTCCCCCAGATTCTTCCTAAAGCACTGACGATCCCCACAGAAATACTCGGCTGCTCCAGATCAAAAGTTCGACCCAGTGCAATCGACCACATGCCCACCTGAAGTTCATTTTCTTGAAGCGCTAAAGGAACGGGCAGATTTTGTGCGTCGATTTTTAACAGGGTCAGCATGGTCAGGTGATCGCTGGCGACAACCTGTGCCGGGAAGCGGCGGCCATCCGGCAAAGTAACCAGAATTGATGAAGGCTTACCAATAAAATTGAAAGCGCTGGAGATGATCAAGCCATCTCGACTGACAATTACTCCCGAAGTCGGGCCGGTGCCGGTAATGATTTTACCCACACGGTCCTGCCCGCCGACGGTTTCAATTCTGACGATTGACGGATTCACAAACGCGGCAGCCTGTTTGAAAGCGCGTTCTTCGAGTGATTCCAGATCAGAAGTGGGAGCCTGAGCAGAGGCGGATTGCAGATGTGTGCTGCTGACCAATGCCAGCATGATGAATAATTTTGTGATCGTATATGTCATAATACTTCGATTGTAATATGGTTATTTATTTTCGGGTGGTACCTGAAGTTCGATCGAGACCAATTGATTGTCACGTCGAACCACCAGTCGCAGTAAATCGCCAGCCTCGAGTTTTCCCAGTTCCGCACGCAGCGTCTTGCACGATTTAATGAGTTCGTCGTTAACGAATACGACCAGATCATCAGGCTGTAAACCTGCTTTGGCGACCAGTGAATCGGGAAGAACGCTGTCGATAAATGCGGGGGTTCGGTACAGGACGTCCGGCACCATTACCAGACCGAAATCGACAGGGTGGTAACGCTCTGGTGCTTGTGTATCCGGCTTTTTCTGGTCTTCGCTGGATTCAAATTTGCCGGTAACAATCTGTTCGATACTTTTACTAAGAACATCAATCGGGAGAGAATAATTGACCCAGGTATTGGTTTTGGCATTACGAACCTGTTTACCAATCATGCCCAGGAGTTTTCCATCGTAGGATAAAATGGCTCCCCCGGCGGCACCCGGATTATTCGTGATGGCATCAACAACGTAGACGTCTCCCGTATAGGAAAGTTCGAACGCGCCGCGCCGCCTCGGTAATTCCGTGCGTGCTTCAATCACGCCATGCAGGACAGATACCGGTTCATCCCCGGTGGCAACGCGAAACATATTGCTGAAGCCCAAAATACGCGTGCCCGGTCCGGCTTTGACTTGATCGTGATAATCAAAATAGGGAAGATTCAATTCCCGTTCTGATTTCAATTTGATGATGGCCAGATCCAGATGAGGCTCAGCTCCCAGAACTTCTGCGTCAAACTTTCGTCCGTCATGTAAAACAACGGAGAGCCGGTCTGTATCGAGCACAGGGCTCCAGATCGTGGCGATATGCCCTTCGGGAGAGACCAGGAAACCGGTACTGTAGCCATAAAGATTTTTAACGCCGCCGGCCCCAAAGATCTTGACCAGACGCGGCAAGGCATATTTGATTGTGGACTGTGAAGAGGCCTTTGCTGTCAGCGGGACTGCCAGGACAGAGCCGAGCAGGCACAGACAGACGAAAACATGTTTTACTTTATTATTTTGAATCACGGAGGATCAACCTTCATCACAATCGAATGCTATTTTTTTGTGTTTTCTAATGTTTCCAGTTTCACGCGTTCAATTTTTAATTTCATCACGGACCGATTTCCATAAAGGATGTCTAATTCACCGGGAAACTTCTGACCGTTGAGCGTTTGGAATTGTTCAAACCGGACCGAGCAGACTTCGGAATTCTCTGTGAGATAAAAATCAAAACCCCTTAGAGAAAGGTCTGACTTATTGAAATACCAGCGGGAAATCGTTCCTGTCTGAGTGGCTACCAGGACGTCGACCAGTTCGTTTTTCCCATCCAGAAGTTCGCTGCCCAGGTAATAAAAGTCGGTAAAGCGTTCTGCCTGTCCGGAAAGCAGTAACCGGAAGTGATGCAACGCCGCCAGGAATCCGCCGGTCCCCGGCGGTTCGTCCAGGATGATTCCCGTCTCCAGAGATTGCAGAAAGATCTCATTGCCGATTTCAAATCCAATTCCTTTATCGGCCAGAGTGAGTGTGAAATCACCACCGTCCATTTGTCGGCCCGTCAGCGTCCAGGTTCCTTTGCGGTCCGAAAAATTGCCGGAATCATTCAGCGCCTGCAGTAACCGTTCCTGTTGTTGCTGATTAAAGTAATAATTTGCGAAGCCTGTTTTGGGGACGTAAAGATGCTTATATTTTTCTGGCGGAGGGGCAGCCGCCTGTTTGGCATGAGGGTTGGGGATCTGTGGCGGTTTTTCGTCTCCCGGTTGTGGTGCCTGCTCCGGGTGTATTTCTTTTTGCCCGGCCTGCTCCTGTAATTCTGATGCTCTGTGTAAAGCCTGCAAACGCACATAGATTGTCGTTTTTTGCTCATCCCGCCGATACACAAGTGGTATCGTCCAGCCTGCGGGATAAATGCCCAGGATGTTTTTAAACTGATTCACACTGCGGATCGGACGTCCGGCAAACGACACAATCTCGTCACCCAGACGCAATCCTTTACGATAAGCGTCCGATTCTTCCAGAATCTCTGCAACATTAATTGTGGAATCCAGGCCCGTTGACACGGTTGCTCCCAACGCTGCATGGTCGACAATCCGTCCGCTTTTTAAATGATCCCAGAAGTGTTTGATCTGATTAATGGAAATGGCGTATCCTGCTCCGGAATTAACGCGGCCGCGTTTTTCAAAGGAGCCACGACCGTTGATGCCAATCAGTTCGCCTTGCGCATTAAACAGCGGTCCTCCCGAATTTCCCGGATTAATCGAGGAATCAACCTGAATGCAGTCCGTGTATTCCAGAAAGGTTCCCGCAGGATATTGATAGCGGTGGACACCACTGACGATTCCATAAGTAATCGTCGGCTGAAAATCAGTGGCTAATAAAAACGGGTTGCCCATCGCATAAGCCCAGTCACCCACCTGAACCGTGTCGCTGTTTCCCAGTCTGGCGAGGGGGAAATCCGTCCGCCCGAGTAATTTAATCAGCGCCACATCGCCGGTCGGATCAATGCTGACAATGACGGCATCGTAGAGCTTGCCATCGTTGAGGCCGCATTTCATGAAGTTACCCGCACCAGCGACCACATGGAAGTTGGTTAAGGCGTATCCATCCGATGTGACGAGCACACCTGAACCTCCTCCTTCGCCCGCTCCGCCGAAGATGGCAACGACAGACGGGGAGACCGCTTTGATGACATCAATTCGCTGTTTTTGCGCTGCCAGGACTGCGGGATCAGCCAATGATGCCTGCCCAAATGCAGACACGATCAGGCTGCTGAGCATGCTGGTGATGAGTATGGCACAGAAAAAATATCTCTGCATCTGATTACCTTTATAATTCACTTTGGGAAACTCGGGCCATTTTTTCACAAATGTGATTGAACGGCCGTTGGTCCGCTACAGACTATTTAATTAAACGTGCCTCACAGAGATCGAGATGATCACAGATTTCCAGATTGTCACCGAAATCGACTAATATATCGAGATCGCGTACGCCACTGACATCCAGATTTAATTCCACTGGGGGGTCGGAACTGCGAACATTTCCGGAATAAAGTGTCCGGCCATTCCCTTTGATTTCGACATAAACAAATCCAATGCCGGGAACAGAATCATCAATTCCCATGATGGCGCGAAAATTTCGATACTCATTTTTGATGCGATACTGCAGGAGCGTTTTTGAGTGAATGTAAAGCCCGCGTGAATATTCTTTCCCTGCCAGTCGCAGCGGGCCTCCGTCACGATGTTTGTCCTTGCGATACTTCCAGACGATATCAAAAAAGGGTGTGTATTCAATATTGCGCGGTTCCAGGTCTGAGAGGTAGCGTACCTTTCCCTGACTGAAATCCAGATTGGCAATGGCATCGGGGGCAAATCGGGTCTGTGGGCCGCTTTGCAACGTTGCTTCGAATTCCGTGCCGGTGAACGTGATCGCCGACGCATGAATCACGCCGTCATTAGTGAGTCGAATCGAACAGAAGGGGGGTGTTTCTGATGCAGGTTCTCGAAAGTAAATGATTCCGAACACACGTTCCCGATTCACGGAGACTTCATCTTCGCCGGTGATGAATTGAATTTTATCATCGGTAATAGAACCGACAACGCCATCGATATAATCGAGGACATTTTCTTTCTGTACGACGAGCAGATCTTTGCTGTGATTGCTGTTCAGCAGTTTTTCCCACGCTTCCCGAATGTTGGAATTCAATGTTCCAAAGCGAATGGATGAGACATTCTTTGCCGGCATGATCAGGGAGCCTGTCAGGTCGTCACTGACTTTGATCTGTCGTTCGTTACTTTGCAGTGACTGAATCGGAAAAATGGACCCGTCGGTGAACCGAATTGTAAATGGTGTCTGTAAGTTGCGTTGGAAACGATTTTTCGGAAAGCGGACATTCAGGATCTCTGACAGTGGTAAATCTTTGGTGGTTTGCCCCTGTCTCAGATTGATGGTGGATTTGCTGATTGACTGCAGATTGCCCGAGACGGACGTTCCGCTGACTGAAGTCACTTCGACTTCAGGTGAAACGGCCAGCAGCATTGTCAGGGAAATACTAAACAGGGAATGCATGAAAAACTCTCCGAAAGCTCAACGATATAAAAGTGGAAATCTTTTGCCGGCGAGAAAATTATTTATTGGTATTTGCTGTTTGGGTTGCCAGCTTCTTGAAATATTTTTCAATTGCCTTGCGATAATGTGAGGGGAAATTGCGATTAATAATGTTTTTGGCGGACGCCTGCTTTTTCGGGGGTAACTGTCCCCAGCCTCCGTTGTTGGATAACTTTTTCTTGTCAACTTCTCCAGGCGCCGTCTGACCTTTCACACGGCTTTCACTGGATCCGGAATCGGGTGAATCTGACTTACCGGCGCCTGCTCCTGTAGAGGAACTGCTTTTGGACTGGTCTTCCATTTTCTGAATCAGTTTGTCCAGTGAGGCAATAATTTCGTCTTCAACCTCCTGGACTTTTTTTCCGGAATTGCCCAGTTCGAGTCTGCGTTCGACGTCACTCATTTTTCGCGAAATTTCGTCCAGGCTTTCGTCTTTGAGTTCTGCCAGATCCGCCTGCATCAGAACCGCGACCTGAGTGTATCGTTCCGGCACCTGTTCTGTGTTGTTGAGCAGTTGCTCCAGCGTTTTTCCACAGGCCTCTTTCTGTAACAAATGATGTTCGCAGACGGCTTTGTAAAACAGATAGCCGGCGGGGTCGATCAAAGTTTCCGCTTTGATCGAATTGAAAAGTTCCAGCGCCGGGTCAATGATCCGAAACTGTGTCAAATTTCTGGCGGCGTAATACCGGATGTTCGACAGGTAAAAGGTCTCGGCCTGACCGTTGACTAATAAGGGATTGCTGGATAGCTGAGGAAGTTTATCGGACAGCTGGTAGGTTTGCACCAGCTGTTTCACTTCCGGATTCACTTCCGAAAAGACCTGCAGGGCCAGATCCAGTTTCTCTTCCGCAGAGAGTGGCGGTTCTGATTTCGCCAGCAGACCAGCGATGGTTTTCAGCTGAGCGGGATCTTTTACTTTTTGATCAGCGACCCAGTTTTGTAACTGCGATTTCAAATCAACCGTCGACGGTGCTGCATACAGTTGCGTTTGTTCTGCGACAGGCTCTTTTTTGAGAGGGATCGGAACGGGGATCGGCGTCTGTCCGAAAACAGCAGCGGACAGTGTGCAACAGAAAACAATCATCGTGATCCGTAAAACATGGTGATCAACAGATTGTTTTTTCCGAATTATGCGGGACCAATGGATCATATCAGTCTTTGACCTTCAATCGAGTCATTATACGAATGAGATTATTTATTCTTACCTGTCGCCAGAATATAAGTGGCATTTTGAATTCGCGTCTGCCGGTTAGACAGTTGCTGCAGTTGCTCAAAAATATCTGCCTGATTGGCACTTTTATCCAATGCCATTTTTTCAATCCGGCGGGTGCGATTATTAATACGCAACTGCAACGACCGCAGCATTCTGATTTCTGCCAGCATGTCAACAAGAGACTGCTCTTCCGGAGAGCCCTGTTGCTGTTGCTGCTGCTTTTGTTTTTCTTCTTCCGATTTTTCCATTTCCTTCTGCAGGGCTTCAATCATCTCTTCCAGCGAACTGATAATGTCTTTTTCAATTTCCTGCGTCAGTTCTCCGACCTGTGTTCGATTCAGACGATAGGCGACCGTCTGGACGTCTTCTCTGACTTCCGCTAATGCTTCGCTGAATGCAACAGACGATCCTTCGTCTGTCAGCAGCAATAATGCTTTATCGACTTCCAGGCCGACTAAAGTCTCTTCGCGTGACAACTGGACGGCGCGTGCGGTGTGACGGCTGGTCCGTTCTTTCTCCGGCACCTGTCCCACAGACAACGTACCTGCATACACGCGTTTCTGTTGTGCGAGAATCTTCTGTAACCGGGCTTCCATCGCTGCCAGCATCAGTTCGCGCTCTTCTTCGCGGAGCTGTCGCAGCATTTCTTCCAGTTTTTCTTTTGCTTCCGCCAGTTTCTGGATGGCGTCATCCTGGTGTTTCGAAGCAGCCTCTTTTTGTTTTTTCTCCAGCTCTTCAATGGCCTTTTCCATCTCCTGACGGGCCTGTTCTATCTGTTCCCGTCCGGGGGTCTGCTGTTCCTGTTTCTCGGATTGCTGGTTTTCACCCTGTTGGGGTTCACCTGGCTGGCCCTGCTGTTGTTGAGACTGCTGCTGTTGTTGCGACTGCTCTCCCTGTGGGGGTTGCTTCTGTTCGGGGGAACCTTGTTGGTTTGGGTCAGACTTTCCTTCCTGGGGCGCTTTCCCTTTTGACTCCGAATCTTTGGATTTTTGGGAATCGGAATCTTTCGATTCTGATTTGCCGTCCTTTGACTTTTGATCAGGCTGTTCCCCGTCCGCTTTCGGTTGATCCTGTTTGTCCTTTTGTTCGCTTTCAGAATCGCTTTCCGGTTTTGAGGAATTGTTTTTTTCTGAATCCTGCTGGTCAATTTTATCAATCAGTTTTTTTGCGTTGTCTGCGGTCTGTTTTTGTTTTTCTTTCATATCGGCGGGATTGCCGCCCCGTTCCGTGGCCGCTCTGACGTCCCGTTCCTGACCGATCAGTCGATTGACGTCTTTGAGAAGATCCTGAATACGTAGCTTCTCTTTTTCCACTTCGCTCATTCTGTCTTCACTCTGCAGCAGCGCCAGTAAATTCTGCATATTTTTGACCAGAAGTTCCTGTCGTTCCACGGCTTCGCCCAACTGACCCTTTTGCAGCATCTGTAAAACCTGCTGCATTTCCAGGGTCATCTGGTTTTGTTTACTCTGGCCGAACGCGCGGAACAGGAGGTCTGCCCGTCCTGGATCTGTTTTTTTCATATATTCGCCCAGATCGTGGAGCGTTGCTTCGAATCGCTTGAACTGCTGGGAGATGGCTTCCTGTTTGTCAGTGAGATTGCGATCCGGCCCATCAGTTTCGGTGGCCTGGGGTTGCGGAGCTTTTTCCTGAGCACTGCTGAAATTTTGACAGAGCAGACCGCCGCTCAATGCAAACAGCAGCAGTACGGCAATCCGTGGGCGATTCAACATGCGTGGTTCTCCTGCCAAAATATTCCGTGTGATCTCAGAACCGGATAGGGAGGGTATAAATGTAAGATTGGTGTTTCTCTATCTCTGTGAGCGCGTAGATAAAGACCCGTAACATTATATCAAGTGATTGACTGTGATCGAAGAGTGCTTTTGTGTTCAGTTCCTGTGTGGGGTACAGAGAAAAACCTCAGGTATTCCTTGTTTTTGGCCCGGTTTTGACTGTTTACTCCAGTCCCAACCCTTTGAGACGATCCAGAAGCTTGTTTTTGCGAAACTTTTTTGTGTCTTCGCTGAGTTCTTTTTCCCGTTCGATGAGACTTTTGAGCATTTCAATGGCTTCGTGAAACTCTAATAAATCCTGCATTTCATTGAGGACACTTTTCATACGGGCCAGCATGACGTCTAAAAGTTCAATGCTGCTCTGGATTTCCGGCAAAGGATCATTGTTTTTTTCGATGGCGAATCGGACAAGTCCCAGCCGTTGATCGACGCCTGGAAAATCCTGTTCATGAATGGTGGTGAGGGGTTTCAGAATTTTGTCATCAATCCGACCCAGAATTTGTGCCGTGGCTACGCCGTTATTGACGAGTTCGTCCCGAATATCATGAAATGATTCGACAATCGATGCTGTTTCAGTCGCATTCTTGCGTGTCCCATACAGCGAGCGATCAGCCGAGACGGCAACCGCGTTCTGGATATCGGCCAGCATCTCAGCTGATTTGGCATCTGCTGTTCCCTGCTGTTGTTTTTTCTTAATCGTTTGTGTCTGCTGCAATTGTTGAATTCGTTGTGCGAGGTCGTCGCGCGTCTGAGTGACTTCTTTATAGATCTGCTCAAAGCGTTTACGCAGATTCAGTTCTTTGGAATACAGAATCGAAAGCAGTTCTTCGTCCGTCACAATATCGAAGTGATACGTTTCCCCATGCACCTGGTGAGGACCACTGAGATTATCAGCATCTTCAGCCTGCACGGTGAGACTGATTTTCTGTCCGACTTTCAGGTCGAGCGGCAGTACTTCAAAACGCTCCCATTGTTCATTTTCGCTTCTTTGCAGCGCAAATTCTTTCGGGTTTTCTGAGGGCTTGTTACGGAAAGGACGCGGTCTGAATTTCGTTTCCTGATCGACCACAAAATCAAACCGGGCCGACTGAATGCCATATTCGTCAGTGATGGTGCCTTCAACGGGAATCATGGCTTTACGGGTAATTGCCTTGCCGATTCCCGTGAGCCGCGTGTCTATTTTGGGGGGCTGGTCGATGATGCCATTGATGCTCAAGCGAATCGGTTCCGTCACCAGCAAACCGTCTGCATCTTCTAAATAGATGCGAATCGGCTGGTCGGCGATCAAGGGAATGTGTTGGGGAACCGTGTTGACGTTCAACGCCGCGTTTTCCTGTTTTTCATTGACCAGAGCGAAGGGAATCCGAAAGGTACGGCCATCAGAGCCGCACATCTGGCTCAGATAGGCGGGAGTGAATTCCAGCTGCTTCACAATTTCTCCCTGCGGATTTTTCCACGCCAGGAAATTGCCGGTATCTGTTGTTGAACCTTCTGGAGTCTGCTCCAGTTGGATTTTGAGTCGGTCGGTTTCGAAAGAAAAACGGGTGATTGGTTTGTTGGCGGTCGAAACCATTTCAAATTTTGTGTTCAGCGGCAAAGAGATCTGCGTTCCCTGTACCGTCTGAAAGTCTGCCTGTGGCTGGCCGGTTCCCGGATCGATTTGATTCAGTCCCGTATACTCGGGGTAAAAACAGGCGAGTTGAATCTGATCCAGCACGGGAGTTTCCACGATTTCGACCAGATACGGTTCGGGATTCGTAAAATCGTTTCCGGAGACCCAGACCTGAATACCCTCCAGCAAATCGGTAATCGTATGTTTGAATTTCCCTTCACCTAGACGCGACATCACGGTTCGTCCGCCGCCACGTCCATTCTGCATGCGGTAAGTCAACTGCACACGTTCCGGGACTTTTTTACCATCAATGGTTTCGACCAGCAGCGTCAGATCATTTCCCAGTCCGTGTTTATAAGTCTGATTTTGAAACTCTTTGATCCGGTCTCCAGGCTGGGCAATGACTTTCACGACCAGACCGGTTTCCCGATTCCAGTAATCGCTGCGCAGTTCCAGATAACCTTTGGCCCAGCGAGCCATCGCCGGCTGATTGATGACTGCCAGAGCAAGAATCGAAAAGAGTAAGATGAACGCCCAGAGAAAAGCGCGTTTCAAGGGGCGCTGATCAAAGACATCTTCCAGCGGGAGTTGTCGGCTGCCTTCCGCAACTTGATGCACGGTTCGATCCAGCATGGCCCGCGTCAAAGCGTTTTGCGGTTCCTGTGTATCATGTAATTCAATCGCGGTTGCCAGGCGGTCATTCAGTTCGGGAAAACGCCGTTCCAGTACCAGCGCCAGCGCTTTTCGTCTCATTTTTTTCATGAGACGGAAGAGTACAAAACTGCCGGCCAGAAATACGATTGCTGAGAGTGCAATCAGCAGAAATGAGGCGCGAAACCAGACTGGTAATTCGAGGTGGCTGAGTTGAAAGTATGTCCAGTCAACAAGAAAACTGCACCAGAAGATCAGCCCTACTACAGCCAGCAGTTTCGCAGTTCCTTCCAGCAGAATGTATTTACGGATTTTTCCCCGTAATCGATTGAGCAGATCGACGATCTCCTGGGGAATTGCTGAATTTGAAGGTTCGTTCATACTTTTGTTTCACACTGACAAAACAGGGCAGTGATCTGATAATTCAAAAATGATTTATGATAATTTAAACAGTTTTCTCGTGAGCCATTCGGCTGATAAAAATCCGGCTAACAGGAAAAACACCCATGACTGATCCCAGAGGGTTTTCAATCGTTCATCTACTAAAAACTCTTCTCCCAGGTCAGGCAGCAGTGCGGGAATTTTTTCTGCTTCATCAATGGCAAGGTAATCGCCCCCCGTATCGCGGGAGAGTTCTTTGAGTCCTTTGACATTCTGGCTCAACGCCTCATCTTCGAGACGGGGGAGTAACACGGAGAGGCCGCCATCCACCACTTGGCCTTTGGAGGCAGGGACAGCCAGCTGGAAACGATATTTTCCGGGGAGGCTGGCGCGGAAGCTGGCGACATATTCGCCCGGGCGATTTCGATCGTGCATCAATAACAGATTGGGAACCAATGGTCTGCCGCGCGGGTCGAAAACTTCCATCGGCACCGATTCCTGAATCAATGGTTTAAATTCCGGATCGAGTAATCGAACGCGCACAGCAACCGTCTGTCCGAGCAGATATTCATCCCGTTCGAGAAGCAGCGTCCCGCGTTTAGTGCCTCGTCTGGTGCGTCCCTGTCCAACGTTTCGGATCAGCTTGGTCCAGAAACGGTCATAATACTCTTCTTCAATGGACCGTAAGCGCCACATTTCAGGGCTGCCTAGATAAAAGCAGCGGCCTTCGCCGTAATACTGCGAAGCCATCAAAATCGAAAAGCCGTGTTCGGTCTGTGTTTTGGGATCCGGAAAATGCGCATACACGGTGGCGGCTGCTTTGGCACCGTTGGAAGGGTAGCAGCGATAAATGCCGGGAAACTCTTCCCAGACTTCTTTTGATGTTGCCGGGTTGTCTGTCAACATCAGAAATCCGGCATCAAGTCCTGCCTGAGTCCATTCGATTCTGCGGATCTGGACGGCTTCTTCATCCAGGTAATCACGCACGAAGGAATTGATGGCTACGGGATACAGATCAAGGATCGGTTTATATTGTTCTGCGTCCTGCGCGAGTTTAGGGGTAAACACATCGCCGGCAACGAGGACAATCCCCCCGCCTCCGGTGGCCACCCATTCATTTAAGGTTTGCATCTGCTCTGGTGAGAGCAGTTCCCAATTCACGTCAAAGGCGAGAATCACGTCATATTCAAAGAGGTCGGTACGTTCGGGGAATTCATAGAGTAACTGGTCCGCGTCCTGAGAGACGCCGGGCGACGCTGATTGCAGCCAGACATCAGACTTGATGGAAGGGTGCCGATACAGCATGGTGCGTGCGAAGCGGTAGTCCCGCATCGGGCCGCCGGCCAGAATCAGAACACGTGTGGGGCGACTGAAAACATTCACGCTGTGTTCCAGTTCATTATCCATCGCGTTGGCATCCTGCGCCAGTTGGCTGCCTCGCACACGCACCAGATAACTGATCTCACCTTCTTCGCTGGGCGTGCGTTCGAATTTGACATCCAGCGGAATGCCGTCTTCCGTCGGAAGCAAAATGTCACGTGAATCAACGACCGTTGGTTGCGCTTCGTCCTTGAGCTTTTTCAATAATTCGATGGTAACATTTTGTCCCGGCATGCCGACCGCCTGTAGAAGTGCGGTGATTTCAAACCCGTCACCAAACTGCACGTCAGTGGGGGCAATGATTTTCGACACTTGAATATTCGCCGGTTTGGTCGGACTGCCGACGCCGACGGTAATCAGCCGGATTTTTGATTCTTTCGCAATTTCATTCGCCGTAATTAAATCGGTGCCTGCATTGGAAGCACCATCGGTGGCGATAATGATTCCGGAGAGTGTGGAACCGTTGATTTCCCGGATCAACTGACCCAATGATTCACCAAGTCGGGTTTCCAGACCCTGGGGTTGGAGCAGGGAACTCCAGTCGATTTGGACCTTGGGTTTGATGTCCGCATTCGCTGCTGTCGGGGTCTCTTCAGTCTGTTCTTTGGGAAAGACATGATGCGGTCCCGTTAATGCCTGATCGAATGTGTAAACACTGACCTGATGCTTTTTCTGCAGGTCTTTGATTAACGGTAAATCAGCCAGCAGTTTTTCCACGGCCTGCATGCGGCTGGGGACCGTTTGGCTGGCCGGTGAGCTGGCATTGACGGGAACCAGTTGATTGGGATGTCGCATCGAGAGTGAGGTATCGACGAGAACTGCCACGCGCGACGGACGAAAGGACATTTTCTGTGTTCGCTCGTGCGGGTTGAATATAATAACGATCAAGACGGCTAAGACGCAGAGTCTTAAGCCTGTCAGCCAGCACCGCCAGAACAGAGGCAGATGAATCGAATCCTTCCAGGCAGTCCGGAACGAAAGTGCCAGCACAACAGCCAGACCTCCCAGCAGTAACAGCCAGCCCCAGCCTGATTCGGGCGTATCGTACTCGATCGAACGAAACGCGGTCGTTTCGCCGGCGGCGAGGATCAATGAATCAGACAGGGAAGAAAAAAAGTTCATGCAGCTGCACCCGCGAGTGAGGGATGGAAGCTTAATCGATAAGCCAGTAATTGTTCACAAATCAAAACCAGGAACAGAATCACTAAAATGGTATTGGTAATCTCCCGACCGGCTTCCTGCCCTTGAATCCATTGAAACTCTCCCGGTTCCTGAATCTGGATTTGCGACTGGTTGCCAAGTTCCTTGATTAATTCGTCCGAAGAAGCCAGCTCCAGATTGCTTTCTGTGATCGGGAAATTAAACGCGTACATTTGTTGTTCCACCGTTTGATCCTGGCGTTTCAATTGCACGGAATAGACGCCGGGTTGATCGGTTTCGCGGTAGGCCGTCACTAATTGCAATGGCCCGCTGCCGGAAGCATTGGGCTCCTGTTTGGGAGAGGCTTTCAGCCGGATCGTACGCTCTCCCTGCGAAATGGGAGTTTGAATTTCAATTTCATCCGAAAACACCGAAGCATCCAGGGACAATGCAATCGGATCGCCGACGATTTCTGCCTGATCATGGGATCGGGACTGAACCAGATATTTTTGCAGTTCCAGTTGAAATACAATAAAGCTTGGATTGAATGCCCAGGAGTTCCAGGGTTCACCTTCACTGGTCACGAGCGGACCCGCCGACGTGAGACAGGTGATGATGCGGCCTTTACCAAAACGGTGTTCGATAATGAAAGGCGCCTGATTTCTGAGAGTGGCGATCACATTCACACCCGATGCATTTTGTGCCTGTGTCTGCAGCCATTTCTGCGAGAGTGGAAAGTACCGGGAAATAGTGACTGCTTCAATCAGGGGGTTGTCCTGGCCTGCGAAAACCGAAAACAGCGGGTGATCGTTGACCTGCATGTCGACCATTGTATTCGTTTCACGGGGAGAAAGATCGCGAGGTGCGAGTTCCAGCGGCGCGGGAAACAGACCGTTCCCGCTGTTATATAATTTGTCGTTATAAAATGCCGGTTGGATCGAAGGGCCGACGAACCAGATCAGCCCTCCTCCCTCAGCGACAAACTTTTCCAGTGCCGCGACGGCATCAAGGGGTAGTTCGGCGACATTCAGCAGATAGATATTCTTAAACTGATCCAGGGGATGTCTGCGCAGATAATCCACACTTTCGACCGAAGGGGCAAAGCCGGTGGTCGTGGCGTCCGGAGCGATGGCGGTCTGGATATACATCCACTCGTTACCAGAGGGATTCCCGTCAATGACAAGTACAGGATTCGAAGGCTTGACCGCAATGGAGAGAAACCGCTGGTTATCGGCGTCGAGGGCGTCATTATTCAAACTGACATTCACCTGATGCAGGTCCGGTTTGTTGAATACCACATCAAAATCCTGAGAGATTTCACTCCCCGCTTCAATCTTATCAAACACGATACTCATGGGAAGTTTGTTCTGATCAACAAAGGCAGCGACGCGCACATCATTCGCGACCTGATCCCCAAAATTCTTAATGCTGACTCTCAGGCGCAGGGGAACATCGACGGCTGCCACCTCTGTCGCACCGGACAGTTCCGTGATTGCCAGATTCGGCTGGGAATCGGGGACCGTTTTGACCAGATTAATGGCGACATCATCGGTTGTCAGTTTTTTGATTGATTCAGGAACCCCTTTTTTCTCCTGCCAGTCTGATTTTCGGAAATCGGAGATCACGTGCAGTGTTTTGATGACGGCACGGTCTTCATTTAACAACTCCGCAGCCACTTCCAGGCCTTGATTCAAGTCGAGGCTTTGATGCGAACAGGACAGATTCGTCAGCTTGGCATCCAGTTCATTGATCAGTTCTTCATTGATGTCTCGTTGCAATAACAGGGGGGCGTCGGCGCGGGAGAGGACAATCAGCGACATTTTTTCTGTATTGGGACGGTTGGCGCCTTCTGCCGCAATTTTTCGAATCACCTGCAGACCTTCGTTAAACGCAGTCTGCTCGCCCCAGGCATTCCGCATGGAACCGCTATCGTCCAGCACGATCACATGGTGCGATTTCGCGCCATGAAACATCGATAATTGATTCGGGTCCAGAATCAATCGGGCAATTAACATTAATAGACACAGAATCAGGATGATTCGCAGCAACAGCAACAGAAGTTGTTCGAGCAAAACCCGTCTCTGATTTGTCTGCTGACTCTGCAGCAGGAATTCCATCGCGGCAAAATGAACCCGTTTGTACTGGAAGCGGTTTATTAAATGAATGATGATTGGCGCAGCAACCATCAGCGCACCGGTGTAGACCAGCGTCGAATTCACAAAATGTTGGGTTAACCATGTTTCCATATTGCGTGTTGTCAGTTAATTCCGTTGAGTGTGGGTTAGATCAAAGCGCGAGCCGTTTTACTTTCGAATGGATTGTTGCATGCCGATTCGATGGTTTAAATAGTGTGACAAGGCTGCGTCCAGGTGTTCGCTGGTGCGAATCGTTTGATAGTCAAATTTATTTTTGGCACAGCGCCTTCTGATTTCATTCAAAAACTCATGCATGGCTTTGAGATAACCTTCTCTTAACGAGCGGGGATCACAGACGAGTTCTCCCGTCTGTTCCATGCCTTCAAAACGGGTTGTCCCCGCATAATCAAAATCGAGCTCCTGATCATCGAGAATATGCAGCAACATGATGTCGTGTCCTCGATACTGCAGCAGACGTAGACCTTTGAACAAGCTTTCCCGATTAACGAATAAATCGGAAATGAGGATTATCGTGCCTTTTTGAGACTTCGTTTCGGCGACTTCTCTTAATACGTCATAGATGTCGGTTTTTTTAGCTGGTTTTTCTGCTGCCAGCGCGGTCAGCAGGGCATTCAGATGATTTCGTTTACTGAGTGCCTGAACTTTGGCGCGAATCGCATCGTCAAATGTCACCAGACCTACGGCGTCCTGTTGTTTCAGTAACAGGTAAGCCAGCGCCGCTGCCGCCGTACAACCATATTCATATTTGTTGAGCGGCCCTGTGCCGAACTGCATGGACTCACTGACATCCACCAGCAGGGTGGTTCTTAAATTGGTATCCTCTTCGTACTGTTTGATGTAGTACTTGTCCGTTTTTGACCAGACCTTCCAGTCAATATTGCGCACATCATCTCCGGGGGCGTACTCACGGTGCTGAGCAAATTCCACCGACTGTCCAAAAAAAGGACTACGGTGCAATCCGGATAAGAACCCTTCCACAATCGAACGTGCCCGAATCTCCAGTCGGGAAATTCGGGAAATCGCTTCAGGCAGCAAAAATTTTCTGTAATCTTGGGTCACTGGTCAGTTCGCCTTCCTTCGACGGAGTCTCTTTTATCAATCGCTCAATCACATGGTCTGAAGTAATTCCTTCAGATTCGGCTGAGAAGTTCGTCACGATGCGATGTCGTAACACGGGGGCCGCCAGCGCGCTGATATCCTCCGTAGAGACGTGAGTGTGACCATTCAATAACGCTCGTGTTTTTCCGCCTAATAACAGGTTTTGTACTGCGCGAGGTCCTGCGCCCCAGCTTAACCATTCGTTAATGAAATCGGGCGCACCGGGCTCATTGACTCTGGTTTGTCTGACCAGTGCCAGTGCGTAGTCAATCACGTGGTCCGAGACCGGGACCTGACGTACAATTTTCTGAATTTCCAGCACGTCGACGGCGTTTAACACCTGTTCGATTTTCTGATTCGTTCCCGCGGTCGTCTGTCTGGCAATCTGGCGTTCTTCTTCAAACGAAGGATAACGCACATAAACTTTGAACATAAACCGGTCCTGCTGGGCTTCCGGCAGGGAGTAGGTGCCTTCCTGTTCAATCGGGTTTTGTGTTGCCAATACGAAAAAGGGGTCGCTCAGCAGATGTCGCGTCTGCCCGACACTGACTTGATGTTCCTGCATCGCCTCCAGCAAAGCAGCTTGTGTTTTGGGAGGCGTACGGTTAATTTCGTCTGCCAGGACCACATTGTGGAATAAGGGCCCCTGGATGAAACGAAATTCGCGTTCACCCGTATCCCGATTTTCCTGCAAGACGTCCGTTCCCGTGATATCGGCGGGCATCAGGTCGGGGGTGAACTGAATACGACTGAAGGTCATGGACAAAGTCTGGGCCAGCGAACTGATCATCAATGTTTTGGCCAGTCCGGGGACACCTTCGAGCAGACAGTGACCACGACTGAATAATGAGATCAGGAGTTGTTCAATCACCTGATCCTGACCCACAATGACTTTTGACATCTGTTCGTGAATCTGCCGATACGCAGTACTGAGTTTATCTATCGATTCCTGAGTAATTTCGAACTCATCCGAGTTTATTAAATCTTGATTTGCTTCAGACATCCGTTTTTTACACCTTTCCACAAAGGTAAACACTGCTTGGCGCAGATAGTTCCGTAGATTCTATCGTAATGCCTGAGAAGCGACTTTGCGACTATAAACCAAGAAATTACAGGGGTTTCCTGCCAAACAGCGTGGCACGCGAATAGCGAGAATTTAACCCTGCAACCGGTTTCGACACAACAATCAGAGTTTCAGACAGTCCTCTGTATTTTACTCAACCGGGGCACGTGGGAAAGCTTTATTTCAGGCGTTCCCGGCGAGATCGTCAGAATGTCTCGGTTTTCGCAGCCGGAGCCAACGCGTACTCCGGGCAGACACCGGCTGATTTAAACAGGGCGCCTCCGAGATTCGCTCAGCCCCATGACAGTGGATTTTTCCAAGCGGATTTTAACTCTTCCAGGCTGGCATTGATGGGGGTGGTGCCCCCTTTTCCTTTGACAGTGAACTGGCGGCTACTGACAACTTCACCAATCTCAACCAGTGGCAGTTCATTAAAACAGGCTATCAATTCTCCCATTTTGTCCGGAGCCACTTCGATTAAAAACCGGGTATTACTTTCTGAAAAGAGCAAGCTGGGAGTCGAAAGTTCCAGCGCTTCAGGAAGTCGGGTCACATCCAGTTTCATGCCATATCCACCGGCAAACGCCATTTCCGCCGCCGCGACTGCCAGGCCCCCTTCGCTCAGGTCATGACAACTTCGGATGAGCCGCTTTTGAATCGCCGCATGCAGCGACTTGAAAATTTCCGGGGCCTCTTCTTTATCGACCTGCGGAACCTGTCCCCCCTCCAGATGATTGACGAACGCGAAATGGCTACCTCCCAGTTCGTCGTGGGTCGAACCAATCAGGAATATCCGGTTGCCGGGAGCTTTGAGGTCCATCGTGACTGCTTTGCCAACATCGTCGATTTGACCGATGGCACTGATCAGGAGCGATGCGGGAATGGAGACGGTTTCTTTTTCCCCTTGTTCGTTTTCAAACGAAAATTCGTTATACAAACTGTCTTTTCCGCTGATAAAGGGAGTGCCATATGCAATCGAGAATTCCTGGCAGGCCAGGGCGGCCGCAACCAGACTGCCCAATGTTTCCGGGCGATCCGTATTGCCCCAGCAGAAATTATCAAGAATGGCGATCTTATCGGGATCTGCCCCCACGGCGACACAGTTTCGAATGGCTTCATCGATGGCAGACGCCGCCATCCAATGTGTGCTCAAATCTCCATAACGGGGATTCATGCCACAAGAGATCACCAGCCCCCGGACCGATGTCAGGTCGGGGCGGACGACGGCGGCATCAGAAGGGCCGTCATTCTGGACTCCCACTAAGGGTTTAACCACACTTCCCGCCTGCACTTCCTGGTCATACTGACGAATGATCCATTCTTTGCTGCAGACATTGAGTGAGCTTAAAATCGATTTCAGGTCTTTGTTGTAGTTTTCCGTTTCGGTTGGTGTCAACGGAATAAAGGGGGGGGTTTTATAGACGGCTTCACGCACCACGGGGGGGCGGCCATCATGCAGGAAGGACATTTCCAGATCGCCTACAATCTGATCCTGATATTTGAGTACCAGGTGTTTCGTATCGGTAAACTTTCCGATGACCGATGCCTCGACTCCTTCTCCGGCACAGAGTGCTTCGAACGCTTCCCAGTTTTCGGGGGAAACTGCCAGCACCATCCGTTCCTGCGCTTCGGAGATCCAGATTTCGGTATAGGAGAGACCGGCGTATTTCAGTGGGCACTGATCCAGCCAGACTTCGGCACCTGTTTTTTCACCCATTTCGCCCACGGCACTACTGAAACCGCCTGCACCGCAGTCGGTAATTGCGGAAAACAATTCTTTATCGCGTGCTTCCAGAATGACATCCAGCATCATTTTTTCGGTGATTGCATTCCCGATCTGCACGGCACCGCCAGAGAGGGTTTCACTTTCGGAAGTCAATTCCGCAGAAGAAAAGGTTGCGCCATGAATGCCGTCCCGGCCGGTTCGACCGCCGACTGCGACGATATAGTGTCCCGGTTGTGTCTGCTGTTTGACGGATTTTCCGACTGGTAACATCGCTACGTTTCCGCAATAAACGAGCGGATTGCCCAGGTAGCGTTCATCAAAGTAAACCGCGCCGTTGACCGTGGGAATGCCCATCCGGTTTCCATAATCACGCACGCCGGAAACGACGCCGGTGGCAACCGCTTTCGGGTGTAACACGCCGGCGGGCAGTTCATCGTAAGAGATTTCCGGGGGAGCAAAACAGAAAACATCGGTATTGCAAACCGGTTTTCCGCCGAGGCCCGTTCCCAGGGGATCGCGAATCACGCCCCCCAGTCCGGTGTTGGCACCGCCATAAGGTTCCAGCGCGGACGGGTGGTTGTGTGTTTCCACTTTAAAACAGACATCCTGTTTATCGTCAAATGTAATTACTCCCGCGTTGTCGACAAACACACTCACACACCAGTCTTTTTCGCCGAGTGATTTGCGAATGGTGGTCGTGGCGGCAAAGATGGTTTCTTTCAGCATGTTTTCAAAATTGAGATCGCGTTTGCCATCCCGATAATGAATGCGGCCTGCCAGAGTTTTGTGCGAACAGTGTTCGCTCCAGGTTTGGGCGACACTTTCCAGCTCGATGTCCGTTGGATCTTTCTCCTGACCAACGTAGTATTTTTTGATCGTACGCATCTCGGTCAGATTTAAGTATAGCTGTCCTTCGCGACTGAGTGTTTCCAGTTGTTTGTCGTTCATCGAGCGAATCGGGATCGTGACCAGTTCAAACGTGTACTCGCTGCCCAGTTTGATGCTGTCCATGCACAATGGTCCCCGAACGACGTGTTCGATGGCATCATTCGAAAGCACCTTGGACGCCATGCGGTCAATTTCGTCGGATTTGGCATCTGCGTTGATCCAGTATTTGCGACAGGTTGCCACATTTTCGACGGAGAGCCCCAGATCCAGAATCGCCTGCCGGGCACTGTTGGCGACATTATCGGTCACACCTGGTTTAAAGAGCACATTCAGCAACTGGTCGGTCGCTGCCAAATCGGAGGAATCGGCCGATAAAATGCGAATTTCAAAGGTCTCGACAATTGGATCCGACAGGAGAGACCGGGCAATCTGTTCCACTCCCTGTTGATTCAGATCACCTTCCAGCAGATAAGAGTGCGCTGTCTGAACTGACCGGATCGAATTTGTGCCCAGAACCTGACACTCTTTAAGGATACGGGCTCCCTCACGGTCTACCTGAGTTTCCGCAGGTTTGATTTCGACTTCGCAAAGCATGTTGATTCCAGTTATTGTTTGATCAAGTCAGGAAAATGAATTGGCTTGTTTTAATCGCAGCCAGTTCTGGGTCGTTACAGAGAATGTTTTTTTATATTCCAGGCGGCTGCTACTGTTTACGGGATGAATTTAGTGCATCCTGATTCTTTTTACCATCTTCCAGAAGTTGACGAAGCTGAATTTCATCCTGGTTGATGAGGGCATCCCTTATACGTTGAAGAGAATGGGTGTACTTATCTATGCTGTTTACCACTTCATCCCGGTTATTTAACAGGATTTCAATCCAAAGTGCTGGATCACCGGCGGCGATTCTGGTCGTGTCGCGGAATCCCGTGGAGGTAAATTTTCTGTTTTCTTCTGTGAGTGTCATTGCCAGTGCGGAGGCGACCACGTGTGGCAGATGGCTGGTTTCAGCCAGGATCTGGTCGTGTTTTTGAGGCGATGTTTCGAGAACATGCATTCCCAAGGCCTCCCAGAACTGTTTGATTCTAGCCACGGCTTCCAGGGGGAGTGAGTCATCCGGCGTGATCACGCAAGGGCGACCTTCAAACAGATTCGGGTCTGCAAATTCATGGCCGGCTTTTTCAGAACCTGCCAAAGGGTGTGAGGCGACAAAAGTAACTCCCGCAGGAAGATTCCCATACAGGGCTTCGCAGATTTTTTGTTTGGTGCTGCCAACGTCGGTAATTATTGTTCCCGGCCGACTGTTTTTCGCGACTGTCTGAATAAACTGCACGATATGATTTACGGGTGTGCAGACAATGATCAAATCAGATTGCGCGGACGTTTCTGCGATATTGGTTGTCCCACGGTTCAATAAACCGGAATGCTGGGCAGCGCGCAGACGGGCTGGATTACGTCCTGCTCCCAGGATCGTGTCTGATAAATTGCGCTGCCGTACCGCAGCGGCAATAGACCCTCCCAGCAGACCGACGCCGATGATGCCGATCGTTTTGAAGAGGTAAGGTTTTTGTGTCGTTGGTTCAGTCATGCCTCGTATTGTAGAAGCCCTGAATTGGGATTTCCAGCGGTTCGACAGCAGTATCAACGACCTGACCCAAAAGTCTCTCAGTGTTGTAAGTTATTTAACCGGAATATCTTGTGTTGAAGCTCATTTCTTAGTTGTGATTCGGTACAGATAGCCGTCTGTCCGCAGAAAAATACTGCTTTCGCTGACAGCAGGGGAAGCGTTGAACAGGTCTTCTTCGCCGTCAATTTTGTTTTGGGCCAGTTCGACATACTCAGGCCCCGCTTTCAAGACGATCACGCCGCTATCCCGCGTGGTGATATAAAATTTTCCGTCGGCCAAAATAATGGACGCATACAGACGCGCCCCGGTGGGCAGACGATTTTTGTAGACCACCTCCCCATTTTTGGCGTCCAGGCAAAACGCAATGCCGCGGTCGCTGGCCCAATAGAGATGGCCATTATAATAAACGGGAGAAGTCACATTCGCACCCACATTCACCTCCCACAATTTATGGGTTTTTGTGACATCGCCTCGGCCACCGGAACGGACGGCGATACTCCGATTGCTGCGTCCGCCCAGACAGTAGAGAATGCCCTCGTTCTGGACGACGACCGGCACGACATAATCCTGAATGCCTTCGCAGTTCCAGAGTTGTTTTCCGGTCTCCGGGTCAAGGCCCAGAATCTGGTTTTTCTGATTGACGATCAGTTCCTGTTTTCCATCCGGAACATCAACAATGGACGGAGTCGTCCAAGCACGCTCGATGTTTTCCGCCTTCCAGGCAATCTCACCATTGCTTTTGTTCAGCGCATAAACGGTTGAACTTTCGATGCTGGCATTGATGATCACAAAGTCTTTATAAAGAATGGGAGAAGAGGCAGAACCAAAGCCGGCAGTCCCTTCACCAACGTCGGCTCTCCACTTCAGTTTTCCTTTCAGGTCATACGCTATGACGCCGGATGTTCCAAAAAACGCGTAAACGCCGGTTTTATCGCAGGCAGGGGTTCCGGTGGCATAACCATGGTCGACAATTCGTTTTGTGATTTTCTGAACCTGATTCAGGGGAGACACCGATTCATCCCACATGATCTGACCGTTCTGGCGATCGACGGCAATGACGTGTAACCGTAAATCAGCGGGATTGCCTTCATCTTCAGCCGTTAATCCATAGCCGGTGTAAGCGGTCAGAAAGATCTGATCGCCGAACAGGACCGGGCTCGAAGAACCATGACCGGGAAGTTTGGTTTTCCAGGCGATGTTTTTCTCTGCACTCCACTCCGTCGGAAGACCTGTGGAAGAGGAAATGCCATTTCCGGCAGGACCACGAAACTGAGACCAGTCCGCATCAGCGGCTTTGAGTCTTGTGCTGGTGGTAATGCAAGCCAGTAACAGAATCACTGCGGGAAGAAAACGGCTCATGTTCAAATTCCATTGGAATGTCGAAGGGGGAGGATGGTCACTGCATAATGAAACAACGAAAGTCGAGGCAGGTTTCGTTATTTCATCAAGTTAGAGTGTTTTATTCTCCCGGGCAAGCATTTTTCCTGAATCTGTTCAATTTAATTCGGCTGAAGCAGTTTGCAGTCGATCTGCCTGGCTCTCTCAGATCAGTTTTGCAATGGGGCTACCCTCGCTGAGGGCCAGGGGGCGACCAATGGGGGAAATCAATTCTTTTTGATAGTCAATGTTCAGCTTTTGCAGAATGGTGGCATACAGATCCTGAATTTGAACCGGTTCGGTCGGTTTCTTTTCTTTTCCTGTCGGGTCGGTTTCCCCGATGACCACATTGCCTTTCAGGCCACCCCCTCCCACGATACAGGAAAAACCGGTGGGCCAATGGTCGCGCCCTTCCAGTGGGTTGATTTTGGGAGTGCGACCGAATTCTCCGATGCAGAGCACAATTGTGGAATCGAGCAGGTCTCTGGCTTTCAGATCTTTGAGCAGACTGGAAAACGCAGGGTCCAGCAGCGCGGCCTGGGTCTGATGTCCGGTGAAATTATTGGCATGACTGTCCCAGCCGCTGAGGTTAACTTCGATCGAATGGACACCTTGCTCGACCAGCCTGCGGGCAACGAGACAGCCTCTGCCGAAGGAAGAATCTCCATAGGCTTTGCGAACGGACTCCGGTTCTTTCTCGATTTCAAACGCGTTGAGCTGTTCGGAACTCATCATGGTCAGAGCGCGGTCGATGGTTGACTGATGCAGTGTTTTTCTCGTTTGAATCATCCTCCCTTTCTGGAAGGCCTGCGAGACCACGTTTAAATTATCCAGCCGCCGATTTTGTCGCGGGGGTTCAATGCCGGCGCGCATGTTGCCAATATTATTTCCCGGATCCTGAACGCGGAAGGCATCCAGGTGGCCGCCAAGATAGCCGCCGCGCGCCGGGAACTGGGTATTGCCCATCGAAATATGTTGCGGAATTTCGAGATCGGAGGCCGGAGCCTGATGGGTGATGATCGCACCAAGGGCCGGGTAGACGGTTGTCGGCTCAGGGCGGTAACCGGTTTTGAGATATCTGGTGCCGCGTTCGTGATCACCTTCTTTGGATACCATTGAGCGGATGACCGACATCGAATCGAGCTGTTCTGCCAGCAGCGGATACATATCGGAAATTTGCAGTCCGGGGACAACGGTTTTAATCGCAGTACCCGGTCCTCCGATTACGGTGCCCGGATGCGGGTCCCAGGTTTCCAGCTGGCTGGGGCCGCCTCCCATCCAGAGGATGATCACGGATTTTCGGCGTTCCGGTCCCCGTTTTTGTGCAGCGATCAGGTCAAACCCGGGCAACATAAAAGACAGTGTGCTGCCCATTGCGACTTTGCACAAATCGCGGCGGCTGATTTTGTTCGATAAAAAATTGGAATCAAACATGGTTCAGTGGTTCCAGGAAAATTCAGGAGAATTATAGAGCGCCCAAAACAGGTCTTCTGTAATTTTAATCCGCTGATTCTGATTTGAAGCAGCCTGATACTGTTTCACAAAGTGTTCGCTTTCGAGTGATGTGGGGAGCCGCGTCAGGCAGACCAGAAAGCAGGTTTCGATTCGTTTTTCATTCGAGATGTCAAATCGCGCGATGCGTCCGACGGAGTTCAGCGGCGAGGCGCTGCCATTATCTCTGGCGAATTCGCCATTCATTCTGAGTAACGCCTGGGGAATCGTGCCGGGAAAATCATCGAGTTCGTCACTTCCCAGGTCGCCGTATTCACGCACAAAATCGATCTCTGAGAAAAATCGACGTCCTCTCATGAAAATATTTGAGTTCTGATCGATTGTTTTTAACGACGAAGCCTGGAGCATCGAACCGATAATCTGTTCGGGACGCAAACGCACCAGCGGGAACAACGCCCAGTTGCCGGTTGCACGCTCAATTTGCACGGGTTCATCGTTTGCCGATGTGGAAGACAGATGAAACGGTTTTGAGCCCACAATGATTTGAATCATCCGTTTGATGTCATACCCGTTTTCACGAAAGTCCTGTCCGAGTATATCGAGCAGGTCAGGTGGAGACTGGGAAAGGTCTGTGGGGGCAGGCAGATCGTCAACGGGGTTAATGTAAGGGACCCCAAATAATAACCCCCAGATGCGATTCGCCGAGGCCCGTTCAAATCTTCGATTTTGCGGATGCGTGACCCATGCAGCCAGCTTCTCACGCAGAGTCCCTTCTTGAGGCAGGCACTCATTCAAAAAGGGAACCTGCGGAGAAACTGTGCGTTTTTTCAGGGTTTCACGATCTTCTACCTCGTAAGTCAGTTTTTTATTTTGCCTCACGCCCAATACTTGAATTTCTACCTGCCCGTAAAAGGCGGTGAGTCCTTCAAAGTCGGTTTGTTTCCAATGGTCAAAGGGATGGTCATGGCATTGTGCGCAATCAATCCGTTGCCCGAGAAACGCACGTACCGTACTTCCGGTCAGCTTATTACGATCGAGATTTCCATCAGAGACCGCTTGGGTAATATAATTCGTTTCAGGGTCGCCCGTCCAAAGACCCTCTCCCGCAATCAGCTTTCGGACCAGTTCATCATAAGGTGTATTGGCCTGAATCTGTTCGCTGAGCCAGGCTTTGAACCGGTCGCGTCGGAAAATCACAAACTGACCCTGCGAAACGCCGACATAAGCCCTCGTCAGTCGTTCGGAAAAGTAGTCTGCGAAACGCCGATCTTCCAGCAGTTTCTGAGTCCAGCGTTCGATGCGGTTTTCGCCTTGCATGTTCTCGAACTCACGGATTTCCTCCAGTGAGGGGATCGTGCCATGCAGAGCCAGTGAGAGTCTTCTGAGCAGGATGAGGTCATCAGCGATTTCAGACGGCGCGGTTTCTTTTTCTGACCATTGCTTGACAAAAAACTGATCCACCTGACTGACTGTATTTGAAAAGGAGTTCCCCTCTGTCAGAGCAGGAGTTTGAGGAGAACTATTAATGGGGCTGCTGGAAGCCCAGGCAACCAGAGAAACAACCAGACCGACGACAAAGAAGGGGAGGCAGGCAATTTTCCAGTTGTGAGAGCTTGGCTTCATGAAATCGTCTCTGGATAAATGTGAAGTCACTCCAGTTGAGTGAGAGGGAAAAGCTTTCACTCTTTCACGAATCATACCAGATTGGTAATTCGAAAGTTTCAGCGAATTCTTGAAACTCGGGACTTTTTTCTGAGTACCATTAAAAGCGAGGCAGGCCAGTCTTCCCGTTTGCTTCTCGAATCATCAAACAATTTCTGCTATAAGTTGGACTTACCTGATTGCGGGTGGTACTTTGAAAATGCATGCCGATTCCGGGAAAACCTTCCATTTACGATCAACGCCCCGAATTTCTGAGAAACGGTCGGAGCTGCCTGTGAATGAAAATAGAACGCCAGAGAATGAGTTTGATGGTGCACATCCGGGAAGTTCTGAGATCGCCTGTGAAGTGAGAGACTTTGATTCGAATAAAGTCGAATCGGAGTCAGTCACCTCTGAGATTGACCAGTTTTATCCCGATGAAGTGGTCGGAAACATTCCTCCTTTTCCACATTTGTTTCGTCATCCCGTCAAAGCCGCATACTGGATACTGCGGATGATGTTTGGGATAGCGTGTCTGGTGATCTTTCTCGCTCTGATCGCCGCGGTCCCCATTTTCAATTTTATTGCCCTGGGCTATCTACTGGATGTTGAGGGGCGCGTGGCACGAACCGGAAAAATACGTCTGGCATTTCCTTTGCTGGATATCGCACCGCGTTTGGGCACGATTGTGATTGGTGTGGTGCTGTGGCTCATTCCGCTGTTTTTATTAGCGGGAGCCGCCGCCGACGCGCGGTTAATCGAACCGGGAGGCCAGAGCGATCAGACGCTGCATCTGCTGACTTTGATCGTCTCCATTGCGATTTCAGTTCATCTCTGTTTGGCTCTCGCACGCGGGGGCACGTTTTTCTGTTTTGTACGTCCCCTTAAAAATGCGGTCTGGTTGTTCAAACAGATTCGATCGGGCGGTTATTTTGAACGGGCCGCGCTGAATGTCAGTTCGTTTATCGCTTCACTCAAACTGGGCAGGAATTTTTCACTCGGCCTGCGGGGTTTCCTGGGTGCGTTTTTATGGCTGGTGATTCCGTCAGTAATGTTCGCCGCGGCGAGTTCACCAGAGGGAGGTCAGGGAGGTCCCGTTGCAATCACCCTGCTGGGAGGAGCCATTCTCGTAATGGTCCTCGGATGGCTGCCGTTGTTACAGGCGCATTTTGCCGCAGAGAATCGATTTTCTGCGATGTTTGAACTGCGCACGGTCAGGCGTAAATTCAAACGCGCTCCCTTAGCGTGGACAGTATCGTTAATCGTGGTTTATGTTCTCTCGTTGCCCCTGTATCTGTTTAAAGTGGCTGCTTTGCCGCGGGATGCGGTCTGGGGCATTACGCTGATCTTTGTCGCGACCATTTATCCGACCAAACTGCTGCTGGGCTGGGTTTATTATCGTGCTTCTTCCCGAACCCGAACTGCCTGGTTTGGCTGGCGCTGGTTGAGTCGCACGATCATCGTGCCGCTGCTGGCCGTGTATGTATTCATTCTCTTCTTTACCCAGTTTATCGGGATTCATGGTAGTGGCGTGCTGCTGGAGCACCATTTGTTTTTATTACCCATTCCTTTTTGAACTCGCCTGTCACCCCCTTTAAGCCTTGTGGTTTTCCTGCTTTGTGGAAAATACTCCTGCTCGTTTACCGGCTGACCTCGACGGTCCGTTTTAAATCAGACGTGTTTATTTCTGAGGGCAAGTCCGTTTTTGGGAAAATCCTTTCGCCTTTTGAAAATCAAAAAGATAAGATTTTAGTAGAGGAATCAGAGGATAAAATGAAAGTGCCTTCAGCACAAACTCGTAATCGTTCGCAGAATTGATCCGGGTATTCTTTTGAGAATCCGGTTTGAGGATATGCAGGGAAAATTCTTTTTTTCCCGGCACACACGTTCGCATCATTTCCTGGCTAAGCGTGTTGCCTTTATTGGAATGGAGGACAATTGCGCCTGGCCAATCTCTTGAAAGGCAGGACAAGCGATGAACGAATATAAGGTAAACGACGTTAGGAATGTGGCATTGGTCGGCCACGGGGCTGTTGGCAAAACAACTGTAGCCGATCTCATGCTGTTTCAATCTGGTGCCTCTTCCCGACTGGGGTCTGTAGATGATGGCACGAGTCTGCTGGATATCGATGAAGAAGAAATTGATCATCGGATTTCTATCGCGTCCACTCTGATTCATTTCGATTACGGTGGCCACCATATCAATCTGATTGACACTCCCGGTTATCCTGATTTTATCGGACAGGTCTCCGGCGCGTTGCGGGCTGTTGAGACGGCTTTGATACTGCTGAACGCCGGTCATGGTGTGGAAATCAATGCCTTGCGGGTTTCCAAAATGTCACAGGACGCCGGCATTGCCCGGATGATTGTGCTCAATAAATGCGATGCGGAGAATATCGACTACGATTCTTTGTTAAATTCCATTCGTGAAACATTTGGCTCGCACTGCATACCCATTAACCTGCCGGTGGGACTGGGAGCCGATTTCAAAGCCGTCCATAATCTCGTGAAAAATGAAAATGCACCGGAAGGGGTAATCGGAGATCCGGAAGCGACGCGTCAGTCATTAATTGAAGCGATCGTTGAATCCAATGAAAAAATACTGGAACGTTTCTTCGAAGGGGAAGAGATCAGCGCTCAGGAATTGTCTGCGAACATTCCGAAGGCAATGGCCGCGGGGACTTTGATTCCCGTATTGTTCATGAGCGCCAAAACCGGTGTCGGCGTAGCGGAATTTATGGATGCGATGTCGAACTATACGTTATGCCCGCAGGATATCCAGCGGATGGAGCAGACCCGGGATGGGCGTTCCGTAATGCTGGATCCCTCGCCAGATCAACCGTTTGTCGCGCAAGTGATCAAAACACGCATTGATCCCTTCATTTCCAAAATGAGTTATTTAAGAGTCTTTTCCGGCAAGTTGAGCAGAGATTCCTCCGTTGTTAACGTGCGCACCGGAAAACCGGTCAAGTTCAATCAGTTGCTCGATGTGCAGGGGGGTAAACAGGAACCCGTGGATGAAGTTTCCGTCGGTGATATCTTTGCCGTTGCGAAAGCCGATGACTTGAAACTGGGAGATACCATTACTGCAGATGCCAACGGGGAGGGACTCTCGCTGCCTGAAATCAAATTTCCTCATCCAGTGGTGGGACTGGCGGTCGAGCCGAAAAGTCAGAATGACCAGCAGAAGATTTCTGGTGCACTTCATAAAATCGAAGAAGAAGATCAGACCTTCCATGTAATTCACGACGAAGAAACCCATGAAATGGTGATGCAGGGTATGAGTGAATTGCATTTGAAAATCATTCAGGAACGGCTTCTGCATCGTGATAAAGTGGAAGTGATCACTCATCTGCCCAAAGTGCCGTATCGCGAAACGATTATGGCAACGGCGGAAGGCAGCTATCGTCATAAAAAGCAGTCGGGTGGAGCAGGGCAGTTTGCTGAAGTGCATCTCAGGATTTCTCCCATGCCGCACGATGTGAATCCGGAAGAGTACTTTACAAAAGACAACTTCGATCATCTCAGGTCTTATCATTATGACCCCGATTTCAACTTTGCTTTTGTCGATCGGATTTCGGGAGGTTCAATTCCCAATCAATTTATCCCTGCGGTTGAAAAAGGTGTGCAGGAGCGGATGAAACACGGCGTGATTACGGGCTGCCAGATTCAGGATCTGGTTTGCGAGGTCTACTTTGGTAAAGACCATCCGGTGGACAGTAATGAGACAGCGTTTAAAATTGCCGCCAGTAAATGTTTTGCCGAGTTATTTCAGAAATCCCGGCCTGTTTTGATGGAACCCATCGTCAAAATAGAAATTCTGATTCCGGAAGAAAATGTCGGCGATATCAGCAGCGATCTTTCCAGTCGTCGAGGGCGCATGGAAGGAATGCAGATTTCTACTGGTGGCTATGAAATTATTCAGGCTCGTGTTCCGTTGGCCGAAATCATGACTTATGCCCGCACACTTTCCAGTTTGACGGGGGGGCGAGGCAGCTATGATATTGAATTGAGTCACTATGAAATGATTCCGCCGAATGAGCAGTCAAAGATTATTGAACTGCTCAACAAGGCGAAAGAATAATCCGTCGCCCATCCGGGCTGAGGAAAAGGTCAGGCAGTATGTCATCTGCAGTGATGCTGTGTTCATTTCTGCAGATGATGGGTGTGTTGCTTGCGAACAGATCGCGATTACTCGTTCTTTTTCTTCCGCTGCCGGGTGAGTGGCTGGTTCCACAATTTCAGCTGTTTTTTGATATCATCCAGAGACATCGGTACGGGAGAGAGTTTAATTTCCGTTTCGATATCGTACTGTTCGCTGGTGACTTTCTCGTCCAGGCGATCAATTTCATCTTCCAGACTCCGCATCCAGTCTGGCACATCAATGCCCGAGCCGATTGTGGATGCCAGATAACGTTCAATTTCTTCCTGCAGAATCATGAATGCGGCTGACTCTTCATTTCCACTGCGGGCATCTTTCATTGCACGTGGAACCAGCGCCATCATGCGATTCACTGCCAGCGGTTTGACGAATCGCTCATTCAGATGGTCGGAGATCAGCGGCAGGTTGATTTTATATTCCGATTCCGTCTGTTTCAGTTTCTTTAAATGTTTTTTGGCCATCTCTTCCGAATTTGCTTCAAAGACGGCTTCCCAGATCAAAGCCGACTCATTGCGGTCCTGCTGGGCGAGAACTTTGTGGGCAATCAGTAAAGGCACCATCTTCCAGTCATCGCGTTCATAGGCGGATTCAATCCGCAGAAAGTCCAGCAGACAGTAAAACATTTCGCCGTAATCTGATTGCGTGGTTGTGCTGTTATATTCCACGAAGCGGTCAAATTTATCGACAACCGATTCGAAGATGACCTTGAGATTGGTCGCGGCTTCATCCACGTCGATGTTGCCCTCTTCAAGGTCAGTCAGGAGCGCCATCGGCTGGGAAGGGTCGTGGATTTCAACCAGATAATTCAGATACTGTTCGATTCCGTTGTGCAGAATAGCCCGCAGATTTCCCAGCGTCAGGTATTGGGCATGGAACAGGTCGGCTCCATAGAGCTCAATAAACTGTTTCACTTCCTGCCAGACAAATTCCTGGTTTAATGCTTCCGCGCTGGAAAGCCGCATCGTGCGACTGTGCTTTAACCATTGTTCACGATATTTATCAACGAGTTTTCCCGCAATGTCAATCAGTTTATCGTCATCCAGTTTCTCCGTTTCCCAGGAATGCGATGACCGGATGATCGCGGAAAGTGAACTTCTTAAGGCTGTTCGGAACAGGCGATCAAATTCACTGACGGCAATCCCTTCCGGACGTGAGCAACGTTCCATGCGATAGGCGGTTTTCAACAGCTGCCAGGTTTCGCGCAGCAGGCCCAGACAGGGAAGTTGTGAAAGCAGAAAACGAAGGATCATCTGTAACGAACGAACTTTCAGCACAATATTTGGTTTGCCTCCCTGATCAATGGGAGTATACAGCAGCGGGGTTTCTGCAATGCTGTTCAGAAACGTGGGGAATTCTTTTTTGACGAGTTCAATATCGCGTCTGAGAACCCCGCGATAGATGGGGACGAGCAAACTTTCATTTTCTGAAAGCTTTGTTTCCTCTTCAGATTGCGGCATCGTTGAGAGCAGCATTAAACGGGCAGAGCGGCAATTGACGGTGGTGATAATAATGGCATGCATCAAATAGTATTTTGTCTGGAGCTGCAGATCGTATTCGATGTTGGAATCGTGATCACCACTCGGTTTGGGAATCTGATATTTCCAGATGGAATTGAGCAGAACCACTAATTCCTGTTGCAGATGTTCGGTGTGGTGAATCCAGCCTTCCATTGATTGTCTGGTTGCCGGGTCAAACGGAGATGATTTTTCTGCAGGTGCGGCTGTTTCAGCGTCACGCTCTGATTGCGTTGTCTCTGCTTCGCTATAAAAGGCAGCCGACAACTGCCAGAGTTGGGATAGCGTGTTCAGAAACTTGAGTCGCGGTTCCAGTTGCCGGTTGATTGATTCGATTTCTGAATTACTTGAAGAATAACCGGAATCCATGGTTTCGCCTTGAACACCATCATCGGCACTGTCACGAAAGGTGACATTTTCATAAGCGGCACCGAACAGGGAATCTTCTTCATCGGGTTCTTCAGGATCTATTTCAAACGGGTCTTCGATTTCTTTTTCGGGTACGGGGAGAATGGAATCGAAACGTGGTACCGACCAGTAATCGGCGGCGTTGGCTTCCAGATAGTCGAACATTTTACGAATGGAATAACTGTTCGCAGAGATCGATTCGGCATCGACCTGGGAAGTGAGTTGCCGCATCCATTGTAGCAGAACGGCGTGGATCGAATAAGGCCCCGATTCAAGCCCCGTCTGATCGACCTGGCTGAGCCACTGCATGATCAGTCCGATCGCAGCGACGTGATCCTGTTTTTGCAGGAGCGCATCGACGGTGAGTGCATACGCCTTGGCTGATTCAAATCGATCAACGTGTTCTCGCCAGAATGAGATGTCTCCCACCGATTCGCCGCCGTTTTTCCATTCTGTCAGAATTTGAGAAACGTGCGCTGCCGATTCAAAGGAATCCTGCCCGTTAACGTGCGGCAGATCTTCGACTGTGGTGGTCGCATAGCGATCCCATTTCTCGGCCAGTTTTTGAAATCGGTCGGAGATTTCCAGTTTCAGCTGATTGTTTCCCTGTGCGGCTGCTTCGCTGAGGGTAGACGAGTACACAGAAAAAATCTCTTCCATCAGATCAAGCAGGACTTCGCTGCGTTGATCGGGGATGCTGTCTTCACGGGAGATGAACAACGGGAATAATCCCTGAAATCCCAGAATATTCCAGGGGTCAATCAAGGCACCGCATTCGATGCCTCTTGTCAGATGTTCTTCGATTTCGGGAATGAGCTTCCAGGCCTGATCCAGTTCATATCGTTCTAAATGAAGATGAACCATTGTAATCCGCCATTGAATCTCACACTCGAATCGTACCGAAGTACAGGGAATCACCGCCGCTTCGCATCGAGCCGCGGTGGAGAATCCCATCCGTGCATAAATGCGTGAAAGCTGCCGATGCTGCACCTGCTGAGCACCATAACGTGCCAGATGTAAATTCAAGTAATGACGAATATGTCCGAAGGGCTGCTGTGACTGCTTTGCCTCTTTGGCAAGCCGCTCTGCACGTTTTCCGGTAGCCGATGCCAACAGGCGATTGTAATAGTCATCCCGTTGGCGGGCGACTTTCGGAAGTAACGAGGTTAAACTGGTATCACCCGAATGGGTATCCGGACCGGCTCCACTGATGGAGGATGCCATCAGCATCGTGCCGCTTAATACAGCGGCGGCATCCTGAAGCCGTTCTTCCAGCGGGATCTCTTTGTTTTCGTCAATCCAGGCTAACAGTGAGTCAAGAATTAATTTTCGAATGACAAAGCGGCGATAGTATCCCTGGTTGTCAATCACATGGGGGTCCCATTCACCAAACATGTAGTTGGTGCGTTTGTTGACGGGATGCAGATGGTCGTGTGCCCGCAGATCAATGGCGATCTCGTCCATTCTTTCCAGACCGAAATGCGCCTGATACAACAGGTCACTCGGTGTGGTTTGTAATGTTTTGATTGTTTGTTCGATCAGACGCTGATAAGGACCGAAGGCAACACCACAGTCACGAAAATAGAGCGGTATCGGCCGGAATTTTTCATGAGAATAAACCAGCATCTGCCGACCATTCTCCAGCACAGCGACAGGCCGAAAGCCGACAAAATCATTCAGCTTATCTATCGTCGCTGGAACGATCCGATCGGTCTGTTCCCACGGGCCTCCCTGTTCGAGCAGCGCTTCAAAAAGTACAGCGAGAAAATAGGGCTGAAGAAATTCCTGTTCGGGAACATGAAACAGCAGATCACGGTGGTGCTGTTTGTATTGTGGCAGACATTCCTGGAATGCGATCCGAACGACACTTTCTGCCTGCTTGATTTCCTGAAACGCACCTGTGGTTCCTTCAAGCTCTTTCAGATGGGAACTCAATAGTGACTCAAGTGTGGCAGCCGAGATCGGGTGAACCAGTTCAGAGAAGAGTTGGTTACAGTTAAAGCGAAATTTGGGGTCTGGTTTTCCATTGGAGAAATTCAGATATCCCAGAATCTCCCGTGTGATCAGTTTATCAACTGTGGGAGAGTTCTGGGTCGATTTTTTATTACGCGATGCATTCATATTGGCAAACGTGGATGATGGAATCAGATAGTAGAAAAGACGAGATTATTTTGATGCTCGTCAGCAGTAAAACAGCCTATTTCCTCCTTGAATAGTCCAAATGGACCGAATCCCTGAATCAATTATTCTTTTTAACGATCTCCAGTCAAAAATGCATCCAGCTTGTAAATACTAACTGCTAATTTCAAAACAGTTTACTGAGAATCATCGCCGCGGCATCCTGGCCTGAGTGATACCGCTTCAGAATAGTGTTCGTATGGATAAATATGAATACTTCCCGCTTCTCAACCTGATAGGGAAGTTTTCTTCAACTTGCCTGTGACAATATGACGATTATACCGAATATGCGTATGAGTCAGGCTAGTTTTATTGTGTGCCTTTCAATCAATGGGATCAAGGCTAACGTTAGTGAGTCGCCATTGGCGGGGGGATTTTCCTTCAGCCAGGCGGTGATATTCGTGGAGCGTCGACTGTTTTCAGGATAGATAAAACGCAAATAATTTGAATCTTTCGAGTTTTGCGTGGTTATATCCTGAATTCAGACTCTGACCGCACACGCGTGCCTTTAAGGATGTGAACAGACAGATGGAACACTTGGAATCACTGCCGGAAAGTGAAAAAGAAGATCACTTCTTAAACTGGTCGAAAGCAGTTCTGAAATCTCCGCTTTTTTGGGGAATCGGTGCGACATTCGGTTTTTATGCCCTGATTCCGTATCTCCCTTTATATCAGTCACTTATCGAACGCTATTTTTGCAGCCACCCTCTCGAATATGCGACAGCAGGCCTGTTTTTCATAGGCATGTCGATCATCGGCGTGAAGGGCATGGGTATGCTCAGCCAGAAAAAGTCTCTGGCGGAAACAAAAATTGACTGGGAAACAATCGGCGAAATTGAAAATCTGAATGATCGGATTGAGGTGTTTTCAGATCAGGTTCAGTCGTTGCCAGGCTGGATCGGCGACACTTATCTCGGTAAGCGACTGCAGGATGCCGTTTCTTATGTGAAAAGTCGTCATTCCGTCACAGATCTCGATGAGCATTTAAAGTATCTCGCGGAACTGGCGGGCGAGCAGATGCACGCCAGTTATTCACTCATTCGAACCATTACCTGGGCCGTTCCCATTATCGGGTTCCTGGGGACTGTGATCGGGATCACGATTGCCATTGCGAATGTCACACCCGATCAACTGGATAGCTCACTTTCCGAAGTGACCGGTGGTCTGGCGGTGGCCTTTGATACCACGGCACTGGCATTGGGACTCTCTCTGATTCTGGTCTTTTCCACGTTCATTGTGGAACGGATGGAACAAAAGCAGCTGGAGCAGATTGAATTCTTCGGGATTCAAAATATTGCATCCTGTATGAGCGTGTCCGAGAGTTCGGTTGGCCCGTTGGAGTCGGCGGAAGTGGAAGCCGCTCAGCAACTGGTGTTGCGGACAGAAGAAATGATTCAACGACAGACCGATCTCTGGCAGAACAGCCTGGAAGGATTGCGGAGTCGCTGGTCAGAGATGATGGAAAGGCAGCAGGAAACGTTTGACAATTCCATGCAGGAAGGGATGTCAACGACGCTGGGAAGTCACTCTTCACAGTTGGAATCACTGCGAAATGAATTTTTAACCGCTTATCAGTCAACGACAGAACAAATTGAATCAATGCTGACGCGCTGGCAGGACAAACAAAAAGAATCGAACAGCCGATTTTCCACACATCTGGCTCAAATCTGGAATGAGGTCCATCAGGACGTCATCTCTGCTCAAAGCCGGCAGACCTCACAGATTGAGCAGGCTACAAAAGAGATTGCCGGTGAAGTCAGGCAGTGGAATCAGCAGTTGAAAGACACTTCCGAGGTTTCCACATTGCAGATTGAAGCTTTGAATTCACAGAGTGAAAACCTGTTGAAAATTGTGGGTCAGGAAGAGCATCTGGTAGGCTTACAGCGCAGACTGGCGGACAATCTGGATGCCATTCGAGCAACCGAGACGTTCGAAGAAACACTTCACAGTTTGAGTGCAGCCGTGCATTTACTCACCGCGCGATCCAGCAGGAATAATGCCGCCTGAGAGCAAAATACGGATGTCGTGATTCTCAATAATTTCATTATGAACGAAGTCAATTCCCCGGTTTAATTCATGAGCAGACATGGTCAGGAAGCACGTTCGGTATCGCTATTTCCATTTTTAGCGGTTCTCATTTGTGCGATGGGGGCATTGATCTTCCTGTTGGTGGTCACAACCCGCCGCATTCGCCATCAGGCCGTCCTGCAGGTTCAGAAAGTGACTGTGGAAGAAATCGTAGAAGCCGATTTCTTTCCACCAGTGTTGTTTGCCGCAGAGATCGTCGAGCCAAAAGAGACGGCGCCGATCATCACAAAAGTGGAACCGGCTACTGTCATTCCCGAGCCTGAACCCCGGGTGATCAATCTTGCTGCGGAACACGAAGCACGTTTAAGCGCTTTGAGTCTGCAGAAAGCAAAAAAGCTCGAAGAGCTGAAACTGCAGAATCTGAATCTGATTCGATTGAAAAACGAGCTGAATCAATCTGCGGGCAAATTAACCGAGACCAGACAGCAAATACAGTCGCTGCAGCAAAAAGACGAAGAACTCAATCAGAAAATGGATCAGGTCAGGCAGCAGAGATCGCGTCTCGCTGAAATGTTACAGGAAGAATTACGAACCCTGCAGGTGAAAAAACAGTCCCAGAAGACTGCCCGCAGTAAATACTCGGTCGTGCCTTATGATGGTCAAACGGGGACGGCCAAACGGCCGATTTTAATCGAATGTACTGACGCCGGACTGACGTTTATTCCGGAAGGGGTTACGCTCACTCCCGATGATCTCAAGGAATTTACTCCCGGATACAATCCGCTGCTGGCTGGCACGCAATCCTTATTTCAATACTGGAAAACCAAAGAGCAGCAGTCCAATCAGGAACCGTATGTCCTGATTCTGGTCAGGCCCAGCGGCAGCGTGGGATATTATGTCGCGAGAAAGCTATTAAATAATCTGAATCTGGATTCGGGATATGAGTTGATTGATGCTGACTGGGAAATTGAATTACCGAAGCGCGATCCGATTGCAACACAGATTTGCCGGGACGCCGTGGAGCGTGTTTTAAACGAACGTCAGAAACTGGTAACACAACTGCATCAACCACATGAAACGTCAGGGCCAGGCAGCGGGGGGCGCAGATTGCAGTTTGATGCGCGCACCGGCATGGTACGTGTCATCGAACCTGAGGAAGAACTGGGCACAGGTTCCGGTTCATCCGGGCAGTCAGAAAAACTGGCAGGAAAAGGGAATAGCAAGTCTGGTGGTGAGTCCCGGTTTAGTGATGTTTTAACCCCACGACAGCAGATGACGCGTGCAGAACATCTGAAGAAGGTTGCCGATCAAAAACACATCGTCTTCAAAGAAGGTACGGAAGTTGGTAGCTCGGAACAAAGCGGCTTCCCAGCCGGCGATGGTGCCGGGACGGCAGAACAGCGGAATGCGGCATTCAAAAATCTCCCCGGAAGTCGACAGGAGGCTGAGGTTTATGACCTTGCCGATTTAAGAAAAGAGCAGGGGGGGAGCGGAGATAAGAATTCAGGGCTGAAGCAGGCAAAGGTAATCAGCCGTGAGCAGCTGGATGAAATGGCAGCACAGCATCTGGTTCCACTGGATGGTTCGCGGGAAAAGAGAGTGGCGGATGCGGGAGATCAGCAACGCCTGGCTGGAGAGACTGCTCCTTCGTCGGAAAGTCGAATCGTAGAAAATCCCTTCCTGAACGATCAAAACCAGACTGGATCAAGTCAGTCGAAGCAACAGGCTGAGCGCTCTCAGTCTCAACAAAGTCCGGAACGGAGTGCCTCGGGACAAACCGCTTCAGGAGCAGGCAATGCGAGCTCGCTATCGCTCCAACGCAGTAAACGTGCGAGCGCTCATGCAGAGATTGAATCATCAAAAAACCGGCAATGGCAGCCACAGCAGTCGCGTTCCGGAATCGGGTTTGAGAGAGAAATTACCGTTCAGGTCGGAGCGGACCGCATCATTGTGGGAGAAGAAAAGTTAATCAATCTTGACCAGGGAATTTCGCAGGAAGAATTATTACAGTCTATGATCATGGTGATGGATCAATATGTAGAGGCCTGGGGCCCCGCGCCAAGAGGTTTTTACTGGGTGCCAACCATTCAGTTCACGGTCAGTCCGGGGGGCAATCAGTATTATGAACGGTTGAAGTCGTCAGCCCAGAAAATGGGTCTTCAGACACAGGCAAAATTTACATTAGATCCTCTACCGGTCTCTTCCGCGCTCTCATCCGAGAGGGAGAATTAATATGAGCCGACGCGCGTCACAAGGAGAAGTTGGTTTTGGTTCAGATTCCTTTCTGGATATCGTTGCGAACATCGTCGGGATTCTGATTATTTTGATTGTCATTGCCGGTGTCAGAATGAGTCAGGCTCCGGTGACGGTGGCTGAGAATCAATCCGAAAATCCTCCACAGCCGCAAATCATCGATATTGATCTGGCGGCTTTTCCTCCCAGGATCGAGGCTGACCCTCCCCTTCAGAAAGCACCGGCATTGGTCTTGAGACAATCCGAGCCCGAGCCGAAACCGATTCTTCCCCAAAAACCAAGAGTCATTTATCAGCAACCATCCCGGGAATTGCTTGACGAAGTACAAAAACTGGAATCAGAACTCGCCAGTCTGGATCAGGTGATGCGGAATCGCGAGAGCGGCACACAGGAGCTTCTACAGCAAAAACAGGCTGTGAGTGGAGAGGTACAGTCAATGGTTTCACTGATTAATCAGAAAAGCGATCGTCTCGAGCTGCATTATCAGCAGTTGTTAAGTCTGGTTGATTCGAAACAGGAAGCACAAATCGAGCTGGAGCGGGTAGTGGCTCAGTCCCGGAAAGTTGCCGCACCACGCGAACAGGTGAAAGAACTCAAGCATCGGTTAACTCCCGTCAGTCAACTGGTGACAGATAAAGAATGGCACTTTTTGCTCTCTGAAAATAGAGTATCTTATGTACCGATCAACGAACTGCTCGCTGATTTGAAAGATCAGGTGATGAAACGCGGAAGCTGGCTGGCCAAGTATCGGGAACATCACGGTAGCGTCGGTCCGATTCGCGGATATACAATGAAATATGTGGTCGAGCGTCAGGCACTCTCGGCAATTGACCAGTTACGAAACGGCGGGAATGGTGGTTTCCGGGTAGGAGTGACCAAGTGGGAAATTGAGTCTGATCACGATGTGCGGGCCGAGGCTGAGGAAACGGCACTCCAGATTCAATCTCAGTTTTATCAGGCGCTGGTTGACATCGGGCCGGGTTCCACGCTCACGCTCTGGGTTTATCCCGATAGTTTTGAACTCTATCGATCTTTGCAGAAGCATGCGCATTCGCTGGGATATCAGGTCGCCGGACGCCCTTTACCGTTTGGTGTTCCGATTGCAGGTTCACCGGCAGGCACCAGGTCTGCCGGGCAGTGATCCGCAGTTAATACAGCAGGGTTGCCAGTTTTCTGCGGTAAGTGCCTGTCAGGGCCGACTGTGGTCCCAGCAGGTCAAAGATCTTGAGCATGGTTGCTTTGGCTTCCACGCCGGCCCCGGTTTTGTCCTGTTCAATGATCGACAGGCAGATTTCGAGTGCCTCTTCATGTTTGTTTGAAACGGCCAACGCGTCTGCCAATGAGATTTTCAAAATCGGGTTTTCGGGATCGGCCGCCAATGTGGCTCTGGCTGCTTCGACACCCCCGGCTTCATCGGCTGCAGCCTGAAGTTCGAGCTGTGATTTGATCTGCTCTGCTTCGGGTTCCAGATATCCCCGTTCTTCCAGTTCGTGGATGATTTTGGTGCATTCATCAAATCGAGACTGTCTTACCAGAACCGCCGCAATCCGTAATTTAATCGCGTCGTTTCCGGAATCAAGGTCGAGTGCTTCCCGATATTTGGTTTCTGCCAATGCCGGTTCGGCCTCTTCGACGGCTTGTGCTTCCTGCAGCAGGATTTCAACCGGGGACGGGATCAGCCGGGTGATCCATTCTCGCAATGTTTCTTCGGGAAGCAGTCCTTGAAACTGATCCACGGGCTGTCCGTTCTGAAAGGCGACCACGGCCGGGATGGACTGCACGCGAAACGCAGCCGCCAGTCCCTGTTGTTCATCGATATTGATTTTGGCAAGCCGAAATTTTCCCTGGAACTCTTCAACCATTTTATCCAGCAGAGGAGCCAGTTGCTGGCAGGGACCACACCAGGGGGCCCAGAAGTCGATGACAATCGGTGTCTGTTCCGACTGTTGGATGACTTCTGTTTCAAAGTTTTCCTCAGTGATGTCAATGGTCCATGCAGAGTTTGCCGACATGCGTAGATTCCTTAGCTGGTCACCTGTTTGTATTTTAATTCATGAGGTTGAAGGTGAAGGTTCAGGCTGGAGGGACTGCGAGCTGACAGATAGCCCATTGCCCGAAATTTTCTTCGACTTCAATCTGTACTGAGTCAATCTGGCTTGAAGCGTCCGATCCTATCACAGTCATCAGTTGTTGGCCAATCCAATGCGCGATTAATTCGGCGGTCGTATTTGCTAAGGGGAGTAAAATGCAATCTTCTTTGGGAAAAACCCAGCGTCGTTGTTCAAAAGTCGCCTGAATTTCACCATTGTCTTCCGAGACTTTAATCAGCGGGTGTTGTGTGGGAAGCAGGACGCGGTGATCAAGTGCGTCAACCGTTTTCTGTAATTGATCTCGTAAAGCGATGAAGTCAAATACATAACCGTTTTCATCCAGCGGCCCCGTTAATTCCGCAGCAACCCTCCAGTTATGACCGTGCAGACGCTCGCAAATATTTCCGTTGAATGTGATAAAATGTGCAGCGCTGAAAACCAGATGGTCTTTCGTCACGCGAACTTTATAGTGGGGTGAATTATTCATCGTGGGGTATGTTTCTCAGGTCGTGTTCAAATTTCCGGGGAATCTGTTTTCTGATTGTACTCAGATCGGGCGTGGGAATAAAACCATCCCGCATCGCGACAAACAGACAAGCTACAATCAAATCTGCCGTCGTACCGGGATTTCGCTGATTTCCATCCTGGCGTAACCAGGCATCAAATTGGGAAAGGCCTGTCGCGAAATCTTCCGCATCCAAAGCGGTACGGGCACGTTCAGCAGACTGTTCTGCTTCAGCGAAACCTCTTTTACGTGCAATCAAGGTATCCGGGAAATCAGACATCAATTGAAGCTGCAGACGAATGATGGCGTCTTCCCAGTCATCACACTGTTTCCATAATTCTCTCAGTGCGGGCGCTGCCGTACCGAGGGTGATCTGAAAAGCGTTGGCATATTCGCTGGCAACGGAATCGCGGTCAGCGGCGAGTGTCATCACTTCACGCAGTGTCCCCGTCGGTTCCACTGAGACATCCTCCGATTCCGTTTTGCCCAGGCCTCCCGGATTGGCAATACGAATTGCTTCATAAACTTCTCTGGCATCCTGAATCGTTAATTCTGTCAAGATTTCCTGAATGCCGTCTTCGATCGTTTTATCTAAAGGGACAGCCGCCAGGGGAGCCAGTAATAAAACCATGCCCAGATTGGAATTACTGGGAATGACCTTCTGGGTTTCACTGATACATTGTCTGATGACAGAACCGATATTGTGTGAATCGGTGTGAGCCAGCAGTGGGGCAATCACCGCCGCCGATTTCAAAAAATCGGGATAGGTTAAATCGGGAAAAGATGCCGTGGGGTGGACATTCCCCGGTTTTCTGGCGGTTGCTTCCATCAGGCAGGCAAGATAGATCCAGTTTTCGAGTTGTCGATTATTTCGATTCATGTGGTCTGAATTGATTGATGGTCAGGTTGTTTCTGCGTACAACAGTATGTAAAGAATGTTAAGGATTCAGCTGAAGTTCAGCTGGGAGTTTCAATTTTGCAGGATGGGTCCAGGGAAATGAAGTCTGTGGCGCATCGATCTGCTCAGGTAACAGGAATCGATTTATGAGCCCCCCGCTAGACCGTCATCAACTGCGAACCGTGCATATTGTGCCCCTGACTGCTTTTGATCGCAACGATCAAATCAATCCGGAGGCACAGGCAGCTCATACCGCCAATTTATACGAAGCAGGCATGCGTGTGTTTCTGCCCGGCGCCGGTACGAGTGAATTTCACAGTCTGCTTCCCGAAGAAATTGTTGAGCTGGTGAGAATAACCCGTCAGTCGACCGGCCCGGATGCGCTCATTTTTGCGCCGATCGGGTATCAGGTGGGGGTTGGCCGTCAGACCGCCGTTGCTGCCCTTAAAGCGGGTGCGACGGGGATCATGTTCATGCCGTTTGCGCATCCTTATATGAGTGACCGCGGTGCGGAAGAATATTATCTCAGTGTGATGGACGCCGCCAATTGCCCGACCTTGTATTACAAAAAGGCAGAGGTTCCCAGCGATGCGTTGCTGTTGAAATTGGCCCCCGATTCGCGATCTGTCGGAGTCAAATATTCGGTGAACCAGATGCATCAGTTCCGTACGACAGTCAGCACCGATGAGCATGGTCTGGAATGGATCTGCGGTTCGGCAGAGCGTTTTGCACCCTACTATATGCTGGCTGGTTCTACTGGATTTACGAGTGGTGCTGGAAATGTTTGCCCGCATTTGTCTTTGGCAATGCACGCCGCTTTTGCGTCGGGAGACTATGCGGAAGGCATGCGAATTCAACAACTGATTCTGCCGATTGAAGACTATCGCGCCAGAGCAGCGGACAGTTTTAATATCAGCATGCTGAAGTATGCGATTACTCTGACGGGGGCAGATTTCGGCCCGCCACGCCCTCCGCAGCGGACGCTGACCTCAGAGCAGGAAGCAGAGATTCGCGAACTGATGGAACCGATTCTGCAGGCAGAAGCAGCATTGAAGAATTAGCGCAACAAAAAAGCCCCGTTTCGTAAAACGGGGCTTTTTGTTTTTCTGGTCGAACTCAGGCAGTTGCCATTCGTTCTTCTTTTTCTTTCAGGCGGCGTGCTACGACTTCTTCCTGAATATTTCTGGGCACCTGGGAGTAACGGGCGAATTCCATGCTGAATCCCCCTTTACCCTGTGTCATCGAGCGTAGTTCATTGGCATAATCAAACATGTTTGCCAGTGGTACTTCTGCGATGAAAATACTGGTTCCCAGTCGGGTTTCCGAAGTATTGATCACACCCCGCTTCTGTGCGATATGGCCGGAAACGGGTCCCTGATATTCTTCAGGAACTTCGACTTCCAGTTTCATGATTGGTTCCAGCAGAGCCATGTTAGATTTCTTCAGAGCATCTCGCATACAGTTGAAACCGGCGACGTTGAAGGCCATTTCAGAAGAGTCAACATCATGGTAGCTACCATCGGAAAGTGTGGCGGAAACACCAACGACTTCACATTCGCAAAGCGGTCCTTTGACCAATGCCCGTTTGAAACCTTTATCAACGGCAGGGATGTATTCTTTGGGAATACGACCCTGAGTCACAGCGTTGACAAATTTGTAAGTATCGCCATTGTTCTCAACAGCCATCGGCTCAATTTTTCCAACCACGTGAGCGTATTGACCGGAACCACCAGTCTGCTTTTTGTGCTTGTGATTGTAATCAACCGGAATCGTAGGCGTTTCGCGATAAGCAACGCGTGGCTCACCAACGATACATTCCACTTTGTATTCACGTTTGATACGTTCGATGTAAACATCGAGGTGCAGCTGACCCATTCCGGCAATGATGGTCTGGTTGGTTTCTTCATCGGTCATCACATGGAAGGTCGGATCTTCGCGGTTGAAACGCTGAATGGCTTTGGCCAGTCGGTCTGCACCATCCCGGTCGAGCGGCTCGATTGAAAGGCGAATCACGGGTTCAGGAACAAAAATACTTTCCAGAGCAAAGTTGACGTCACTGGTACAGAAAGTATCCCCTGAGGCACATTCCATCCCGACGGCGGCAATAATGTCACCAGCTTCGCCGCAATCCACGTCTTCGCGGCTGTCGGCGTGCATACGTACCAATCGGCCGAATCGAGTGGAGTTCCCGGTTCGGGTGTTGATATAACTCTTGCCTTTTTCGATCTTACCCTGATAGATACGCATGTAAGTCAACTGGCCGAAAGTTTCATCGACAATTTTGAATGCCATCGATACCAGAGGTTTATCGGAAGAGTGTGACAGTTTCGTACGGAATAATTCACTGTTCGTATCTTCCTGGCCTTCTTTGATCGCTTTCAGCTGTGCATCCAGGTCGATCGCAGTGATTTCACGGTCAAGCGGGCTGGGCAGGAACCGCACGACGGCGTCGAGCAGAGTCTGTACCCCTTTGTTCTTGAAAGCGGTTCCCATCATCACAGGAGTAATCTCATGCGAGAGTGTCGCTGAACGAATAACTTTGTAGATGTCTTCATTTGAGATCTCTGCTTCTTCCAGCAGAGCGACCATCAGGTCGTCGCTGAACATGGAAAGCGTTTCCATCATCGCAGTGCGGGCTTCATCAGCAGCATCTTGAAATTCTGCGGGAATCGGGCCGAAGACTTCTGTTTCGCCCTGTTCGCCGGTGTAAGTGATGGCCTGCATCGAAACCAGATCAACAACACCCTGGAATTGAGCGCCTTCACCCATTGGGATCTGCAGCGGCAGCGGAACAACGTGCAGTTTATCTGCGATCTGTTTAATCACGCTGGCAGAGTCGGCACCGGTTCGGTCCATTTTATTGATGAAGGCAATTCGGGGAACGCCGTAGCGTTTCATCTGGCGGTCGACAGTTAAAGACTGGCTTTGCACACCACCTACAGAGCAGAGTACCAGCACGGCACCATCCAGCACGCGCAGACTGCGTTCTACTTCAACTGTGAAGTCAACGTGGCCCGGTGTATCGATAATGTTGATCGTCGTATCTTTCCACTGCACCTGAGTCGCAGCGGAGGCAATCGTGATTCCGCGTTCGCGTTCAAGCTCCATGCTGTCCATTGTAGCGCCACCATCGCCGCCACGAACTTCACGTACTTTGTGAATTCGTCCTGAGTAATACAAAACTCGTTCGGTGAGTGTTGTTTTACCAGAGTCAATGTGAGCCGAAATTCCAATGTTTCGATACTTGTCCAGATTTTTCATGGCTTTGATACACGTTTACTTAGAATGACACGTTATAGGTACAAAACGGACGGCAACATACCGACCTTGTTAAAGAGCTCAATTCTTAACGGAACTTGTTGTGAAGAAGAAACACTCAAGTTTTTCACAGGGGAGGTAGGCCCTGCAAAATCGCATCACACTACTGTTGTGATGGCTGATCCAGCAGGTCAAAAAAACAAGGGATCACTAACATCGAGAACATTTCGCAAGTAGACAATCTGAGCGTAAGGTGTGAGCGTAGAATCTTATCGTTGTATCGTCCTCGGGGGAAGAGGATTTTTGGTTAAATTCCGAAAACTCGCTGATTAATCACGTATTCCGCTTAAATGAACTTGTTTGAAATTCAAAATAAAAATACAGGGAGAGATTCAAGTAAATCTCTCCCTGTTTGTAAACTTAGACTATAAAAAGTCTTATGCTTTTTCATCCAGGACCGCTTGAGCAGCCGCCAGGCGAGCGATCGGCACTCGGAAGGGGGAGCAGCTCACATAGTCGAGGCCCAGCTCATGGCAGAAAATCACACTGGCAGGATCACCACCATGTTCACCACAAATTCCGATTTTCAGGCCAGCGCGGGTGGATCGGCCACGTTCGACACCTGTCTGCATGAGGCGTCCCACCCCATCCTGATCAATGGTCTGGAATGGGTCTGATGGGATAATATCGTTTTCACGGTAATGGCCGATAAATGTACCGTAGTCGTCTCGGCTCATACCCAGGGTCGTCTGCGTTAAGTCGTTTGTACCAAAGCTGAAGAATTCAGCCGTCTCAGCAATCTGATCCGCACAGATCGCAGCACGGGGAAGTTCGACCATGGTGCCGACGAGGTAATTGACTTTGACCCCTTTTTCAGCAAGCACTTTTTCGGCTTCTTTGCGAATGATGGCTGCCTGGTTATCGAATTCGGTTTTGAATCCGGCCAGAGGAACCATGATTTCAGGAAAGACGTCGATGCCGGCGCTTTGAACGTCGCAGGCGGCTTCCATGATGGCCCGTGCCTGCATGGCGGTAATTTCCGGATAAACAATCCCCAGACGGCAACCGCGGTGGCCGAGCATCGGGTTCAGCTCATGCAGTTCTTCAACACGACGGCGAATGTAGTCGACTGTGACACCCAGTTCATTGGCCAGTTCTTCACCCAGAGTCGGATTTTCTTCCAGATGGCGATCTGAAAGGAATTCGTGCAATGGCGGGTCCAGCAGGCGAATGGTGACCGGCAGACCGTTCATGGCTTTGAAGATTCCGGCAAAGTCTTCCCGTTGGAACGGCAGCAGTTTGTTGACTGCTTTTGTTCGTGAAGCAACATCACCGGCGGCGATCATTTCACGAATTTCTGCCAGGTGATGGAAGAACATGTGCTCGGTACGGCATAAGCCAATCCCTTCTGCACCAAAGGAGATTGCTTCCGCAGCCTGATCGGGCTGGTCGGCATTGGTGCGAACTTTCAATTTGCGGATTTCATCAACCCAGCTCATCAGCTGTTCATATCGCTGATAGGTTTCCGAATCTTCCGGCTTCATCGTTTTTGAGATCAGCACTTCCACAATTTCACTGGGTTTCGTTTCGACCTTACCGGCGAAAACTTCACCTGTGAAACCATCAATGCTGATCCAGTCACCGCTTTTGAGAACTTTGTCGCCCGCTTTAATGGTTCCGGCGGCCGAATCGATTTGCAGCTCTGAGGCGCCGACAATACAGGCTTTGCCCATCTGGCGGCTGACGAGAGCAGCGTGAGAACTGGCACCACCCAAGGCGGTCAGAATCCCTTTGGAGACACGCATACCACGCAAATCTTCCGGGCTGGTTTCGCGACGTACCAGAACCAGTTGTGCGGAGTTGTCTTTATTGTAAATGGCTTCTGCGTCTTCCGCACTGAAGCAGATATGCCCACAGGCTGCACCTGGTCCGGCGTTGATGCCTTTAGTCAACAGATTACCCGCTTTGGCTGCTTTCGCTTTTTCTGCCGGGTCAAAAATCGGCTGTAACAGCTGGTTCAAGTCGTCTGCAGGAATCCGGCGTTTTGTAATCGCCTGTTCCTTGCTGACCAGACCTTCGTTGACCATATCGACGGCAATCCGGACGGCAGCAAAGCCGGTTCGTTTTGCGTTTCGTGTCTGCAGCATCCAGACTTTTCCACGTTGAATCGTGAATTCGATGTCCTGCACGTCTTTGTAGTGTTGTTCCAGTTTCTGACCGATTTCTTCGAGCTGCTTGTAACCTTCGGGCAGGTCGGTGCTCAATGTCGATTCAATCAGCTTGGGTGACCGGATACCGGCAACCACGTCTTCTCCCTGAGCATTGATCAGGTAGTCGCCACAGAATCCGGGTTCGCCGGTGGAGCAGTTACGAGTCAGGCCGACGCCTGTCGCACAGTCGTCGCCCAGGTTACCGTAGACCATTGCCTGAACGTTGCAGGCAGTACCCCAGCTATGAGGAATGCCGTAATCGCGACGGTAAACGTACGCACGGTCATTGGTCCAGCTACTGAAGACGGCTCCGATGGCACCCCAGATTTGTTCTTTGGGATCGGTGGGGAACTCGATGCCGGTCTCTTTTTTGATGAGGGTTTTGAATTCTGCCACCAGTTCTTTGAGGTGTGTTGCGCTCAGGTCCGAATCGTATTTCGCACCGGCTGCTTCACGCTTGGCTTCCAGAGCATGTTCGAACGGATCATTGTCTGATCCTTTCATACCCAGTACCACGTCGCCATACATCTGCACGAAACGGCGGTAACTGTCCCAGGCAAAGGCTTCGTTTCCGGATTGTTTTGCCAGCGCTTCGACAGTTGTGTCATTCAGGCCGATGTTCAATACGGTATCCATCATACCGGGCATTGATTCACGGGCACCAGAGCGGCAGGAAACCAGCAGCGGGTTGGTGGCGCAACCGAACTTGGCTCCCATGGCTTCTTCTACTTTAGCCATGGCTTCTTCTACCTGGGCTTCGACTCCGTCCGGGTATTGGCTGTTGTTGTCACTGTAGTAATTGCAAACCTCAGTGTTCAGCGTAAAACCAGCGGGAACGGGGAGCCCGATGTTGATCATTTCTGCCAGGTTAGCTCCTTTACCCCCCAGGGTATTCCGCAATGTGGCATCGCCATCTGCTTTTCCAGCACCAAAGAAGTACACATACTTTTTACCTGACATACTTAATTCCTCTTAATGTTAATCGGTTAGAGCTTCGGTTCCTTCACGCAAAGAAACCGGATGCCAACCAGTACATATCTATTGTTAAGAAGCTTGATGCTTCCTTGTAAGATGAGGGGCTGAGATACAACCCCCTCTCATGCTCATTACCGGAACTCGCGGCAGTTGATAAAGAAATTTACTAACTGCTGTTTGTCTTTTACCAGGAAGACAGATTTGTATCTGGCGGTTGATATCCCGTTGGTCCGATTTGACTTCGCGGACTGCAGAATTTAATTCAGGCGGGGCAATCAGTTTGATTGTGACTGAAATCCTGTACGTTAAGCCATCGGTTCGCAGCATATTTACTAGGGACACTACCATTGCAAAGTCCTACCGTCAAGCGACTGGCGGTAATCGAGTTAACCGGCATTGGAATTCTCCAGTTCCAGGCTTAAACCTGACTGAAACCAGCAATCCGTGTTTCACTTTGTAGCGATCTGGATGAATTAGCATGGAATTTGCCTGACTCTGTGCTAACATGATGAAAAGGCACCGATTTCCTATTGATTTTGCACATCTCATAAATTCACAATAAATCACGTTTAAGTAATCACTTACGTATTTTCTGTCTTAATAACGGGCTGCTCTCATGATCGCACGATTGATTCCTGTAAATGGAGGTCAGCCCATTGAGTTGAAAAGAGACGTGACCGTCGTTGGTCGAAAATCAGACTTATGTGATATTCAGATCGATAAGAACAGCATCTCAAAGATTCACTGTGTCATTATCAAAACCGATGGACTGCTTTTTGTTCGTGATCTCTGTAGTACGAATGGAACGCGTGTGAATGGTCAGAAAATTACACGCGGCGCCTTGTTACCAGGGGACGAATTATCGCTGGCATCGACAAAATTTGAAGTCGAGCTTGCTGGAGACCCCAAAGAAGAAGACGGGCAGTTGGCCGGCCCTCATCAGCGAACGGAAATGCTGACGGCATTTAATCTCGAGATTGAACGTGAAGTCGAGCATCTCGATTCGGACAGCAGCAGCGAAATGAAACTGGTTTCTGAGTGAACTCTGTGGAAGCGACTTAACTGGCCATCTGCAAATCCAGTTCTTCTTCATTGAGTGAGACGATGGCAATCCCCAGTTTGTCTGCCAGATCAGCCACTTCCTGCTGATCAATCATAATGGTCTGATTGCTTTCGATTGCCAGAACCCGTCCCCCCGCTTCATGCATGGTCTGCAGGGTTTTAATACCGACGGTGGGGACATCAAAGCGACGGTCCTGTTGCGGTTTTGCCACTTTGACGACGGTAAAGCCGCCTCGTTTGCATAACTGACCTGCACGCTGTATGGCCCGATCCGTGCCTTCAATCGCTTCCACGGCAATCACAGCTTTGTCATTGATTACAATGCTCTGTCCGATGTCCAGTTGCCCCATCTGTTTGGCAATGTCCCATCCCATTTTAATATCTTCCCACTGGGACGGACTGGGGTGTCGTTTGGTCAGAAATCCATGTTTCACAAGCAGCTCCGGGCAATAATCCAAGGCAGATTCAAAGAAAAGATTGTCACGTTCAAACTCTTTGATGACAGCAAGCAGCAGGGTATCGTCTTTTCGATCTTTTTTGGCATAACGATACCACATGTGTAATGTGCGCAAATCCGGCAGTAATTTGAAAATTCGAAACGGACTGAATAAGACGGTTTTTTCGATTTTTCCCGCCATCACAATCCGACTGACATTCTCGCGATGAAAAAGTTTGATGGCTCTGCCGATGCGCGCCAGAGGAATCCAGTGGAATGTATCACAGACCTCGGTTAACTCTTCATTGGCCATTCCGAAGATGCCGAGGCAGCAGACAGAATATCCCTGTTTTCGAGCGTGTTCCGCAAAGATAATGGGGAACCGGCCTGCTCCGGCTAACAGTCCGATTTGTCGGTTTGTTTTGATGTCGGGCGTTTGTAATTCAGTCATCGATCAATACGGAACTTCATTTAAATAGAATTTGATTGAGCTCAGATTTACGCAGATTCTTCATTGGTCCGATGGGTGTTTTCCAACTCTTCAAATTGTCGAGTCAGTTGTTTGAGATGGTTTTCCAGTTCACGAATCTGCTTTCGCATTTCGGGGACTTTGCGGAGGGACATCACAATTTTTCGTTGCTCTTTTTCAGGAGCAGCGGGAGTTCCGATATGAACTTCTCCAGGAGGAATGTCACGGTGAACACCGGCGCGGGCTCCCAGTGTGGCCCGATCTCCGACATGAACATGATCTGCAATGCCTACCTGGCCGGCACAGCGCACATAGTCACCGGTTGTGATCGAGCCTGCAAAGCCGACTTGTGAGGCAAATGCGTTATGTTTTCCGATTTCACAGTTGTGAGCAATCATGACCTGATTATCAATTTTGGTCCCTTCCCCAATCACGGTGGGACCGATCATGCCGCGATCAATTGTGGTGCCAGCGCCGATTTCGACATCATCCTCAATGCGGACACTTCCCAGATGAGGGATCTTGATAAAACGCCCGTTTTCGAATCGATAACCGAAACCGTCACAGCCCAGAACCACAGTGGCGTGGATCAGCACGCGATTGGCAATAGTCACGTCAGGATATAACACGGCATTGGCGTGAATTGTGACGTCATCTCCAATCACACAGTTCTCTCCGATATAAGCGCCGGGATAAATCCGGCAGTTGTTCCCGATTCGAACTCCGGAGCAGATCGTGACCCGGGGATAGATGTGACAGTTTTCTCCCAGTGTCGCCTGGTTGCTGATATCCGTCTGCGATGAAATTCCGATTTCCGGCAGAGACCGCGGAGGACGCAGTTTCTGGAGAATTTTAATAAATGCTGCCTGAGCATCGACAATGGTGAATGAGGCAAACGGCGCTGCTTCATATGCTTTCTGGAATGACTCTTCCAGTTGTTTGTCGACGATGACTGCACCCGCATTGCTTGATTTCAGTCGCTTCAGGTTCAGTTCGTCACCGACAAAGGTAATGTCGTGGGGACCCGCTTTCAGCACTGATTCAGCGCCATGTATTTCCAGCCGCTGATTGCCTTTCGCGGGGCAATTCAGCTCTTGAGCGATCCACTCAATGGTCGTCGACATCAAGGAGTCCTTTCCAAAAGATGCACGTTTTGAATTTCATTTGTCAGACGGTCAATCAGGGGAGAGGCGGATACACCATCTTGGTGACCTATGCAATTCTGTTCCCCCTGGTGATCCTCTAATAGGGTTGTTTTTTACCTGATACCGTAAAAGTAACGCAAGAGCATTTTTAAAATGGGTAAACATCCCGTTTTGAACACTTTTATGTTAAGTGGTAATGATCATTACAGTTAAACTTTGCAGGCTGGTTCAGGTCCGGTCAGAATTCGGGAATGTCACTGGTGGCGAATAGCCGAAGAATTAGTTAGGATGTGCTTTTAGGCTGTTTAAGCCGTTTTTGGTCAACAGGATCAGATTCTCTGCTTTCGAGCGTGTAACCGGGCTTATCTTACAACGAACTTTTAAAGATACATGGTATTTGCGATGTCGGTACGTGGAATTCGTGGTGCAACAACGGTCACTCAAGACACCTCTACGGAAGTTTTGGCTGCAACACGCGCGCTGCTGGAGCAGCTTCTCAAAGCCAATCAGATCGAAAATTTTGAAGATATCGTTTCGATGTTTTTTACAACGACCCCCGATTTGATATCGGTATTTCCCGCGGAAGCGGCACGCGAACTGGGGATGAAATCGGTTCCTTTGATTTGCGCTTCCGAGATTGCCGTCAAAGGGGCAATGCCTCGCTGTATCCGGGTGATGGTCCATGTGAATACGGACCAGAAGCAATCCGAAGTCGTCCACGTCTACTTAAACGAGGCACAAAAACTCCGTCCTGATGTGGCTTCAGCACAATAGTTCGACGCGAGTTAATCGATCTTTTCCTGCGGGGGATCGGGATGGTCGGTGCCGATAATGGCATCTGCCGAAGTCCACTGCAGAAGTTCATCAGAATCTTCTTTTTCGATGATCGTAAACGGAATCCCGCGTTCCTCAAGCGTATCTGAAAGATCATCCAGCGGATTTTTCAGAAATTCCGGAGGCAGTATTTCTTTGAGCTGATCCCAGTTGTCTTTGACCAGGTTGATATTTTCCGGCGGAACCTGGATCAGATGTTCTGCACGGTTCACGCGCGCGATCCACATTGCTTCATGCAGCGTGCGATGTTTCTCTTCCAGCGAGAGTGAAGAAAAAGGGCGTTTATCCAGTTGAAGCTGATGAATGATTTTATTGCCTTTCTGGATGACCTCTTCCAGATTTTGGTCTTCATCCAATTGAAGTCGACTGGCTGCCAGTCCGATCGCCAGGGTATAGCTGATGAACTGGTCCTTGGACAGCTCCCTGCGGTGGAGCGCTTTTTTGAACATGCGGTTTCGCACTCCAAAGTGCTCACTGATGCGTTCAATTTCCCATAGCTGAGACAGATTGTGTTGCTCGCTATAGACAAGATCTTCGATGGGTAAGGAACGGATATGACTCCAGTTAGGAGCGGGGGCGTAAACCGAGGGGAACGTCGGCGTTTTATTTTGTGGTAACAGCTTGATCACTTTGAGGTATTTTTTCAGTTCGCTTTCCGTCACCTTTTCATTAATTTGTTTGAGTTCAGTGTAGTCCAGCGATTTGTCAGAACAGCCGACACTGAAAAGCGCCACGGCGAAACAGAGGCAGCAACTGATCACAGAACCGATGATACTGGCTGAATTGTATTTCAAACGGAACATAAGGGAAATCCGGAACCTGACTGCAGTTGATACGAATCTCAGATCATGCTTGATCGATCAAAGGGTCACAAATGGCCGTGGCTGTCTGTTTTCCGATGCGGTCATTTAATGATGATTAAGTGTTCCACATTTATTGAGGCGCGAACAGTATCAATATCGACGCAGACAAACGGTGATGCGTACACTCTCCCAGGATTTCTGAATATCGGGATTATATTGAATATGCGGGAAGTGAAAGACTGAGTTTTCCGCTGCCTGCATATCAGAAGTGGATTATCCGGGAGGGAAATGAAAACCGGAGATTCGGTTTACCGTTGCGATGCAGGCAATCGCCTGGGTGACCAGGGCGGCAATCCAGACGGACTGTGACCGTAAAAAAGAGGCTGAAGCGGTATCGTTGAATGAAGATTCCGGTTCGATGATTTGCCAGTAGGGGATCGTCATGATCAGAAACCAGGGCAGAAAAATCAGCCAGAGGCGTGCAGCTTCTCCCATATTTTTTCCAGAGAGCCAGAGCAGTCCCAATACAATCAGGCAGGAAAGCAGCAGGTTTTTTAATCCAGGTTGGAATGGGCCTGCTGCGCGATCGCGAATCAATAATCTTCGGCTGCAGAGCGATTTTCCCGCCAGCCAGGCCACAGGCAAGCCGAGTGCCAGACTGATTTCAATCGGGTTCACCAGCATCCATTTCCAGTAGGTACGCGGATACTGCAGATAAAAGCCCGCATGGTTCTGCAGGTTTAAAAACCAGACTTCAGGCAGGTTAATTTTGAATACAAGGCCCATGAACAGTGTGGGAGACGCCATTCCCAGCAGACCAGAAACGCCGGCGGATAAAAACTGCTTCCAGGCAGGTCGCGAGAGACTGGTATCGGATCGAAGCTGCCAGACTTCAAGCAGAGAATAGAAAACCGCACACAAGGCGACCGGCAGAAACGCCAGCGTCAGGAAAAAGCCGAACCAGAGTACGAAACCAGCCATAAGATACAGTGGCCTGGAATCGCGCCTCCAGGCTACCACCCACAGGTATAAAAACAAAATCGCCATGATGGAATAGAGGGCGTCAGATTTCGGTTGAAAAATTAATGCCGCTGGTATCAAAGGCCAGAAAGTGGCTACCTGCCAACTGACCTCGCGCGAAGCGAATTCACGTGCCAGGAAAAACAGGGGAATGACCGTCAGCGAAGACAGGACGACCGTAATCAAAGTAGCCAGCCAGAGTACGGCGCGGTCGCGGTCCGTTAAGGGATCTCCGGAGGCGGCAGTCAGATTCGCAATAATTTCTGTTGCCTCATGAAACGAAGCCGGCTGAGTATTCAGAAGTGATGTCTGTAATGCAGGAACGTTCTGACAGAGTTGAAACAGTGCCCGGTAGAACAGTGGCAGACCGGGGGGATGCGTTCCTTCATGCAGCACATCACCCTGTTTCATTTTCTCTTCATAATGCGCCATGTATAGTGGAACGTCGGGAATGCTGTCTCGCGCTTCGGTAAAATAACCAGAAGAACCTTTGTAATAGAGTACGAACGGAGCTTTTGACAGCCGGTACTCAGTGGGCGGGCTATCCTGTAATAACAGCGACCAGATGATTCCTGAGGCTGCCAGCCCCAGAAGCCAGATCACTAATTCCCAGCGGTAGCAGAACCTGATCCGGGAAAGACCAATCAGGACCGCCAGTAAATAGACGCCGAACGCGATTCCGGAAACAATCCAGCCGGGAATCATTTCCGAGGCCACAAAAGGAATCCGTTGCCACGTCCATTCTCCGGGGATGCCCAACGGAATTTCTGAAAACCAGAACACGCCGATCGTAATCAGGGCTGTGAGCAGAAAGGGTATCAGAAATCGTAATCGCATTGATCAGCCAGGTTGAAAACTGAAAGGAAACAGTTTGCAAAGAAAGGTGAGAATATTGCCGTAATAAACAGGAAGCATCGTCAAATTTAATCAATAAATAAAACGATGCAGGTGATGTTATCTTTGGAGCCGCCTTCCTGTGCCGTTTTTACAATTTCTTCGGCTGTCTGTTGTGGATCGTCAAATTGTCTCAGAAGTTCCTGCAGTTTTTCATCCGGAATTCCATCGGTCACCCCATCGGAGCAGAGCAGGATGCGATCCTGGGCTAAGGGATCCAGTTGTCGTGCCTGAGTGCCTGCACTTCCATCTTTGGTACCTAAGTAGCGATAGAGCACGTTTTTGTATCGATGTGTCAATGCTTCTTCAGGAGTGATCGTGCCGGCGTCGACCAGTGCCTGTGTCAGGGAATGATCGGTTGTCAGTTGATGCAGCGTATTATTTCTCAGCAGGTAAACGCGGCTGTCTCCGACTCCGCCGATATAGAATTTTTCACCGGCCTGGACTACAAAAACAATTGTCGTGCCCATACTGCGACAGGAAGGGTCTAATTCTCCGAGTGCCATAATCTCTGCATTGGCATGCGAGACCGCCTGGTCAATCGACGTAATAACCTGGTCCGTTTTGCTGTTCTCAAAATCGAGCAGTTGATTCAGTTTTTTCGGAATCAACTCGATGGCTAACTGGCTGGCTTTTTCACCTGCGCTTTGTCCACCCATACCATCTGCGACCAGAAAGCATTTATTGAGTGAATCAATGAAATAGTTGTCCTCATTATTATCACGGAAATTTCCGGTAATGCTGACTGTGCCGTAACGAATTCCAACCATTAATGCGCCTGTTTGTTCGCCGATGATAAACCAGATTGAGTTCGGAGTCCTATTCTCCAAATGCCAGGCAAATGCCAGATATCTTTCCAGTATCATAGCATCTTATGTCATACATGGAAATTTTAAAAATGCCGTATCTTCTTGTTTTTTATTGTCTTAGCCAGTCTCCAGGATTATGAAATCGTCTTAGAATGTTTCGGGACCGAGCCAAGAAACACGGATTCCGCTCTGGTAAAAGGGGCGCATCAGAGTGATTTCAGGGACAAACCGTCTGGACAAGATCGCGTACTCCCAGTGTTGTTGAGCAGATGAAAAGTTCTCCAGCTTCGAAGCCGGCACTGGTTCCCAGCAGGTTATTCTGGCTCTCCACGAGGCGATATACCCGTTTTTTCTCAGGCGGGAATTGCGATTCGTATGCCCGAATTGACGCCAGCTTTTGTTCCATTGTATCTGAAATATCGACAACAAACTGTCCGCTTCCCTCGGGATAATTCAAAGAACCAAAGCCTAAAGGGTACCAGATTTGTTTTTTGATGGTGTGAGGCTCGGTATTGCCGAACTGCTCATTCCACTTCGTCAGCCGGGAATAAAATACGGCGGCATCGGTAATCTGCATGGCTTGCCAGTGATCGGGTGAGGCCATCGGCGTTTTTCCTGCCAGCCCCAAAACGACCTGTGGACGGTATTTGCGAAATAACGTTGCCAGCGCGACCCTGTTTTCAAAGTTGTCAAACAGGCGTCGATTGGTCAGTTCCAGTGTCTCTCGGACGTGAACCCCAAGAATTTCCGCTGCTTTTTTTGCTTCTTTCAGTCTGGCTTCAGGGCCGGAACTCAATGGTGTCGGTTCACCATCGGTGAGGTCGATAATTCCCACGCGATAGCCTTGCAAAACGAGTTTTGCCAATGTTCCCCCGCAGGCAATTTCAACATCATCAGGGTGTGCGCCAACAGCGATTACGTCAAGCGGTTCCGGGAGCTCTGCGTTCATTTTATTTCTCATATGCACTCGGAAATGAGTTTTGCGATGAGGATTTTCTATTCTAAGCCGTCAGTTAAATAGTATGTCCTAAAAACTATTCTTTGTGCTCAACGTGCGTTCGTCAACGATGGATACCGGAATATCTTCAGAATCATAATAATCGGTCAGCTTGAATTGGCGAACCCGCTATTCTTGATTTGTGTATGCCGTTACAGAAATCAGAGGCAGGCTGGTTACGAAGGGCTGGTTTCGGTTTACTGATAAAAGGGCCAGGAAGCCTGATTTCAGGACCAGGTTATGGTCTGATTTCCTGATCTGGCGCAGAGGCTAACCAGTGAGAACGCCGGTGGTGGAGATGAACGCAGGCTAGCTTTCGGCGATGGTTTTTTCTGCTTCGAGGATGACTTCTCTGGTTTGCTGCGGAGTGGAGGCTTCGCGCAATTGATCCACAAACCCGGGAAACTGCAGAATTCTTCCCAATCTGGCAAGAACCGAAAGGTGGGTTGATGCATCAGTGCAGATGACAAGAAAAAAAATGTCTGTGAGCGATCCATCCGGGGCGCCAAACGGGATTCCGGAAAGTGTGCGCCCATAGGCAATCACGGGTTCGCCGACAGCGTCCGGAATGGGGGTCCGGGGGTGGGGTATGGCAACACCATTTTCAAAAGTAGTGGGATAAGCCTCTTCGCGCTGCTGGACTGCCGACAGTACCGTTGCTGGTTCCCAGATTTGCCAGGTTCTGCCGGCGACTTCAATCATGCTTTCCAGAACGGAGCGTTTGGTGCGGGCATTCAGAGGGACTTCGATTAATTCTTCCGGCATCAGACTGCTGATCAGAGAACTGGAATCAAACTGGGTGGGAGAATGAGTCTGTTCCACCAGTTCCAGTTCTGAGGTAGTATAGCCGCGCATTTCCTGTTCCAGCCAGTGTGTAATTTCTGTTGGATGAAATTGCCATTCCCCTTTGACCTTGCGTCCCGGGATTCTTCCCCGATTGACCAGCTTTTCCAGTTCACGCCGGTCTCTACCAAGCTGCTTGGATAAATCATTCAGGCTAAAAGGTTCGTGCGCCATTGCCGGTTACCACATAGGGAAGGAGGTCGAGGAATGTCAATTCAATCAGGAAATTTATCCGATTCGGTTTTGTGACGAAGCGAAGCAAGGTGTTTCATTCAATTCGTCAGAAACCGAGCGCGGCACAAAATTCACAGAATTGAAGCATCAGGCTGGAAGAATTTAACTATTGTTTTGTCAGTACCAATTCTTCCCACTATCGTAACCCAAATCTGAGTTTGTAATCAATCTTACAGGGCAAGATATCGTGCGATATCCTCGAAAACAATCGGCGCGCAATAAAGCGGGGCTCTGTCAGAATTGAGAAGATGGTTCTGTCTGGCATGCCTGACGAAGCTGTGAGAGCAGATTCTGGTAGTCCGATTGCCAGATCTCTTCCGACCAGATTTCCAGATCGAAGAAACCTTCGTAACCGGCATCGTCGATAGCCCGGATCATGTCATAACCGGGAAAAGAATCCTGAAGCGAGTTGCTCGATTCAAACGCAGATATCTGTACGGCATTAATGAAAGGAGTAATTTCAGGTAACAGGTTTTGAATATTTACTTCACTTTGAAGCTGCACGGGGCTGACGGAGAGTCCGACAGCCGGATGCCCGCAGGCGTTGATCAGTTCCAGAGTTGCATGCAGAGAATTGAGAAAGGTCCAATTCTGCGCGAGCGGTAATTCCATGGTTTTCAAAGCCAGCTTCGTACCATGTGAGGCGGCAGCATCTCCCAGTCTTTTGAGAGCATCGAGAGTCAGTTCCCGTGCATGATTGAGGGTATGTCCTGCACGCGGACCACTCACGATCTGTATGGCGGAAGCATGGACCTGCCCCCCGAATTGTATCAATTGAATCGCGTCTGAAATTGCTTCTTCATAAGAGTATTCGTTACAGCCGGTAAAGCCTCCCGCAAGAGAAATCGATGAGACCTTGAGCCCCGAATCGATGACGAGTTCCACAGCCTGAGCGGGCTCTGCGTCGAAGATTTTTCGATTCCAGAGTCCGATTGCCGGGACAACGTGATTGCACAGACCAAGCAGGCTTTCTTTAAGTGACCAGTGGTAGGTGGTGATCTGATTTACTGAAATTCGGTCAAAAAGAGAAAACGAAGGGGCGGCGTTGGGGGTTTGAATAGTGGAAGAGGGAGTAGAAGAGAACGAATTGACTTTACGCTGTGAGAGAAGCTCTTTAGTCACTCGGTCACCTGCTGTCTTGAGAGGAGATCAGGTATATATTTTCAATCAGATATTGTTTATCCGATTGTCAATAACGATAAATTCATAGTCAGTTTGCTTTTTACAATCCGAATCAGATTGTGATTAAAGCCGGACTGAAGATGCATCTGGGTATCATAGGTAATCGCAAAAATTTTTCCATAGTAAAAATGAAAAACAACTTTTGCTAAAGACCAATATTGCTTATCAACTGAGAAAGTCAACCGACATTGGTAATCGTTTTGACGAGTTAAAAAAAACTTTATTTTTCCTTCAGGTTTGTTTCGATTTTGCAGAAATCAAAAGTAGCGCAAATGGCAGATAGTGATACGCGGAAAATCATTCGCCCTGGAAAAATTGTTTTGGATGGATCAGTATGGATTATGAAATCCGGCAGTGATTCATCCGGGAGTGAAGTAACACAACCTTGCCGCTGAACTAATCACAGTCTGGTTGCAGCAGGAGGCATACCTGAACAGGGCAGGGAAAAGTACGGATCTTTTTCCTGCCCTGCTGTTTGCGAATGGTTCAAAAGTGGTGAGCACGATCAAACGCCTGGGATGTTCCCAGCTACCCGTATCAGATCTGCCTGGGGATCGAAGTCAATCCGGATTCAGCAGGGGAATGGGATCGGGAATCACGCTCGGTTCGGCCACTTAACTGGCAATGACTTGTGTCTGGGGATCATCCGAAATATTGACCCACACATGCACGTGGGGCGCACCGCGATAATGCCAGACAAAGGCGGGGCCTTCGAGACGCCAGTTGTCCCAAACCTGATCATTGCCGATATCACCGGACTGGTAAAAGGCAATGCGACATTGATCCAGGCCTCCCTGCGTTTTGATGCATTTTCTGACCTCACTCTGGTCCGAAGTTCGGAATGGCTCAATTAACGAGCTGAGCACTTTTTGCATCTCCTGTTTTTGATCTCCCGTCATGTCAGAAATCTGCAGACCTGCGATGTCTTTTGCAGATTTTTTGAACTGGATTTTTGTTTCAGCTGGTGCCTGAGAAATCAGGGCGGCTTCCCGCTGTTTCCCGTCCAGAATTTTGTAGACTTGATTGGCCTTGATTGCCTGTTCCCAGAAAATATTTCCAGGATGGTTGGCTTTTTCATCAAACTCATCGGCTGCGTGACCATAAAAAATCGGGCCGCCAAAGGCAAGGTGTTCAGCACTGTCGCCGTCGCAGCGAACGGTCGTGTGCCGTCCGGTCATGACAAATTGAAATTGATCTGTTCCGGGAGTTCCAAAAATGGCGATCGATTGATCTTCACCATAACCGCCTTGATCATCTTGAAGTTGTTTGCGGATTTTCTTATGCCAGCTCGGATCGAAGTGACCAAAGAAAATCGATTCGATGAGCTCTTTCTGGTCTTTGGTAAAGAAATCGCCGTTGACGATCGGTTCTGTAATGTTCCAGTTCGCCCGGATGTGCTGACGCAGCAGTCCATGTTTATCTTTGTGATCCCAGTTGAAACAGACTTTTGATTTTTGTTCCGGGGTGAAGCTTTCATAAAGTTTTTTGACCAGTGGTTCCGGAGCCGCGGTCGTTTCAGGTTGGCCTGCTCTCAGTAAATCAGTGGCACCGAGAAGCTGTGTGCCCGCCAGGGCAGCTCCTACCGTTTGGACAAAATGACGCCGTGAGATGGGGAGAGAGTCGGGGCGAGAGGAATGCAACGAGGGGCGAGGGTTAAATTCCATGAGAACACCAATCTTTGTAATGTAGAAAAAGGAGGGTTGTAGCATTTCAGCGAACTGTCAGTTTATCAGTTCGTTCGCTTGGCCGTCAAATAAATTCCAGCTGGTTTGGAATTACCCTGATTTTATCAAAACTATTTCATTGCCAGGAAATGATCAGAATTGGTGCTGGTAACTCGGTCTTGAGCCTGTTAATGTGGATTTGTGTGCAGTGTTTGCAGGGCAGGCCATTTGCGAAATCTGGTGGAAGCGGATACGGGCATAATTGAATGTTGATGAGTCTGGGTTTAGAATGTTTGGTTCTCTTATCTACATTTCCATAATACAGTTCTTTTAACAGTCTAGTCGGGCAAACAATAGCGTGCTGAATTATCACCATCCTTGGGAGAAGCGAAAACAGAAGTATCTCTGTTGGAAGCGAAATACAATGAGAACACGATTTTCTTCGCTGCTTTTGATGGGGGGAATTGCATACACTCTGTCTGTTCCAGGAGCGTTTTTGGTTGTGGGACAAGAAGTGGCTCCTCCGGCAAAGGCCAGTCCCGGTGAAAAAACGCCTGCTGAAAATGCAGCAAAAACGACTCCCGCGCCCCCACCTGTGGCGGGGCCGGAGAAATTATTAAATGGTGGAAATTTCTGGGACCACTGGAAATATTTCAGCGAAGAAGAGAAAGCAGAGAATCGAAATGTCACCTGGAAAGTGGTGAGTGGTGGTAAAGATCAGCCCAGCATTCTGATTTGTTCCGGGAAACCTTACGGTTATATTCGAACCCAGAAGTCATACGAAAATTTCCATTTCAGCATGGAATGGATGTATCCGAACGATCCCAACGCCAATAGTGGCATCCTGCTGTTTACGACCGAGCCCGAGAAGGTGTGGCCTAAGGCATTTCAGGTTCAGCTGCATCGGCCCGAAGTGGGCAATGTTTTCGCCACGCCGGGAAGCGGTGCCAAGTCTGCGAATACACTCTCTCCTGCTACCCCTTTAAATTTACCGGTCGGAAAGTGGCATAAGTGTGAATTAACCTGTCGGCAGGGAACGATTTCTGTCACGATCAATGGGGTGAAACTGGGAGAAGTCAACGGCTGCGATCCAAGTAAAGGGGCGATTGCACTTCAAAGTGAAGGCTCTGAGATCCATTTTCGAAATCTGATTGTGGAAATCCTGCCTCCTGAACCGGCGGCCCCGCAGAATGAGCCGAAGGTACCGCAGAAAGGCAATGATTCCTGAATCTGCAATCAGGCGCTTACTTTTTGGGTTGGCGTAAGACTAAGGTCGGGCAGGGGGCATGTCTGAGGACGCGTTCTGCGACAGACCCTAGCGCCAGTCTGGTCAGGCCTGAATAACCATGCGAAGGAATGACGATCAGTTCGGTTCCTTTCTCTTTTGCGAAATCCGCAATCTTGATGCCCGGGTCACCGACCAGTGTTTCGAAGGCAACGCCTTCAATCTGATGTTTGGCAAATTCTTCTTTTGCATATTTTTGGACGTGGTCCGTTCGCTTTTCATCTGTCAGCCCTCCAAACAGCACACCCGGAGAGACCAGATCCAGTGGAACCATCACATGCACTACGGTGACCAGAGCCGGGTCCTCTGCAATCAGAATCGCCTTCTTGATCGCTTCCAGCGAGCTTTCAGAAAAATCGACAGGAACGAGAATGTTTTTGCCTTGGAAGTAGCCCATGATGCAGTGCTTTCATGAATGAGTGTGATCAAATAACAGCAGGCAATTTTGATTGTATGAAATTACGACTCCAGGGAACAATGGTAATCTCACAAGTGTCTGGCTCAGCTGGCCTGGTTGTCAAATTCCCCGGACTTGTATCTTTTCCAATAGGCGTCCAGTTCATTTTTTACCCGGTTCGAAAGCAGCAATACACCCAGAATATTGGGAAACGCCATTCCCAGAATCATTAAATCGCCAAAATCCAGAACGTTCGTTGCTGAAACAATTGAACCCAGTACAACAAAAATCAGAAACAGGATACGATACGCCAGCGAAATCGCGCGGCTGTCACCAAAGAGAAATGCCCAGCAGCGTTCGCCATAATACGACCAGGAGATCATGGTCGAATAAGCGAATAAAATGACAGAGACGGAGAGTACATATTGAAAGTAGGGGATCTGAGAGTCCATAGCCTCTGAAGTGAGGGCGGCACCGTTGTTGGTTTTGATCAGATCGGCATATTGAGGGTCATTGTAAGCGCCGGTAATGATCATCACGAGTGCGGTCATCGTACAAATTACGATCGTATCGACAAACGGCCCCAGAGAGGCAACGATCCCTTCCCGGACGGGGAATTTGGTTTTCGCGGCCGAATGCGCGATAGCCGCAGAGCCCACGCCGGCTTCATTGGAAAAAGCAGCTCGTTTAAAACCGAGAATTAAGACACCGATGATGCCTCCATACATGGCATCCGGGGCAAAGGCACCATCAATGATGGCTTGGAAGGACTCCGGGATTTTCTGGATATTCAATACAAGAATCGCCAGGCAGGCCAGAATGTAGATGCCGCACATCAGGGGGACAATTTTTTCTGTCGTGCGGGCAATGCTGCGAATGCCGCCAATAATGACGATGCCCACAAAAAATGCCATGATTAAACCATAGACCCAGCTGTAATCGTTAAGGAGGGGAATTGTCTCAGCGACGGCGCCCAGAGACTGTTTGACCTGAAATGCATTACCGCCGGCCAGGGAGCCTCCGATGCACAAGATGGCGAACAGAACTGCCAGCGCTTTGCCGAGCCCCATCATGAAGGGGTTGGTCGGAAACTGTTCTTTTAAGCCTACAGAGAGATAACACATCGGTCCTCCCATGACGCGTCCGTCAGGGCTGATGCGGCGGTAAATTTGAGCCAGAGTGCATTCTGCAAATTTGGACGTCATGCCCAGCAGACCAGCCAGCATCATCCAGAACATCGCTCCCGGGCCGCCGGTGGCAATGGCAATCGCGACCCCCGCGATATTTCCCAGCCCCACCGTTGCGGAAAGCGCTGCGGTCAAAGCCTGGAAGTGGGTGACTTCCCCTTCATCCTCCGGGTTATCATATTTTCCCATGACCAGCAAAATGGAATGCTTGAAAGCACGCAGATTAATAAAGTTCATACGGAAGGTGAAATAGGTGGCGCCGATGACCAGCCAGAGTACAGCCAGGGGAATGCCTTCTCCCTTTTGGAACTGTTGCCCCGTTAAAGGGATGGGATAAAAGAAGACCTTTCCCAGTTTTTCGTTGAACGTTCCGAAGACGGCATCGATTTTGTGCTCGATCAGTGCAAAGCCTTCCGGTGCTGGCTTGTCAACCACGGCTGGTGTTGTTTCAGCGGCTTTGATGGGTGATTCAGCCGCAGCGGGAGGTGCCTGCGATGCTTCCAGGGTCATGCTGCCGGGATGGGAAAACAGGAAAACCAGAACCACTGCGAGTCCGGAACGAAGTAGCAAGTTGAGGAGGTTGTATTGCCTGTCGAAATTCATAAAATTGGATTCCCATTCGCAAGTCACAGTTGCCAGAGGTAAAGGTCAAATCGGATTCCCGGCTTTCAAAAGAAACCAAAGCGAAAAAAATGGTCGGTTACCGCATTTCCTTGGAATATTGATTTGATTGGGTTGGTTTTCAGGACAGAGTAGGGAATGATCGCTGCTTCCCTCAGGAACGCGCCCCCTTTCGTAGTTATTATAATCGTTGTATGAGACTATCAAATAACAGTTTACGTTCCAAGATGTTTCTTGAAAAAGCCTCAAAAAGTTCGCTGATTATGAAACTGAGTCTCAATTGATTCTTTTTGACAATATTGGTTGTCAAAAATAGCAAATCTGCCTAGGATGATAATAGTGAGCATTGAGCGTGTTGCAGCTCTGACGACTCAGGCGGCAGCCATCATAATCAACCGGTCTCTTTTAAACCATGTAGAAAACGATCCATGCGCGTTTCGATTGATGAAAATGATCGTAGTTTTTTGCTGGGGCTCAATCGTCTTAAGTCCGCAACGATTCACGAGATTTGCGAACAGGAAGGCGTGACGGCGACTGCCGTTCGCCAGCGTCTGGTTCGTTTGCAGGGCTTGGATCTGATCGCACGAACCCAGGTCAAAGAAGGTCGTGGACGTCCGCATTACACCTATTCTGTGACGAGTCTGGGGATGCGGCTGCTGGGGGATAATTACGCTGAACTGGCAAATATTCTGTGGGAGGAACTTAAAGGCATCGATAACGAAGAACTGCGTTGTCGGCTTGCCGCCCGAATCCAGACGGCTCTGGTACAGCAATATGGTCGCAATGTGGATGCCCCTTCTCTGCACGGACGGATGGAGCAGTTGAAACAGGCCCTGGAAGAACGCGGATTCGTCGTGGAACTGGATCATTCCGGCCCCTTGCCGATTTTGCGGGAGCATAATTGTCCCTACCATGACATTGCGAGCGGGGATTCGAGCATCTGTGAACTTGAGCAGAGAGTCTTTGAACGGGTTCTGGGGACGAAAATGCATCTGGCAGAGTGCTGCCTGGATGGGCACCATTGTTGTGAGTTCGAAGCGCAGATAAGTTAAGTTGAACAACGTTACATTTAATTGATGATTTTGAATTCGTTCCGAATTCCGGATAACAGGATGAAATACGAAAAATGAGTTTGTTGAAAATTTCCGACCTACATGTATCAGTCAGTGGCACGCCAATCTTAAAAGGGGTCGACCTGGAAATTAAGCAGGGAGAAATCCATGCTTTAATGGGGCCCAATGGTTCGGGGAAAAGCACGCTGGCGTACGCGATGGCTGGTCACCCGAGTTACGAGATCACAAAAGGGAAAATCGAGATCGACGGCACAGAGATCTCGGAACTGGATCCCAATGAACGTGCCCGGTTAGGGCTCTTTCTTGCCTTTCAGTATCCGGTTGTGATCCCCGGCGTGAAAGTCGCTGATTTTCTCAGGCATGCGATGTCCAATGTTCGGAATCCTGATCGAAAAGAAGGGGAAAAGCTCATTCCCATGCGTGAGTTCCGCAAAGAACTGCGCGAACGGATGACTGAACTGGGCATGGATCTCGAGATGGCACGCCGTTACTTGAATGACGGTTTTTCCGGTGGCGAAAAGAAACGCATGGAAATTCTCCAGCTCGCAATGCTCAAACCCAAATTCGCCGTCCTCGATGAAACCGATAGCGGATTAGACAGTGATGCAGTGAAAGTCGTCAGCGAAGGGCTCAGCCGATTGTCTGGTCCGGAAATGGGAGTGTTAATTATTACTCACCATGAACGGCTGCTGGAATTCAATCAGCCTCAGTTTACGCATGTGATGCTGGCAGGCAGGATCGTCGAAACGGGCGATGCCAGTCTGGCCGCAGAACTTCATGAACACGGTTATTCCAGCGTACGCGAACGTCATCCGGCAGCAGCGGCAGAAGAAGTTGTTGAAGCAGTCTAGTCTTCTCATGTGAAATGAGTTGATGTGATCAGCAGTATCAGTCAGACACCACTGTCGGTTTTTATCAATCACTTAAGACAATAATTTATCTATTCAAAAATGCATCCCGCTCAAGGGACGCGTTTTGAAATACACCGCGGGAGAAATTGAAATGGCGACCAAGCTGGATACCAATTCTGAAAATGAAAATGCTGCTATTGGTGAATACCAGTATGGATTTCACGATCCCACAGACAAGTATGTCTTCACCGGCAAAAAAGGTTTAAACGCCGAGGTGGTTGCCCAGATTTCAGAAATGAAAAATGAGCCAGCCTGGATGCGGGATTTTCGTTTGAAGTCCTACGAGATTTTCGAACAGAAACCAACCCCGCAATGGGGTGGCAGCCTGAATGAGATCGATTATCAGAATATCCATTATTTTGTTCGCGCCTCAGAAGGGCAGGAGCGAAGCTGGGAAGATGTGCCGGATGATATTCGAAAAACTTACGACCGGCTGGGAATTCCGGAAGCAGAGAAAAAATTTCTCTCTGGAGTCAAAGCCCAGTATGAATCGGAAGTAGTCTACGGCAGCCTGCAGGAAGATCTGGCCAAGCAGGGAGTGATTTTTACCGATACCGACTCTGCGTTAAAGGATCATCCCGAGCTGCTCAGAGAATACTTCGGCAAGATTATTCCCCCGGAGGATAACAAGTTTTCGGCTTTGAATTCGGCAGTCTGGTCGGGGGGCTCGTTTGTGTATGTGCCTCCTGGGGTCCATATTGAATTTCCTCTGCAGGCCTACTTCCGGATCAACTCGGAAAATATGGGGCAGTTCGAACGCACCCTGGTCATCGTGGATGAAGGTGCTTCCTGCCATTATGTTGAGGGTTGTACGGCGCCGACTTACAGTTCGAACAGTCTGCACTCCGCTGTGGTGGAGATCATCGTGAAAAAGGGTGGACGGTTCCGTTATACCACGATTCAGAACTGGTCCAATAACGTTTATAACCTTGTGACGAAGCGGGCCTTTGCCTATGAGAATGCACTCATGGAGTGGGTCGACGGCAATCTGGGTTCCAAATTGACGATGAAGTATCCGGCGATTTTCCTGATGGGAGAAGGCGCCCGGGGAGAGACGTTGTCGATTGCGTTTGCCGGTAAAGGCCAGCATCAGGATGCGGGAGCGAAAATGGTACATTGCGCCCCCAACACATCAAGCCGGATTATCTCCAAGAGTATTTCCAAGGACGGTGGTCGTGCCAGTTATCGTGGTCTGGTCAAAGTTGATCCAAACGCCCATGGATGCAAATCGAATGTGGTCTGTGATGCTCTGTTATTGGATCCGGAAAGCCGCAGCGACACCTATCCCTATATTGAAATCGAAGACAACGATGTTGCCATCGAGCACGAAGCCAGCGTTTCCAAAATTGGGGAAGAGCAGTTGTTTTATCTCATGAGTCGCGGGTTAAGCGAAGCGGAAGCTTCTTCGATGATCGTGACCGGCTTTATCGAGCCACTGGTGAAAGAACTGCCGATGGAATACGCGGTTGAGATGAATCGGCTCATCGAATTACAGATGGAAGGTTCGATCGGTTAAAGCGGCAGGTTACTCCTGACTGCCAGGTAAAATTTAGCAAAAAATGAAGCCGTTGAAGGTGAGATACCTTCAACTTGGTTAATCTTTCTTCAAGCAAGATACTGAGAGCATAAAAGATAATCGTATGAGTACTCCGTCGGTAAATACATCTGCTGAGATCCCCGCTGGATTTGGTGAAGCAGCTTTTGAAGCGTTTTTAACAACCCGTGATGAACCGGACTGGGTGACTCAGTCTCGTCGTCAGGCCTTCAAGCGTTATTCTGAGCTATTGGAATCCGAGTTGGATCCGGAAGAGTGGCGTCGTGTTGATTTACGTGCGCTGCGTCCCGATCGTTTTCAGCTGAATGCCGGTTCTGAAAACTCCAAAGATTCGGCAGACGGCAAACATGCAGAGACACTGCTGAAAGATCAGGCTGAATTTGCCGGGCATGTGACTCATGTTGACGGCCAACTGGCTTCGAATGATCTGGCTGCAGAACTGGCAGCAAAAGGCGTGATCTTTGGTGATCTGGCCACCGTGGTCAGAGAGCACAGCGACTTGATTCAAAAGCACTTCATGACCAGAGCGGTTGACAGCGAGACCGATCGGTTTTCTGCCTGGCATGCCGCGTTCTGGACGGGGGGCACGGTTTTGTATGTGCCTCGCAACGTGGTGATTGAGACTCCCCTGTATAGTTTGATTACGCTGCAGACTGAGAAAGCCGCCGACTTCAGTCATACGCTGATTATTCTGGAAGAAGGGGCTTCTGCCACTTTACTCGAAGAGACTGCTTCCACCACGACAGAAAATCTGGGACTGCATATGGGAGCGGTTGAGTTGCTCCTGGCCAAAGAAGCCCGGCTGCGATATGTCCAGTTACAGAACTGGAATCACAAGGTCTGGCACATTGCTCATCAGGCAGGTCGTGTCGACAACAGCGGATTCCTGCAATGGACGGTGGGCGGAATTGGCGCGAAGCTCGCACACATCCACCAGGATGTGGTGCTCGATGGTCGCGGAGCAGAAGCAGAAGTGAATGGTGTGACTTTCGCAACTGACAAGCAGATCCATTCTTTTTATACACAGCAGGTTCATAACGGTCAGGGAACACGTTCTGACCTGTTATACAAGCAGGTATTGCGTGATCACTCTCGTGCCATCTGGCGGGGTATGATCCGCGTGGAGCCCGAAGGGCAGCAGACCAATGGGTATCAGCGAAATGATTCCCTCATGCTTTCTTCCACCAGCCGCGTTGATGCGATTCCCGGGTTGGAAATTGAAGCAGATGACGTGCGTTGCACGCATGGCGCGACGGCAGGCCGAGTTGATGAAGAGCAGATCTTCTATTGCATGTCCCGGGGTATGTCGGAGTACGAGGCGATGCATATGATCGTGGAAGGTTTCTTTCAGACCGTTTTTGACCGGATTCCGGTGGAAGTTGTGCGAGAAACCCTCAACCAGGCAATTATTAAAAAATTGGGATTTGGCCGGTAACTTTGTACTGCCTGTAGACAATTATCATGTACACACCTGATTTTGAAGAAGTTGCTTCGCTGGATGAGTTTAGCTCGGCTGATCGACTGGAGGTATTTATCGGTGATACACCGGTTTTGCTGATCCAGCTGGATGATCAGGTTTTCGCGATTGAAGATGTGTGTACACACGATGGTCAGCCTCTCACCAATGGCTGTATCGAAGAGGGGGTCATCATTTGTCCCCGTCATGGTGCTCGCTTTGATATTAAAACTGGAAAAGCGCTTTGCATGCCAGCCACAAAATCAATTCAGACATTCGAGGTAGAAGTGCGAGATCGCAAGGTTTTTGCACGATCTGTAAATTAATCGATAAATCAAATATTGAAAGAGATCCATAAGAGCAAATTTATTTTAAACGGTTGTTCTATATTCGTTATTTTTTAAAACTATTTTGGGCGTTATCAAGCAGTGAGAGGATGCAATAATTATGTCAAATGAAATCAATGAAGTTTCCGGGGAGAGCAGCGAGAAAGAGCAGCTGCCAGTCTTTTCCGCCTTGAAAGGGGTCGGTGGGGAAGAGGCGCTGGTAGAAGCGCTGAAGCAGGTAATTGACCCGGAACTGAATATCAATATCGTTGACTTAGGGTTGGTTTACGAGGTTCGGAGAACGGAAGAGAGTAGTGCGAAAGTCACTGTTTCGATGACGCTAACGAGCCCCGCCTGTCCGGCCGGTCCGCAGATTATTCAGCAGGCGAAGATGGCTTTGGAACGTCTCGACGATGTGGATGAAGCCAGTATTCAACTGACCATGACGCCTCCATGGTCGCCGGAATTAATGACCGAAGACGCGCGTGACGAATTGGGAATTTTTTAATACTCGCGATCGATCGAAATTGAATGGGGGCATGCCAATGCCCCTTTTTGCTGCGCATTCCGTTGCCAGCGTCTGAGCTTATGCTGAGATGAAATATTCGAGTTCGACCGAGAGTGCGCCCCATTGAAGCTTCAACGTCTCTCGTTCTGTCAGCTTCGGCCCCAGTGGTCTGGCAGACAGGTTAACTCATTTTTGCGATCAAGAGTTCGCGAATGACTTTCGGGTCCGCCCCTTTGATTTCCCGCATGACCTGACCAATCAGAGCACCCACGGCGGCCTGTTTTCCGCTTTGAAAGTCAGCTACTGCTTTCTCATTTTGGTCGACGACTGCCTGAACGATGGAGTCAAGCTCGCCGGTATCAGAAACCAGAGCCAGTCCTTTGTTTTCAATGATGGCCTGAATCTGTTCGACGCCCGGAAGCCCTTCCGCATGATTCAGCAGTTCCTGAAAGACGGTTCGGGCACTGTTGGTCGTGATTTTGTCCGTATTGACTTTTTGTAACAGGGCGGCGAGTACTTTCGGCTGGATGGGAAATGCTGCGATTTCCAGTTCCCGCTCTTTCAGTTCACGGAGGACATCCTGCGTGACCCAGTTGGCGGCTTGTTTGCCGTTGCCGCAGCCTTCAGCCACCGTTTCAAAATAGTCGGCAACAGCCAGTCCCTGGTCGATGATAACGGCTGCATCGTAGACCGACAGTTGATAGCTCGCTTCAAAGCGGGCACGACGGTCAGCCGGGCGTTCGCAGATTTCTTTTGAGACGCGTTCGCGTTCTGCGTCAGTCACTGTGACGGGCGCCAGGTCCGGATCAGGGAAATAACGATAGTCGGCTGCATCTTCTTTACCCCGCTGTTCCAGAGTCACTCCACGATCTGCATCCCAGCCCCGTGTCTCTTTGGGAACGTCTTTCAGGCTCAGTCCCGTTTCCTGCCAATGCTTCCATTGACGCTGCACTTCATATTCGATGGCCTGTTCCACGCCGCGGAAGCTGTTGAGATTTTTGATTTCCACGATCGGCGTCGGCACGGTTTCGCCGTTGGCCTGATGGACATGGAGATTCACGTTGGCATCACACCGCAGGCTGCCTTCCTGCATGTTGCAGTCGGAAACGTTGATGTAAGTCAGCAGGAGTTTCAGTTCTTCCAGGTAGATGCGGGCTTCCCGGGCTGATCGCAGGTCGGGTTCGGAAACGATTTCGATCAGGGGAGTACCACAGCGGTTCAAATCGACTTTGCTGTCCTGTCCGCGCCCCGATTCATCGTGGCTGTTTTTGCCGGCGTCTTCTTCGAGGTGGGCGCGGATGATGCCGATTTTTTTCTTCTCGCGGATTTCGGGATCAATTTCAATTTCCAGCCAGCCATTCTGGCTCATCGGCAGGTCATATTGGCTGATCTGATAGGCCTTCGGGAGATCCGGGTAGTAATACTGCTTACGATCCCACTTGGTAAACGAAGGGATTTCGCAGTTGATGGCCAGTCCCGTTTTCATTCCAAGCTGAAAGGCTTCCCGGTTCAGCACAGGTAGTGCGCCAGGCAGACCCAGGCAGACCGGACAGGTTTGTGTGTTGGGATGGTCCGGGTTGAATTTCGTTGAACAACCGCAGAAGAGTTTGGTTTCGGTCTGTAACTGCACGTGGACTTCAAGACCGATGATGACCGTATAGTCCATTATGCCGTACTCCCCTTTATTTCAATGTCCAAAATTCTATTCCAGTTTCGTTTGTCAGCAGCGATGCGTTTGCCTGCTTTATTCCGGACGCTTTAAATGCCATTCAGTTTCTCGTTCGAACATGCGGGCCGCGCGTAAGAGCCGGTCCTCTTCCAGTGGCGGAGCCAGCAGTTGTAATCCGATGGGCAGGCTGTTTTTGCTCATACCCGCCGGAATCGAGATTCCCGGAATACCGGAGAGGTTCGCACTGGTGGTGAAAATATCTGCCAGATACATCGCCAGCGGATCATCCACGAGTTCGCCGATGGTAAAAGCGGGGGTCGGAGTCACCGGCGTGGCAATGATATCCACGTTTTGAAACGCCTGCTCAAAATCATTTCGAATCAGTCGTCTGACTTTTAATGCTTTGAGGTAATAGGCGTCGTAGTAACCCGATGAAAGGGCATAGGTGCCCAGCATGATGCGACGTTTGACTTCATCGCCGAACGCTTCCCCCCGGCTGGCGGCGTACATGTCGATCATGTTTTCAAAATGGGGAGTACGGTAGCCGTAATGCACGCCGTCATAGCGGGCCAGATTACTGGATGCTTCCGAAGGGGCAATGATGTAATATGTGGCAACACAGTATTTCGCATGCGGCAAACTAATCGGAACCAGTTTTGCGCCCAGTGATTTATAAACGTCCAGCGCCTGCAGCGTGGCTGCTTTCACCTCTGCATGTAGCCCTTCCTCATGCAGATGTTCGATGTAACCGACTTTGAGATTTTCCAGAGGCTGTTCGAGTTTTGATGTGAATTGCGGAACTGACGCATCCAGACTGGTGGTGTCGCGGCGATCTTTGCCGGCAATCGTTTCCAGGATTAAGGCGGCGTCTGTGACATCACGGGCAAAGGGGCCGATTTGATCAAGTGAGCTGGCGAACGCAACCAGGCCATATCGCGAAACGCGGCCGTATGTAGGTTTCAAGCCGACCACGCCACAAAAGCTGGCAGGCTGACGAATCGACCCGCCGGTGTCGCTGCCTAAAGCAAGCGGGGCAAATCCGGCGGAGACCGCTGCGGCAGAACCGCCACTGGATCCACCGGCTGCATAAGCCGTGTTCCAGGGGTTGGTCGTGGTTTTGAAAGCAGAGTTTTCGGTCGACGAGCCCATCGCGAATTCGTCCATATTGGTTTTGCCAATCAGGACTGCGTCGGCTGTTTTGAGCTGTTCTACAATGTGAGCGTCGTAGGGGGGGACGAAATGCTCCAGCATTTTACTGGCACAGGTGGTGTTTACCCCTTCGACACAGAGATTGTCTTTGAGTGCGATCGGGATGCCTGCCAGTTTTCCCAGAGGCTTTCCTGATTTTCGTTTCTGATCCACTTCCCGGGCTTTTTCAAGCGCCGCTTCCGACTGCACCGAAAGAAAGGCGTTGATGCTACCATCGCGGCGGGAGATTTCATCCAGGCAGGCAGCGGTGATTTCCTCGCTGCTGATTTCCCCGGAGTTCATTTTCGCCAGCAGTTCGCTGGCGGTGGCTGACGTAATCGACATGAAATCGCGAGTCTCCATATAAGTTTTAAAGGCTCGACTTGTTAGCAAGTCGAGCCTTGGATTATTGCTTTTATGTGCTCAATGGTAAAGACGCCGACCAGTTAGAGAATCGCGGGAACCAGGAAATAATTCCCATCTGTCTGTGGAGCATTGGACAGCGCTTTTTCTCGTGGGAGACTTGTCTGAAGTTCATCGTCACGAAAGACGTTGGAAATTTCGATGGAATGAGCCATCGGCTCAATGGCATCAGTATCCAGCTCGTCCAGCATGGCGATGTACTTGAGCACGGACCCCATCTGTAAACCCAAGGCAGTCACTTCCGCTTCAGAAAGTTTCAACCGGGAAAGAGAAGCAACTTTAAGTACATCAGCCTCAGGGAGGGGAACGCTCATCGTATATCTGCTTTAGAGCGGGATCGAGATTATTTAGCAGGTAATGTAAACGGCTTTTTGGCAACAGCTTTGGTGATTTTGCCGGATCGAATACATTGAGTACAAACTCGTTGTGTCTGAACGCTGCCACCCGCTTGAACCCGGATTTTCTGCAGGTTTGGCCGAAAAACGCGTTTGGAAATTCCTGTTGTCTGCCGACCGTTACCACCCAGGTATTTATGCTTACCACGCTGGCGCACGCGATTACCGACGACTGGTGTCTTGCCACAGGCTTCACACATTTGACCCATTGTAAACTCTTTAACTATCTAGTGGGTTCTAAAAAATTCAGCTTTTGCTGATATCAATTGACGTAATTTGACCGCAGTTTTAAGGACTTGGTCATTCAAGGAACCCAATAGTATATTTGACCTGCCTCATAATGCAACCGAAGCTGCTGGCATATCGTTTCCTGTGGCTGGAAAAGTTGAAAATAGTGTCCCAGAAATGACTCTGTGAAATTGAAAATTGTACTATTGGGGACACTTTTTTCAATATATCGGCTGGTTCTGGCCAGCAACGCAACTTGGACGATCTTTTTTAAGTGACTGTTATAATATGACTTGCGTTGTTTTATTGTGAAGGGTTTTTTGATTGGCACGCGAATCGCATACTCTGAATCAATATGACCGGGAAATGGCTTGTGGACAAGCTGGTTTGTACAAAGGTAAACCAAATACTGCATCTGAAACAGGATCTATCGATAAAAGGGAGTGACAACCATGCTGGTTTTGACACGGAAGTTGACTGAGGGAATTCGAATCGGAGATGAAATTCTGGTGAAAGTGATTCGTACGGGAAAAGGTTCCGTCAAAATCGGGATTGAGGCTCCAGATCATTTGAGAGTCACCAGGCAGGAACTCTTTGAAGTAGAAGGCAGTGAGCCAGTGATGAAAGGACGCGAAGACTATCATGGCGGAGACAGTCTGCCTGATCATACCGCTTTGGGCGTCCTTTCGGTTGTCGAGGCGGCCCGCCTGGTTTGTTAAATACGTTTAAAGTCCGCTGCTGACATGATTGTCTGCCCAGGGGGGGATTTCTCAAATCAGAAGATTTGAGAACGGGCAGGCAGCAGTCGGGCAGGAGTTCGACGCGAACAGATACTGTGAGAGCTGGTGCGGCTTGTTTGGGGTTGTTTCCGTGAAGTGGCAAGTCGCGTTTTGTTGTTGCAGATCTTAATACAGAAAACGATCGTTCCTTGATGGTTTTCTGTGATGTCATTAATTACCGGGTGTTCAAATTTGATGGTCAGTGTGTACGTGGGGTAGGTTGACTGTCTTTTCATGAACACCCGGTAATTTTTTTCCTTGCGGCCGGGCTGCTGGTGGAAATCCCAAAACTTAAGGAATCAGTACTGTTGATACAATACATAATAAAATTCAATATGAAAACAACATTGACGGCTGAGGTCGAAGCGGGTGATAATCAAATCGTGTTTGCTTTAACATCCTATTAAAACAAGATGTCCTCAAGCGACAAGACGATCAGAAAGCGTTCCCTCGTTTTATGCCGATTCCTCTTGATTATCTGATTCTGGGTTTAGGTGGGATGGGCAGCAGTGCGCTGTACCATCTGGCGCGGCGTGGTCTGAATGTGCTGGGCGTCGAGCAGTTTGGCGTTGCCCATGATCGGGGAAGCTCTCACGGGGAAACACGCATTATCCGCAAGGCATATTTTGAGCATCCCAATTATGTTCCGCTGTTAGAGCGTGCTTATGAGCTGTGGCGTGAACTGGAACAGGAATCGGGAAAAGCACTCTTCAATCCCTGCGGCTTAATGGTGGCGGGGCCGCCGGAAGGGGAAGTGGTTCAAGGCGTGCGTCTGGCTGCCCGGTTATACGATATCGCAGTCGAGGACGTTTCCTCTCAGGAAGCGAAGGAGCGGTTTCCCGGCTTTCAAATTCCCGATCATTTCGAAGTCACCTGGGAACCCGAGGCGGGTTTTCTGTATGTGGAAGAATGCGTGCGAACGCAAATCGAGTGTGCCATTTCGGCCGGTGCGCAGGTTTGTTTGAACGAAAAAATTATTTCGGTTTCCATCAACGATGATTTGATTGAAGTCAAAACGGAGACTCAGCACTATATCGCCTCCGGAATGATCGTGACCACCGGAGCGTGGAGCAGTTCCTGCCTGCAGGAACTGAATCTGCCGCTGGAAGTTGTGAGGAAAGTGCTGTTCTGGAACCCCGTCCGAGAACCGCTCTACAATCTGGATACGGGCAAGGGCTGTTTCTTTTTTGAGATGCCTTACGGGGAGTTTTATGGTTTCCCATCCCTGGACGGAGAGACCGTCAAACTGGCTGAGCACGGCGGAGGGACAACGGTCACCGATCCGGGAAATGTGAATCGGGCATTATTGGAAACCGATACGCCTTCTGTTTCCCGATTTATCCGTGAGGTCATGCCGGCGCTCGAACCGGAACCAAAGCGACATGCCACGTGCATGTATACCAGAACGCCCGACAGACATTTTATCGTAGATCGGCATTCGCGCAACCAGCGTGTTGTTTATGGCGCCGGTTTTTCCGGGCATGGATTCAAATTCGCTTCGGTCATCGGGGAAATCCTGGCCGATCTGGCGACGCACGGGAGCACCCCGCATCCGATCGATTTTCTGGCAGCGAGTCGATTTGTTTCCCGTTGAGATCAGACTGTGTCCAGATTTACCGTCGCGTCTCCGAGGCCATGTGAGACAAGAGTCATAGAGTCATAAAACGAGAGACGCCATGGTTAATGTAAAACGCTCTAGTCAGCCGGTGTGGTGGGCAGGATGTGGCCCATTTTGTCGCGTTTGGTCTGCAGATAAAACTCACGATCTTTATGCGGCGGCGCCACGATGGGAACTTGCTCCACCACTTCCAGATCGAAGCCGGTATAAACATCAGAGTCAGTCTTTTTGGGGTTATTGGTCAGCAGACGCACTTTATTCAGTCCCAGATCTTTCAAAATCTGAACGCCGACAGTGAAATCGCGACTATCTGCTTTGAACCCCAGTTGGATGTTCGCTTCGACCGTATCGTATCCCTGATCCTGCAGCACGTAGGCTTTCAGTTTGGGAATCAGGCCGATCCCGCGTCCTTCCTGCGGCAGATAAACCACAGCGCCCGTCTGTTCCTGGAAAATTGCGGCCATCGCTATATGCAATTGATCGCCGCAATCGCAACGCAGCGAATCGAGCAGGTCGCCGGTGAAACAGGATGAATGCATCCGCACCAGAGGCGCGTCGACGGAAGCGAGATCTCCCCAGACCAGCGCCACCGGTTGCTGGTTTTCATGTTCTACAGAGTAACCGATGACTTGCACGGTACCGTAATTTTTAGTGTTGATGGGGACTTCCACTTCACGGTGTACCAGTTTCTCACTGACGTATCGATGGCGGATGACTTCGGCTGTGGAAACAATGGGAATGTCGAACTGCTCAGAAATTTCTCGCAGTTCGTCGGCGTCTGCCATCCCGAACCCTTTCTGGCTGAGAATTTCAATGAGCACACCTACGGGTTTCATACCGGCCATCTGCAGCAGATCGCCGGTGGCTTCTGTATGGCCGGCACGTCGGAGGATGCCTCCCTGTTTCGCGAGCAGAGGATGAATATGACCGGGTCTTACGAAATCAACTGCCTGGGAAGTTTCGTCGCTCAACGCGCGAATCGTGATGGCACGACATTCGGCACTGACGCCGCTACCGCTGTCTTTATGGTCGATCGGAATTAAAAACTGTGTTTTGTTGGGTGCCGTATTTTCTTCCGGTCCGACAATGGGATTGAGTTGCAGCCGTTCGGCGACTTCCTGAGGGAGCGAGACACAGAGTTCGCCGCTTCCATATCGCAGCAGGAACTGCACAATCTGCGGAGTGATGGCTTCGGCGGCAACGATAAAATCGCCTTCATTTTCCCGCTCTGAGGAATCTGTCACTATGACCGGTTTGCCTGCCCGTAATTGTTCAAAGATACGTTGGATGTTGGGAAGGGGGAGCTTGGTTTTTGCAGGATCAGACATGAGAATGTTTTGGAGCCGCCTGGAATGTGGGTAATAATTCAAATTTTCAAAACTTACCCTGAAGGAAAGTCCTGAAGCAAAATCTGTGCTAAGTTTATTCTATAGAAGAGAGATTGGCTGGCAATCTAAGAAAACCTGTTTTTGCAAGAACACATTGATTCCCTCGAAATAAATGCAAGAGATCGCTGTTTTCAAGGCGATATTTTATTTTCTCTCACAGACGGTTTTCTTTGAACGATTCCGTTTCTGACAGTTATACCGGTTGTAAATCAGGGAAATTTCCAGGGTACTGAATTCTGTCTCATAATTTGTTCTATGTGGACAAAAGAACATTTTTAAGCCAAGTGACTGGTAAAACGTTGACAATTCAATAAACTTTGATACATTGAAATATCAGGAAAAGCTCATTTAGCAATGAGCTTGGACTAACCCGCAGAATTCAACCGATGCAGTAAGTACTGATTGGTTAACTTACCTAAAAAAGCTTTCCTTACGAACCAGCCATTAAACAAGCGTATTCAAATTCAATCCTACGTTGACAAGGTCTGCCTGTAATCTCTCAAAATTATTTGCAGTCAGATCTGAAGTAAAAACGAAACCAGTTGCACAGGAGTTGTTGTATGGATTTCCGAATCAAAGGCTATCGGATGCCCCAGATCCTAATGCTATGTGGAGTGCTGACTCTATTTACTGTCTCTGGTCACAGTATCACGAATGTGCTGGGAGCGCCCGCCGCCGCTGCACCAGTGGTGGATTTTAAAGAAATCCAGATTGGCCCGCATCCGGGAGAAAAAGAACTTCTTCTGTTGAGAGGCCCCGATTCCCGACAGCAGGTGGTCATCACCGGAATTATGACGGATGGCAAACAGCAGGACCTGACCCGCGACGTGACATATGCCGTTGCAAATCAGGATATTGCCACTATTTCAAACGATGGTTATATCACTCCGCTGAAAGACGGCCAGACCCAGTTAACGGTAACGGCCAGGAATGGTAAGTCGGTTTCGATTCCCGTCCACATTCAGGGGATAGCGACACCAGAGGCGATCAACTTCAAAAATCAGGTTGTGCCGATCTTCACCAAGTTGACCTGCAACAGTGGCGGCTGTCATGGGAAAGCCAGCGGGCAGAATGGTTTTAAACTTTCATTACTTGGTTTCTATCCGGAAGACGATTTTGAATTCCTGGTCAAAGAAGGTCGGGGACGTCGCGTGTTTCCTTCGTCGCCGGCAGACAGTCTGTTGCTGATGAAAGGGACTGGGGTTACGCCGCACGGCGGTGGCAAGCTCGTGAAGCCTGATTCGTATGAGTATCGTCTGCTGTATCGCTGGATTGAGCAGGGCATGCCTTATGGAAGTGAGAAAGACAGAACCGTTGCTTCCATTGAATGTTTTCCTCCCACACGCACGATGGGACAGGATGTCGAACAGCAGATCGCCGTGATCGCCACCTATTCAGATGGTACTACCGAAGATGTCACCCGCATGGCTTTGTTTGAAGCCAACGATACGGAGATGGCTGAAGTTAATAAAACAGGTCTGGTCAAAACTTTGAATCTGTCAGGCGAAGTGGCCATCATGGCCCGCTACCAGGGACAGGTTTCCACCTTCCGGGCCACGATTCCTCTGGGAGTCAGCATCGCATCGTTGCCTGCTTCGCGAAATCTGATCGATGAAGCCGTCTTCAATAAATTGAAAGTGCTGGGGATTCCTCCATCACCGGTTTCCGACGATTCAACGTTCATGCGAAGAGTCTACATCGACATCACCGGAACCACGCCCAGTGAAGAGGAAGTTAAAGTCTTTCTGGCTGATAAAGATCCTGCCAAGCGGGATAAACTGATTGATCGTCTGATCGACAGTCCTGCATACGCAGATTATTTTGCCAATAAGTGGAATATGGTTTTACGCAACAAAAAACTTCAGCCCGTTGATATTGCCGGCACGAATGCCTTCTATCAGTGGATCTGGAACAGTCTGTATGAGAATAAACCGTACAACGAATTTGTCGGCGAAATCCTTTCGGCCTCGGGCGAATTTAGACAGAACCCTGCGGTGGTCTGGTATCGTGAAGTCAATACGGTAGAAGAGCAGGTTGAAGATACGGCTCAGTTATTCCTGGGACTCCGCATTCAATGTGCCCGTTGTCACCACCATCCCTTCGAGAAGTGGAGTCAGGATGATTACTACGGACTGGCTGCTTTCTTCAGTCGTGTGGGAACGAAAGATCCAAGTGCCGGACCAATCGGTACCGGCGGTTTCCGTGATCAGCGAGTGTTCCATAAAGAAGGTGCCGCCTCTGCCAAGAATATCCGTTCGGGAGAAAATCTGAAACCGACGGCTCTGGGCATGCAGCCTGTGGAATTAAGTCCGGAACGCGATCCTCGCGTGGCTCTCGTACAGTGGTTGTCTCGTACGGATAATCCATTCTTTGCAAAAGCACTCGTCAATCGCTACTGGAAACACTTCTTCGGTCGCGGGATTGTTGAACCAGAAGATGACATGCGGGCGACCAATCCTCCGGCAAATCCGGAGCTTCTGGATGGTCTGGCTAAACATTTCGTGGAAAGCGGATTTGATATGAAGGAACTGGTGCGAGCGATTTGCCGTTCCAATGCCTATCAACTCAGTTCACTGCCGAATGAACATAATCTGAAGGATAAGCAGAATTTTTCCCGTTATTATCCGAAACGTCTGACGGCGGAAGTTCTGTATGACGTCTTTCATCAGGTGACGAATTCGACACAAAGTTTCTCCGGTCTGCCTGCGAATACCAAGGCGATTCAGATTACGGATGCGACCTCGGCTCCCTACTTTTTGAAAGTATTCGGACAACCTCAGGCAGATACCGCCTGCGAGTGCGAACGTTCTCAAAGTGCAAACCTGGCTCAGAGTTTGCATCTGCTGAACAGCAAAGAAGTGCAGGACAAGATCACAGGTGGCGCCAGCCGTGCTGCGATGCTTGCCAAAGATGATAAACGATCGAATGAAGAAAAAGTACAGGAACTGTATCGTTGGGTCTATTCGCGTGCACCTCAAGAACAGGAAATGAAATTTGCCCTTTCCTACATTGATCGGCACAAAGAGAAACCACAGGTTGCCTACGAAGATATTATCTGGGCCCTGATCAATACCAAAGAATTTCTGTTTAATCACTAAGCGGGAAGTCTGAGAAAAGTCTCTGAAAATTCAAGCTGACAACTATTTTAGGTTTAGACAATGGTTGTCAGCTTTTTTATAATAAACCTAAGATAGACTGTGGCTCCTGGTTCTCTTGGTGGGAACGAGGGATGTCCGCAGGCTCCCTCCTGAATTCCTCCCAGAAACTTCCATCCAGAAAATTGGTAGCAGTACTATGACGCATACGCGATTTTTTGACCAACGTCGTTTTTTTGCGAAGGTTGTCTGTGTTCTCGCTGCAGGAATCAGTTCCTGTTTACTGACGGGGATTTCAACAGTTCAGGCACAATTACCTCAAACCGCAGTGTATGCTGTCACGCCGTCCGGAGGCCAGAAAGGACAGACTGTTGAGCTGCGTGTTGCAGACGGCAAAGATCTGGACGAGCTGGACTCTCTGTGGTTCAGCCATCCGGGGATCACGGCTGTTCCCAAAATGCAGGACAGTAACGGCAAACAGACTCCCGTTGCAAATACATTCGTCGTGACCATCGGGAAAGACGTGCCCTCAGGGATTTACGACGTCAGGGCGCATGGCATGTATGGACTCAGCAATCCCCGCTCTTTTGTAGTCGGTGATCAACCCGAAAAAGCAGAAGTCGAACCGAATAATCTGCAAGCACAGGCGACACCGGTCGAAATGAATTCGGTCATGAATGCCGTTTTGCAGGGAGCAACCGATGTCGATTACTTCTCTTTTTCCGGCAAGAAGGGGGACAGGGTTTCAATTGACTGCCGAGCCGCCCGCATCGATTCTCCCGTCGTTGCCATTGTCGAACTCTATGGTCCGGATCAGAAACGGTTGGTCAGTGAGCGGGATACATTTCGAAACGATCCCTACATAAATCTCACGCTGCCTCAAGATGGAACTTATCAGGTTAAGGTTCGCGACCTGACTTATTCAGGTGGGGCACAACATATTTACCGTTTGGGCATTCATCACAAACCGCATATCGAATTTATCATACCTCCTTCGGGAACACCGGGAACCACCTCAGATTTTACGTTATACGGTTATAACCTGCCGGGCGGAAAAGTCTCGGATCTGAGTATCGGCAATGAGGCGCTTCAGGAAGTGCAGGTGAAAATTGCAATTCCTGCCAAGCCACTGACACTGGAAATGGGAGAACAGGGTTTTCCTCACGAAGTCAGCGCAGACGGATTCGCTTATGTCTGGGAAACACCGGCCGGAAGTTCGAATCCTGTGACGCTCTTTTTTGCAGAAGGCAAAATTGTTCGGGATGAACAGAATGTCGAAGAGACATTAACTTTACCCGGAGAGTTTGTCGGCCAGTTTGAAGCGAAAAATGATGTTGATACCTTTCGTTTTGTCGGCAAGGCAAAAGAACAATTTTCGATCGAAGTGTATGGGCAGCGAAACGGAATCGTGATGGACCCCGTCATTGTCGTTGATCAGGTCATCAAAGATAAAGAGGGAAAAGAAACATTCAAACAACTGGCCAGTGTCGGGGCAACCAGTGTGTTTCCGGACCTGGGCGGCAAATTATTTGATACTCGTACGGACGACCCTTACTATCTGTTTACCGCGCCCGCTGACGGTGAATTTCGAGTGACATTGCGTGATCTGCAGTTTGAGACGCGTGGTAATCCGCGCATGGTATACCGCGCTGTGATCCGTCAGCCCAAGCCCGATTATCGGCTCGCTGCGTTACCCCTGCATCCTCAGGCAGATAATACCGGAGGTGCTCCCGCTGCGATTACGCTGCGTAAGGGAGACTGCTTCAAGATTTCTGTGATGGCATTACGGCAGGATGGATTCAATGAGACGATTGAGCTGTCGGTGAAAGGTTTGCCGGAAGGGGTTTCCTGCAAAGCGGCCAGCATTGGAGCCGGTGATAATACGGCAGAGATGATTATTCAGGCAGAGGAATCTGCGAAAAAGTGGTCGGGACAGATTGAGATTATCGGTCAGGTCGCCGGCACAGATGCTCAGAAAATGGAGCGGGTTGCCCGGGCTGCAACAGTCCTGCGCCCCGTTGCGAATAATGTTCGTGCAGAATCCCGTATTTCGCGTTCGCTGGGGTTATCCGTGATTGATGAGGTGGCCCCTTATCAGGTGGTGGCGGATGTGGCGGATGTGAAAGTGAATCAGGGTCGACAGATTCTGGTTCCCGTGAAAGTCATCAAGCGAACCGGCTTTGATAATGCCGTGGCATTAGCCTGGAGCGGCATTCCTAAAAACAGCAATATCACCAGCGATAATAAAACCATCGCCAAAGGCAAGCAGGACGAACTGTTCCAGCTCTTCGTCAACAATAATGCGAAACCTGGCGTGTATACGACGTATCTGCAATCAACCGTTGATGTCTCTTACCGCCGTAATCCAGCCCTCGTTGATGAAGCCAAAAAAGAACAGGCCGAATTGACAACGAAACTGACGGAAGCGCAGGCGGCTGTGGCTGCTGCCACCAAGGCCCGAGACGATATTGCCAAAGCCACAGATAAAACGCCGGAGCAAAAGAAAACGGAGCTGACCAAAGCCGAGCAGGATCTCAAAGCAGCTACGGACAGCGCGAAAGCGGCAGAAGCGGCGAAAAAAGCAGCAGATGCGAAGGTGGCTGCGGCGGAAAAAGCGACTGCCGCCAAGACTGTGAAAGTGTATGCACCCTCGACGCCGCTGGTGATTCGTGTGACTCCGGCACCGGTCACATTGACATTGGCTGTGCCCGATGGCGGGGCGTTGAAGAAGGGGGCGGCGATCGAAGTTAAAGCGACAATCAAACGACTTAATGATTTTAAAGGGCCGGTTGAGTTAACATTGCCGCTGCCACCGGGTGTCACGGGGATCACCGCGGATGCCGTACAGATTCCCGCGGATAAGACTGAAGCGACGTTTCCGATCAAGGCCAGTGCAGAAGCCACTGAAGGTGATCTGGCACATATGGTGGTGCAGGCGAAAGCCGACTTCCAGGGGGAAGCATTAGTGGATGCCGCTATTAAATTAAAAGTGACAAAATAGTACAAACGCAATCAGAAAATTTCAGATATTAAACGATAACAGCTGGTTGTTTTTTCAGCTGTTCAAACAGTGATAACAGAGGGGCTCGTTATGCGGAACCGGTTTACTGAATTATGTGTGATGTTAGCTGTCGTCCTTGTTGCAGGGCGCTTTACAATAGCTGAAGAAAAACCGATCCCACCTGCGAAAGTAGAGTTGGGGCGTCCTGTCAGTTTCGAGAAAGATATTTTCCCGATTCTGGACGCCAATTGTATCGCCTGCCATAACGTTGCCAAAAAAGAAGGGTCGCTTGTTCTGGAAAATGTTCAGGATCTGATCAAAGGCGGCGACAGTGGTGCTTCCATCGTGCCTGGTAAACCGGATGAAAGTTATCTCTACAAAGTTGCTGCCCGCATGGAAGAAAGTTTTATGCCTCCATTGCCGAACAAGGTGGGGGCCAAGGCTTTAACTCCCGAGCAGGTAGGCATTCTGCGTCAGTGGATTATTGAAGGCGCCAAATCGAGCGGCAAGTCCACCGATTCAGGCATCGCCTGGCAGTCACTGCCCCCTGGTTTAAATTCTATTTACAGTACGGCTCTTTCTCCCTGGGCGCGTTATGCCGCCGTCGGACGGGCGAATCGGATTGCCATTTATGATCTGTCCTCCGGAACCGAAGCTGGAACATTGAACGATCCTGCTCTGGTCAAATTACAAAAAGACGACAAGCCGTTTTATCCGCTGGGAGCCGCTCATCGGGATTTTGTACATTCACTGGCCTTTAATCCTGATGGGAGCCTGCTGGCTTCCGGCGGATATCGGGTCGTCAAACTCTGGAAGAAATCATTGGGCAGTGTTACCAGTAAGATTGATCTTCCCGCAGCAGTCACCGGTTTAACGCTGAATGCTGACCGTAGTGTGTTGGCAGTCGCGTCAGCCGACAATTCTGCGTCTCTCTGGAAATTGCCGGAGGGACAGAAATTAGTGGACTTGAAAGGGCACGCCGGTGAAATCAAAGGACTGGCATTCACTCCTGATAAGACCAAAGTGGTTACTTCCTCCGCCGACCTGAGCTTGCGCGTCTGGAATGCCGCTGACGGAAAACAGATTTCCACAATGAAAACGCCCGCCATCATCAACAGCCTGACCGTCAGTAAAGATGGAACGCAGGTCATCGCCGGCGGTGCGAACAACATCATTTATGTCTGGCCGCTGACGATTCCCGCTCCGAAAGAAGGTGAAACGGCACCGGAAATTCCTGTCGCACTGTTCGAACTCAAAGGACATGCCAAGCCGATTTCCTCGGTCAAACTGGTTATGCCTGCCGGAACACAACTGGTTTCCGGCAGTGAAGACGGAACCGTGCGGGTTTGGGATTTGAATGCGAAAAAAGAAATCCGGTCAATCAATCATGGTGCCCCTGTGAGTGATGTCGATGTCAGCCCTGATGCCAAGAATCTGGTTTCGGTTTCCGTAAATGGGACCGGGAAAATCTGGCAGTTAAGTGATGGCAAAATGCTTAAGGAATTCCGTGGCGACCTGAGTAAAGAACGCCAGATGGTTCTCGCGACAGAAAATCAAACGGTAACAAAACAAAAAGTGGCTTTAGCGGATGCAGCAGTGAAAGCGGCTGATAAAAACGTAAAAGATCGCGAAGCGGAATTGAAAAAACGCGGCGAAGAATTAGAAGCTGCGAAAAAAGCTGTACCTGAAGAAAAGAAAAAAGCAGACGAGTCTGCCAAGAAACTGCAAACAGCCAAAGATGAGCTGGCGAAGCTGCTGGCCGATCATAAGAAAAAAGGGGACGACGCCGTCGCTGCTGCCAATGCACAAAAGGTGGCAGCCGATAAGGCGGTCGCCGATGCGGAAGCAAAATTAAAGCAGGTGACCGAGCAGAATCAGGCAGCGATTACCGCCGTTGATAAAGAAGTGGCTGCTGCGAAGAAAGCTCTGGATGACGCAAATGCGATCAAGCCAGACCCGGCAGATAAAGAGGGTGAGCAAAAGAAGAAAGATGCTGTCGCGAAAGCACAGGCGGACTTTGACGCCACTCAGAAAAAACTGGCAGATGCCAAGCAGAAAAAAGTCGATGAAGAAAAGCAGGCAACTGTAGCCGTTCAGACTGCAAAACAGGGAGTACCCAAAGCCGTGGCTGCAGTCGATGCGGCAGCTAAGCTGGCTGCTTCCAAGCCGGATACTAAAGCTGCCGACAAGAAAGTCGCTGACGCCGAAGCCGAATCGAAAAAACTGGCAGAGGCAGCAGTAGCTGCAGAGAAAAAAGTCGTCTCTTCCGAGCGTTCTGTAAAAGTAGCTGAAGGGACTCTGACCAAAATCAAAGGACAGCTTACCGAACGCACCACAGAGAAAACCGCTCTGGATGAAGTTGCCAAAACGGTTGATGCCGCTTTAGAGGAAGCGAAAAAACAGGCCGCTGTCCTGACGCCGATCAAGGCTGTCGCTTTCTCGGAAGATGGCAATCAGGTTGTGACCGGTGATGATAGTCAGATGGTACGCATCTGGGATGTGACTTCGGGTAAAGAGCTGGATACGTTATCCGGTCATACGGCAGCGGTCTCCTCGGTCGCTTATACATCAAAGACTACCGTTGTTTCAGGCAGTGCCGATAAAACGGTATTGATTCAGAGTCTTGAACCAGTCTGGTCGCTGATTGCTCAATTAGGCGCTGATGCGAAAGATCCGATGAACGTGGGGGCTTCCCCCATTTCCAATCGGGCGCTTTGTCTGGATTTCAGTCCTGATGGCAAATTACTGGCTGTCGGCGGCGGAGATCCTTCCCGCAGTGGTGAAATCATGCTGTGGGATATCGCGACAGGGAAAGTGGTTCGTACGTTCGAAAATGCTCATAGCGACACGGTTCTGGGACTTCGGTTTTCCCCCACAGGAAAATCATTACTGAGCGGTGCCGCCGATAAGTTTGTGAAAATCTTCGAGGTGGCAACGGGCAAATTTGTGAAGTCATTCGAAGGGCACACACATCACGTTCTGGATGTTGCCTGGAAAGCAGATGAATCGACGATTGTCAGTTCGGGTGCGGACAATGTGATTAAAGTCTGGAACATCGAAACCGGCGAACAGATTCGGACGATTGCCGGATATGCGAAGCAGGTGACATCCATTTCCTTCCTGGGACTGGGTGATAATATTGTCAGCGGTGGCGGTGATAAAACCGTTCGCATGCATCTGACAACCAATGGTTCTAACTTCCGAAATCTGGCTGGTTCTACCGACTACGTTTACAGCGTGGCGGGTAGCCGGGATGAGGCGATCGTGATTGCCGGGGGAGAAGACGGTATTTTGAGAGTCTGGGATGCGAAATCCGGTAAATTGCTCAACAGCTTCAATCCACCGGCAGTGCCGCAAAATCAACAGGCCAACACCGCAAAATAAGTGGTTCTGACAACTATGACGTGCTGAAATATCTGAAAGCGACTCTGCGACATTTGACGCAGGGTCGCTTTTTTATGCATTTTATTTGATGAGATCTGCGGGAATTCATCACCTGATTGCACTGTTCCGGCTGACTGATTATATTCGCATACATACTCGAATAATGTCTGATAGCAGCAGGAACCATCGCACCATGTCTGAACAACTAAGCAAACGTATTTTCGCGGAATTAGAGAGTCTTGTTCTGATTGACCCTCATACTCATATCAATCCTCATGCCGCCGCTTCTACGACACTGGCAGATATCATGGGCTATCATTATTACACCGAACTGGCGCACTCGGCGGGATTAGCCAAAGAGTTGATTGAAGAGCCGGGTATTGGCCCCAAAGAGAAAGTCGGGCGGCTGGTGACTCAACTGGGGGACCTGGACAATACCATTCAGGTCAGCTGGCTGCTGGATATCTGCAATGAATTTTTCGGATTCCAGGACGAAGCCATCACGGAAGCTAACTGGGAAAAACTATATGATACAGCTGCTGAGAAAATGGCGCAACCGGACTGGGAGCAGCAGGTTTTAAAGAAGAGTGGTCTCGAAAAGGTCTTTCTGACCAACGATTTCGATGACCCGCTGGAAGGCTTCGACACAAAACTTTACGTTCCCTGCCTGCGGACTGACGATCTGGTATTTCACCTGGCGAAAAGTGAAACGCGCACGCGTCTGGCCAAAGCCTCTCAAATGGATGTCGGCTGTGCCGACACGTTAAAACAGGCTATCGGCAAATTATTCATGCACTTCACTTCCCGAGGGGCACGGGCTTGTGCGATTTCATTACCGCCCGATTTTTCTCCCGCTCCTGTTTCTGTGAGTGAAGCGGATTCGGTAATCAGATCGCTTTATGCAGGGAATGAATTAAGCTGCGGAGAGGCGCGAACCGTCAGCCAATTTGTGTTCTGGACGCTGGCGGAATACTGTGCCGAACATCAACTCCCCTTTGATCTGATGATTGGCGTCAATCGCCGGGTGTATGAAGCGGGCGTTTATCAGGGTCAGGATCTGTATGACAAGCGCACGTCGCTGATTCAATACAAGGAACTGTTCAACGCTTTTCCGAATGTGACGTTTCCCGTTTCCGTGTTGACGAGCACCAGTAATCAGGAACTGGTCAGTTACAGCTGGATCTTTCCGAATGTGGTCATAAACGGGCACTGGTGGTACTCGAATACGCCAGCCTTTATCAATTTCGACTGCAAAAGCCGTCTGGAAGCAGTGCCCAAAACAAAACAGATTGGCTATTACAGCGATATGTACAAGTTGGAATTTGCATTACCCAAGTTCCGCATGTACCGTCGAGTTCTGGCCAGTGTTCTGGCCAGTGATTTCGTAATCAGCCGTAATTGGTCTGAACAACGTGCGATTGAGCTTGGGAAACTGGTTCTCCGCGGCAATGTAGAGACCATTTTTGGCTGTTAATCGAGACACTCGATCACGGGAAGCGATTGCATCAGGGGCGCAATCGCTCTAAAATGGCATTCATATCTCGTTTTCATCATATCATCATAGTTTCATAACAGGGGCTTCGTATATGGCTACTCTGGTCATGCTGCAAGCTGGTCAAGCAGTCTCATATTCTCTTTCCAGCGAGGAGACCGTCATTGGTCGGCATCCGGATTGCCAGGTCCAGCTCGATTCGAATATGGTTTCCCGCCGCCATGCGCAGGTAGTTGGAGAAGGCGAAAAATATTATGTAGAAGATCTGGGCAGTGGAAACGGAACATTTCTTAACGGTAAAAAAATTGAGGGCCGCACCCTGCTGGCACATGAAGATCGTTTGAAAGTCGGGCCGATTCTGTTTCGCTTCGATTCCGACCAGGGGCAACCATCGAAATCGGGTTCAGCCGTTTCAGGGTTGGGGGCGACGTTTGATATCGGGTATTCGTCTGACGAAGATGGTGATTCGTCAGCAACGATCATGGGAGCGATTTCCGGCGTGGGAGGTTTTGGTGGTCTGGATGTGCGTCCTGAAGCCAAACTGAAAGCGGTGATTGAAATCGGTCGCAGTCTCGCCGGGACGGTCGATCTTGAAAAACTGTTGCCTCAGATTCTGACCTCACTGTTCAATATTTTTCCCGCAGCGGACAGGGGTTGTATTTTACTCAAAGATGAAACATCTGGTGAAATGGTGCCCCGTGCGTTTAAGCACCGCCGCGCCGGGGAAGACGCGACCGTAAAACTGAGCCGTACGATTGTGAAGAAAGTGCTTGAGGAAAAGACCGGCATTCTTTCTGCCGATGCGGCAAGCGACTCGCAATTCGACGCCAGTGAATCGATTTCCAATTTGTCAATTCGCTCGATGATGTGTGTGCCGATGCTGGGGCTCTCCGAAGAACCGATCGGCATTATTAACATTGATACTCAGAATCCGCTGAAGCAGTTTCAGGAAGAGGATCTGGATCTGTTGATGTCCGTTGCCGGTCAGGCCGCACTTTCGTACGAAAGTGCGCGACTGATGACTTCCTATATGGCGAAGCAGAAGCAGGACAATGAGATGGACATTGCCCGCAGTGTGCAGCAGGGATTACTGCCCAGTTCTGTTCCGGATGTGGAAGGGTATGAATTTTTTGCCTCGTATGATTCGGCTCAAGCGGTTGGAGGCGACTATTACGACATTTTCGAGCTGCCCGATGAAAAGATTGGTCTTTCGTTCGGCGATGTGGCCGGCAAGGGGGTTCCCGGTGCGATGATCATGGCCCGCATCTCCAGCTGCGTTCAGAATACGATGCGGTTCGTGCATGAGGCTGGCCCGGCTGTTGATGCCATCAACGATCACATGTGCGACAGTGCGGTCGAGGGGCGGTTCGTGACGTATGTACTCGTCATACTGGATACGAAACAGAATCATCTCTCACTGGTCAATGCAGGGCATATGTCTCCGATGATCCTCAAACCCGATGGCACACTGGATGAATTTCCGGAAGAGAGTATCGGTATGCCGATCGGTGTGATGGAAGGATTCCCCTACGAAGTTGTGGAACGCGATCTGGCACCGGGTGAAATTGTGGTTCTGTTTACCGATGGTGTTGATGAAGCGATGAATCCCGAGGGGGAATTGTATACGCTGGATCGCATGCGCGAATTTCTCAAAAACAACCGTGAAAAAAACGCAGCCGAATTGGGGCAGGCATTATTGGCAGATGTCCGACGGCACGCGAATGGTCGTCCTCAGAATGATGATATTACCATAATGACATTCGGGCGTGTTTCCTGAAGAATACTGTTTTCAAAACAACCAACCTGATAGCCTTACCATGTCTGCCAGCCTTTTTTTACAAAATAACGGCGATTCTTCCAGGCTGGAAATCAAGAGGCAGCAGGTGACGCTCGGGCGGCACCCGGATTGTGAGGTCTGCCTCAAATCAAATACGGTTTCCCGCTACCATGCACGGATCACCGCTGGCCTGGACGATCAGTATTCACTCGAAGACCTCGGCAGCGGCAATGGGACGTTTGTTAATAACAGACTTGTCAAAGACCCGGTGGTATTGCAGTCGGGCGATCAAATTTCGATCGGACCTTTTCTGCTGGAATTTTCCAGCGATGCCGAATATGAAAACAGCCAGCATGAAGGTCTGCTGACTTCTTATGGATTGATTCCGTCTCTGAAAAACGTGTCTGTCAAAAAGCCGTCTGTTGATAAGTCGACTATTCTGAGAGAGTCGGGAACGATCAGTGATCTTAATCAGTATCAGATCAAGCCGGAAATCAAATTAAAGGCGATTCTGGAAATCAGCCGTACGATTGCTTCCGCCTCTGATCTGGATTCCATGGCCGAGAAAGTTCTGGAAGGTCTGTTTCATATTTTTCCCGCGGCGGACCGGGGCTGTATTTTATTACGTGATCGGGAGAACCTGCGTTTTTTCCCCAAAGCGGTTCGGCATCGACGTGACAATGATCACGAAGCACTGCAACTCAGCCGCACGGTTCTCAAAGCCGTGACGGATAATAAAACAGGCGTACTTTCTGCAGATGCTGCCAATGATGAACGGTTTGTACAAAGTGAATCAGTGTCGACGCTGACGATTCGATCTATTTTATGTGCGCCCATGCTGGGGCTGGACGGCAGCGTGATCGGCATTATCAATCTGGACACGCAAGTCGCCGGCCAGATGTTTTCGGACGACGATCTGGAACTCTTAATGGTCATCGCAGGACAGACGGCACTTTCGTACGAGAGTGCCCGTTTGATGATTTCACACGTGGAAAAACAGCGCTACGATAATGAAATGGAGATCGCCGCCCGTGTGCAGCGCGGGCTGTTGCCGGAAACAATACCGCAGATTGCAGGCTATGAATTTTTTGTGTCTTACGAGGCAGCCCGTGCAGTAGGCGGCGATTACTACGATTTTATTCAGACTGAAGACAGCCTGATCTGGTTTGCTCTGGGGGATGTAGCCGGCAAGGGAGTCCCGGCTTCACTGGTCATGTCGAGGGTGTGCAGCGCGGTTCGCAGCACGGTGGAATTTGTGACCGATGTGACTGATGCCGTACACCGGATCAATCACCATATTGACGAGTCAGCCCACGATGGCCGGTTTATCACGTTTATCCTGGGGCAGATTGATCTCAGGCAGGATCTGGTTTCTTTTGTCAACGCCGGTCATCTGGTGCCCTTACTGTTTGAGGCAAATGGCACGATCCGGGAACTGACGGCAGCGCATCCGAGTGTGCCACTGGGAGTTGTGGACGATTATGAATACAAAACCATTCAGCATTGGTTAAAACCTGGCGAACGATTGATTCTGTTTACAGACGGTGTGACTGAGGCGATGAACACAGAGCGCGAACAGTTTGGGATGGAGCGACTGAAAACCGCCATTTGCGAATCAAAGGCGGGTTCCAGCGAACTGGGTTCGCGGATTTTAAACGCTGTCAAAAAATTTGTGGGGCAGAATGAGCAATATGATGATTTGACCTTAGTCATTATTGGACGGGATCCGGCGCAATAAAAAAAGCGAGACGCGGGGGGAACTGCGTCTCGCTTCTTATTCTTAAACAAAACTTCTGAGAAGTGATGCTCTAGACGATGTCCAGGTTTACTGGAGCGCCTCCAGGGTTAAATGGGACGCGCTCTAAAGTGAGATCTCGGTCGGTTCTGCGACTTTACGATATCCCATGCTGTGTAAAACTTCCAGCACTTCGCTCCAGGTGGGGAACTGCCGTCCGCTGCGTCTTTTATAATCGTCCATGGCTTTCATGAAATCGATTTCATGATCGCTGTAGTCGCGTTCGCACGTTGTGGGGTCAATCTGTCGACGGCGTTCTACCTTTCGCTCATCAACAACTTTGTGCTTTACATGAATTGTTTCTTTGCTGGAAGTATCTCTTCTACTGACGCGACGACGATCAACGACTAATTCTGTCGGGGGATCAAGCTGTTTTACCATGTTTAATTTAAGCCTTTTCAGAGGGGGATAATTTTGCCTGAATTAAGTTACCTGTGAATGAACAGTGATAAAAAACCAATCTGAAACTGAGATCAAAAGATTGGTTTGCGATTCTTATCTCTGAGTATCCGATTTCCTGTTCACAATCCTTTTGTGAAAAATCGATCCCTGAAACCAAAATAATTCTGGCCCGGGAAAGAATGAGGAGCTAACCTACTCTATTAGTATTCCCACAAAAAACGGGATTGAGTAGTCTGTTTAAAATAATTAACACTGATAAGTGTGACAGACATTGCCGATTGAGTAGTTGTCCCGATTATTCCGATTATCGGGTGCGGATTGAGCGTCTATGTTCAGAATTCTGTACATAATTGAGGATTGTCAGTTGGCGGGGGCGAGTGAACCCAGGCCCATGATAATCCGCACCTGGTCCTTCTGAAGACCGGCTGCAAAGAAAAGTCCATCGAACGATTGCAGCAGGCTCTTTAATCCGGAAAGCTTGTTTTTTCCTTTCTCAAGATCGCCGCCTTGTCCTTTCGCAAGTTGCTGAGCCAGAAACTCCGAATTCTGCTCGATGAATGCTCTGATCGAGGATATATTGAGGAAACAAAGTTGTTTTTCTTCCTGGAAAAAGGTTTCTTTCCATGTCTGGAACAGGGGGAGCGCGGCGAGACTCTCTTCGGATTTCAGAGTAAAGAATTCTCTCACCAGTTCAGGCGAACTGGCAAAAACAATCTGCTGCTCATTGATCCCGTAAGCGGGTTGATAAGGCCCGATATTCTCGATCCACCGCATCTGATACAGGTCATGATTTTCGATCTTCAAAACGGACGGATGGTCAACGTGTTTGGGTTCGGAATTATGATGGCTGAGCATGCTGTTCATCAAAAAGTTGACAATATTTTCGAGGCTGGTCTGATAAGCTGATTTGCTTGCGCCCTCTGCCGGCTGCCCGGGGGGGGAAAGCTGTAATGCAATGAGACCGTCGAAGGAAATCGCGTCAAACGAAAGCTCTTTGCGAGGAACCGAATAAAACAGAAACTGGGGCCCCAGCGCTTTGGCGATTTCTGAGACTGGATCGAGCCCGCCTGACAGGCCCACGGCAACGGCGTGTATTTTCTGCCATTTTTCAGGATTCTTCTCAGCATAAAAATCGACCGCTTTTCGTGCCAGTAAATGTACGTTGAGCTGCCCGGTGATGACTGCCAGCGCCTGTTTAGGAATCAGCGTGTATTTATCCGGAAACTCAGCCGGAATCTGCAAGACATCCAGTAACGGAAGACTGATTTCTTCTGAATTAAACAGAATGACCGTTTCCAGCGCCACCGTGTTTTTAAGATGGAGTCCGACAATCAGGCCGCCAGTTTTATTCCACCAGTTGACCACGCCTTTTTCGATTTCATTTTTCGGCGGTTTCATGTGCTCATCCCAGATACGCGGATTCAGGAAGAGCGAGCCCGTCACATTCGGCGACAGCACCGCTTGAGCGCGTTGGTACATTTTCAGATTGAACAGGCTCGTTTGATTTTCGCGGGGTTGTTTCTGGAGATACTGTTTCGCATACAGATTGATGGTGGACTGCAGGAGCTGTTCATTTTCTGTGACGATCAGCGTCTGTTCAAGGAAAGCGTAATAAACCTTTGGCGATGACTTTTCAGACGCAGCTGCCGGATGACTGGCGATGAAACAGGGGACATCCTGATAGGAGGAAGGAGTCACCTGCACTCCCGTTTTTTCAAACCAGTTTTCAAACAGACTTCTGGTCGTCCTGGCGTCTTTGACGTTGGTCAGGAGGAGCAGGGAAGGATTTTGATTCGGGCCATTATTAAAAATTGCCAGCCCCACCGATTCTCCAAAGATACTGTTGAGCAGAGGCAGCAGTGGTTGTTCCGTTACTGATTCAATATCGCGCAGTCCCTGCTTGAGGTTTTTGACATCCTGGCTCTCCAGCCATGACTGAAACACGTGCGTCTGCTGAAACCGACTGACGACAGGGGAAACCAGGAACTGTTTCAAATGCCCGTTCAAATCGGAGGCTTCGAGATAAACGCCGACGTTCTCATCAACCAGTTGGCTGAGCGGGGCTGCAGCAACTGCAGGTGAAGCGCAGGCGGCGGAAAGGATCGCAGATACCAGAACGAATGAGCGGAATGTTGGTTGATTCACAATCAGGCGTCGTTTCACAGGATGTCGTTTCATAGGCTCCATACCTGGTGCACTCCCGGCAGTTCTAATATGTGTAACAGGAAAATTTATCTAAGTCAGGCACGAACCGGTTTTAAATTCGGGTTGATTCTTCAGGAACGGAATGAATAATAAAATTCCAGGCGTGACTGATCTGTTCTTTCAGTGGCTGCATCTCATGGTTAATATCATCTACCCAGTTTGATTCCGCAGGCTGGGTGTCGGCTGTTTTGAGAGTCTGATGTGTCACCGGAACCAGGCTTACTGCTTCCGTCATGGCGCCGGCGGTGCTTTGCGCCAGTCCCCAGGAAGCCGCACCTGCGTTCCGCAGTAACTGGTTAAATTTATTGTTCGAAGTGGTTTTTTCTGCTGAAATCGCGGGGGAATCCGGAATGACCGTTGTATTGACGACAATCGTCTGGGGAGGCACCTGTGTGGAACGGTCCAACGAGGTTTTCAGGGAAACAAAAATCAGTAACGCAGCGACCGTAAGCATACTGGCATAAAACCAGCGGGCAGAGGAACGCGGCGGGGCAGTTTGTGCGGATGATTCACCGCCGGGGCGCATCTGTCCCAGGGTGGAATCTGGCGATTCAGTAAGTTGAGACATGACAGCCTCGACCAGATCAACTTCAGGTAGATCCTGTTTCCAGGCAGGTAACGTATATTCCACAATCAGAAAATCTTCCCAGGCTGCCTGATGCTCGGGCGATTTTGTTGCCAGGTTTTCCAGTCTGGAACGCTGACCGGAATTATGTGTTTCGATCATGCGTTCCAGTGCGGTTTGATATTCAGCGAGATTCATGTCTGACCTCTGGTACAATTCCACGTTGTCTTAAAGTTGACGCTAATTCCTGTCTGGATCGGTGCAGCCACGTCTTGATCGTGCCTTCCGGCCTCTCCAGAATCGCGCCGATTTCCTGACAACTCATATTTTCCTGATGAAATAAAATAAAACACGTTCGATGATCTTCACGTAACAGATTGATGGCTTTCTGAAGTTCTTCACTCAGGTCCTGTAATTGTTCTGGCGATTGACAAACCGCCAGTTCGGAGACGAACTCTGCGGAAACGGGGCGTTTCGACCGTTTGCTCAGAAACGTTCTGCATCGATTGGCGGCGATGGTCAATAACCAGGGTTTTAATGTTCGGGTGGGATCCCATTGATGAAGGCTGCGAAAGGCGCGAACAAAGACTTCCTGTGCCACATCCTCGGCGTCTTGTCGATGCCCCAGCATCCGGTAACAGAGTCCAAAAATCGAACTTTGAAATCGTGCTACAAATGCGCGCATCTCCTCCGTATTACCATCCAGGCAATTTCGGACTTGCGCCGCATCGTCTTCATTCACGGAGTAATCCCGTTTTCATCATTTTTTGCAGCCATCGATTGCAGGCGAAACTATCGGACTGCTATCGAGACGGCGTTTATCAAGACAGAATTTTGAATCAAAACCTCAGGCCATTCAATTAAATATACCAATTTATTCGCGCTGAAGTTTCAAAGGGCTGGCGAAAATTCCGGATGTCTCCTGGTTGTGGTCGTATGAGCACTTGTTTCGGCAGGGTAAGACAAAGTCTGGCCCATCCGTCGAGAACAACGATTCTTGAGGAGATGGTTTTTGATAAGATTTGATTCTCAGGTTACTTAGATAGAATAAGGGCAGTCTGTGAAACGGAAAGCAGAATGTGTCGCTCAGGGATTTTCACTGGGGCGCGTTGTGAGTCACCATTCCGTCGTCTAAGCGGTGATTCCCAGTCCGAAGGGACGATGAAGAAGATCGGTGGGGGCATTATCCGTTGATAGGACAGACGGTGATGAGCCTGACCGCGTCAATCTACACAGATCAATCACTTCGCGAAGCGGTGCGTTATTGCTTTTGGATACATTCTCGTACGAGAGTACGAGTCTGTTTGAAAGCGTGTTTGACGGTATAGGCCCGGGCTTCGAGTTGCTCTTCCGTGTAATATTTTCCGTGGTCACTGGTAGGCAAGCCTGCGAGTGCCAAAGTCAGAGGCAGCAGGTCGAGAAACTCTCGATAGCGTCGCTGGACATCATTGCTGGCGGTGGCTGAATCATTCACTTAAAGAATCTCCCTCTGTGCTTGCAGCGCGGTTTGTGAAATTAAATTGAATTTCTAAGGGAAAGCTGAGCAGTTGGTGGCTGGGGATGACGACAGACCGAACCTCACGTTCCCAGTTTTCCTGCTACGATTCTCGCAAACGTAAATCAGAAAAGCAATGGGAACTCTTGAGAATGAAGGGGGCAATATCAGGATTTGAGCCCGTCGTCGACAGTCCATCCGCATTCCGCGTGCCATCTGATGCGCTGGTACAGAATGCAGTCTGAATTCAAGCTGACGGAGCGGACGCCCCTGGTCAGTTTAGTGATGCTTACTGCTTGTTTTTAAGGCCAGTAGACTCTGGCGGCGGGAGCGTGACCGGCGGCAACTCTGGAACCGAGGATCCGCTGCTCTGTTCACTTTCCTGCTGAGGAGGCTGCTGAGGATAACCCTGTGGCGGCATCTGGTACTGCTGGGGATATGCTGGCATCGGCTGTTGAGGATAGCCTTGTTGCGGATAATATTGTGGCGGCATGGGGTACGGGTATGGTTGTGGTGGATAAGCATACTGCTGAGGGGGATAACCGGCGGCCTGTTGCTGCAGGGCCTGTTCGTAAGCCAGCTGAGCTTGCCGCTGCTGTTCCGCAGACAGGATCTGAGTATCCCCTTCGTAGACTTCTGCAGCCGCAGGTGTTGTTGGCGCAGTGGTCGGTGCGCCTTCAGGCGGATGAACGGGAATGTCAAACACGGTATCTGATCCCGTCAGAATCTCTTCGGCGGGGGGAGTCGCGCTGGTGGCTGCCTCCGGATTCGTCTGTTTCTTTTCTGCATCCACGGTATGAGACATCAGAATTTCGAAGTCGAGCTTACCAACCTGAATCGTGTCTGCATGCGACAGTTGAACTTCACCCCGGATTCGTTTTCCGTTCACCAGTGTGCCATTCGTACTGCCGAAATCGCGTAAACGAACGCTGTATTCATCAACGGTGAAAACACAATGATGCCGACTGACCATGTCGCTATTGGGACGCAGATGGCAATCTTCTTCCCGGCCGATTAAGAATTTTTTGCTTTTGATCGGAATGAGTTTTCCGTCATGACGACCGCCAATGACCTTCAACGAAAGCTGCAACATAAATCGTTCACTCCATAGGTTTCATACAGAAC